>NZ_JAHWFK010000099.1 GCF_019710575.1 Paractinoplanes polyasparticus | reverse complement strand
CCCTGGACGAGCGCGAGCAGAAGATCCTCACGCTGCGCTTCTACGGCAACCTGACCCAGTCGCAGATCGCCGACCAGATCGGCATCAGCCAGATGCACGTGAGCCGCTTGCTGACCAAGGCCCTCACCAAGCTGCGCGGCCAGCTCGCCGCCGACACCCTGTAACAACACCCAGTCGTTCGTGGCCGGCCCGGTTCGGGCCGGCCACGAGTGTTTCCACCGGTCGCGCTACCGAGGCCAATAGGGCGGTGGGTCGCGCCCGGGTCGACGCTTGCGGAACAGGTCGATGCCGAGGCGCTGCCCATCGGCGTTGTCCAACTCCGCCACAGCGTCCGGCATGGCCGCCACCGGGGACGCGACAGATGGCGCTGTTTGTACGACACCCGGTGCATGTCGGCCCGCTCAACTTCGCGGCACTCGCCAGGGACCGTTCGGCGTCCGCACGACCGCTGTCGAGGCAGCGCCGGGGCTCTGCCGGTCCGTCCTGGCTCGCGGATCCCGGTCACTGCCATCGGGCCTGTCGCGCGCGGCGCAGCTGATCGCGGAACGGCGATCTGGCTCTTGGGCTGGCGGGTGGACGTGTTGCTTTCGAGGTGGCAATCGTCGAGCCCACTGGCGGGATCGCATTCCGGCGTCGCGAAATGCCCCGCTGCGGAGCCGGGTAGCCGACTGCATGCCAGGGGCACTATCGCGCTTGAGTAGATGCGGTTTGCCAGCCAGGCGGGCACACCACACCCGAAGGATGCGACAGCGTTCGCGCAGCCAAGCCGACCGCGGTGCTCGGCCGGACGATCGACGCCACGATCGAAAGACACCAGGAGCCGCACGGCCAAGCCAGCCGGGGTGTTCGTCGAGGGCGACCGCGTGATCGAGCAACGTGACGGGCTGGGCATCGCGGCATCGCGGCATCGCCGCATCGCCGCATCGCCGTATCGCCGCATCGCCGGCCAGGCCGGCAAACCGCACCCGATACCACCGGCCACGCAGCAAGCCGACCGTGATGCTCCGCCGGACGTTCGACGGCGCGCTCGAAAGAGACCACCGGCCACGCGACCTAGCCGCCCGGCCTGTTCGTCGAGCGGCCGAACTCGTGATCGAGGGACGCATCACCGCAATGCCAGCCAGCCCAGCATCCGAGACCACACCACCGGCCGCACAGACAAGCCGCCAGGGTGCTCCGCCGGACGAGCAACAACGCGCTGGAGAGAAGTACGGCCGCCACAAGGCCAGAAACGGTTGGATTGCTTGCTGGGCGGAAGGCGCCTCGATTGGTCTGCGTTCGACGCGGCGTGACTCCAACCGTCTGGGTCTGCGTGAGCCCCACGCCGCCGATCCGGAGGAGCCCGGCTTGATTGGATTCTGTCGCCTACTTGCGACGGCGTGCCAGGTCGGGCTGATGCCGAAATCGACGGCGTCGGCCGATAGAGCGGGGGCAGCGCCCGGTTTGACCAGAGGCGGCGCGGGCGCTGGTGCTGGTGCTGGCGCGGATGCGGGCACGGGCGCGGAGCGAGGGCGGATGCCGGTACGGGCGCGGGTGCGGAAGTCGGCGTCGGACGGAAGTCGACGCAAGCACGGCACGGGCGCAGGCAAAGGCACGGAAGTCGACGCGGGCGCAGGCAAAGGCACGGAAGTCGGCCCGGGCACGGGGCGAAAGTCGGCGCGGGCGCCGGCACGGGGCGGAAAGTCGGCGCGGGCGCGGGCGCGGATGTAGGTGTGGGCGCGGATGTAGGTGTGGGTGTGGATGTAGGTGTGGGTTGATGGACTGCCGGCATAGCGGTGGAACGGGGCTCGAGCTTGTTCCTCGGCTCGGACGCGGCGGCGGCACGGCGTATACGGCTCAGCTTGGCGGCGTGTCGTTGCTGCAAACCCCAGGCGCGGTGCTGCTCGTGTTCCCGGCGGAACTCATCGTTCCCGGGAGAATAGTTTCGACGCTTGGTTCGGTCACGCATCTTCGCCAGCTCTACCGTGCTGAAAAACTGTAGCTGCCGCATATCTATATTGTCTCGCACCGTCGGCAGAAAAACTCACCCGACGACAAGTCGATCATGCCAATTTGAGGTATCTTCCAGTCAATGCCCCGGACCGTAAAGATAGCCTTCGAATTGATCCACTTGCAGTCTGGGCGCGAGGGGCCACATAGCGATTACTAGAAGGGAAACCTGGTTTCGGAGAAACCGGAGAGAGTCCGCATCGGCTGCGACCCACACAAGGCCAGGCAGGCAGGCCGGCGTAACCGCCTGCCTGCCTGCCTGCCTGCCTGCCTGCCTGCCTGT
>NZ_JAHWFK010000098.1 GCF_019710575.1 Paractinoplanes polyasparticus | reverse complement strand
GTGCCTGTGTGCCTGTGTGCCTGTGTGCCTGTGTGCCTGTGTGCCTGTGTGCCTGTGTGCCTGTGTGCCTGTGTGCCTGTGTGCCCCGAAACAATAAATCGCCGGGCGATGCCCAGACCCACCGGCGAATACATAAGGAGAATCCTGGAGAGGGCTGGATAAGACTTGCAAGCGCAATCAAGAACCAATCTAAGCCTCGGAATGGAGACCGAAAATAGACGGTTCACAGGAGGGCTCCATTCTCGCATTAGAAAACGCACCCCATCACCGCGACTGGCCGCACCTCTCAGAA
>NZ_JAHWFK010000097.1 GCF_019710575.1 Paractinoplanes polyasparticus | reverse complement strand
CCACGACGCCACGCCGCCTGGCAAGCCCGAAACCACCCACCCACCACAACCGGCCGCACCTCCCAGAACCACGACGCCACGCCGCCTGGCAAGCCCGAAACCACCCACCCACCACAACCGGCCGCACCTCCCAGAACCACGACGCGCGCCACCTGGCAAGCCCCAAACCACCCACCCACCACAACCGGCCGCACGCCCCAAAACCACGACACCCGAAGGCCGCCCAGACCACGACACCCCAGGCTCGTCGCCACCCCGATCAAGCCAACGGCGCGATCCCCCCATAGCCCGCAGCCAGCCGGAACGGCGGACGGACCGCGCTACCCATGCCGGCCAGCAGAACCAGATCGCCCGTGGACTTCTGGACTGCGGCCAGGTCGGGGAAGCCGTCGCGGTCGAAGTCGCCGACTCCGATCAGGTCGCGTAGGTCGGTGGCGGGGGCGTTGAGGGGCAGACGGGCACCGGTGAAGCCGCCCTTGCGGCCGGGCCACAGGTGGAGGCGGCCGTCGGTGTCGCGGGCGGCCAGGTCGGGGAAGCCGTCACGGTTGAAGTCGCCGGCGGCGGCCAGGTCGGTGCGGCCGGACCAGCCGCTGCCTACGAGTTTGGCTCCGGACAGCTTGGGGCCGGGCTGACCGGCGTACAGGTAGAGGTTGTGGCCTCGGGAGACGGCCAGCAGGTCGGGGCGGCCGTCGCCGGTGAGGTCGCCGATTCCGGTGATCTCGCGCATGGTCTGCCAGCCCCGGGTGAGGCGCTTGCCGGCGCCCAGGGTGGTGCCTGTGCCGGGGTGGAACCAGAGGTCGCCGTTGGTCTGGCGGGTTATCACGTCTTCGCGGCCGTCGCGGTTGAGGTCGCCGATGCGGACCACGGCGTTCGTCGCGCGGATGTCGGCCAGGGTGCGGCGCTGGTTGTTGTCGATCAGGGAGCCGTTGCCGTGGAAGGCCGACAGGACGCCGGTCGGGGAGCGGCCGAGGACGTCGGACCAGCCGTTGCCGGAGAAGTCGGCTGCCCTGGTTTTCGGGAGGGGTGCGAAGTCGACGTAGTCGTTGTCGATGTTGATCGTGACGCCGCCGTACGTTTCCTTGTGGCCGCCCCGCCACTGCTTCATGCGGCGCTTTCCGGGCCACGCGGTTGCCGGGATGGCCCGGTCGGTGACCGTGGACACCAGGTCCCAGCGGGCGAAGTCGAGGTAGTCGGGGCGGGTGTAGCCGGGGGTGGAGTAGTTCGCGACCTGGTCGGCCACGCCCGACGACACACTGGAGTAGAAACCCGAGAAGTAGCCGTTGTCGTGCAGCCGGGCGGTCCAGCCGTTCATGAAGGCGAGCACGCCGCGACGGCACGCCGGGTCGTTCGTGCGGTACGACTCCATGTCGTAGATGAGCACGCTCTCGCGGGCGAGCCCGAGTCTGGTGGCCTGCGCGACGGCATCGGACGCGGTGATCCGGCCCTGGGTCTCGGCGTGCGCGTTGTCGATGAGCCGGCGGCCGCCGCCGATCGTCGTGCAGGTCGCCTGCGGTCCGACGTACAGCGGCAGCAGCTTCCAGCCGGCCTGCACCTGCTGCTTGACCCAGGCCGCGCTCAGCTGCGGCTGGGCGCATCCCCGGTTGACGCCGCCGATGTAGATGCCGATGGCCCGGTACGGCGATTTCGCCCGCCACGCCGTCATGGCCGCACTGGTCGGGGCGGTACAGGCGTCGAAGGCCTCGCCGGTGAAGGCGCCCGGCTGCACGGTCGTCCAGGCGGCGGCGTCGGCCCGCTTCAGCGCGAACGACGACGCGGCCACGACCACGGCGGCGATCAGCGCGCCGACAGCGATCCGGCGCCGGGCTGGTGTCACGACAGACATGACTGCCGAGCCAAGCAAGCCGCGGCCTAGAAAACCTCGGCTGAACGGCTCTTGTCACTCGTCCGGGTAGACATCCGACCCGCCAGGAGCAGGGCCGCCGCCAGTCCGAGCGCGCCCAGTTCCATGGCCGCACCGACCAGCGGCGTCGAGTCGTACCCCCAACCGGCGGCGATGGCCCGGCCGCCCAGGTAGGCGCCGGCGGCGTTGCCGAGGTTGAAGGCGGAGACGGCGGCGGCCGAGACGACGAGGTTGTCGCCGTCGGCCGCGGCGATCACGCGGGTGGTCAGGCCGGGCACGGTGGCGTACGCGGCCACGCCCAGCGCGAAGAGGGTCACGGCGGCCGGCGCCGGCGAGTGCGCGGCCCAGGCGAAGACGACCAGAATGATCAGCATGGCCGTCGACGCCACGATGATCGTCGGCATGAGATGGCGGTCGGCCGCCCGGGCGCCGATCACGTTGCCCAGCACGAGCCCGAGGCCGAACAGCACGAGCAGCCAGGGCAGCGCCCCCGGGCTGAACCCGGCCACGTCGGTCATCAGCGGCGCCACGTACGTGAAGGGCGCGTAGACCGCGCCGAAGGCGAGCGCGGTCATGCCCAGCGCGAGCCAGACGACGGGGCTGCGGAAGGCGCCCCACCGGGCGCTGGGCTGATCGCCGGACCCCGTGGCGGGGACGAAGGCGGCCGTCGCCAGGGCGGCCACCACGCCGAGCAGGGCCATCGCCCAGAACGTGGCCCGCCAGCCCAACTGCTGGCCGAGCAGGGTGCCCAGGGGCACGCCGGCCACGTTGGCGACGGTGATGCCGCTGAGCATCGCGGCGATCGCGCTGCTGCGGCGCTCGGGACGGACGAGGTCGGCCGCCGTGATCGTGGCGATGCCGATGAACGCGCCGTGGCACAGCGCGGCGACGACGCGGCCGGTCATCATGGCGGCGAAGCCGGGGGCCACGGCCGAGATCAGGTTGCCGGCGACGAAGAACCCGAGGAGGCCGATCAGCACCGGTTTGCGGGCCCGGCGGGCGACCGAGGCGGTCAGCAGCGGGCCGCCGATCACCACGCTCAGGGCGTACCCGCTGATCAGAAGCCCCGCCGTGGGGATCGACACGGACAGATCGGCAGCGATCGGCGGCAGCAGGCCGGTGATGACGAATTCGGTCATGCCGAGCGCGAACGTGCCGACGGCCAGGGCGGTGAGCGCGGGTGCCGATCGCGATGCCATCGGCACACTCTGGCAGAAGGTAGCGTCGGCGGGGTGGAGCCCGCCTTCGTGCTGCATGACCACCGCAAGCCGCGGCCGCACTTCGACCTGCGGCTCGAGGAGGACGGCGTGCTGCGGTCGTGGGCCGTGCCACGGGGGCTGCCGACCGACCCGGCTCGCAACCGGCTGGCCGTAGCTGTACCCGATCACGACCTGGGCCACCTCACGTACACCGACGCGGACAAGTCGATCGCGGACATCGGCTGGTGGCAGGAGGAGGACCGCAACGACAAGCGGTTCGTCTTCACCTTGCACGGGCGGGAGGGGTCACACCGGTACGCGCTGATTCACACGGACGGCGTCAACTGGCTGCTGCACCGCACGAAGGACCAACCGCAGTAGCGACTCCACACGTCGCGCCCGTACGGCCCCGGTTACCGTTGACGCGATGCCACCTCAAGCTGATCTTCCCGGATTCCTGCAGGGCGTGGCCCCGATTCTCGATCGTTGGGGTTATCTCGCCGTCGGGGGCATGATCGGCGTCGAGAGCTTCGGGGTACCCGCGCCCGGCCAGACGATCATGGTTGCCGCGGCCGTCTACGCGGGCGCCGGCCGGATGAACATCTTCGCCGTGGCGGCCATCGCGTTCGTCGCGGCCGTGCTGGGCGACAACATCGGCTACTGGATCGGGGTGCGCGGCGGTCGCAAGGTGGCCCTGCGCTGGGGCCGGTACGTGTTCCTGACACCCGAACGGCTGGCCCGGGCCGAGGGTTTCTTCGCCCGCCGGGGCGGCCGGGTCGTGCTGGTGGCCCGGTTCATCGACGGTCTGCGCCAGTTCAACGGGGTCATCGCCGGGATCACCGCCATGCCGTGGCGCACATTCCTGATCTACAACGCCATCGGCGCCGCCCTGTGGGTAGCCTTCTGGACGACCATCGCGTTCCTGCTCGGCACTCATCTGGTCAAGATCTTCGAGCACGCTCACCGCTATCAGTGGTGGGCCATCACGGCTGTCGTGCTCGCCGTTGCGGGTTACGTGGCGCTGCACGTCCGGCACATCCGCCGCCGTCGCGCGCGCAAGTCCGCACCCGCGGCGGTGCCGGACACGTCCTCCTGACGATTGCCGTCCCGCTGCCGGGGTAGGGCCAGAGGGAGGAAAGGAGAGGCCGTGACCAGCAAGCAGCTCGACCGCCGCAGGGAGCAGTCCGCCGCCGCGCACGCCGCCGCCGAACGGACGAGGACAACCGTCACCGAGCTCGAGAACCGGCTCCGGACCAACGCCGACCTGACCACGCAGCAGAAGCAGGCGCTGCGTAACGCCGAGGCGGAGGCCAGGAGGCTGAAGCGCGCGCTCAAGACCCAGGCCCGCGACAAGGACCGCCTGGAGAAGGCGCACCGCAAGGCCGTGACCCGGGCCGGCAAGGCTCAGAGCAAGGCCTCCGCGCTGGAGGAGAAGTACGGCAAGAGTCTGCTCGACGACTTGATCCAGCGCGAGAAGGAGCGGGACCGGGCGTCCGCGTCCGAGTCGCCGGCCGTAGCGCCGGTCAGCCCCGCGTTGCCGGCCGTCGTCCCGCCGGCGCCCGCCGAGACAGCTCCCCCGGCGCCCGTCGAGACAGCTCCCCCCGCCACTTCGAACACTGCCCGGGCCACCGCTGCCCGCCGGACAGCCGCGAACGCCGCATCGTCGGCCGCCGCGACTCCCCGCACGCGCGCGCCGCGCAAGACCGCCACGGCGGCCGAGACGCCGGCGCCTGCCACAACAGCTCGGCGGGGCACGCCCCGCAAGCGCACTCCCTGATTTCGTACGGGGGTAGCCCGCGCCTCGCGGCGGCGGGCCACCCCCGGCGGGTCAGCTCCCACTCGTCGCCGCCCCACCGCCCTGCCGCGTCGTGCCGTCCTCCCCGGGTCGCTGCCGGGACACCAGGGACAATGGCTGCCGGGACTATGTGCGTGGAGGTTCAGGTGCCGGAAATCAAGTCGGACCAGTTCGACGTCAGCCGGGTGCGGGCCGTGCTCTTCGACATGGACGGCACCCTGGTCGACTCGGACGGGGCCGTGCTGCGCTCGTGGCTCGCCTGGGCCTCGGAGTACGGCGTCGACGGCGAGCAGGCGTACGAGATGGCCCACGGCAGCCCCAGCGCGACCACCGTCCGCAAGCTGCTGCCCCACCTCGACGAGGGGGCCATGGTCGTGGCCTCGGCCCGCCAGCTCGAGCTGCAGTACGACGACCTCTCCGACGTCACGGCCACACCGGGCGCCCACGACCTGCTCGTGCACCTCACGCTGCGGGGCCTGCCATGGGCCGTGGTCACCAGCGCCGACAGCCGGCTGGCCAAGGCCCGGCTGGCGGCGGCCGGCATCACCGCGCCGGTGCTGGTGACTACCGACGACATCGCGGCCGGCAAGCCCGACCCCGAGGGCTACCTGCGTGCGGCCGAGCTGCTCGGCGTCGACCCGGCGGACTGCCTGGTGGTCGAGGACGCCGAGGTCGGCCTGGCTGCCGGCCGGGCCGCGGGAGCCCACACCGCCGCCCTGCGCGGGCTCGACGGCGACCTACGCCTGAACACCCTGGCCGACCTGACCCGGATCATGGGCTGAGGGCAGGTCGTCGAGGAAGTCGGCGGTCGGCACGTAGAACAGCGACCCCGTGCGGGCGGTCGAGAAGTCGAGGATGCGGTCGTACGTGCCGTACGGCTCGCCGAGGAACATGCGTCGCAGCATCAGCTCGGGCACGTCGGGAGTGGCGGCGTACGCGATGTAGTACGTGCCGAACTCGCCCTCCTTGACCGAGCCGAACGGCATGTTGTCCCGCAGGATCTTGAGCTCGTTGCCGTCCGCGTCCTCGATGACGTTGAGGGCGACGTGCGAGTTGGGCGCCTTGTCCTCATCGGGGATCTCGACGTTGTCGAGCTTGCGGCGCCCGATCGCGGCCTCCTGGTCCTCGACCTTGAGGGCGTTCCAGGCCTCGAGGTCGTGGACGTATTTCTGCACCATCACGTAGCTGCCGCCGGCGAAGGCCTCGTCCTCGTCGCCGATCACCACCGCGTTCCTCGCCTTGGCGCCGCTCGGGTTCTCTGTGCCGTCGACGAAGCCCAGCAGGTCGCGCTCGTCGAAGTACTTGAAGCCGTGCGTCTCGTCCACGATGTCGCCCACCCCGCGCAGCCGCTCGCCGATCTTGGCGGCCAGCTCGAAGCAGACGTCCATCTGCCCGGCCCGGATGTGGAAGAGCAGGTCACCCGGGGTCGACGGCGCGGTGTGCTTGGGGCCCTTCCAGGCGCGGAAGCGGTGCAGCTCGGCCGGGCGGGGGCCGGCGAAGAGCCTGTCCCACAGGTCGGAGCCGATGCCGGTGACGCAGGAGAGCTGGGCCGCGGGCAGCCGGAAGCCGACCGTGCGTTGCAGCCCGCTCATGTCTTCGAGCAGGTCGCGCACGGCCTGCTCGCCGCCGGGGCGGACGGTCGCCACGAGGAAGATCGCGGCGTCGGTGAGCGGGGCCAGCACGGCCTGCGAGGCAACGGTCGGAGCGACGGAGCGTGGCGCGGTCATGGGCCGCAGTTTATGGGCCGGGCCCGGATAATGGACCGATGAGTGATCGGGCTGACGCCGCACGGCACTTCCCCTTCGCCGGACGGACGTGCCTGCTCACGGGGGCCGCCAGCGGCATCGGCGCGGCTCTGGCCCTCGAGCTGGCCCGGCGGCGCGCGGTGCTCGCGCTGGTCGACCGCGACGTCGAGGGGCTGGCCCGCGTGGCCGCGCTGGCTCGCGACCTCGGTGCGCAAGAGGTGACGACGTACGAGGTCGATCTGAGTGACGGCGGTGACCGGCTCGACCTGGCGGCGGCGGTCGCCGGCCGTCACGGCGGCGTCGACCTGCTGGTCAACAACGCCGGCGTCACGCTGATGGGCACGTTCGAGCAGAACTCGCTGGCCGACCTCGAGTGGCTGCTCGAGGTCAACCTGCTGGCCGTGGTGCGGCTGACCAAGGCGTTCCTGCCGCAGTTGCTGGCCCGGCCGGGCGCCCACGTGGTCAACGTGTCGAGCCTGTTCGGGCTGATCGCGCCGGCCGGCCAGGTGGCCTACGCGACCAGCAAGTTCGCCGTGCGGGGATTCACCGACGCGCTGCGCCACGAGGTCGAGCCGCTGGGCGTCGGCGTCACCGTCGTGCACCCGGGCGGCATCCGCACCAACATCGCGGCCAACGCCCGGGTCAGTGGCGGCGACCCGGACGGCCGGCAGGCCGAGCAGGCGCGGCGCTTCGCCGAGCGGGCGCTGACCATGCCGGCCGAGGAGGCGGCGAGACAGATCGTGGCGGCGGTGCACGACCGCCGGCCGCGGCTGGTCATCGGCGGCGTCGCGAAGGGCGCCGACCTGCTGGCCCGCCTGGCTCCCATCCGCTACTGGCGGATCAGCCAGGCCGTCGCGGCCCGCCGCAGGATCACCTAGCTTGAGTTTTAACGTTTGGCTGGGGGTATCGACCCCGGTTGATCATGAGGACAGCCCTTGATCGATCATTTC
>NZ_JAHWFK010000096.1 GCF_019710575.1 Paractinoplanes polyasparticus | reverse complement strand
CCCATGCAGGACCCGAAGTCAGTGGGAGGGTGGGTCACACCCCGGCGGGAGGTGCTCACCAACATCCTCTCTGTGGGTGGGGGAGGCGGTGGCACCCAGCAAGATCCAACGAGCGATCAGGGTTCGATTCCGTGGGCCGGGTGGGGCAGAGTCGGCGCATGACCTCAGATGTCTGGGAGCTCGGCGACGCCTACGAGGCTTATGTCGGCCGTTGGAGCCGCCGGATCGCCGCCGAGTTCGTTCGCTGGCTGGGGGTGCCCGCCGGGGCCCGTTGGGTGGATGCCGGCTGCGGCACCGGGGCGCTGACCAGCGCGATCCTTGGCGCTGCGGCTCCGGCCGCGGTGATCGGCATTGATCCGTCCCGGGGCTTTCTGCAAACAGCGCCGGCGAACCGGGTGGTGGGGGACGCGGCGGCCCTTCCGCTGCGCGGCGGGGGCGTCGATGCCGTGGTCAGCGGGCTGGCGCTCAACTTCGTCCCGCGGCCGGAGCGAGCGGTCGCCGAATTCGTGCGCGTGGCCGGCCCGGGAGCGACCGTGGCTTCATACGTCTGGGATTACGGAGCCGGAATGCGCATGATGCGCCACTTCTGGGACGCGGCGGCCGAGGTCGTCCCGGCCGCCGCCGACAAGGACGAGGGGCCGCGCTTCCCGATCTGCCGCGAGCCTGCCCTGCGCGACGCGTGGAGCGTGGCGGGTCTGGACGACGTCGTCACGCGTGCGATCGAGATCCCGACCGTCTTCACCGGCTTCGACGACTTCTGGCAGCCCTTCCTGGGCGGGCAGGGCGCGGCCCCGGCCTACCTGGCCACGCTCACCACCGCCGAGCAGGCCGGGATCCGCGAACGCCTGCGCGCGACCCTGCCGACGGCCCCGGACGGAACGATCCCGCTGACCGCGTCCGCCTGGGCCGTACGAGGCCACAAACCACCCGCCCGGCACACCATCTGACGGCCACGCGAGACCGCCGAGCCGGGAGGCGTCAGGCGGCCAGGTCGGCCCATCCGCTGGGCGCCGGCTCGTCGAACCGCCAGCGCAACCGGATCTGGCTGGTCAGCAGCAGTTCGCGCAGGCGCAGCGTGTAGACGACCGTGCCGTTCTCACCGGGCGACTCGGTCGGCGAGAAGCCCTTGATCCCCGCGTACGAAAGGCTCTCGGCACTCACCTCGGCGCCCATCGAGGCCGGCAGCCGCAGCGACATCGTCAGCGCCCGGGTCGGGAAGCGAATGTCGCGCTGGAACCACTGGCCCCACAGGTTGGCCGGCACCCGGTACGAGTAGGTCACGCGCGTGCGCTCGCCCGGATAGAGCGGGAACCGCGCCCTCGCGTTGCCGAAGACCAGGACCATTTTCAGGTACGCGTCGGAGGACCGCGTCACCCGCACCTCCATGGGCTCCGGGCGGTCATCGCCCACGGAGGCCTGGAAGTCGAGGTCGGAGAGCTGCAGCGGGCTCTCGTGGTAGAGCTGCCGGGAGACGCCGGGCTGGTCGGGGAAGCGGTCGACGTCGACGCGCACCGGGTAGCACGTGACGGGCCTGTCCCCCACGTTGCGGACGACGCGCTCGACCCGCGAGAAATACCACCCGTCGGCGTACGTGAGGGTGGCGTTCTCCTCCTCGATGACCAGGGTGGCCGGCAGCATCGGGCTGGGCTCGTAGTCGCTGCGGACGACCTGGACCGGCGCGGGCTCGCCGGCGGCCTGCCGGCACTGGTCGTACCGGGAAATGATCTCACCCCCGCTCGCCAGGACCGCCTCGGCGCGGCAGGCGAACTCGAAGGTCGGGTGGTGGCGCAGGCTCTCCACGTGGCTGATGTAGGACGGGTGGTAGCCCATCGACGCGGCGAGCTGCTTCTTGCTGAGGCCACGACGGGTCCGCCAGGCCGTGAGCACCTGGGCGAACGCGGTACGGGCCGCGAGCTCGAGTTGTGAGGTCATCACACACTCCTGAAGGGACGCTGTCCGGTCATGATGCCTGACCGGAGGGGGCCCTGCCAGAGGAGAGCATGTCACTTTACGAACTCATCAGATTACACAGTGCGAACGTGAATGCACGTTCACCCTGTTGAATCATGCCCGGCCTGCGCGAAGGCGCAAGGGTTTTCCCTGATTCGGTGACGCCCATCGATGCCTAGCGTCTCCTCAAGTCTTCCGACGAAGGTCGAATGTCCTCCGATGTGACTTGAGCCCGTCCCCACCCCCGGGACGGGAAAGGAGCACCTGCGTGAAACGTCGAACCCCTCTGATCATCGCGCTGGCCGCCGGAACCGCGGCCGCCGGCGCCATGGTCGCGGTCACCGGGCCCGCCACCGCGGCGCCGCAGGATCCCGCAGCCGCCGCGACGCTGGCCGCGAACAAGGCCGACGCCCTGGTCGCGAGCCGTCCCTCGATCCTGCACGCCGGCTCGAACGAGACCTTCCTGCGCAAGAAGGTCATCCAGTCGTCGGGCCTGAACTACGTGCCCTACGAGCGCACCTACAACGGCCTTCCGGTCCGCGGCGGCGACTTCGTCGTGGTGACCGACGCGGCCGGCCGGACCAAGGCCACCTCGGTCGCGCAGAGCAGTCCCATCGGTGAGCTCTCCACGGCCGCCAAGATCACGAGTGCCGCCGCGGCCACGACTGCCCGGGCTCAGCTCAAGACGGTGAAGGACGTCGAGGGTACGAACCTCGTCGTGCTCGCCGAGGAAGGTCAGGCTGCCGCGCTGGCCTGGGAGACCACGGTCGCCGGCACCGGCGCCGAGGGCGCCAGCCGCCTGACCGTCGCCGTCGATGCCGCCACCGGAAAGGTGCTGCGCACCACCGAGCACGTCACCGAGGCCGCCGGCACGGGCACCGGCTGGATCAACGGGACCGTCGCGATCGACACCACCCAGTCGGGTTCGACCTACACGCTGCAGGACCCGAGCCACACCGCGATCCGCTGTCAGGACGCCGCCAACAACACGACGTTCAGCGGCTCGGACAACGTGTGGGGCAATGGCACCGGCACGAACAAGGAGACGGGCTGCGTCGACGCCTTCTACGTGGCGCAGAAGCAGTACGCGATGCTCTCGTCGTGGCTGGGCCGCAACGGCCCTAACGGCAGCGGCGGCGCGTGGCCGATCCGGGTCGGCCTGAACGACCAGAACGCGTACTACGACGGCACCCAGATCCAGATCGGCAAGAACACCGCCAACCAGTGGATCGCCTCGGCCGACGTGGTCGGTCACGAGCTGGCTCACGGCATCGACGACACCACCCCCGGCGGCATCTCGCGCGCCGGCACCCAGGAGTTCGTCGCCGACACCATCGGCGCGGCGACCGAGTGGTTCATCAACAACCCCAACGACGCCCCCGACTACCAGGTCGGCGAGGAGGTCAACCTGGTCGGCAGCGGCCCGATCCGGTACATGTACAACCCGTCGCTCGCGGGTGACAGCAACTGCTACTCGAGCAGCACCCCCGGCTCCGAGGTGCACGCGGCGGCCGGCCCCGGCAACCACTGGTTCTACCTGATGGCCGAGGGCACCAACCCCACCAACGGGCAGCCCGCCAGCACCCGGTGCAGCGGCTCGGGCGCGATCACGGGCCTCGGCATCCAGAACGCCATGAAGATCATGTACAACGCGATGCTGATCAAGACGTCCAGCTCGTCGTACCTGAAGTACCGCACGTGGACGCTGACCGCGGCCAAGAACCTCTTCCCGAACAGCTGCACCGAGTTCAACACCGTCAAGGCGGCCTGGGACGCGGTGAACGTGCCGGCCCAGACGGCCGACCCGACGTGCACGGGCGGAGGCACCACCCCGCCGCCCACCACCACCCCGCCGCCCACGACCGGCTGCTCGGGCACCAACGCCACCGACGTGACGATCCCGGACGCGGGCGCCGCGGTGAACAGCAGCGTCACGATCAGCGGCTGCGCCCGTGCCGCCTCGGCGACCTCGACGATCGCGGTCAACATCGCCCACACGTACCGCGGTGACCTGCGGGTGGACCTGGTGGCTCCGGACGGAACGGTCTACAACCTCAAGGCGACCTCGACCTCGGACAGCGCCGACAACGTCAACACGACGTACACGAAGAACCTGTCGAGCGAGACCGCGAACGGCGCCTGGCAGCTGCGGGTGCAGGACACGTACGCCCGCGACACCGGCTACATCAACACCTGGACCCTGACCGTCTAGTTCCTCGGCGAACCTGCGGGGCCGGCGCATCCGCGCCGGCCCCGCCTACCCCTTCGAATCGGACATTTCACCGCTTCCGGTAGCGGCTGCGTTGCCTCGCGTTGCCTTCCGGTTCCCCTTCTTCATCTCATCGCGCGTGCCCCGATCGGTACCGGTGACAGACACCGAACGAGAGGGCACACCTTGAAGCGTTTCGTCCGCCGCGCCGTCGTCACCGCCGCTCTGATCGCCGTACCGACCATGGTCGGCGCCCCCGCTTTCGCGGCCGCCACCGCCGGTACCCCGAAGAAGCCCGCGGTTGCCGTCGACCAGGTCGCGTACGAGACCGAGGTCGTCAAGCTGACCAACGCCGAGCGCTCCGCCCGCGGCTGCAAGGCCCTCCGGATCGACGACCGCCTGATCGCCTCCGCCCGTGCGCACAGCACGGACATGGTGAAGAACCGCTTCTTCGACCACACCGGCTCGGACGGCAGCAACTTCGTCACCCGCGAGGTGCGGGCCGGCTACCCGAAGCGGGACGCCGCGGCCGAGAACATCGCCTACGGCTACAAGACCCCGCAGCAGGTCGTCACCGCCTGGATGAACAGCGCCGGGCACCGCAAGAACATCCTCAACTGCGCCAGCACGGCCGTCGGCGTGGGCCTCGTCCGCACGTCCAGCGGCACCCCGTACTGGACCCAGAACTTCGGCCGCGGCTGACGCTGACCTTTCGGGCTGATCTTCCGGGGTGCCACCGCCTCCCCCGCCCACCCAAGGGAAACAGGCGCTCACCCTACGCACATCACCGGCACACCGACCGAGTTATCCACAGCGAAATGCCGCACAGCCCGGGCTGTGCGGCATTTCCGCCTTTTCCCACGAACCGCGAACGCCGGCCGCGAACCACCGACCGCGCATCGCCCGGCAACGACGCATCGAACGGAATTTGTCCGCGCCCCGAACATTCACCGAATAGGGTGACGGGCACGAAAAATTCCGCGCCCCCGAAACGGCGCGGAAATGTTATTCAGAGTACGGGTGCCGCGACACTTGGTGAGCAGAGCCACGGCACCCGGTAGAACTCACACCGGAGAAGTTGACTTTGCGTAGGCACTTCCCATCGGTGCGTGCCTATCGGTAGGCTCGGCTATCAGGAATGGAGGTCGAATTCGCCATCCTTGGCCGAGTCCACGAAGGCCGTCCACTCCGCCGGAGTGAACATCAGCGCAGGACCGGAGCGGTCCTTGCTGTCCCGGACGGCGACGCCCTGGTCGAGGAAAGCCACCTCGACACAGTTGCTACCGCCGTTGCCGTTGCTGCGGCTGGCCTTCTTCCAGACCGCAGCGGTGAGAACTGCAGCATTTGGCTGGTGCGTGAGCAACTCAAGCACCCCCCTTCGTATGCGGTTGTCTTTCTCGAGGGCACTACGCGACGAGCAGGCTCTCGATCATCTTGATGGTCATTCGGGCATCCAGCGCCCGGGCGCTCAAACGCTCGAACTCTTGCCGGTAACGGTCAACCTCGGAGGGTTGCTCCTCGTAGTAGTCTCCCGCAAGACCTTCAAGATAGACAACATCCAAATGGGTGGTCTCCCGAAATTCCAATAGCGCGGCCGAACCGCCCAGGAACGTATGCTCACCAGCGCTGAACGGCAGAATCTGCATCAGCACATTCGGCAATTGGCCGACCTCGACCAGGTGCCGAAGCTGTTCGTTCATCACTTCGTCACCGCCCACCACCCGCCGCACCACCGATTCGTCGATGATGGCGGTGAGTTCGAGTGGCCGCTCGCCGCGCAGCCGGCCCTGCCGGGTGAGACGCAGATTGACGCGGCGGTCCGTCTGCTGGGAGGACTCGTTCGACCGGCCGGTGCGGATCAGCGCCCGCATGTACGCCTCGGTCTGCAGGAGCCCCGGCACGATGATCGGTTCCCAGGCCCGCATGCCGGCGGCCGCCGCTTCCAGCCCGATGAAGTTGCCGGGACGCATGATGTCCCGGTAGTCCGTCCACCATGTTCGCTCGCGGGACAGCCTGGCCAGTTCGACCAGCGCCTCCCGATAGTCCTGATCGCCCACGCCGTACAGCGTCAGGAGATCTTTGACGTCACGTGGCGTCACCGCAACACGCGCGGTCTCGATGCGCGTGACCTTGGCAGCGTGCCACTCGAAATGCCTCGAGACGTTCTCTTGCGTCAGCCCCGCGGCCTCACGGCACCGCTTGAGTTCCGCGCCCAGACGGCGACGGCGCAGGGTTGGCCCTTCATCAACGGACACCTGGACTCCCTCGGTCCTGATGAGACCGATAGTACGGGTTAGGCCTCCATGATCCAAACACGGCGCACCAAACAAAAAGTACTAGCCTTCTTGTATTGGCCCTTCGGCCGGGTACATGATGCGCGGACATCGAGTCACAACGTTTTGTACCCACAGTGATCATCGCGGCCACGATGGCACTGGCAGATCTGACCGAAGAACCAGACGTTGTCGTAAGGGGCGTGGCGGCGTGTTGGCTGACCAGTATTTCCTGATCGCACACGAGGACCGCACCGGCCGGTCCCGACTCCATCCACGTGCGACCGGCCTGGGCCTGGCCGCCGCACTGCTCGGCGAGCTGATCCTCGAAGGACGGATCGGGATCTCGGACGGAGATCTCCTCATCCTCGACCGGCATCCTCCCACGGACGCGCTCGCGCACGACATTCTCGACCTCCTGATCGCACAGCCGCAACACCGGGACGTCCGGGTGTGGCTGGCCTTCCTCTCGCAGGACGCGGCGATCAGAGTCGGGGAACGACTCTCCCGGCTGGGAGCGGTCGAGCCGGTCACCCGGCGGCGCATGTTCTCGGCCACCGAGACCCTCTATATGCCGAACAGCGCCGCACAGCGCAACGCCGCCGCCTGGGCGCCCGCCCGGCTGGCCAATCTGCTGGTTC
This sequence comes from Paractinoplanes polyasparticus, assembly GCF_019710575.1. GTDB lineage: Bacteria > Actinomycetota > Actinomycetes > Mycobacteriales > Micromonosporaceae > Actinoplanes > Actinoplanes polyasparticus. The sequence goes on along the minus strand of NZ_JAHWFK010000096.1, from coordinate 4,257 downwards.
GCGGCATCGGCATGAACATCAGTGACAGGGTGCTGATCGGCCTGGTGGCTGCCACCGGGCTGACCCGGCACGTTCTCTACGACTTCGAGGCACACCGGCACGCTTTCCAGTCGCTGCCCAGCGCCGTGGGGTCGCTCCCGTCAGACCTTCGGGAGCTCGTCGAGTACACCGAGGCCTCCGTGGGCTCGGTCGTGACAGTCGGCCGCAGGTGAGCGGCACGGGGCGCCACCATCTCGGGCGCAACAACTCTGATCATTGGGCCGGAAGGATGCTCGTGTCACGTATGGAACCCGCAGAGCCGGACATCGTCTCGAAGGCGCTGGCCAAGAACAGGCTCGGCGTACCTTCGGTGGTGTTCTTCGGCGTGGCGGGCGCGGCGCCGCTCACCGTGATCATCGGTTCGATCACGACGATCTACGCGATCATCGGCAGCACGGCGGTGCCGATCGCCTACCTCGTGACGGCGGGTCTGCTGTCCCTGTTCACCGTCGGCTTCGTCGCCATGAGCCGGCACATCGTCAACACCGGCGCCTTCTACTCGTACATCAGTCATGGTCTGGGCCGGGTCATCGGTGTGGGCGCGGCGTTCGTCGCGCTGCCCGCCTATTCACTCATGCAGATCGGCCTGTTCGGGTTGTTCGGCTCGGTCGCCAGCGGCATCCTCGCGGCGTTCGGCTTCACCGTGCCCTGGTACGCCTGCGCAATAGCGGCGTGGTTCGCGGTCGCGATCCTCGGCCTGCTCTGGGTCGACCTGAGCGGCAAGGTCCTGGCGGTCCTGCTCGTTCTCGAGATCGCCATCGTGATCATTTACGACCTCGTGATGATCAGCAACCCGGCCGACGGTCACGTCACCTTCTCGCAGTTCTCGCCGGCGCCGCTGGCCACCCCGGTGGTCGGCATCCTGCTGGTGCTGGCGATCGCGGGCTTCGTCGGCTTCGAGGCCACGGTCGTGCTCTCCGAAGAGGCCAAGGACCCCAAGCGTACGATCGCCCGGGCCACCCACATCGCGGTGATCCTGGCCGGCGTGCTGTGCGCCCTCTCGGCCTGGGCAATGTCGGTCAGCACGGGGCCCGATCAGATCGCCGCCAGAGCCGCCCAGCACGAGACCGACCTCGTGTTCACGCTCGTCGGGCCACACCTGCCGGGCTTCCTGGTCGACATCGGCTACGTCCTGTTCCTGACGAGCGTGTTCGCCGCCCTGCTGGCGTTCCACGCCGCGGTGTCGCGCTACCAGTTCGCCCTCGGGCGCGAAGGCGTGCTGCCGGCCGCGTGGGGGCGCACCCACCCCCGTACGGGCGCTCCGCTGCTCGGCTCGATCACGCAGAGCGTGCTGGCGATCATCGTGCTCAGCCTGTACGCCCTCGTCGGCTCCGACCCGCTGGTCTTCGTCTTCGCGTGGCTCACCACGATCGGCGGTCTCGGGGTGCTGATCCTCATGTGGGCGGCCTCGGCCGCGGTCCTGGCGTTCTTCATGAGGAACAGGCGCGGCGAGAGCTTCTGGAAGGCGTACGTCGCACCGGCGACGGCCTTCCTGCTGCTCACCATCGTCCTGGCCGCGACGTGCATCGGATTCGGCGAACTGTTGCAGGTCGACGGGAACTCGCCGTTCCAGTGGCTGATTCCGGCGCTCTATCTCACCATCGCCCTGGTCGGCTTCGTCTGGGCACTGATCATGCGGGCCGCGCGACCCGAGGTGTACGCGGCAATCGGCCGCGGCACCGAGGGGCGGGTGAATGTCGTCCCCGATAGCTCAATGCTGCGGGCCCTGCACGCCGATCCGGTGGGCGCCCGCAGCGGTTATCCCTACTGAGCTTTCCCACGCCGGTTCCCCCACCGCGAGGGAAGGAAAGGAACACACGTTGGAACGATGTGGAGGTCGCCTATGACCTGAAGGTTTCCCCCCAGCTCCGCGGCAGACCGTCACCTCTCGGGACGGCCTGCCGCGCTGTGTGCGGGGGTCTTCGGGCTCAGGCTGCCGCGGGGAACTCGTACAGCCAGTACGACTGCTGGTCGATGCGGGTGAACTTCATGTTGTCGCTGAGCCGGCTCACCATCATCCGGAACACCCGGGACATCCGCCGCACCTCGTCGTTGTGGTTGCAGATGTCCAGGCAGACCAGGCCGTTCTGGGCCGACGCCACCATGTACATCTGCTCCACGAGCTGGCCGAACGCCTCCCGGCCCTGCGCGTGCGGGCTGACCGCGACAAAGCCGATGTACCAGATCTTGCGAGCGTTGTACTGCTCCGGCCAGTGCCGCTCGAAGTATTGCGGTGCGATCAGGGGCACCGCATCGAGATCGTTCGTGTACGTGGCCACGCCGCAGATCGTGCCGTCGTCATCGAGGGCGAGATACTTGTCGACCCGGGTGTCCGCCATTACCGCGTCGAACTCGTCGCGGGTCATCAGGTGCCGCTGCACAGCCAGGTGGTTCAGCTCTTCGAAAGCATCCCGGTACATGGTCCACATTGTTTCGTGGACGGCTTGGTCGGTGATCCGGTCGATGACTTTGATAAGCATGTCGGCTCCCCCGCAGGCCGCCGCCAGGTCGGCCCGCTTGTCGCACTCATCTTGATCGATGATTGTTGACCATCACTGTACGAAGCGTGACCTCGTTACGACAATGCGTAGGGTCCGATTGAATGTGCCAATTCATCTACCGGACGTGCCGAGTGCCCGTTTTGGTGTGCAACTTGCAATCGACGGCGAGGATTCGTCCCTCGGCCCAACAAAGTGTTCATGACTGCGAGTACTAGACACCGTGCGTATTACCCCTGGTCCAGGCTCTGTGGATCGTCCACCCGGAACGATCGCCGGGATTGCGCCCTCATTGATCAAACGATCAAGTGCGCAATCGCGAACAACCGCAGATCAGCGTAATGCCTTTACGCCACCGATAACAGAGCGTAACTACTCCGGGGTCGAAGTATGGCGGCGCAGCAGGCCGTCGACGCTGTGCGGAGCGACCTCGTGCAGCACGATCGACGTCGACGTGCGGACGACGCCCGGCGCGGACACGACCAGGTTGGTGATCCGGTAGAGGTCGGCCGTGTCCTTGGCGACGATGCGGACCAGAAGGTCGCCGTCGCCGGTGGTGGCCAGGATCTCGACCACCTCGGGGATCCGGACGATCTGCTGGGCGGCCAGGTCGCCCTGGCGCTGGCTCAGCGACAACGTCATGAACGCCATCAGCGGATAGCCGAGCGCGGCCGGCTCGACCCGGCGCGAGTAGGCCCCCAGGGCGCCCGAGTCACGCATGCGCCGCAGGCGGGCCTGCACGGTGTTGCGCGACATGGAGAGCCGCTCGGCCAGCGCGACCACGGTGGCGTCGGGGTCGGCGTCCAGGGCCAGCAGAATGCGCGCGTCGGTCGCATCCAGAGATCGCATCGTTGCCATCCTCCCCCGTCGCCGCTCATTCTCCCGTCCATTCGAGCGAACGACACGGGGGGCCGCGGGCCGGGTCAGCGGTTCGTCCAGCCCGGTGCGTCGCGGCGCTCGATCACCGGGAAGACGCTCGAGTAGTGCTGCCAGGCCGGGCGCGGCGGGGCCTGGGTGAGGGCGAGCAGCCGGGCCAGCCCCTGCAAGGCGTCCAGCAGAGCCTGATGCAAGCGGGGGTCGGTGACCAGGCCGTGGTGATCAACGGCCGCCGGGTCGATCGGGAGCCGGATGCAGGCGGCCCGGAGAATCTTGGCGCTGGCATGATCTAAAACGGTCTCGAGGGTGGCGCGGGCCCCGTCGTCCTCGTTCGCGTGAGCCACCGACAACCAGGCGACCGGCTTGCCGGCGAGCAGGTCGTCCTCGATCAGCCAGTCGAGCAGGTTCTTGAGCGCGCCCGGGATCGAGCCGGCGTACTCCGGAGTGCTGATCAGCACGGCGTCGGCAATCCGAACCTGGTGCCGCAGCAGCACGACGGTGTCGTGCGGTTCCGGTTCGCCCGGGACGTACGCGGGCACGTTGCGCAGGCCCTCGAACAGGCCGGCGTTGATGTCGTCGGGCGCGTACCAGGCGGCGGTGCGCAGGGCAGCGGTGTGCAGGGAATCCTCGCGGGTGCTGCCCGAGACCAGCAGGATGCGCGTCATGCCGCCGAGCCTAGAGCGCCCACGTTAAGACGAGTCGCCGCGCCCACCTGGATCATGCCCGAGCGGATTCGCGGCGTGGATCTTGCTGGTGCGCCACCCTGACCCCCGCCCACAGAGAGGATGTTGGTGAGCACCTCCCGCCGGGGTGTGACCCACCCTCCCACTGACTTCGGGTCCTG
>NZ_JAHWFK010000095.1 GCF_019710575.1 Paractinoplanes polyasparticus | reverse complement strand
TGGGAGCTGGGAGCTGGGAGCTGGGAGCTGGGAGCTGGGAGCTGGGAGCTGGGAGCTGGGAGCTGGGAGCTGGGAGCTGGGAGCCGTTTCACGTGAAACGGCGCGCAGGCACCGACCGCTCAGATAGCTGTCAGCAGCTATGGCTGAACGCGGGCTAGCGGCCCGCGGCCTTCGCCGCGGCGGTCTAACGCAAGCCGCTGGGGTGCACTATCCGCTGTTGTGGTTAGTCCACGCGCGTTCGGCGACTTCCACCCTGTCTGGCCATTGAATAGAGCCCAGAGACCTGGCGTCGACCTGACGAGCCCATGATCAGAGCCGCTCCTCGCTCGGCGGCTTAGCAGCTCGGTTGGCTTCTCCAGCAACGCACAGCGATAGGCCAGCGCTGGCACCTCCTCGCGGTCATCTACTCCTCGACCCGGTGGCCGACGGACCGTGCAGCGAGCCATCAGTTACCCGGCGGGACGACCTCTCGAGCCGTATCGCACCCAGCGAATCGCCCCAACGCCGACCTCGAAACAAGCTCGGTCAGTCGCCATGTCCTGTCCGAGACTCCAGTTCGCCAAGTCAACGAGCTCATGGCCGAAGCCCCGTCGGACTGCAGAGTTGACCGTCATCAGAGCCAAACCGGCTAAGGACGCCACCGAGGAATCATGCCGACGGGCGACGTTTCGCAGACGTCAAGGCCGTCCTGTCGACATCCGGGTCGCGCTGCTGGAGACAAGCCGCCTCGGCCTTCTGACTGAACGCTCGCCCCGCGCCTCTCATACCGTTGGGAGGAAGCCCGGTCGAAGTGAGGCATGCCGCGCAATGCGGTGCCGTTTCCGCGTCGACCACATGACCAGTCAGGCGAGCGAAGCCCGAACACATGCGCCAATTCGCCCTTGCCCTGCAGGGGCCGGCCATCAGAGAGACTGCCCGCTAAACCGGCTTCGGAGTGCCGACAGGACTGGCGTGGCCCACCCGGAGTTCAAGATCCCCCGCTTCCACTAAGTCATCTGGTCCATCGGCGTGGTTGCCGCGACCATCGTGGTCGCTTGATCAACGGTCCACCACCGCCCGATGAACTAACACTGCGATCGGTGACGTCGGCCGGAAAGCAATCCGGATGGAGATGCGTAGCGCATCGTGATCCGGAGCTCCAACGCTCGCCATGTACGACAACTTCTATCGCGATCGCGATCGACTCGACTGGCAGAGTGGTCGGCGGCACTCGCCGATACGTTGTGAGGCGTTCGGCGCCGGTACCCCCAAACGCCCTGCGAGCGCGACACCAGGCAGCTGCCGCCGTGAAAGTTAAAGCGACATCGTCGTATGTGCGCTGTCCGGGAAGTCGTCTCGCTGAAGCTTGGCGCCCGCCTTTCACCGACACCACCACCGTGGCGGGCCGCCCTCGCGCAACGCTGCGGACGGTGGGAACTGCCCATCAGAAGAAGCAGGCCGAAACCTCTGTCGCTGCCGTTGCCGCCGGCACCGCTGCTTGCTGGCCCCTACACCGGGTGGCGCCGGCGATGAGGAGCAGCAGGCACGGCAGGCAGTAGACCAGTCGCCACCGCTGTCGCCACCGCTGTCGCCACCGCTGTCGCCACCGCTGTCGCCACCGCTGTCGCCACCGCTGTCGCTGTCGGCGTTGCCTTGCCGTCGCTGGGCCCTGCTGCCACTGCTGCCACTGCTGCCGCCATCGGCTGTCCTCGCTCAGTGCTGTGGACTATGGAGAACCTGTCCCGCAGTGGAGGTGACAGTTCCGTCCCCGTTAACTTAAGCCGACGCCGACGCCGACGCCGACGCCGACGCCGACGCCGACGCCGACGCCGACGCCGACGCCGACGCCGACGCGACCACCACCCACCATCATCACCACGGCTGCGACGCCATCGCCGGTAGGTAGCTGATCAAGGCCTGGATCGGCGGCTTCCGAGCTATCGCCTGCTCGAACCTAAAGGGATGTCGCCGCTGCTGTCGACCGCCGCTCCGCCATCTTTCCACTGCACGGTTGGAGCGTCGTCTACCCAGTCTTGTTCCCACACCGTCCTACAGTCCATGGCGCTCACGCATTCCCATACGGCACCGCTACGCCTTGCCGCCGCGTCCGTGACAGCTTCGCCGGCGAGCGCCTATACCGCTTCCACTCGGTGCCAAGCACTGACGTCCTTCTGCGGCTGCGCCGATCGACTCTGGTGCCGTCACGCCATCCTGCCGCTTCGTTTGCCGGCACCCCCGGTCAGCGGCGCGTCCCCCGAGAGCTACCCGGGGCTCGAACTCCCGTGCCATTTGGTCGTTCCGCTGACGCACCTCTGCCTCGAGGTCGGTCGCGGTCGGCGGGCCGTCGCGGCTTGCGATGCTGATAAAGGCTCTCGGTCGCGTACGTGGACAGTTTGAGCTTCTTCTGACTCCTTCCTTGGAAGTGGGGACGAGAAGCGCAGCCAGTTGGCGCGGTTGGCAATCAGATTCATCTGAGGCGCCGGCGGATCGGCCTTCGTCATCGACTGAGACCGATGCGGCGCTATCGAAGCATTGGAACTTCGGCTGGCCCCAAACCTTGGTGGCGCGTCCCGTTCAAGCGCGCTTGCTCCGCGAGTGGAGAACGGGAACCGATCTCCTCCTGCTGCCCGGTGCTGGTGCCGGGTGTCGACGTCGGCGCTGTGGTCGATGACGTGGCCGGATCGGTCGGCGTGGTGACGTTGGGGTCCGGCCAACGGTGTGACGTCGTTAGGGCCGCGTCAGAGCTACGTGTGAGACGAGCGCTGCCATCAATCCCTGGCCATGATCGAGCGTCCCGAGTCGGTGGCTACGAAGCTGGGTGGATATTCGATCGCTGGTGCTGTGAGGACGGGGCCGTTGCCTAAGTCTTGTCCATCAGCGATGGCCTGGACGGGACCGGAGCTGTAGGTGGCGGCCTTACAGTCGGCCGCTACTTCACGGTCGTTAAGGAGCGCCGGCGTTCGGGCGACTCGTCATGTGCTCGATCGCATTGACGGCTCGTCGAACTCAGGTCACGGCCGCGGTCTGAGCCGTCGTTGGAGTGGCGTAGGCGTGGCCTTGGCGGCTGTCACCTGATGGTGGGGGTGGTAATGGCAGGGGAAGGACATGGAGGTGGATGGCGTGGGCTGGATGCGGGGCAGGAAGTTATCCACAGGTTGTGGGTAACGGCTGTTGAGAAACCTGGTAGTGGTGTTTCACGTGAAACGGCGTTGATGTGGCGTTGGGGGTTGGCTGCGGTATCCACAGGCAGTGCAGGGCTGCGACGTCGTGTTTCACGTGAAACTGGTGGGCCTGTGGATAACTTCTGTGGATAACTTTTGGTGTGTGGGGGCGTCCACAGACGGTGACCGTGGTCTACGCCGGTCAGAGTGTGGAGACCGGTTTCGTGGATGGCTCAGTTGCCGCGAAATTGACTCGGGACAGGGGGTCCTGGCTGGGCTAAGGTTCGCGTCGTGGCCGACAACATCCCCCCGCTGCCCGACTTCACGCGCTGGCCGTCGTTTCCGTTCGAGGGCGATATGAGGGTCAAGCCGCTGGCCGCTCCCGTTGACGTCGAGCCGCCGCGTAGCGGTGAAGATGCGGCTGACTGCGTCGCCTGTAACACGCCCGATGAGGCTTACATCTGGATCAGTGAGCGCTGGCGGGTGCGGGCGATGGACCGGCCTACCGGACTGCCGATGGTGCTCATCCTTGAGTGCCGATCGCACCTCGACATCGGCGACCTGCCCAACCTCCTTGCGGCCGAGCTGGGTGTCATGACGGTTCGACTTGAGCGCGCAATTCGTTCGCTCGATGGCGTTGCTCGGGTTCACGTGAATCGTTGGGGCGATGGCTCGGCCCATCTGCACATGTGGTTCCTCGCGCGCCCGCACGGCCGGCTACAGCTGCGCGGCACTTTCTTGACTCTGTGGGACGACATTCTGCCTGCGATCCCCGAGCAGCAGTGGCGCGAAAACTTGGCTCTGGTCGCGGCGTGGCTGGCGGACTTCGGCGGCACCGCGCTTGCCGAGCCGCCGCACATTCAGTGGCAATCGCCCTCCACCATCGCCTCCGCCGGTACCCGATCCGATGCACCGGCTGACGAGCTTCTCGCCGCGGACTCGGCCGCAGATGGCAGGCACGAATCCCCCGCTGGCACGCTCCCAGTCGCCGGCGTCGGGGATCGAACCTCTAGCAGTGCATACCCAAACCCGGGGTCAGCGCGCCCAGTCGTCGATGCAGCGAGCCCAGCTACTGCGACCAGATGGTCAAATGGCGATGAAGCGCGCTCAGCCGCACTGGACGACGCACAGGGTCGAGACGGAAACATTCGAGACGACGACTACATCCCGACCCAGCGGACCGGTATTCCGACGCCGGACTCCTCGGCAACTGCGTCTTCCCGCATCACCAACACTTAGTCGCTGCCGCCCTGCTGCCCTGCTGCCGTGACGGCTGACACCGGGAGGCCCGGACACCGGGAGGCCCGGACACCGGGAGGCCCGGACACCGGGAGGCCCGGACACCGGGAGGCCCGGACACCGGGAAGTCCGGACACCGGGAAGTCCGGACACCGGGAAGTCCGGACACGGTGACTTGGTGATACCAGGAGAAACTGACACCCGGCGACCGTGACACCCGGCCCCCGGGAG
>NZ_JAHWFK010000094.1 GCF_019710575.1 Paractinoplanes polyasparticus | reverse complement strand
ACGCGGCCCCCGGGAGACGCGGCCCCCGGGAGACGCGGCCCCCGGGAGACGCGGCCCCCGGGAGACGCGGCCCCCGGGAGACGCGGCCCCCGGTCACTTCGTGACTCCGGGACTCTCCGGCACTGGGAAGCCGAGACACTCGGCCACCCGGACACCGAGAAACTCGGGCACAGGACGTGCCGACGGCCGGACATGCTGACGCCGGATACGCAGGAACCTAGGGCTGCCCGGGCGCGGGTAGAGCGCGACACTCAGACGCGGTCGGCCCGTGATACTCGCCCATACTGGAGCTGGTCGGCCCTAGCGCTCGATTGGGGCGAACGGGCAGTTGGTCGCGCGGCACAAGCAACGGCGACGCGGGTCGGAGTTCGAGGAGATCCCGCTGCCACGCAAGGTGGTGCATCGCTAAAGCATTCGCAAGTGGGCCGTGGCGCTTGGTGCGCGTGCCGAGTCGGCACAGCGCGAACGCGGCGCGGTCTCTTCGGCTATCTGTTGTGCGCCCGGATATCGGCTGAGCGCGATGTGGTCCGCAGCCTGCTCTATGTTCGCGCGCCCGGATGCCGGTTAAAGGCAAGGGCAATGACCTCCGCGGCCAGCTAAATATTCGCGCGCATCCGAGTGCCGAGCCGAGCTCGAACGCGATGCGATCTGCGTCCCACCGTTCGCGGAGCGCAAGCACAGCTCAGTCTGCGCCTACTGCCGGTTAGGCGGTGCATTCGGTTCCCCTGGGGGATCGTGCGTCGATGGTTTGCCGGTGCGTGCGGTGCGTGCGGTGGACATCGCTGGCACCTCTGGTCACTGGCGCTCGCGGGTGGACGAGGGGTGCTTGAACAGGTGCGGCCCGGGGACGGTGAGTTGATGCGGTTGTGGAGCAGCGACCCGCGCCAGCGACGAACTCGGTAAGAGCCTCAGTGCGGCGAGCGCCAAATTGGTGGTGCGGGGAAGGCCGAGGCGTCAGGATCTGTCGATGAGGCTCGAGCAAGTTGTGGAGCGGTTCGGACTGGGTGCACTGACTGCCGAGCCCGTGAAGGTTGCCGGCGGACTGTCCAACGAGATGTGGCGGGTGGCGACTGCGCTCGGCGAGTTCGCGGTCAAGCGGATGGTCGTCAACGCCGGACTGCCGCAGTTCGTCGGGAACGTCGAGGGCGCCTTCCGTGTGGAGCGGCGGGCATGGGCCGCCGGGGTTGCGATGCCTGAGCCGATCGCGGAGCCGGGTACCGGGCGGGCTCTGGTCCGGGTGGAGGGGGAGCTCTTTCGAGCGCACCGGTGGGTGGACGGGCAGGCGGCTGCCGGACCGGCTGCACAGGGCGCGGAACTCCTGGCGAGCATCCACGCGGCCGGTGATCCTCGATGGGAGGCGGCCTCCGGCTCGCGGCGCGATGGCTCGGGGCGCGATGGCTCGGGGCGCGATGGCTCGGGGTCCGATGGCTCGGGGCGCGATGGCTCGGGGCGCGATGGCTCGGCGTGGGATGGTTCGGGGTCCGACGGTTCGGGGTGGGATGGCTCGCGGTGGGGCGGAGCACTTGCCCGCCTGGGTGAGCGAGTAAGGCCGGTGCCCAACCGGATGCTGATGGTGGACAGCCACCGCGACCTCGACCGGAAGAACGCGCTTGTGCGCGATGACGGAAAACTGCTCGCGCTGGACTGGGACGCAGCCGGACCAATAGGCGCCGTCCACGAAGTGGTGGCTCTGGCCCTCGACTGGTCGGACCGGGACGGCCACGAATCCCGATGCACGTTCGTCGAGGCGATCATCGCGTACAGCCGGCGGACGGGTCTGGTTGTTGCGGCCGAGCCGTGGGTGTTCGGCGGTTGGGTGGCGGCGGCGGGCGGCTGGCTCGACTACAACGCGGACCACCGCGCCGGGGAGGAACTCGGGCAGGCCGAGATCGCGGCGACCCGCGAGCGGATGCTTGCGCTCGCCGATGGGCTGGATGGCTGGCTCGGCGCTCTCGCCCGCGTGTGAGACTCAGTCGGCGGAGCGGGCGACGGCCCGGTCGACCAGCGTCTTGAGGATGTGCCCCAGGTCTTGGCCGGCGGCCTGCACGGCCAAGGGCAGCAGCGACGTCTCGGTCATGCCGGGCGACACGTTGATGCCCAACACCTGGGGCGAACCGTCCTCGGGCACGATCAGGTCGACGCGGGACAGGTCGCGTAGGCCGAGGGCCTTGTGGGCGGCCAGCGCGGTCTCCGACACTCGCGCCGCCACCTCGGGCGACAACCGGGCCGGCGTGTGCCACGTGGTGAGGCCGGCCGTGTAGCGGGCCGCGTAGTCGTAGACACCGTCGCGCGGGACGATCTCGACGATGGGCAGGGTCTGAGGGCCGCTGCCCAGATCGACGATCGAGACCGCTACGTCCATGCCGGGGACGAACTTCTCGACGAGTGCCGTGGAGTCGTACGCGAAGCACCCGACCATTGCCGGCGGCAGTGCGCTTTCCTCGCGGACCACGGCGGCGCCCAGGCCGGAGCCGCCCTGGGCCGGCTTGACCATCAACGGCAGGCCGAGCCGATCGACGATGCGGTCGAGCACGGCCACCGCACCCAGTTCCGAGAAGCGGTCGTGCGGCAGCGCCACCCAGTCCGGCGTCGGGATGCCGGCCTCGCGCAGCATCGACTTGGCCGACGGCTTGTCCCACGCCAGGCGGGCCGCTCGGGCGTCACAGCCCACGTAGGGAACACCGCACAGGTCGAGCACGCCCCGCAGCGAGCCGTCCTCCCCCGTGGCGCCGTGCAGGGCAATCACGACCGCGTCGGGCGGGTCTTCCTGCAGCGACGGCAGCAGGGTCACGTCGGCGTCGCGCATCTCGGCGCTCAGGCCGGCGGCGCGCAGCGCGTCGAGGACGCGGCGGCCGGAGCGCAGCGACACGTCCCGCTCGTAGGAGAGGCCGCCGGCCAGGACCATCACGCGCACATCGTCACCCGTACCCATGGAAGAGATCATGCCAAGTCGGGGCCAGGGGCATCCGCGGCGGCCGTGCCCCGGCGACGCGCGTGCGAGCCGCCGGCGGACGGGCCGAAGACCGCGCGCATCGCCAGCTCTTGTTCCATCACCCCGGACAGCCGACGGATGCCCTCGCGGATGCGTTCGGGCGACGAGAACGAGAAGTTGAGCCGCATGTTGTTGCGGCCCGTGCCGTCGGCGTAGAAACCGGTGCCGGGCACGTACGCCACCCGCGCGGCGATCGCGCGCGGCATCATCGCCTTGGAGTCGAGACCCTCGGGCAGCGTCGCCCACACGAAGAGGCCACCGGTCGGGTGGGTCCAGCTGGTGCCGGGGGGCATGAGGTCGCGCAGCGAGGTGAGCATGGCGTCGCGGCGCTCGCGGTAGATCTCGCGGTAGACCTTGATCTGTTCCTGCCACGGCATCGTGGACAGATACTGCGTCACGGCGCCCTGGGCGAACGCGCTCGGGCAGAGGACGTTCGCTTCGCTCATCATCACGAGCTTTTCCCGTACGGCGTGGGGCGCGAGGATCCACCCGACGCGCAGCCCGGGCGCGAAGGTCTTGGAGAACGTGCTGACGTAGAAGACACCCTCACGACGGCGGGCCCGCATGGGCAGCGGCGCATCACCCTCGAACGACAACATTCCGTACGGGTCGTCCTCGACCACCAGCAGACCGGCGCGCTCGCAGATGTCGAGCACCTGTTCGCGCCGCTCACCGGTCAGCGTCACGCCGGCCGGGTTCTGGAACGTCGGGATCGTGTAGAGGAACTTCGCCTTGCGGCCGGACCGCTCGACGGCGGCGATGGCCTCTTCCAGCGCGGCCGGGATCAGCCCCTCGTCGTCCATCGGGACGTGTTTCACCTGGGCCTGGGCGGCCTGGAAGACACCGAGTGCGCCGACGTAGCTGGGGCCCTCGGCGAGCACCACGTCGCCCGGGTCGAGGAACAGGCGGGCGAGCAGGTCGATCGCCTGCTGACCGCCGACGGTGACCACCACGTCGTCGGGGGACGCGCCGTGGATGCCGGAGATCGCCATGACCTCACAGATGCGCTCACGCAGGTCGACCGTGCCCTGCCCGATGCCGTACTGCAGAGAGCTGGCGCCCTGTTCGGCGGCGAGCTGGTTGAGCATCTCGCCCACCGCGTCGAGCGGCAGGGCGGCGATGTAGGGCGAACCGCCGGCGAGCGACACGACCTCGGGACGACTTGCCACTGCGAACAGTGCGCGGATCTCGGAGGTGGTCATGCCACGCACACGACGCGCGTACCGATCGGTGTAGTCGTCCTGGGTTGTGCCGGTCATGCGGCTTCACCTCGCCAGTAAGAAGGCTCGACAGTTGGAGGCACCGGTGCCGATGTCCGATCGTAGCCGTGCGGTGCGACGGAAGCCCTCGTTTAACCAGTCACCTTGCCCGAGCTGGTCCCGTTCATGACTATTGCGGCGTAGGATCCCACCCGGGGCGCTGGGCCCGATGACGCCGAGGGGGATGCAGTGTCGCGACGCCTGGTCAACCTCACGCTGGACACGCTCGGGGACCTTCCGAGGCCGTGCAGCCAGTGCGTTTTCTGGGAACTCGACCCGGTGTCGGCCGAGCGCGCGTGCGCCTCGGGCGACCCCGGACTGGAGAAGGAAGCCTGGGTCTCGCAGACCCTGCTCGAGTGGGGTTCCTGCGGCAAACTGGCCTACGTCGACGGCATGCCCGCCGGTTTCGTGATGTACGCCCCGCCGGCCTACGTCCCCCGTTCGATGGCCTTCCCGACCTCGCCGGTGAGCGCCGACGCCGCCCTGCTGATGACCGCGCACGTGGTGGCCTCGTTCGCCGGTGGCGGGCTGGGCCGCATGCTGGTGCAGGGTGTCGCCCGCGACCTGACCAAGCGAGGGGTCAAGGCGATCGAGGCATTCGGCGACGCGAAGTTCGGCGAGGCCGACGACGAGAAGCAGCCCGGCTGTGTCGCCCCGGTCGACTTTTTCCTGTCGGTCGGGTTCAAGACCGTACGCCCGCACCCGCGCTTCCCCCGGCTGCGCCTCGAGCTACGCACGGCCCTGTCGTGGAAGTCCGACGTCGAGTACGCGCTCGAGAAGCTTCTCGGCTCGATGAGCCCCGAGACACTGTTGCGGCCGGTGCGCCCGGCCACAGCCACCCGCAGCGTCGAGAGCTAGCCCTTGCTCGAGAGCGCCATCCGCAGCTGGCGCACGTCGATCGACCCGGTGGGCACGTCGGCCTCGACGGGGTAATACATGCGCTGCACGGCGGCCAGGATCGCCTCGACGATCTGCTCGCGGAACAGCGGGTTGATCAGCCGGTCGCGGTCGAGCGGCGAGGTCAGATAACCCAGGTCCACCCGTACGGCGGGCATGCGCGTCAGGCGCAGCAGCTCCCACGTCTTGGCGTGGATGCGGCAGTCCCGCATGCCGGTGCGGACGACGATCTCGCGCTGCACCAGGTTGGCCAGCCGCTCCCCCACCGTCGAGCTCAGCCCGCTGCCCGTGCCGTAGTGGTAGGTGGCGACACCGTCGGCCACTTCGTTGTCGTGACCGTCGAGGTGCAGCGAGATCAGCAGATCGGCGCCGAGGCTGTTGGCCAGACCGGCCCGCTCGGCGCTGCCGATCGGCTCGGCCGGCTTGGGCCCGCGGGTCATGTGGACCCGCATGCCCGCCGCGGCGAGCCGGCCCTCGAGGCGGTTGGCCAGGTCGTAGACGAGGTCGGCCTCGCTCCAGCGCAACGGGCCGTCGGGGACCACGACACCCTGGTCGTCACCCCCGCCGTGGCCCGGGTCGATCACGATGGTCTTGCCGACCAGGTTGGTGCCGGCCCGGCGGAAGGCCTCGGCCTCGCGCAGCCACTGGGGGCGACCGCCGACGACCTTGCGGCCGAGCTGGCGCAACGCCTTCATGGTCTGGGGGCCGCAGGAACCGTCGGAGGTCAGGCCGACCTCACGCTGGAACTGGGCGACCGCGCGGGCCGTGCGCGGGCCATAGATCGAGTCGGGCCGGCCGGAGTCGAAGCCCATCTCGAGGAGTCGTTCCTGCAGAGTGCGGACGTCCTCGCCGACCAGCGCGTCGGGCACCGAGTGGAACAGGGTGCGGGCGCCGAGCCGCCAGCGGGACGCGTCGAGGGCGCCCCACGTCTCGTCGCCGACCAGACCGTCCACACCCAGCCCGCGGTCCTGCTGGAAGGCTCGCACCGCGGTGTCCATGGCGTCGTCGAAGACATCCCCGGCGGACTCCAGCAGGTCGAGTCCGACCAGGATCGACCGGATCTCGGCAACGGCCGGGCCGCTGTCTCCACGTCGGATGGAACGCACGCGCGACTCCCTAGGAACGAAGGACGACTCTGGGCAGAGTACTCCGCACACGCCGACGCCCCGCATCCTCGAGGGCGCGGGGCGTCGGCGATGAGTGTCAGAGAGCCGATTCGATGAAGTTGACCAGGGCGCTCTTGGGCTTGGCGCCGGTCACCGAGCTCACCGGCTCGCCGCCCTTGAAGATCGTCAGGGTCGGGACCGACATCACCCGGTAGGCGCGCGTGGTCTCCGGGTTCTCGTCGATGTTGACCTGGACGATCTCGACCTTGTCGCCCATCTCCTTGGCGATCTCGGCCAGCAGCGGGTCGACCTTCTTGCAGGGCGCGCACCACTCCGCCCAGAAATCGACCAGCACGGGCTTGTCCGACTGCAGCACGTCGCTCACGAATGTGGCGTCGGTGACCGCCTTACCTGCAACTCCCACTACGACCCTCCAGGTCTTCTTGCAGCGTCTCTTTACAGCTCGACGAATGAGGCGATGAAACGCTCGGCGTCCAGCGCCGCGGCGGTGCCGGTGCCGGCGGCGGTGATGGCCTGCCG
>NZ_JAHWFK010000093.1 GCF_019710575.1 Paractinoplanes polyasparticus | reverse complement strand
TCCGGCGTCCGCCGCACCTGCTCCTCGAACAACACCGGGAACGTCACCCCCGGCAACGGACCGGAGGTGTCGTTCCACGCGTGGAGCCGCTCGAGCTCGGTCTCGTCCGCGAGCTCCACCGCGCGCAACCGCGTGTCGGGCGAGGCGACGACGAACCGCAGCACCCGGCCCAGCCACTCCGCGAGCCGCTCGGCGGTGGCCGCCTCGAACAGGTCGGCCGAGGCGGTCAGCACGCCGTCCAGCCCAGCGGGCCGGCCGGTCTCGTCGAACGCCTCGGAGACCGCGACCTCGAGGTCGAACTTCGCCGCCGCGGTGAGCCCGCGGCCGGCCGCGGCGGATCGGCCACCGGCGCGGGCGCCGGGCAGCCGCAGGGCGGCCCGTTCGTTGTTCTGGAACGTGAGCATCACCTGGAACAGCGGATGCCGGGCCAGCGACCGGGTCGGCGCCAGCTCCTCGACCAGACGCTCGAACGGCACGTCCTGGTGCGCGAGCGCGCCCAGCGTGGTCTCCCGCACCCGGGACAGGACCAGCCGGAACTCCGGGTCGCCGGACAGGTCGGTCCGGATGACCAAAGTGTTGACGAAGAACCCGACCAGATCGTTGAGAGCCTCGTCGGTGCGCCCGGCGACGGCCGAACCGATCGGCACGTCGGCGCCGGCGCCCAGCCGGGACAGGGTGACCGCCAGCGCGGCCTGCAACACCATGAACGTGGTGACGCCCTCGGACCGGGCCAGCTCGGCCAGCTGCCTATGCACCTCGGCCGGCACGTGCAGCGGCACGCGGTGGCCGTGGTGACCGGCCACCGCCGGGCGCGCCCGGTCGACCGGCAGCGCCAGCTCCTCCGGCACCCCGTCGAGCGCCTGCCGCCAGTAGCCGACCTGCTGGGCCAGCGGGCTCTGCGGATCCGACTCGTGGCCCAGCAGCTCGCGCTGCCAGACCGCGTAGTCGGCGTACTGCACCGGCAGCGGCGCGAACTCCGGCGCCTCGCCGCGCAGCCGGGCCGCGTAGGCCGCTGACAGGTCCCGGCCCAGCGCCGCGTGCGACCAGCCGTCCGTGGCGATGTGGTGCATCACCAGCACGAGCACCTGCTCGCCGGGGCCAGTGCGGAACAGCCGGGCCCGGATCGGCACCTCGGCCGCCAGGTCGAAGGCGTGGTCCCGGGCCTGCTCCACCGCGGCGTCGAGGCCGGCGGGGTCCACGTCGGTGACCGCGAGGCGCCAGTCCAGCTCGGCCGGGGCCAGGATCCGCTGGTACGGCTCGCCGTCCTCGACCGCGAAGACCGTGCGCAGCGACTCGTGCCGGGCGAGCACGTCCCGCAGCGCCGCGTCCAGCGCGACCGGATCGACCGCACCGGCCAACCGCACCACCACGGGCAGGTTGTAGGTGGGGCTCGGGCCGTCGAGCTGGGCCAGGAACCAGAGCCGGCGCTGCGCGAACGACAGCGGCACCCGCGGCGGGCGGGTTCCCGCCCGCAGGGCCGGCCGGGCCGGGCCCGCGTCGGCGGCGGTCAGCGCGGCGGCCAGCCCGGCCGGGGTCGGCGTCTCGAACAGGGTCCGGATGCGGACCTCCATCGCCAGCACCGTCCGGAGCCGGGCCAGCAGCCGCAGCGCCAGCAGCGAGTGACCGCCGAGTTCGAAGAAGTTGTCGTCCGGCCCGACCGCGTCGATGCCCAGCACGTGGGCGAACGCGGCGCACAGCAGCTCTTCCTGCACCGTCACCGGCGCCCGGCCGGCCGCGTCCCCGGTCGCCTGCCCGGGGTCGGGCAGAGCCCTGCGGTCGAGCTTGCCGTGGGGAGTCAGCGGCAGCTCGGGCAGCCGCACGAACGCCGACGGCACCATGTATTCCGGCAGCCGGGCCGCAGTCAGCGCCTGCAGTCGCTCCTCGGCGACCTCGCCGACGACGTACGCGATCAGCCTGTCGTCCCGGACGAGAACCGCGGCTTGCCGCATCCCGTCCTCGGCCAGCAGGACCTGCTCGATCTCGCCGGGTTCGACCCGGAACCCGCGGACCTTGACCTGCTCGTCCGCCCGGCCCTGGAACACCAACTGACCGTCCGGCCGCCGTCGCACCAGGTCGCCGGTGCGATACATCCGCTCACCGGAGCCGAACGGGCAGGCCACGAACCGCTCGCTCGTCAACGCCGCACGACCGACATAACCTCGCGCCAGGCCGGCGCCGGCCACATACAGCTCACCGACCACGCCGACCGGAACCGGGCTCAAAGCCCCGTCCAACACGAACAGACGGATATTGGCGATCGGCGACCCGATCGGCACCGTGCCGTCACCGGTCAGCTCGGCCGTCGCCACCCCGACGGTCGTCTCGGTCGGGCCGTAATGGTTGAAGACCCGACGGCCGTGCGCCGCGAGATCGGCCACCCAGGCCGGGGAAGCCGCCTCGCCACCGAGCACCAGCGACTCGCGCGGCAACACCGCCTCGACACCGGCCACCGACGACAACGCCATCAGGTGCGACGGCACCGCCTTCACAAAATCGATCTGCCGCTCGGCCAGATACGCGGACACCGCAGCGGGATCGGTCACCGCCGCCTCGCTCAAAATGTGCAACTGACCGCCGGTGGCCAGGCTGACGAACACCACCGTGTTACCCAGGTCCGTCACCTGCGGCTGCAACAAGCCGTACCGGCGGCCCGTACCGGACCAGCCGAACCGCTCCGACACCGAAGTCACATAGTTGGTCAGCGAGCCGTGCGTGACGGCCACACCCTTGGGCGTGCCGGTCGAACCCGAGGTGTAGATGACATACGCGACCTGCCGCGGATCGAGGCGCACCTCCGGCGCGGATTCCGGACAGGCGGCCAGCGCGGGATCGTCGAAGGCGACCGACGGCACCGGCACCGGCGGCAACGCCTCCCCGACACCCAGCAGCAGCGTCGCGCGGCTGTCGGCCACCATGAACGCGATCCGCTCCCCCGGCAGCTTCGCGTCGATCGGCAGGTAGGCCGCCCCGGCCTTCCACACCGCCAGGATCGCCGTGATCATGTCTGCCCCGCGGGGCAGACAGAGCGCCACCACCGAGTCGGCATCGACGCCCTGGCCGCGCAGGTAGTGCGCGATCCGGTTCGCCCGGCCATCGACCTCGGCGTACGTCAGCTCGACACCGTCGGCCACCAGAGCGACCTCGGCCGAGGCCGCCTGCCGCTCGAACAGCTCCAGCACCGACGCCTCGTCAACCGGGGCCGCGGTGTCGTTCCATCCGTACAGGGCCTGGTGGCGCTCCTCGGCACCGAGCACGTCGACCTCGTGCAGCCGGCCGTCCGGCTCGGCGGTCACGGCGTCGACGGCCCGGGTGAACCAGGCCGCGAGCCGGCCGGCCGTCGGCTCGTCGAACAGGTCGGTCGACGCGTTCAGCAGCCCGTGCAGGCCGGCCGGGCGGCCGTCCTGGTCGAACACCTCGGCCACGACCACGTCGAGGTCGTACTTGGCGGCCGCGGCGATCAGCCCGGACGTGCCGCCACCGGCCCGCACGCCAGGCAGGTCGAGGACGGCCCGCTCGTTGTTCTGCACGGCCAGGTGCACCTGGAACAGCGGGTGCCGGGCCAGCGACCGGGCCGGCGCCAGCTCCTCGACCAGCCGCTCGAACGGCACCTCCTGGTGGGCCAGGGCGTCCAGGCCGGCCTCCCGCACCCGGCGCAGCACCTGCCGGAACTGCGGGTCGCCGGACAGGTCGGTCCGGATGACCAGGGTGTTGATGAAGAACCCGACGAGGTCGTTCAGTCCCTCGTCGGTGCGGCCGGCCGCCGGGGAGCCGATCGGGATGTCGGTGCCCGCGCCCAGCCGGGACAGCGTCACCGCGAGGGCGGCCTGCAACACCATGAACGTGGTGACGCCCTCGGCCCGGGCCAGCTCGACGAGGCGCCGGTGCACCTCGGCGGGCACCCGCAACGGCACCTGGTGACCCCGGTGCCCGGCCACCGCCGGGCGGGGCCGGTCGACCGGCAGCGCCAGCTCCTCCGGCGCACCGGCGAGGGTCCGGCGCCAATGGCCGACCTGCCGCGACAGCAGGCTCTGCGGGTCGGACTCGTCGCCCAGCAGCTCCCGCTGCCAGAGGGCGTAGTCGGCGTACTGCACCGGCAGCGGAGTCCACCGCGGCGCCTCGCCGCGGGTGCGGGCCGCGTACGCCTCGGAGAGGTCGCGGGCCAGCGGGCCGGTCGACCAACCGTCGGTCGCGATGTGGTGGGCCAGGATCAGCAGGACCCGCTCGTCCGCGCCGATCCGGTACAGCCAGGCCCGGACCGGCACCTCGCGGGCCGTGTCGAACGGGTACGCCGAGTCCCGGGCCACCCGGCCGGTCAGCTCCCCGGGGGCGAGGTCGGCCACCTCGAGCGACCAGTCGAGCTCGGCCGGGTCGAGGATCCGCTGGAACGGCTCGCCGTCGACGGACGGGAACAGCGTGCGCAGCGACTCGTGCCGGCCGATGACGTCGCGCAACGCGGCGTTCAGCGCGTCCTCGTCGACGTCGCCCTCGAGGCGTACGGGCATCGGCTGGTTGAAGGTGGAACCGGCCCCCTCGAGCTGGGTCAGGAACCAGAGGCGTCGCTGCGCGAACGACAGCGGCACCCGGTCCGGACGGCGGGCCGCCCGCAGGCTCGCCCGCGGCTCGGCCTCGCCGGCCTCGGCCAGCCGAGCGGCGAGCTCGGCCACAGTGGGCGCCTCGAACAGCGCGCGCAACGGCAGCTCCACACCGAACACCGCCCGGACCCGCGAGATCAGGCGCACCGCGAGCAGCGAATGCCCGCCGAGCTCGAAGAAGCTGTCGTCGGGCCCGACCGAGTCGGCCCCCAGGATCCGGGCGAAGGTGCCGCACAGCAGCTCCTCCTGCACCGTGGCCGGTTCCCGGCGCCCGGCGATGGCCTGCTCCGGATCGGGCAGCGCCGAACGGTCCAGCTTGCCGTTCGCCGTCAGCGGGATGGCCGGCAGCATGACCACCGCGGCCGGCACCATGTATTCCGGCAGCTGCCGGGCGACGAACGAGCGCAGCTCGGCGACCGGCGGCTCCCCGTCGGCCGGCACCACATAGGCGATCAGCCGGTCGTCGCGGGCGATCACCGCGGCCTGGGCGACCCGGGGATGCCCGGCCAGCACGGCCTCGATCTCGCCCGGCTCGATCCGGTAGCCGCGGATCTTCACCTGCTCGTCGGCCCGGCCGGCGAAGACCAGCTGCCCGTCGGAGGTCCACTTGGCCAGGTCGCCGGTGCGGTACATCCGGTCGCCGGGGCCGAACGGGCAGGCCACGAACCGCTCGGCGGTCAGCCCGGGACGACCCGCGTAGCCGCGGGCCAGCCCGGCGCCGGCGATGTAGAGCTCGCCGTTGACCCCGGGCGGCACCGGCTGCAGGCCGTCGTCGAGGACGTAGAGGCGGGTGTTGGCGATCGGCCGGCCGATCGGGACCGAGGCGCCGACCGACTGGCCGGGCGTGACCTCGAAGACGCAGCAGCCGACCACCGTCTCGGTCGGCCCGTACTCGTTGACCACGGTGGAACCGGGCGCGCGCTCCAGCCACGAGCGCACCAGCGGGCCTGGCAGCGCCTCGCCGCCGACCACCCAGGTGCGGGCGGCCGCGGCCACCTGCTCGCCGGTCAGCGACTCGGCCAGCAGCGCCAGATGCGCCGGCACGACCTTGGCCAGACCGAACCCGCCGGCGCCGCGCAGCAGCCCGGTCAGCCCGTCGGCGTCCTCGCCGGGGCTCACCACGACCGCCGACCCGGACACCAGCGGCACCAGCAGGCTGGTCACCGTCAGGTCGAACGCGATCGACGAGTGCAGCGGCGCCCCGCCGCCGGCGGCCATGCCGTACCGGTCGGCGGCCCAGGCGACGTAGTTGGCCAGCCCGCCGTGGGTCACCGCGACGCCCTTCGGCGTGCCGGTCGAGCCGGACGTGTACATCACGTACGCCAGCTGCGAGGCCGGCGCGGGCGGCGCGGCCACGGCGTCGGCCGCGAGCGACAGCGTCTCTTCGGTCACCACCAGCCGGGCGCCGCTGTCGGCGACGAGGAAGTCGAGGCGCTCGGCGGGCTGCTTCGGGTCGAGCGGCAGATACGCCGCGCCCGCCCTCCACACGCCCAGGATCGCCGCGACCAGGTCGAGGCCCGCCCGCAGGCGCAGCCCGACCAGCGACTCGGCGCCCACCCCGCAGGCGCGGAGGTGACCGGCGATCCGGCCGGCCCGGTCCGACAGCTCCCGGTAGGTCAGCGACTCGCCGCCGGCGGTCACCGCGACAGCGTCGGGCGTGGCCGACACCTGGCGCTCGAACAGCTCGGGCACGCTGCCGGCCGGCATCGGGGCCGCCGTGTCGTTCCAGTCGTCCAGCACCGAGCTCCGCTCGGCCTCGCCGAGCACGGGCACCGAACGCACCCGCAGGTCCGGGTTCTCGACGACCGCCTGCAGCACCCGCATCAGCCGCTCGGCGAACACCCCGGCCGAGGCCGGATCGAACAGGTCGTCGGCCGCGATCACCGAGCCGCGCAGGCCCGCCGGGCGGCCCTGCTCGTCGAACACCTCGCCGATCGACACGTCCAGGTCGAACTTCGCGGGCGCCGGCACTGCCCCGGCGATCCGGGCGTCCTCGCCGTCCACGGCCACGGTCCGCTCGATGTTCTGGAACGTCAGCATCACTTGGAACAGCGGGTGCCGGGAGAGCGACCGGGACGGCGCCAGCTCCTCGACCAGCCGCTCGAACGGCACGTCCTGGTGGGCCAGCGCACCGAGCGTCGTCTCGCGCACCCGCTCGAGGACCTGCCGGAACCGCGGGTCGCCGGTCAGGTCGGTGCGGATGACCAGCGTGTTGACGAAGAATCCGACCAGGTCGTTCAGTCCCTCGTCGGTGCGGCCGGCGACCGCCGACCCGACCGGGATGTCGGTACCGGCGCCCAGCCGGGACAGCGTCACCGCGACGGCGGCCTGCAACGCCATGAAGACGGTGACGCCCTCGGCCCGGGCCAGCTCGGCCAGCCGCCGGTGCAGCTCGGCCGGCGCCCGCAGCGGCGCCCGGTGCCCGCGGTGACCGGCCACCGCCGGGCGGGGCCGGTCGACCGGCAGCGCCAGCTCCTCCGGCGCACCCGCCAGGGCCTGCCGCCAGTAGCCGACCTGCCGGGACAGCCGGCTGTCCGGGTCGGACTCCGCGCCCAGCAGCTCACGCTGCCAGAGGGCGTAGTCGGCGTACTGCACCGGCAGCGGAGTCCACGACGGCGCCTCGCCGCGGCTGCGGGCCGCGTACGCCTCGGCGAGGTCGCGGGACAGCGGACCGGACGACCAGCCGTCGGTCGCGATGTGGTGGGTCAGCAACATCAGGACGCGCTCGCCGGCGACCGTCCGGAACAGCCACGCCCGCACCGGCACCTCACGGGTCACGTCGAACGCGTACGCCGCCGCCTCGGCCACCGCCGCGGGCAGCCGCTCCGGGGCGACGTCGACCACCTCGAGATCCCGGTCGAGCCCGGCCGGGTCGAGGATCCGCTGGTAAGGCTCGCCGTCGACGGCCGGGAAGACGGTGCGCAGCGTCTCGTGCCGGCCGATCACGTCGAGCAGGGCGGCCCGGAGCGCGGCGACGTCCACGTCGGCCGGCAACCGGCTGGTGACCGGGCTGTTGTAGGTCGGGTTCGGTCCCTCCAGCTGGGCCAGGAACCAGAGCCGGCGCTGCGCGAACGACAGCGGCACCCGCTCGGGGCGGTCACCCGGCCGCAGGAGCGGGCGCACCGGGCCGGTCTCCGCGCCGGCCAGCCAGGCGGCCACGCCGGCCGGGGTCGGCGCCTCGAACAGCACGCGCACCGGCAGTTCGGCGCCCAGCACCGTGCGGATCCGCGACACCAGGCGGCCGGCGAGCAACGAGTGCCCGCCCATTTCGAAGAAGCTGTCCTCGACACCGACGGCATCCAGCCCGAGCACCTCGGCGAACGCGGCGCACAGCAGTTCCTCGGCCACGCCGGCCGGGGCCCGGCCCGAGCCGGCCGTGAAGTCCGGCGCGGGCAGTGCCTTGCGGTCGAGCTTGCCGTTGGGGTTCAGCGGCAGCTCCGGCAGCATGACGAATGCCGACGGCACCATGTATTCCGGCAGCCGCGCCGCCGCCACCGTCTGCAGCCGCTCCGCCTCCACATCGCCGACGACGTAGGCGACCAGCCGCTCGTCCCGGACGAGCACGGCGGCCTGCCGCACCTGCGGGTGGCCGAGGAGAACTTGCTCGATCTCGCCCGGCTCGATCCGGAAGCCGCGGATCTTCACCTGGTCGTCCGCGCGTCCGGCGAACACCAGCTGCCCGTCGGCGGTCCACCGCACCAGGTCGCCGGTGCGGTACATCCGCTCGCCCGAGCCGAACGGGCAGGCCACGAACCGTTGCCCGGTCAGGCCGGGCCGGCCGACATAGCCGCGGGCCACCCCGGCGCCGGCCACGTACAGCTCGCCGGTCACCCCGGCCGGAACCGGGGCGAGGCGATCGTCCAGCACGTACGACCGGGTGTTGGCCAGCGGCCGGCCGATCACCGGCGGACCGCCGACCGTCAACGGCGGCGACATCGAGGCGCACACCGTCACCTCGGTCGGTCCGTACGCGTTGATGAGCCGCCGGTCGGCCGCCCACCGGTCCACCAGCGTGCGGTCCAGCGCCTCGCCCGCGGAGATCACTGTGCCGACCGATACCGCGGCCGGATCCAGCACGGCCAGCACCGCCGGCGGCAACGTCGCATAGCTCACCTCGTGCCGGGTGAGCACCTCGACCAGGCCGCCGCCGGGCGTCAGCTCCCGGGCGGGCGCCGTCACCAGCGTCGCCCCGGCGGCCAGAGCCAGCAGCACCTCGGCGGTCGCGGCGTCGAAGCCGATCGACGCGAACTGCAGGACCCGCGGGCCCACGGCCGTTCCGAAC
Source organism: Paractinoplanes polyasparticus (assembly GCF_019710575.1). Classification (GTDB taxonomy): domain Bacteria; phylum Actinomycetota; class Actinomycetes; order Mycobacteriales; family Micromonosporaceae; genus Actinoplanes; species Actinoplanes polyasparticus. The sequence goes on along the minus strand of NZ_JAHWFK010000093.1, from coordinate 2,762 downwards.
CGGTCGAGCAACGCCATCGCGAGGTTCGCCGCGCCGGCGTGGGTGAGCGCGACGCCCTTGGGCACTCCGGTCGAGCCGGACGTGTAGATCACGTAGGCCAGGCCGAGCGGGCCGGTCGTGACGTCCGGCGCGGTCTGCGGCTGGCCGGCCACCGCCGGATCGTCGACGGCGACCATCGGGGCCCGGCCCATCGGCAGGTCGTCCAGCACGTCGGAGCCGCCCAGCACCACGGCCGCGCGGCTGTCGGCCAGCATGAAGGCGATCCGCTCGGTGGGCTGGGCCGGATCGATCGGCAGGTACGCCGCGCCCGCCTTGAGCACGCCCAGCAGCGCCACCAGGAATTCCGGGCCGCGGTTCATCACGACCGCGACGACCGACTCGGCGCCGGCGCCGTGGCCGCGCAGCAGCCACGCCAGCTGGTTGGCCCGCGCGTCGAGCTGCGCGTACGTCATCTCGACGCCGTCGGCCCGCACCGCGACCGCCTCTCCAGGCGCGGCCGCGAGCAGGTCGAGGATCGTCCTCGGGGAGAACGGCGCCGCCGTGTCGTTCCATTCGGAGAGCACCCGGGCCCGCTCGGCCGGCTCCATGACGTCGACGCCGTGCAGCCGCACGTGGGGCGCCGCGGTCACGAGGTCGAGGACCCGCACCAGCCCGCGGGTGATCCGCTCGACGGTCGGGCGGTCGAACAGGTCGGTCGACCCGGTCAGCGAGCCGCGCAGCCCGGCCGGGCGGCCCTGCTCGTCGAAGACCTCGCCGACCATCACGTCGATGTCGGTCTTGACCGCGGCCGTGGCGGCGGCCGCCACGACCCCGCCGCCGACGCGCACGCCCGGCATCTCCATCGTGGCCCGCTCGACGTTCTGCAGCGTCAGCACGACCTGGAACAGCGGGCTGCGGGCCAGCGACCGCGCCGGGGCCAGCTCCTCGACGAGCCGCTCGAACGGCACGTCCTGGTGGGCCAGGGCCTCGAGAGTGGTCTCGCGCACCCGCTCGAGGATCTGCCGGAACTCGGGATCGCCGGACAGGTCGGTCCGGATGACCGAAGTGTTGACGAAGAACCCGATCAGATCGTTGAGGGCCTCATCGGTGCGGCCGGCGTTGCCCGAGCCGATCGGGATGTCGGTGCCGGCGCCGAGGCGGGACAGCAGCACCGCCAGGGCGCCCTGCAACGCCATGAACGTCGTGACGCCGTCGGCGCGGGCCAGCTCGGCCAGCCGACGGTGCACCTCGGCCGGCACCTGCAGCGGCACGCGGTGCCCGCGGTGACTGGCGACGGCCGGGCGGGTGCGGTCGACCGGGAGCGTCAGCTCCTCCGGTGCGCCGGCCAGTTGCCCGCGCCAGTACGCGACCTGCCGGGCCAGCCGGCTCTCCGGATCCGATTCGGCGCCCAGCAGCTCGCGCTGCCACACGGCGTAGTCGGCGTACTGCACCGGCAGCGGCGCGAACTCGGGCGCCGCGCCGAGCAGCCGGGCCGCGTACGCGGTCGACAGGTCACGACCGAGCGGGGCCATCGACCAGCCGTCGCTGGCGATGTGATGCACGACCAGGACCAGCACCTGCTCGTCGGGGCCGGTGCGGAACAGCCACGCCCGCACCGGCACGTCGGCCGCGAAGTCGAAGGCGTGCTCGGTCGCCCGGGCCACCGTCGCGGGCAGGTCCTTCGAGGCGACCTCGCCGACCTGGAGACCCCACTCGATCTCGTTCAGCTCGAGGATCCGCTGGTACGGCTGGCCGTCCTCGACCGCGAAGACGGTACGCAGCGATTCGTGCCGGCCGATCACGTCGCGCAGCGCCGCGTCCAGCACGGCCGCGTCCACGTCACCGGTCAGCCGGATCACCAGCGGGTTGTTGTAGGTCGGGTTCGGACCCTCCAGGTCGGCCAGGAACCACAGCCGGCGCTGCGAGAACGACAGCGGCACCCGCTCCGGGCGGTGCCCGGCCCGCAGCACCGGCCGCGCCGGGCCGGCGTCCGTTCCGGCCAGCGAGGCGGCCAGCTCGGCCGGTGTGGGCGCCTCGAACAGGGTCCGCACCGGCAGTTCGACGCCCAGCACCGTGCGGATCCGGGAGACCAGGCGGGCCGCGAGCAGCGAATGGCCGCCCAGGTCGAAGAAGCTGTCCTCGACACCGACCGTCTCCAGCCCGAGCACCTCGGCGAACGCCGCGCACAGCAGCTCCTCCGGCACGGTCACCGGGGCCCGGCCGGTGCCGCCGGTCTGCTCCGGCGCGGGCAGGGCCTTGCGGTCGAGCTTGCCGTTCGGGGTCAGTGGCAGCTCCGGCAGCACGACGAAGGCCGACGGCACCATGTAGTCCGGCAGGCGGGCGGCCGCCAGCGCGCTCAACTGCTCGGCGGCGACGTCCTCGCCCACGACGTACGCGATCAGGCGCTCGTCCCGGGCGATCACCGCGGCCCGGTCGACCTCGGGATGGGTCAGCAGCACCTGCTCGATCTCGCCCGGCTCGATCCGGAAGCCGCGCACCTTCACCTGGTCGTCGGCCCGCCCGGCGAACACCAGCTGCCCGTCGGCGATCCACCGCACCAGGTCGCCGGACCGGTACATCCGCTCGCCCGCGCCGAACGGCGAAGCCACGAACCGCTCGCCGGTCAGCCCGGCCCGGCCCACATAGCCGCGGGCCACACCCGCACCGGCCACATACAGCTCGCCGGTCACGCCGACCGGCACCGGGCTCAGCCCGTCGTCGAGCACATAGACGCGGCCGTTGGCGATCGGCGTGCCGATCACCGGGGCACCGCCGGGCGCCAG
>NZ_JAHWFK010000092.1 GCF_019710575.1 Paractinoplanes polyasparticus | reverse complement strand
CGCCGCCGTCCCCGTATCGCATGCCCTAACTAGACAGCACACCCGAACCAGCAGGAATCACTCAAAGCGGCGATGTGTACACAGGAGTGACCTCAACTCCAGAAGCTCGATAGTAGTCTCAGTTCAGGAAGATCCGGTGGCGTAGCAGAGGGAACCATGCTCGGCCGCGCATCTGGCGCATGATCCGTTTGGTTTGGTGTTCACGCCTTCGGTTCCGCCGTTGTGGTAGGGCATGGTCACCGCAGCCAGGACGGCTTCGTGGTCGAGTTTGAGTCCGCGGGCGAAGGTATGCAGGTGGGGCAGCTCGGCGGCCCGGACGGCGGTGATCCAGGCTTCGAGTCGTGCATCGTTTCCGTCGCGTGGTTGGAGCAGGGCGGCGAACGAACCGACGAGGCCGGTGAGGTCGATCATCTCGGGGCAGGCGGTGGTCAGCTCGTGGTGGCGTTCGCGCTGGGCGTCGCTGAGGTGATCCGGATGGGTCAGCACGAGGCCGGTCAGCCGGCGCGGTGACATCGACGGGCGGTCGCCTTCGACGCGGCCTTGGGTGATGTATCGGACGAGCAGGTTCATGCTGCCGGCATATCCCAGGACTTTGATTTCGCGGAACAGTTGGAGATTGCCGACGGCGGGGTCTTGCTCGCGACGCCGCTGTAGGTGATCTCGATACGGGTCGACCAGCGTCGGCCGGTACTGCGGAGCGCGTTGCAGCCGTTCGGGTTCGCCGGCCCGGGCATAACGTTTCACGGTGTTCAGTGACACGTTCAGCCGGCGCGCGTATTCGAGCAGGCCGACGTCCGTTCGAGCAGGCCATGGATCTGTTGCCAGCGCTCGCGGGTCCTCCGTGCTCGGGGGCCGTCCTGCATCCGGCCGGCCTTGGGTCCAGCAGGTGCTGTGCGCGGCGACTTATCTGCGGGTGGCCTCGCCCAGGCCGTGCCATAGGTGCCATCGGTCGGCGACCTGGATCGCGTCGGGCAGTGCCCGGCGGACGGCCTCGGCGTAGGCGCCGGAACGGTCCCGGCAGACCACCTCGACACCCGGGTGCTCGCGAAGCCATGCTTCAAGGGTGTCGGCGTTGCGGTCGGGCAGCACGTCCACCCGCTGGCGTGTCTGCGCATCGATCAGCACGGTCGCGTAGCGGCTGCGGCGCCGCAACGCGAAGTCATCCACGCCCAGCACCCGTGGAACCGGCGGCGCGGCATACGGCATCCGTAGCAGCGCCCGGACCGTGGAATGTCACGACAGCGGCATCGCCATCTTCGACAGCAGCCGGGCCGCACCACGCCCGGCCAGTTCCCGCGCCACCGCCCCGACCAGGACCTGAAGGCGTACCGTACGCCGCTGATAGCGCTGCAGCACTCCCGGGACCTGCTCACGGAACGTCCTGCGGCACCCGACCGTCGGGCAGACCAGCCGCCGCACCCGGACCACGACCTGCACTCGCCGCGCATCGAGGGGAACGTCGCCCACGGTCCGCTCATGCAGGCCGTGCACCCGTGCCGTCAGCGCGCCGCAATCCGGGCACGCCGCCGCCACCGGCGGCGTCCGTGCACGCACCACGATCCTGTCGCCGACGTCCTCAACCTGTTCGATCACCAGCGGTGTCAACCCTCCGAACACCACACCAGCAAAATCATCAACGGCACACCGAGACTACTATCCAACATGGACAAAAACACGTTCCGTTACCACCGAAAGAGCGCCAGAGCCGTTTTCTTGACAGACCCGCGTCCCGGCTGCGCTGGAGTTTCGGTGGAGTCAGTGCGGTACCGCCTTGGCGGAGGCACCGCATGTCCTGGACTCCGGATAGCGGTCTGGACATCGACGAAACCGGCGACATCCAGGTGATCGGCGGCCATGCCGAGTTCATCATCCCGGTCCGCCGCAGCGATGATACCGCGACGGCCGCGGCACCCTAACTGCTGCCGGGCGGGTGGCGCCGCCATAGTGCTTGCCGGCGGATTCGTGGTTGCCGGGACACATGCCGGCCCAGGAGGCCAGATGTCCTGCGGTCGGGAAGCGGGCCATGTCCGTGCCGATCGCGGCGAGGATGACCTGGGCTTGACGGGTGCTGATGCCGGGGATGCTGCTCAGCCGGATGACTGCGGGTTGCAGCGGCAACAGTTCTTCGTCGATCCGTTCGGTCAGTGCGTCGATCGTGGCAGCGATGCCGTCGATGCGGTCGATCGCCGCGCGGCAGTGGAATGCGTGATGGTCGCCGAATCGGCCGACTAATGCGTCACGCAGGGCCGGGATCTTTGCTCGCATCCGAGCGCAGGCGAGATCGGCGAGGACCTGTGGGTCGCGTTCCCCGGCGATCAGCGCTTCGATCATTGCTCGGCCGGAAACGCCGAGGGTTTGCGTGGCGACGGAGGTCAGTTTGATGCCCGCGTCCTCCAGAAACTTCTCCAGCCGTTGCAGCTCGCGGGTGCGTTCCTGGACCAGGTTGGTGCGGGATCGGGTGAGATCACGCAGCCGGCGCACCCGCGGCGGTGGGACGAAGCTGGGACGGACCAGGCCGTGCTCGATCAGCCGGGCGGGTTGCGACCACATGCGCCTGGTCGTGGCTCTCAAGCCAGATCCGTCCTGCCTCCTCGCGAAGACGTCGTCGGCCGCGGTGCCCAGAATGCTAAGGGCGGCGCGGTTGACGCCGACATGATCAGCCGACCGGGGAGACCGTCCTGCGGGCCGGCGAGGAACAACAATGGCCGATCGAGGAGTAGCACCGTGTCACTGCTGTCCGTTGTGCCCATACCGACACCGGCGAACGTCCTCGGCCCGGCCGGTCTCGAGCACGACTCCCGGGCCGTCGAACGGCTCTTGTGGCTGGTCCGCTCACACCTGGATGCAGAAGTGGCGTGGGTATCCGCCTTCGCCGACGGGCAGCAAATCATCCACGCCGCGAGCGGCGAGATCGCGGCGATGAACATCCCGGTCGGTGAAGGCACCGACCTGCAGGGCTCCTACTGCACCCGGGTCGTGGCGGGAACGCTGCCGCCGATCATTGCCGACGCGCGCCGCCACCCGGTCACCCGGGATCTGCCGGTTACCCGCGAGCTCAGGATCGGCTCCTACATCGGTGTGCCGTGGCACGGGCCGGGCGGTGCCACGGCCGGCATGCTGTGCTGCGTCAGCCGCAACCCCGACCCGGCGCTGGACGGCGAAGCCGTACGGTTCATGACCTTCATCGCCGAACTGATCGGCGACCACATGGGCTCACCTCTGGCGCAGCAGCGCCAAACGTTCCACCGCGCTACAAAGATGGTCAAGGCCGTACTCGAGCAGCGCGCGATAAAAATGGTCTTCCAACCGGTCATCAAGCTCGCCGACGGCGTCACCGTTGCCTACGAAGCCCTCGCCCGCTTCAACCCCGACATCTTCCCCAGCCCCGACCGGGCGTTCGCCGCAGCCACACAGAGCGGTCTCGGTACTGATCTCGAGCTGCTGGCAGTCCAATGTGCACTCGAACGCCTGCCCGACCTGCCCGACGAGACATCGCTCTGCGTGAACCTGTCCGCCGATGCCCTTCTCACCGCGGCAGCCTCCGACATGCTCCTCGCACACGCCGGAAACCAGCTCATCATCGAGGTCACCGAACACGCACAGATCGACGACTACGCAAAGCTGCGCCACGCATTGAAAGGCCTGCGCAGTGCCGGATTGAAGCTCAGCATCGACGATGCCGGGGCCGGGTTCGCCAGCCTGCACCACATCCTGCAACTGCAACCCGACATCATTAAGCTCGACATCTCTCTGGTCCGGGGCATCGACACCGACCCGGCGCGCGCCGCCCTGGCCAGATCGCTGGTCAGCTTCGCGGCCGACACCGACGCCGAACTCATCGCCGAAGGCATCGAAACGGCCGCCGAACGCTCCCGGCTCGCCGAACTCGGCCTCAGCTACGGCCAAGGATTCCACCTCGCTCGCCCGGCCGACCTACCCGGCCCACGATCCAATCCGGCGAATCAGCCGGATGCAACGCCGAGTCATCGACCGGGAAGGTGAACACCGACCCCGGTACTGTCGCCCGGCCCTCGAAGCCGCCGGATCCCGCGGAGGTGTCGATCTCGGTCAGCCCGGTTGTCTTCGCCGGCCGACGCTGTGATACGCAATCGCTGGATCATCGCGCGAGCGTCGTGCTCGTCGCCGAAGTAGTGGGTGGACTTCTCGGCCGTCGGAGCCGCCGAGATCGTCGCGAGCCCGTTCGACGACGGCCCACCACAGCGCTGGTCCCTGTCGGCGCTCAGCGTCGCTGGTACCGCCCTGACGTTCCTCGAACCCGATCCGCACGCCCCGAACTATGAGCAGCACGTGGCCCAGGTGTACCGGGCAATCGACGAATGGGCCCCCGCTGGCCGGAGAGGCAGGCCTGTTCAGATCTTGCGGGAGAGCGGAGGGCTGACGAGTACAGGACGGTGAGCGTGATGCAGGGTCGCCATGGCGACGCTGCCGAGGACGATTTCGGCCAGGGCCGAACGGCCGCGTGAGCCGACCACGATGGCGGCGGCTTTCTGCTCGCGGGCGTAAACCGTCAGTGCGTCGGCCACGGCACGGCCCTGGTGACCGTGGCCGCTGTGCAAGTGGACTGCGGTGAACGCCTGATCGCGTGGTCCGGATTGCGGTGCGGGCTGGGTGATGTCGTCGACGGCAACGAGGTGCAGGTCCCGCGTCGGGAACAGGTTCCGGGCCGTGGCGGAAGCGGTGTCAGCACCGGCGGAGCCGTCCCAGCCGACGACGACCGGGCCGTCCGGCAGTGCCTCGTACTCGTCGATCAGCAGCGGCTGGGGGATCACCAGGACCGGGCGGGTGCTGTAGTGCACGGCCATGTCGGACACGCTGCCGAGGAACGCCTTGGCAGCACCGAGCCCGCGGGAGCCCATGATCAGCAGGTCCGACTGCGCCTCGTCAGCGATCTGTGCCAGGTGCAGGCCTTCTCCGCCGTAGGCACGCTGCACGACGGGCTCGCTGTCCCACCCGGCGGCGCGCGCAAGCATCACACCGGTGGCGACCAGACGGGCGGCTTCCTGTTCACCTTCGCGTTCGATCGCGGCGACCAACTCGTTGAGGTTGCTGTTACGCGCCCGCAGCCGGCGCCGGAGATCGTCGTTGGCAAACGGCGGAGTCCACAGGTAGGCGATCTGAGCGTGCGCGCGCGGGAACATTTGCGCCGCAGCCTCGATCGCGGCGTTCGCGGCCGGGGACCCGTCGTAGGCAACCACGGCCTTCGTTACGACTGATCCGTTCATGACGCACGTCCTCTCCGCAGCTTCGCGTATATCGCCGTAGCCAGTTGTCACTGGTGTCACTGAGCTGTCGCTGCGGCTAATCGGTCGCGAGCGGGTCACCATGGGCGTCATGATTTTACCCGTCGGTATCCGTCATGGAGGCTTGTGGGTGCCGGTGTGACATGCCATCAGCACGCCTGCTGCGGCCCTGGCCAGGGCTGCTCTGGTGCGGTTGCCTCGCTCGCGTACAGGCACGGCGGCGTACCCGTACGGTTGATCACGGCCCGCAGGGCCGCCCGGATAGGCATTCTGGAATGGTCGGAACGGAGCCGAGATGCCCGCTGAAGCCCCTGCCCCGGCGACCGCAACCGGATGGCATGCACGGCCGGTCGCCGATCTTCTGGAAGAACTGAACGCGGACTCGGCGGACGGCCTCGCCACCGATGAGGCCCGGCATCGGCAGGAACGGCTCGGCCGCAATCAGCTCGACGAGGTGCCGAAGCAGCCGCGATGGCGGGCGTTCCTGCGGCAGTTCCAGGATCTTCTGATCATCATCCTTCTGGTCGCCGCGGTGGTGGCCCTGGTGGTGGGCCGGGAGTGGGAGACCCCGATCGCGATCACGCTCGTCGTGTTGCTCAACGCGACGATCGGGTTCGTGCAGGAGTCGAAGGCAGAAGCCGCGCTCGACGCGTTGCGGCGGATGAGCGTGACCACCGCGACCGTACGCCGCGACGGCCGTGTCGTCCGGCTGGACGCCACCGAACTGGTGCCCGGTGACGTGGTGATCGTGGAGGCCGGTGACCGGGTGCCCGCAGATGGCCGGCTGTTGTCGGCGACCTCACTGGAGATCCAGGAATCGATGCTGACCGGTGAGGCCCAGCCGTCGGCCAAGTCGGCGTCGGCCGCAGTCGACGAGGACGCCCCGCTGGGTGACCGGGTGAACACCGTCTACATGAACACCGCAGTCACCCGCGGCCACGGCGAGGTGCTGATCACCGCGACCGGAATGGGCACCGAGACCGGCCGGATCGCCGACATGCTGCACCAGGCGAAACCCTCCTCGACACCGCTGCAGCAACAGATCGACGCACTCAGCCGCACGCTGGCATTCATCGCCGGCGGGGTCATCGTCGTCGTGTTCGCCCTCGGCCTGCTCCGGGGGCAACCCTTCGATGACCTGTTCATCACCGCTGTCTCCCTCGCGGTCGCGGCCATCCCCGAAGGGCTGCCCGCGGTGGTGGCGTTCACCCTGGCGATGGGCACGGGCCGGCTCGCCAAACGCGGCGCTATCGTCAAAAAGCTCGCGTCGGTGGAGACCCTGGGCAGCACCACACAGATCTGCACCGACAAGACCGGCACCCTGACCCTCAACCAGATGACGGCCCGCGAACTGCTGATGTCCGGCCGCCGATACCGGATCTCGGGCGAGGGCTACTCCACCGACGGGCGCATCGACGCCGACGGCGGCTCGCCGCACGGACCTCTCGACCCGGCGCTGGTGCCGATGGCCCTGTGCAGCGACGCCGTGCTTCGCGACGGCGACATCGTAGGAGACCCCACCGAAGGCGCGCTGGTCGTGCTCGCCGCCAAAGGCGGCATCGACGTCACCGCACTACGCAAACAGCACCCCCGCGTGCTCGACATCCCGTTCGACTCCGACTACAAGTTCATGGCCACTTTCCACGACTGGACCGACGAGCAAGGCCGCAGGGTCATCCGCTGCTTCGTCAAGGGAGCCCCGGATGTGCTCGCCGCCCGGGCCGGCGGCTACCTAGGCGACACAGGCCACGTCCGGCCGTTCGACGCTGCCGCCCGGCAACGCCACGATCAAGCGAACGCGGACATCGCAGGGCAGGGCATGCGGGTGATGGCCGTCGCCGTTCAAGACTTCCCCGCCGAGACCTTCACACCGTCCCAGGACCCCAAGGACATCCTCGATCAACTGGTCCTGGTTGCTCTCGCCGGCATCGTCGACCCGCCACGCCCGGAAGCAGAACAGGCCATCCAGCAATGCCGTGACGCCGGGATCAAGGTCCGGATGCTCACCGGCGACCACGCCGCCACCGCCGCCGCGATCGCCGCCGAGATCGGCATCCCCGGCCGGGCAGTGACCGGCGGCGACCTCGACACCATCACCGACGACGCCGACCTCGCCCGTGAACTCGACGACATCGGGGTCGTCGCCCGGGTATCGCCCAGCCACAAGATCCGGATCGTGAGCGCACTGCAGCAGCGCGGCGAGGTGACCGCGATGACCGGCGACGGCGTCAACGACGCACCCGCCCTGCGCAAGGCGGACATCGGCGTGGCAATGGGCAAGACCGGGACGGAGGTGACAAAGGAAGCCGCCACCATGGTCCTGACCGACGACAACTTCGCCACCATCGTGACGGCCGTGCGTGAAGGCCGCGGCGTGTACGCCAACATCGTCAACTTCACCCGCTTCCAGGTCTCCACCGCGCTCGGATTCGTCATGACCTTCCTGATCGCGTCATTGACCGGTATCGCCGGCGGCGCGCCGTTCACCGCGCTGCAGATCCTTTTCGTCAACCTGGTCATGGACGGGCCGCCCGCGATGTCGCTCGGCGTCGACCCGGTCAGCCCCGACGCGATGCGCCAGCCGCCCCGCCGCCGCGACGAACACATCCTCAACCGGCGACGACTGCTGCGGGTCCTGCTCGCCAGCACCGTCATGGCCGGCGGCACCCTTGCCGTGCTCGTCTGGGCGCCAGGGCCCGCGCCCGAACTCGGCCAGGCGACGACCGCCGGCACCATGGCGTTCGTCACCTTCGTGCTGTTCCAGGCCTTCAACCTGCTCAACGTCCGATCCGACATCCGCACCGTGTTCAGTCCTGAAACTCTGCACAACCGGTCCGCGCTCGCCGCCACCGGCCTCGTCGTGGCACTGCTCGCCGTCATCGTGCAGCTCGATGTCGCACACAACCTGTTCGCCACCACCGACCTCACCCCAGGGCAATGGCTCACCTGCACCGCCGTCGCCTCCACCATCCTGATCACCGGCGAGTTGCTCAAGACAGTGCTGCGTGCCCGCCGCCGTCGCTGAACAACGCACGCCAAATCACGGTACGCACCTGACCGAGGTGACCGCGCGGACGGCCCCCGCGGTTCGCCCCCGCGCCAGCGGACCAGTGAGGTAACACGGCCCCGACCGGGACGACAAACACCCCGGCAAGCGTCACAGACAGTAACCGCGGGGAGTGTCCGTCCCGCCTCGATTCGCGTCGTGAAAGCCCTGCTCAACGCTGCAATCCATTATGGACAGAGCACCTCGGCGACACGCGATCACCACCCGATCACCACGCTCCCACTGTGCGAGATCTCGGAGGCTGAAAATGGGAAACAAAAAGGCCGTGACCCCTGTTTCCGCAGATCACAGCCTCGATCTTTTGTGCGCCCGAAGGGACTCGGACCCTTAACCTTCTGATCCGGTGCGCCGTGAGGCGCTGTTGTTCGAGTGGAGGTGAAAGACCGCCACCTTCTTCCTGTCGCAGCAGGTGGGCGTAGCTGAGGTCATCCTCGCGTGCGCCGGCGATGTCGTCACCATGGAGACCGTCGCGGCCGCCCGGATCCTGCTGGAGAAACTGCCGCAGATGAAGGTCCGCGTGGTCAACGTGGTTGACCTGATGACACTGCCACGTCCGAAGGACCACCCGCACGGCATGAGCGAAACCATGTTCCGTGAGCTGTTTACCGACCATGTCGACGTGGTGTTCTCCTTCCACGGCTACCCGGGCGCCATCCATCAGCTGGTACACGGCCGGCCTGACGCCGACCGGTTCCGGGTGCGCGGCTTTATCGAGCAGGGCACCACGACCACACCGTTCGACATGACGGTACGCAACCGGGCCTCCCGGTATCACCTCGTTATGGACGCCATCAATAACGCCAAGCGGCTACCCAGCGGAGCCAGCGAGCTGAAGGCCTGGTGTGAGGCGCAGCTCGAGCGTCACGAGCGGTACGTCGTCGAGCACCTCGAAGACATGCCGGAGGTACGCGACTGGTCGCTCGGCGACTGGGCGCAGCACTAACGGCAGGTGATCGACCGGGTCCGGCAACCGGCTACGAGTTGCCGGACCCGCTGCTGCGTACGCGGGCCGCGTTGTTCGACGTGACGCCGGTGAGCACCCGCATCGCCTTTTACGCAGGCCGGTTCCGCTGGTGGAAACTGAGCAGTTGAACCATGTCGGTGGCAGATCTACTTCGCCGAAACCGCGCTCAACTTGGGATGCGTACGGCGACCATAGGATCATGAAGCCAACTCGGGTCACGCCGACCGGTGTTGAGCGGACCTTCCGCGAGGACGAGATCATCGTTACCAAGACGGACACACGTGGCGTGATCACGTACGCCAACGACGTCTTCCTGAGAGTCTCGGCTCTCGACGAGAGCGACGCCACCGGCAAGCCTCACAATCTCATCCGGCACCCTGACATGCCGCGCGCTGTGTTCGAGCTTCTGTGGGACACCGTGAAAGACGGCCGCGAGTTGTTCGCATACGTGCTCAACTTGGCTGCCGACGGGGCCCATTACTGGGTCTTCGCTCATGTCACGCCGTCTTTCGACAAGGATGACCGGATCGTGGGGTACCACTCCAGCCGGCGCAGGCCCAAGCCGGCTGGAATGGCAGCGGCATCGAAGCTTTACGCACAGTTGCGGGCCGAGGAACGCCGCCATGCCAGTCCGCCTGCAGGACTGGAAGCCGGTAGGCGGATGCTGCAGGAAACGCTCTCCGGCCTCGGTGTGACGTACGACGAATTCGTCTGGGACCTTACGAACGGTGGCGGTCGATGAGCCGCCGGGAGCGACCGCCGGCGCCGGTGGTGAGCGATGGCGATGTGCTGCGTCTGATCGGCGAGTTGTGCGACCGGGCAACGGCCGGTGACCTGGAGGCTCGGCTTGCGGCGGTGGACGGGTCCGACGTCGCCCGTGCGACACGTGTCAAGGTCAACAGGCTCCTCGATATCACCGACGGGTTCGTCCGGGAGTCCAGCGCCTCACTGGCAGCGGCTGCCGAAGGTCGATTCTACCGCCGATTCTTGACTGACGGCTTGTCGGGCGTCTTCTGTAAGGCCGCAGCGCAGATCTCCCGGTCGAGTCAGCAGATGAACATGGCCGCCGCACAGGTTGTAGAGGCGGAGCGGTCGCGGCTTGCCCTGGCTGACGAGCTGGAATCTGCTGTCTTGACCGTATCTGAGCAGGTCGCCACCGCGGCGACGCAGATGGGGGCGTCGGCGAACGGACTGGCTGACTTCGCTCGCGACGCGGTGACGGATGCGGAACGCGGCCTGGAGACGGTCACCTCCCTGCGCGCGGCCTCAGATCAGATCCGGCAAGCGGTCGACTTGATCAACTCCGTGGCCGCCCAGACCAGGTTGCTGGCATTGAACGCCACCATCGAGGCGGCACGAGCCGGCGAGTTGGGGCGCGGGTTCAGCGTGGTGGCCGGCGAAGTCAAGTCGCTGGCCAATGAGACCAGTTCCTCCAGCGAGGAGATCCGGGGACAGGTGACCATGGTTCAGCACGCGGCCACCGACGCTGTGTCCGTGCTGGAGGCGGTCACCGCCAGCATTCGCGAGATGAGCGGCCTCGTCGACGGGATCGCCAGGGCTGTCGACGGGGGCGTCGGGTCTGACACGTCGGGGCTGTCGCAGCTCGCTGAAGTGCTCCGGAACGAGGTCCTTCGGTTCGTCACATCTGTGCGTACGTTGTAGCGCACGTTTCCCACCTCGCGCCGAACACGAAGCCGAGACCGCTGTTCGGTGGTGCCGGCTGATCGCTCGGCGGCTCGGGCGAGCCTGGTGTCCGTCCGGACGATGGGCAGGTCGCGCCAAGCGTAGCCATTGCTTCAGAGCAACAGTAGGTCGCCGTCGTTCTGCAAGAAATACATGTATTGCTAAATACTAGACAAATGAGGTGATTCGCGGTTTATAACAGGGAGGACCGCAGTCTTCTTCCCGTGCAGCTGAGGAGTTTGCATGACCGCAGTCGCCCCCAAGCCGGTGCCCACTCGGCCCCACCCGGTTCGCCGGCAAGTGCCAGGGTCGGCGCTGGCCCGGATCCTGCGTACGACGGACGCGAAGCAGATCGGGATCATGTACATGATCACGTCGTTCGTGTTCTACGTAATCGCCGGAATCATGGCGTTGCTGATGCGGGCCGAGCTGGCCCGGCCCGGCATGCAGGTACTCTCCCCTGAGCAGTACAACCAGCTGTTCACCATGCACGGCACCGCCATGCTGCTGTTCTTCGCGACGCCGATCGTGTTCGCCTTCGCGAACTATGTGGTGCCGATGCAGATCGGCGCTCCGGACGTGGCGTTCCCGCGGCTCAACGCGTTCGCGTACTGGCTGTACCTGTTCGGCACGCTGGTGACCATGGCCGGTTTCCTCACGCCCGGTGGCGCCGCCGACTTCGGCTGGTTCGCCTACACGCCGCTGAGCGACTCGCTGCACTCGCCGGGCATGGGCGGCAACATGTGGGTGGTCGGCCTGGCGATCGGCGGCCTCGGCACGATCCTGGGAGCAGTCAACCTGATCACCACGATCCTGACCCTCCGGGCCCCTGGCATGACCATGTTCCGGATGCCGATCTTCACCTGGAACATGCTGGTCACCAGCCTGCTGGTGATCATGATTTTCCCGTTCCTGGCAGCGGCGCTGTTCGCCCTGGCTGCCGATCGGGTGCTCGGCGCGCACGTATTCGATGTTGAGACCGGCGGGCCGATGCTGTGGCAGCACCTGTTCTGGTTCTTCGGGCACCCGGAGGTGTACGTCATCGCGCTGCCGTTCTTCGGCATCATCACCGAAGTTGTGCCCGTGTTCAGTCGCAAGCCGGTGTTCGGCTACAAGGGCCTGGTGGCCGCGACGCTGCTCATCGCGGCCCTGTCGATGTCGGTGTGGGCGCACCACATGTTCGTCACCGGCCAGGTGCTGCTGCCGTTCTTCAGCTTCCTGAG
>NZ_JAHWFK010000091.1 GCF_019710575.1 Paractinoplanes polyasparticus | reverse complement strand
AGCAACGCTGGGGACGGCCTCGGCTCAAGGCCGCCTGACCACTCAGACCCGGCAAACGTTCATGGACAACGCACTAGCCGCCGTCGATCGGGCCTTGGCTCGGCACTTGACTGGGCGCGTTGGCTGCATCCGTTTGCATGGTCGGGCGTACTGATTCGCTCGATGTGAGAGCGCGAGCCGACGTGGCGTCGGGCGTGCTGCGTGCGTGAGCGACGAGTGCGACCACGAAGCCATCGTCACCGCGTGCAGAAGTCGGCGGAACGCACGCCGCCGGGAGGCGATTCGGGACGCCTATATCGACCATCATGCAGATCAGCTGCTCGCGCAGATGCTCGACGACTCGGCTGACCCCTTCGACTGGCCATCGCCGCTCACCTGGGCGACTTCGCGGGAACCGCCGGGGACAACGCCTTCGGCGGCGATCCGCGTGTCCGGAACTGGTAGCAGGGACTTGCGCTGCGCATCCCAGCTCGCTTTGGCAAAGGGGCTGGTCTTCGACTATCTACGGTCGGTGCTGCGACGAAAGCGTCGGGCTCACGGACGTTCCGAGATCGCCTTCGCCCTCGCGTACTTGGCCCAGCATGTCGCGGACTCGCCCCGGCTCATCCCGCCAAGCGCGAATGCCGGGCCCCACCGCTCTCACGCCGAGTGGTCGTTCGTCACGTCGGTCCGTGCACGCTCATGGCCGAGTTGAGGATGCGGCACCTTGCTATCTGATATCGGTTGTCGACGTCGTTAGCATGGCACCGTGAGCTTCGGTACGTATGCGCGTAAGACTCGTGACCCCTCGCTCCCGTACGGGAGCCGCATCAATGCGCTGGCTGGATGCGTGCAGCGATACCAGCCGGTCGGCTACCAGGTCACGTTCGCCTACCTGGAGCATGTCGCCGGGAATTTCCGTCGCGACGAGGCCGCGCTTCTGCGGGCGATGGGAATGCTTTCATCGAGCCGAGACATTTGGCTTTTGGAGCTGGGCGACTACGCGAGGCGGCGGGCGGAGGAAAAACGCGAGGGCCAGCGAAACCCACGGGCCACCGAACTCAACCCGACCTCGTCGACCTGCTGGTACGGCGATCAGCGTAACGCCGCCACGTTCGCTCTGGGCTATCTGCTCAGACGGATAGCCAAGGGCCGAACGGTCCGAACGGATGCGGCCGGCACGGAGGTACTTTCGCTCGCGTCCGGCTGCGTAGAAAACGGTGGCCGCCTCGGTCAGGCCGAACGTGAACGTCTAGACCATCTCTGGCTCCAGTTCGAGAGGCAGCGTGCAGTAGCCGGCTGGCCGGACATCGACTGGCCAAGCTGGCGAAAAGCCCACGACTCCCTGTGGATTTTGCACCTGATCAAGTGTGCGTCCCCATCCGGGACCGCCGACAGGACGGGCTGAGGCTGCAAGATCAGGTGCCTTTCGCTGACGCACTGTCATGCCGCGATCCGAGCGCTGTGGACGGCAGGGTCGTCACTCTCCGCTCGCGATCCATGCTCGCTCGAAATCGGCTCCCGTGCTTTCAAAGCAGGGTCCAGTCTTCGCCAGAGTCGTAGAGGCTCGCTTCACCGGGACCGCCATAGCGGTCTCCGAGGTGGATGAGGCCGCAGCGCAGAACGCGGCCAACGCCGAGCGAGACAGCCCGACGCGCTCTCCAGCCGGGAAGTGGGCACTCGATCGTTTTGCTGCCATTTGATTAGCCGTTCGGACCAGGTTATGTCCCGACCGTTCGGTTCAGGCGTTGAGGCAGCGGCCCCTCAGGGCCGAGATCGCCCTGCGCAGAGTCTTCGCCATTGGAACGACACAATCCTGGTCGTGCCGCCGGCTAGGTTCTGTCTCGCGGATCATGTCCGTCGGGGACGGCGCGAAGCCAGTCGAGC
Source organism: Paractinoplanes polyasparticus (assembly GCF_019710575.1). Classification (GTDB taxonomy): domain Bacteria; phylum Actinomycetota; class Actinomycetes; order Mycobacteriales; family Micromonosporaceae; genus Actinoplanes; species Actinoplanes polyasparticus. The sequence continues at coordinate 10,546 of NZ_JAHWFK010000091.1, read as the reverse complement.
ATCTCGACTAGGTCAGGAGTGGCTTGATAGTTAGGGCCGAGTTTGTCGTAGCGGGTGGCCACGCCGCGCCAGTGGAAGCCGCGTTCGACCTGGTTGCGGCGGCGGTAGGCAATCGGGTCGAACGCGGGTGGACTGCCACCGCGGGCGCCGCGTCGTTTCCGGTTCGCGATCTGGTCGTTGGGCTCTGGGATTGTCGCGCGGATATGTTTGCCGCGCAGGGCCTGGCGGTTCGCGCGTGACGAGTAGGCCTTGTCGGCGGTCACCGAGTCTGGTCGGGTCCGGGGTTGGCCGATACCGCCCGGACGGGGCACGCGGACCAGGTCGAGCAGGGCAACGAGCTGGCGGGTGTCAGCTGCTTGGCCCGGGGTGATGAGGGTGGCCAGAGACCGACCGCGTCCGTCGGCGAGGGTGTGGATCTTTGTGGTCAGCCCGCCGGGTGACCGGCCGATGCCTTCGCGTGCCTGTGTTTCGGCAACGGTCAGCCCCTTTTTGCGGCGCCGGCTGCATGCTGGTGCGCCCGGACGATAGTGGCGTCGGCCTGGGCATCCCATTCGATCCCGTCATCCAGTTCGGCCAGGGCTATGACCTGCCTTTTCAGCATCGCCCAGGTGCCGTCCGCGGCCCATCGGGTGAAGCGCAGGTGCGCAGTCTTGAAGGGGCCGTATCGCTCGGGCATGTCCCGCCACGGCGAGCCGGTGCGTTTCACCCAGCAGATCCCGTTGATGACCTGCCGATGATCGCGCCACTGCCCACCCCGGGCCGGCTGGGCTGGCAGCAAAGGTGCCAGCGCAGTCCACTCGTCATTGCTCAGGTCACCGCGTGCCATACCGATTCAACGACCGTCATCCATGATCGCCACTCATGATCCGCGAGACAGAACCTAGGGGTATTTCCACTTGATGTTCTTGGGACGCCGCTTCGGGTTGCCACCCTTGTCGGACTCGAAGCGATTCGCGTCTCGGAAGAGCTCGATGGCTTCAGGCTCTCGGAGGATGGGCCACAACCTGCGAATCCACAACGCATTGTCGTCGAGTGTGGCGCGCAGGGCGTCACCGGTGTGCGCCTTCGAGGCGACCCGGTGGCGTGGCGCGAATACGGCCGACTCCACCAGGTCGTCCAGATCCGCCCAGACCTTTGCCTTGCCGGTGTCGAGATGGACAGCCACGGAGATCCGCTTCCCCGCACTGTCGTGGGTGTCGTCATTGAAGTGGACGAAGACCCTCAATCCCGCGCCGCTGTAGACGACGGACGATTCGAGACGATCGCTGCCGATGGGACCGTCAAGGCCGTACTGGTCGATCAAGAATCGAAAGCGTTGAGTGACTTCCGCGTGAAAGGACACTTTCGGTTTACGCATCCGGCCCTCTGCTGTCAGCAGTGATGGTCACCGATACTAACCGACGGGTCTCAACAGGGCTTGCGCCCCGGCAATTCGGCTCGCCTCGCTGATAGGCGTTCCGAGGTGGCGACGGATGACGTGAGTACCGTCTGCGTTGCTACGGGGACTTCGTCAGGGCGCGGGCGGCCAGGCGGGCGGCCCCCGCGGCCGGGTCGGTGCTGGTGGTCGTCTCGACGGCGCGAGTGTGCAGAATGGCGCGGACCTTCTCGCGTACGGGCGTGTCGTTGGACAGGAGGCTGCCGGCCAGCACGACCGGGCCCGTGGGGGAAAGCTCGCCGAGGGTGCTGACCAGTTCGGCGGCGGCTGACGAGGTGATCGCGCGGGCCTGGGGATCGGCCAGCCGGGACAGTTCGCACACCAGGGGCGCCAAGGCGTCGATCTCGGGGAAGGGCAGGCGCTGGGCCCAGGCCACCAAGTCGTCGGCCGAGGACACGCTCACCTGGTCGGCCACTGCGGCGGCGAAGGGCGACGACCAGTCGCGTACGGCGGCGCGCAGCGCGGCCAGGCCGATCCAGCGGCCCGAGCCGAAGTCGCCCAGCAGCCAGCCGTTGCCGTCCACTGTGCGCACCACCCGCTCGCCGTCGATCTGGGCGGCTATCGCGCCGGTGCCGGCGATCAGCACGACGCCGGACGGGGCTCGGGTGCCGGCGGCGAAGGCCGTCACCACGTCGCCGACGACCACCATCGGGGCGGTCAGGCCCGAAGAGTTCCAGACCTTCTCGTACGCGGGAAGGCCGTTGCCCGGCGTCAGGCAGCTCGTCCCGGCGATGCCCAGCACGCCGCGCGCGACCCGGGCCGGAGGCAGCGAGCCCAGAGCGGCGCGTACGGCGCTGCCCATGGCTTCGGCGGCTGCCTCGAAGCCGACCGTCAGGGGATTGCCCGGGCCTGCCGAGCCGCGGCCGATCACTGCGCCGTGCACCTCGGCCACGACGGCCCGGGTTGAGGTGCCGCCGGCGTCCACGCCCACCACCAGGTCCATGCCAGGGATCGAAACATAGCAAACAGTTATTGACTAGAGGCGTCGACGGTCGTAATTTTCATCAGCAACAGCCATCGATGAAAAGGATGACCGACGTGACGGGTGAGAGCGGCGGGCTGCTCGGGCGGCTGCGCATCGAGGGGCCGCAGATGCCGGAAGCGCTGGCCCGCATCGCCGAGACCATTCTGGCCGATCCGGAGACCGCGGCGCACGCCAGCATCGTCGATCTGGCCGAACGATCGGGGACCTCGACCGCGACCGTCACCCGGTTCAGCCGCACGCTGGGATTCAAGGGCTACGCCAACCTGCGGGTGGCCATCGCCACCGAGACCGGGCGGGCCGAGCAGGCGCGGTGGGAGACCGACATCAGCGGGGACATCGCGCCCGGCGACCCGCTCACCGACGTGCTCGCCGTGGTCACCACGGCCGACACCCGGGCCATCCAGGACACGGCGGCGGGGCTCGACGTGGGGGCGATCGAGCAGGTGGCGGCCGCGATCGCGGAGGCCAAGCGGGTCGAGATCTTCGGGCTCGGATCGAGCGGCACGTCGGCCCGTGAGATGGCTTTCCGGCTGGAGCGCATCCGGGTGCCGGTCTGGCACCGCACCGATTCGCACACCGCGCTCACCAACGCGGCGCTGACGCTGCCGGGTGACGTGGCCATCGGGCTGAGCCACTCCGGTCGTACGCGGGAAGTGATCGAAACCCTGGCCGAGGCGGCCGATCACGGCGCGCTGACCGTCGCCGTCACGAGCTTCAGCCGTTCGCCGCTGGCCGAGGTGGCCGACGTCGTCTTCACCACCGCGGTCCAGGAGACGACGTTCCGCCTGGCCGCGCTCTCCGCGCTGCACTCGCAGCTGCTGGTCCTCGACACGATCTATGTCGCGGTGGCCCAGCGCACCTATGAGCGGACCGCCGACGCGCTGGAACTGACCGTGCGCGCGGTCGACGCCCACCGACTGCCCGAGAAGATCCCGAGCCGCAAACGCGGGCGCCCGAAAGGACAGCCGTGAGCGTCACCAGCAACGACTACCTGACCGTCGTGAGAAGAGCCGTCGATCGTGTCGGCAGCGGCCAGGACGAGAAGAAACAACAGGCCGCCGATCTCCTGGCCGAGGCCGTGGCCAACGGGGGAGTGATCCAGGCCTTCGGCTGCGGGCACTCCGAGGCCCTGGCCATGGAGATCGCCGGCCGGGCGGGGGGACTGGTCCCGACCAACCGGATCGCCCTGCGCGACATCGTGCTCTACGGCGGCGAGCCGCTCGAGGCGCTGGCCGACCCGGCCGTCGAACGCAGCCCCGACATCGCGCACCGGCTCTACGAGCTGGCGCCGATCAAGCCGGACGACGTCTTCGTCATCGCCTCCAACTCCGGCATCAACGGCGCCGTCGTCGAGATGGCGCTGCTGGTCAAGGAGCGCGGGCACAAGCTCGTGGCGATCACGTCGGCCGAGCACTCGGCCGGGGTGACGAGCCGGCACCCGAGCGGGCGCAAGCTCGGCGAGATCGCCGACGTGGTGCTGGACAACGGCGCCCCGTACGGCGACGCCGCGCTTCCGCTGCCGGGCGGGGGAGCGGTCGGCGCCGTCTCGTCGATCACCGCGGCGCTGCTGGCCCAGCAGATCGTCACCGAGGTGGTCGCCCGTCTGCTCGCGGCGGGGATCACCCCGCCCGTCTACCTGTCGGACAACGTGCCCGGCGGCAAGGAACACAACGCAGAGATCGAGGCGCGGTACGCCGGGCGCATCCGGCGCACCGCATAGGAGGCAGAGCCCGTCATGAACCCTGATACCCAGGTCAGACCCTATCCCACTCGGAGAACGCTGCTGAAAACGGCGGCCGTGCTGTCGGTGCCCGCTCTGGGGGGCTGTGTCACGGCCGGCAAGTCCGACGACAAAGTCGCCGATGCCGGCGCTGAGAAGACCGCCGAGAACCCCCTGGGGGTCAAGGCCGATTCCCCGCTCGAGGTCGTCGTCTTCAAGGGCGGGTACGGCGACGAGTACGCGGTGAAGGCCGAGGCCACGTACCAGCAGAAGTACCCGCAGGCCAAGATCGACCACAAGGGCCTGCAGAAGGTCGGCGAGGCCATGCAGCCCCGCTTCGTGGCCGGCACCCCGCCCGACGTCGTCGACAACACCGGCGCCGGCCGCCTCGACATCGCCACCCTGGTCGGCGCCTCGCAGGTGACCGACCTGGCCGATCTGCTCGACGCGCCCAGCCTGGACCAGCCCGGCAGGAAGGTGCGCGACACGCTGCTGCCGGGCGTGGTCGACGACGGCACGTTCGCCGGCAAGACAGTGGCGCTCAATTTCACGTACACGGTGTGGGGTCTCTGGTTCTCGAAGTCTCTGTTCGCGGAGCGTGGCTGGACGTACCCGAAGACGTGGGACGAGATGGTCGCGCTCTGCGGCGAGATCAAGAAGGCCGGTGTGGCGCCCTGGACCTATCAGGGTAAATACCCGGAGTACATCAACGATCCGCTGCTCTCGATGGCAGCCAAGACCGGCGGCGCCGACCTGGTCAAGGCGGTCGACAACCTGCAGCCGGGCGCGTGGAAGCAGGACGGGCTCGTGCAGGCGGCGACGGCGTTCGCCGAACTGGCCGGGCAGGGCTATCTCATGAGCGGCTCCGAGGCGCTGTCGCACACCGAGGCCCAGGCCGCGTGGTGCCAGAAGAAGGCCGCGTTCATCCCGTGCGGCTCCTGGCTCGAGAGTGAGCAGAAGGGTGTCGCTCCGGCCGGCTTCGACATGGTCATGGGCACGGTTCCGGCCCGGTCTTCGTCGGACAAGCTGCCGGTGACCGCGGTGCAGGCCGCCAGCAGCGAGTCGTTCCTGGTGCCGGCCAAGGCCAAGAATCCGGCCGGCGGCCAGGAGTACCTGCGGATTCTGTTCTCGAAGCAGTCGGCGACCGCGTTCGCCGAGGCCAACAGCACCCTGCCCGCGGTGGCCGGTGCGACCGACGGGCTCACGCTCTCGTCGGGACTGGGCTCGGTGCGCGACGCGGTCACGGCGGCCGGGTCCGACACCTTCACCTATCGATTCCGTACGTGGTACGCGCCCCTCGCCAAGGCGGTGGACGACGCCACGGGGGAGCTGGTGAACAAGCGGATCAGCCCGGCCGACTGGTCGACGCGCATCCAGAAGGCGGCCGACGCGGTGGCCAAGGACTCGACCGTCACGAAGTTCACCCGCTGATGCGGCACGGCCGCTGGCGGTTCCTGCTCGGCGCGCTGGTGCCGGCCCTGGTGCTGCACGTCGTCTTCGTGCTGTCGCCGTACGCGCAGGCGTTCTGGTTGTCGCTGACCGACTGGACCGGGGTGGCCGGCGAGGCGCAGTTCGTCGGGGCGGACAACTACGTCCGTCTCGGCGGCGACTCGCTCTTTCTCGACGCGGTGCGGAACAACGCTTTGCTGCTCGTCGTCGTGCCGCTGGTGACCATTGCCGTCGGGCTGTTCCTGGCGTCGATGCTGCGCACCTCGTCGCCGCGGCTCGGGCAGGGTTATCGGATCGTCTACTTCTTCCCGCAGTTGCTGTCGCTCGTGGTCATCGCGGTGTTGTGGGGGTTCGTCTACAACCCGAACACCGGACTGCTGAACTCGGGGCTGCGGGCACTGGGACTGGGCGGACTGGCCCATTCCTGGCTGGCCGAGCCGGCGTTCGCGCTGATGGCCGTGATGGCGGTGCTGGTCTGGTCGTCGGTCGGCTTCTACGTCGTGTTGTTCAGCGCGGCCATCGAGGGGATTCCGCGCGAGCTGTTCGAGGCGGCCCTGCTGGACGGGGCCGGGAAATGGGCGACGTTCTCCCGGGTCACGTTGCCGCTCGTCCGCGAAACGGTGCAGGTCGCCTTCGTCTATCTGGGGATCGCGGCGTTGGATGCCTTCGCCGTTGTACAGGTCATGACGGTGGGACCCGGCGGGCCGGACGGGGCGACCGAAGTGATCGGACTGTCGCTGTATCGGACCGCCTTCACGTACGGGAAGTTCGGCTATGCCTCGGCCATGGGTGTGGCCCTGTTCTTCGCCACATTGACGCTGGCCGTGCTCGCTCTGCGATCGGGTCGGCGCGAACGGTTGGAGCTGGCATGACAATGCTGGAGACGAGGCCGGTCGCCGCGCCTTCCCTGCCTACGGAAAAACGGCCGAATCCCCTCCCCGGGCTGGCGATGTTCTGCTGGGCCGTGGTGACGGCGTTGCCGCTGCTCTGGGCCGTGATCAGCTCGTTCAAGACCGACGACGAGATCCTGAACTCGCCGTGGTCGCTGCCGGCGTCGCCGCAATGGGACAACTGGGCGCGGGCGTGGACGGCGGCCAGCATCGGGCGCTATTTCCTCAACAGCCTGATCGTCGTCGGCGCCGCCCTGCTGCTCACCATGCTGCTGGGCTCACTGGTGGCGTACGCGCTGGCCCGTTACGAGTTCCGCGGCAACCGGGCGATCTATTACACGTTCGTCGCGGCCATGTTCTTCCCCGTTTTCCTGGCGCTCGTGCCGCTGTTCTTCGTGGTGCAGCAACTGGGCCTGCTGGGCACCTATGCCGGGCTGATCCTCGTCTACACCGCGTACGCCGTGCCGTTCACGGTTTTCTTTCTTCATTCGTTCTTCCGTACGCTGCCGAGCGAGATCGCCGAGGCCGCGGTGCTCGACGGCTGCTCGCACGGCGCTGTCTTCTTCCGTGTCATGCTGCCGCTGGCCCGCCCGGGGCTGGTCGCGGTCGGCATCTTCAATTTCCTCGGGCTCTGGAACCAGTATCTGCTCCCGCTGGTTCTCAATCCCGACCCGGACCGGTACGTCCTGGCGCAGGGTCTGGCCGCCCTGTCGGTCAGTCAGGGGTATCGCAGCGACTGGAGCGGCCTGTTCGCCGGCTTGACCATTGCCATGCTGCCGGTGCTCGTCGCCTACGTCGCGTTCCAACGGCACATCCGCGCCGGAATGACCGCCGGCGCGGTCAAGTAACTCCCCTTCATCCCCTTTCCTCTTTGGGAGGAGTCTGCTCGTGAAGATCGACAGACGTAAATGTGCTGCTCTATTGGTGGCCGCGCTCACGGGAATCGGCGCCGTCGCCGTCTCCTCGGAATCCGCGTCGGCCGCCGACTGCGGCTACCTGTTCGACGACTTCAGCTACAGCTCGTCGTCCGACCCCGCACTGACCGCCAACGGCTGGACGCCCCGCAGCTACCAGGGCGGCCCGGGTGTGCCCGGCGCCAACTGGTCGCCGTCCAGTATCAGCTTCCCCACCGACAGCGGCCAGAAGGTCATGCAGCTGACCGCCTCGACCGACGGCACCGCCGCCGGCACCAAGCACGCCGAGCTGTACTCGACCCAGAAGCGCTACCTCGAGGGCACCTACGCCAGCCGGGTCCGCTTCACCGACACGCCGGTCAGCGGCAACGACGGCGACCACATCAACCAGACGTTCTTCACCATCAGCCCGCTCAACGGCGACCTCGACCCCACCTACAGCGAGCTCGACATCTCCGAATACCTGCCCAACGGCGGGTGGGGCGAGCAGGGGCCGATCAACTACCAGACGACCTGGTACACCTACCGCGCCGAACCCTGGTACGCCGACAACCTGCACTCTGAGCAGCGCCGCTCGCTCGACGGGTGGCACGACCTGGTGGCCCAGGTGGCCGACGGGCACGTCGTCTACTACATCGACGGCGTGCAGGTCGGCGACCACGGCGGCAAATACTTCCCGCGCCAGACGATGACCATCAACTGGAACCTGTGGTTCATCGACCTGGCCACCCACTCGGGCGGCCTCAGCACCTACATCCAGCAGGTCGACTGGGTGCTGTTCGCCAAGAACCAGGTGCTGTCGCCCTCCCAGGTGACCTCGCAGGCCGGCGGTTACCGGTCGGCCGGCAGCACCTTCGTCGACACGGTGGCCTCGACCGGCGGCTGTACGAACAACCCGCCGACGACTCCACCAACCACACCGCCGACGACCCCGCCCACCACCCCGCCTACGACCCCGCCGCCCGGTACGAGCTGCAGTGACGCGCCGAACTGGGCGTTCTCGTCCGTTTACACCGGCGGCAACCTGGTCAAGCATGAGAAGAGCAGGTTCGGCGACCCGAGCGGACCCAAGTCCGGCGACGGTGTGCACCTGTGGCGTGCCCGCTACTGGACACAGGGTTCGGAACCGGGCTGGACCGAGCAGTGGCAGGATCTGGGCCGCTGCTGACCGGTTAACCTGGGGGAGGCGGGACCGTCGTGTCCCGCTTCCCCGCAGGATCTTGACCCGTTCACCCGGGCGTCGATAGCTTTCGTCCCGCAACTTCCACTTTCACCGTCCGACTCCCACAACTGAACAGCCACTTGACCGCCGCGGGAGAGCCCCCGTTCCAGCGGGGCGCCGAAGGAGCAACTTCTCCCTCAGAATCTCTCAGGCATCCGTACCGCGATGGTCAGGCAACTCTGGAAAGCCGGGTTTCCGCCCGCGCCCAAGGTGCAAATCGGCGCCGGTCCGGCCGATGAAGCTCTCAGGCCCCATGACAGAGCGAGGGAGCCACCTCTCGAAGGAGCTTCCGCATGGCTGTGTCCGTTTTCGACCTGTTCTCCGTGGGTATCGGCCCGTCCAGCTCGCACACGGTCGGCCCGATGCGCGCCGCCCGCATGTTCGCCCGCCAGCTCGACGACCGGGCCGCCTCGGTGCGGGCCGAGCTGTTCGGCTCGCTGGGTGCGACCGGGCACGGGCACGGCACGCCCAAGGCGGTGCTGCTCGGGCTCGAGGGGGCGGACCCGGAGACGGTGGATGTCGCGGGCGCGGACGCACGGGCGGCTGCCATTCACAGCCGGGGGCTGCTCACGCTGCCCTGCGGGGCGGATGCCGAGGTCGACGTGGTGCTGCACCGGCGCCGTACGCTGCCCGGTCACCCCAACGGCATGACGTTCACCGCGTACTCCGCCGAGGGCGCCGAGCTCGTGCGAAAGACCTACTACTCGGTGGGCGGCGGGTTCGTCATCGCCGAGGGCGGGTTGCTGCGTCCGTCCGCGGTCGAGCTGACCCACCCGTTCACGAGCGGCGGCGACCTGCTGGCGCTGACGTCGGCCACCGGATTGTCGATCTCGCGGCTGATGCTGGAGAACGAGACGGCCTGGCGGTCGCCGGGTGAGGTTCGCGCCGGCCTGCTGGACATCTGGCGGGTCATGCAGGAATGCGTGGCGGCCGGCCTCGAGGCCGAGGGCGTGCTGCCCGGCGGCCTCAAGGTGCGCCGTCGCGCGGCGGCCACGGCCCGGCAGTTGCGGGCAGCCGGCCGAGCTCCGGAGCATGCGATGGAGTGGCTCACCGCGTACGCGATGGCCGTGAACGAGGAGAACGCGGCCGGTGGCCGGGTCGTCACCGCGCCCACCAACGGCGCGGCCGGCATCATCCCGGCCGTCCTGCACTACTACATGCGCTTCGTGCCCGGCGCCGACGACGAGGGCGTGGTGCGCTTCCTGCTGGCGGCCGGGGCGATCGGCCTGCTCTTCAAGGAGAACGCCTCGATCAGCGGAGCCGAGGTGGGTTGCCAGGGCGAGGTCGGCTCGGCCTGCGCGATGGCGGCGGCCGGCCTGGCCGAGGTGCTGGGCGGCACGCCCGAACAGGTCGAGAACGCAGCCGAGATCGGCATGGAACACAACCTGGGCCTGACCTGCGACCCGGTGGGCGGCCTGGTGCAGATCCCCTGCATCGAGCGCAACGGCATGGCCGCGGTCAAGGCGGTCACGGCGGCCCGCATGGCCCTGCGGGGCGACGGCCGCCACCACGTCTCCCTCGACAAGGTCATCAAGACCATGAAGGAGACCGGCGCCGACATGAAGGTCAAGTACAAGGAGACCGCTCGCGGCGGCCTGGCCGTCAACGTCATCGAGTGCTGACTACGGTTTCGGTTTCCGTGTCTTGCCTTTGGACCGCTTCTTCGGCGCTCCGGCGAGCATCCCCCGAATACTGTTTCGGGTTTGTCGAAGTGCCTGCGCAAGGGCGTGGTCGGCGCCATAGCGAGCTTCCGAGCGTTTGATGGTGTCGTCCATCAGTAGCAAAGCGGGCCAGACCGCTCCGCAGTTCGCCTGAGTCAATGCCAGAAATTTAGCTGCTTGCGCAGTTTCGGGATGGTTGAGTTCCCCCCGCTTTCGTGGAGCTTCTCAAACATGATCGACTGATCATGGGGAGGAAGCATTTGTGGCTGC
>NZ_JAHWFK010000090.1 GCF_019710575.1 Paractinoplanes polyasparticus | reverse complement strand
GGCAACGGGCCGCGGCTCCTCCGGCCGATCCGACCGGCGACAACGCGTCCGAACGTGCTGCAGTGCCGATCCCGCCGCCGTCGCGGCCCGCCGGGCTTGACTGACCGGCACCGCCGACACGAACGAGCCGCCCGGATCGCGGCGCCGCACGCAGTGCAGGCCCGACCGCTTTCGCCTCCGGCAGAACCTTGCACCGTGGTCGACGCCTGGCCGCCGCACAGTCGAACGCCTGGCCGCCAAGCACGTAGGCTGCCTGGTCGAGCAACCCGCCGCGGTCGCCATCGCAGCCCGGAGGCCGTCGAAGCCGCCGGGCGCGATGGCGCTACACCGCCGAGCGACGCGGCCAGCATCATCACCTCCCTGGCCTCCCGCGAGGGCCGCTTGGGCGACCGGCCAGGTCACCGACGCCTCGAGCGGCACCTCGCTCTGAGCGCGCCCGGCCGCTCGTTCAGCTATAGAGCCGACCCCCTGCGCACCACCACTCGCAACATCGGCGCCTAACAAGGCCTGAGTCAGGGCGGTGTGGGCGCCGGCCAGGCGGTCATGGCCAGTTCCGCGGTGTCAGTGAGTTCGGCTGCGGTGGCACCGTCGCGTGCTCGCTGGGACATGCCGTGCATGACGGCCGTGAAGTAGGTGGCGAGTCTGCGGGGGTTGGCGGTTGCCGGGAGTTCGCCGTGTTGCTGGGCCGTTGTCAGGTGTTCCTCGAAGGTGCCGACGGTGGCGTTGCGCAGGTCACGCATGTAGGTGGCGACGTCGATGTCGGCGGCGGCGCTGCAGAGCAGGTTTCCGGCTGGAGTTTCGGGGTCGGTGTACATGGTTGCCGCGTCGAACAGGACGCGGTGGAAGGCGGCGTAGGCCGTGGGCTCCTGGGCCATGGCGGCCGAGATGAACCTTCCGGCTGGTGAGCGCCCGTGCGCCTCGATGACTTCGTTGAACAGCGACCTCTTGTCCCCGAACGCCGCGTAGAGGCTGCCGGGCCGGATGTTCATCTCGCGGGTGAGGTCGTGGATGGAGGTCGCTTCGTACCCGTTCTCCCAGAACAGGCGGGTGGCGGCGGCCAGCGCCGCGGCCCGGTCGAAGGTCGGCGGCCGGCCTCGCCGCGCTTCTGATGTGGTCATGACTCTATTCTAGAGCGATCGCTCAAAGAATCCTCAAGAATTTTTGGCGGACCGCTCAAAAATAAGCAAGGTTCCTCTTGAGCGATCATTCAATTTAGGGACGGCATTGATGTCCAACAACAAGAGTTGTACGCGCGTGTTGGTCCATGGAGCTCCGGAGACCTCGGAGCTTTAGCGGCCACTGGTGTGCGAACTGGCCGCGCTCGGCGTCGAGAACGTGGTCCTACTGAGTCCTTCCGGCCTCGGCGTACCGCTGCCGGAGGTATTCGATGCGAATCTCGACGGCTACCGGGACTGGTTGATCGGTGAGCTAACGTAGCGGAACCGGCCGCTGGACGGCAGGTGCATCACGCCTATATCCGGCTTATCCGCTATCGACCGCGTCGCGGCCGGTCGATAGATTCACCTTCGTGGGCGGTGTGCAGATCCGGGTGCTCGGCCCCGTACGGCTCGGAAACGCGCCGATCGCGTCGGCGAAGCAGCGCGCGTTGCTTGCCGCGCTGGCGCTCGAACCGGGCGAGGTAGTCAGCCGCGGCACCCTCGTCGAGGCGATCTGGGGCACGGACGCGCCCGGCGCGAACGCTATCCAGGTGCAGGTCAGCCGCCTTCGGGCGAGGCTCGACGGGGACCTGGTCTCCGTGCCCGACGGCTACCGGCTGAAGGCGCCCACCGACCTGGCGCTCTTCCTCGACATGGTGCGCCGGGCTGCCAGCGCCTCCCCCGAGCAGGCGTGTGCCCTGTTCGGCGAGGCGCTCGCGCTGTGGCGCGGCGAGGTCGTCGCCGACGTGGAGTCGGTGCGCGAGTCCCCGGCCGCCGCCGCGGTCACCCGCCAGCGGCTCGCCGCAGTCGTCGACTACGCCGACGCCGCGTTTCGCCTCGGCCGGCACGGGTCGGTCCTGGCGATCCTGTACGAGGCAACGACCGCGCAGCCCTTCGACGGACCGCTGCACGCCCGGCTGATCACCGCGCTCGCCGGGACGGGACGGCAGGCCGCCGCGCTCGAGGCCTACGAGGGTCTGCGCCGCCGCCTCGCCGACGAGCTCGGCGTCGACCCCGACCCCGCGCCGCGGGACGCGTACCTCAGGATCCTGCGCACGTCGTCGACGCCGGCGCCGCGGCACCTCCCGGCCGCAACGCGCTTCTTCACCGGCCGCGACGCCGAGCTTCGGCACCTCGACAAATGGCGCGCGGCCGGCACACCCGTGGTGGCGGTCGTCGGCACTGCCGGGGTCGGCAAGACCACCCTCGCGCGGCACTGGGCGTTGCGTGCAGCCACCCATTTCCCGGATGGCCAGCTGTACGCGGACCTGCGCGGGTTCGACCCGGCCACGCTGGCCGCCGCGGACCCCGACGAGATCCTGTACGGCTTCCTCGACGCGCTGGGCGTGCCCGTGATGCCGGTGACCGCGGCGGCCCGGATCGCGCTCTACCGCTCCACCCTGGCCGGGCGACGCGTGCTGATCGTGCTCGACAACGCCCGCGACGCCGCGCAGGTGGAGCCGCTGCTGCCCTCCGGCGACGCCGCGATGACGCTCGTGACAAGCCGCAACGAGCTGGCCGGGCTGGCCGTCGCCGTCGGCGCCGAGGTGCTGGCACTGCCGCTGCCGACCGCCGGGGAGGCCAGCGACCTGGTGCGCCGCCGGCTGCGGGCCGATCGCTGCGCCGACCGGGCCGCGCTGGACGAGCTCGTGGAGCGCTGCGCCCGGCTGCCCGTCGCCCTGGCGGTCGTCGCGGCCCGGGCCGCGCGGCATCCCGGCTCGCCGCTGACCGTGTTCGCCGAGGAGCTGCGTGCGGCCGAGCACACCCTCGACGCTCTCGGGGTCGCCGCGGTGTTCGCGTGCTCCTACCGGTCGCTGAGCCCTGCGGCGGCGCGGCTGTTCCGTGTTCTGCCGCTGCATCCCGGTCCCGTGCTGCGGCGCGAGGTGCTGGTCAGCCTCGCCGGGAGCGTGCGGGTGCCGCTGGCCGAGCTCACCGGCGTCGGCCTGGTCGAGGAGCACGGGCCCGGCCGCTACGCGCTGCACGACCTCCTGCGGGCGTACGCGTCGTCGCAGGCCTCCGAGGCCGACACACCCGCGCCGCGGCGTCGCCTCGTCGACCACTACCTGCACTCGGCGAGTGTCGCGGATCGGCTGCTGCACCCGGGACGCCGCCCCCTTGAGCTCGGCGATCCCGCGCTGGGCGTCGTCGTCGAGACCCACGGTGGTGCGCCCGCGAGGGCACTGCGCTGGTTCGATGAGGAGCAGCAGGCCCTGATCGCCCTGGTCCGCGGCCTCGCGGCGGCCGGCGAGGACCACGACACGTGGCGGGTGGCGTGGACGCTGACCAGCTACCTGGACAGGCGCGGCCAGTGGCAGAGCCTCGTCGAGGTCAACACGCTGGCCGTGGCCGCCGCCGAGCGTGTCGGCGACACCGCCGCGGTGGGGCGAGTCCTCGGCGGGCTGGCCCGCGCCACCGCGGCGCTCGGCCGGTACGACGACGCGGAGAAGCTGTTCCTGCGGCTCATCGACGTGGTGACTGTGCCCGCGCAGCGCGGGCACGCCCACATCAACGTGGCCGACCTCTTCGAGCGCCGAGAGCGGTTCGAGGAGGCGCTGCGCCACGCACACCTCGCGCTGGCCTTCTACCGCCACGCCCGCGATTGCAACGGCGAGGCGTCAGCGCTCAACTCCATCGGCTGGTACAACTCCCGCCTCGGCGACCACCGCCGGGGTCTGCGCTATTGCCGGCGGGCCCTGGCGCGTTTCGCCGACCTGGACGACACCTCCGGCGAGGCCGCGACGCTCGACAGCGTCGGGTTCGCGCTGCACCACCTCGGCCGGCACGCCGAGGCGATCGAGTGCTACGAGCGGGCGCTGACCCTCTACCGCTCGGTCGGCGACCGCTACTTCGAGGCCGACATCCTGCGCCATCTCGCCGACAGCCGGGCCGCCGGCGGCGACGCCTACGGGGCGCGGGCCGCGCGGGCGACTGCCCTCACCATCCTGGAGGAGCTCGGCCACCCGGCGGCCCTTGACGTCCGCGCCGCCCTATCGGGTCAGTAGCGCAGCACACCGGCCCAGTCGTTGCCCCACAGCGTGTTCTGCCGCTGGCGGGCCATCACCTTGAACGTAGTGCCGGGCGGCACGTTGACCGCCACAACCTGCGTACTGTAATTCGACGCGCCCCAGCACGGCCCGCTGCCGAAGGCAGTCTGTGTCCTGGTGTTCCACAGCGACATGCACATGCCGTTGGCCGGGAGCTGCGTCGGGCGGAACACAATGGTCGTGCCGTCCGCGTCGGTCCGCGTAGTCTCGTAGCGCAGCCAGCTCTGATCGGCCGGCGTCACGCCGCTGATGTTGTGGTTCGCCGCGGCCTGCGCCGCCGCCGGGAACGCGGCGACGGACAGGGCCACCGTCGCCGTCGCGACGAGAACTCTAATGCTCCGCTTCACGCTGAAAGCTCCGTTCGTCGTCCCCCTGCCCGGCCGGCCGGGGGTTCACGGACGAGCTTGCGCAACGGCGCTTTCAGTTCCCTTTCACTGAGTTTGCACCCGCCATGCGGCGCCCGCCGCGTAGCGGCCGGAACTGCTGCACCATCACGGAACACGCCGGCGGCGACTGCCCGGGCAGCTGGTGGCCTGCCATCGCTGGTCAGTCGGTGTGGGCGTGACGCCGCGATGCCGTCGGAGACGGTCACTGTCGCCGGTCCATGGACCGATAGCCGTGGCGCGGTTAGAGCCGCCGGTTCTGCTTGCTGGTGGCCTCCAGGTAGGCGGGCATGCCGTTGGCGTCGAGGCGTTGGTGCGGATCTGGTTGGCCGATGCGGCGGGTCCACGACACCGCCGATCCGCTGCGAATTCTCACCGAGCCCCGCTATGTGGCGCACGATCTGATCGGTCGGCTCGCACTGACCCGCGCCTGGCGCCGGAGGGCGGCAACTACGTCGTCCGGGGGCCAACTCAGAGTGGAGTGTTGGCGCCGGCGGCGCCGGACGGAACTGATCGCCACCCAGACTTTGATGGATGTCCATTCTTCGATGGCAAGCTAGTGGCCATGCGATCCACTCTCGCCATCGCCATGATCCTTCTCGTGACACTGGGCTTCGCGACGCCCGCCGCGGCAGCGGCCGACTGGGTGACGATCGGCTCCGACCGAGCGCGCGCTTTGGACGAAAGCCAAGGCCTGACCGTCATCCGTCGCAATGGCACCGTGGAGTATCGCTACACCGGTGTAGGCACCATCCCGGCCGGCGTGTCTTCTCGCGGCTACGATCACGTCGGCGATCCCGACTCGGTGTCCGGCTGGTACGTCGAGCCCTACCAGCGCACCGACCGCAACGGCAAGATGTTCCGCGTCCAGTCTCCTTCCGGGGCCTGGAGTGAGTACTTTCATCCTCTGTCCGCCGGCATCGGTGAGGCGCACAACAATTCCTGGACCGCGATCACTCCGGATGGTTTGTGGATGCTGTCCGGCGAATGGGGCACGATGACCCGCCTGCTCGGATTCGCCACGCCTGGCCTCAACCCTGCCGCGAGCACCACGCTGCCGCTTGCCTTCACCGTGCAACTCGACCGTCCGATGCGCGACATACAGGGCTGCGACTTCTCATCCGCCACCACGCTGCTCTGCGCCTCCGATGACCCCACCGCCACGCTGTTCGGCATCAGCAAGCCGCTACTGCAAATCGACTTGGCCCACACACCTGAAGGCGCCGACCTGACCGGCCGCGTGACGGCACTGCGCCAGCTACCCCTGTCCAGCGGGTGCACCGGCAAATTCGAGGTGCAAGGCATCGACCACCAGCAGGATGGCACCCTGCGCGCGATCGTCATGTCTCCCAGCGTCTGCGTCATCATCGACAGCAAGACGTGGCGGCTCCGCAAGGCTTGACAGGCACGTCGTCCTCGACAACCTTGGCACTGTCGCCAGAGGGCCACGCGAGACCGACCTTGTTCCCCTCGCATGGCGTAACCCGCTTCGGCCGTGATCGCGGCGACTACGAGAGCGTCGTCGGCCAGTACGGGTTCGACCTGGCCGGTGCCATCCTGGCCGACCCTGCGTCGGCTACAGGACTTACAAATGGCCATCTACATGCTGCCGCGCCCACCGGCCGGCCCGATCTCCACCGGTTATCTCGAGCAGCGCCGTCGCCGCTGCGCCCGTCGGCGTACGAGATCGGTCGAGCACGCAGCTGCGGTTTCGATCACTGACGCGGCGAGGCCGCACCCGGGGTTGTTCCCCGGATGCGGCCTCCTGACCTGGGGGAGGTCAGAACTTGCCGGCGGCGACGTCCGCGAGCGTCACCCGGGTGACCGTGTAGGTGACGGTGACGAAGGTATTGGTGTACTTGAGGGGCATGCCGGTCTCGGCGTCGACGACCACGCTCTCGGGGCTGTCGACGGCCGGGGCCCCGGCGGTCAGGGTGAGGACCTTGCGGCCGGCGAGGGCGCCCTCCTCGATCTTGATCTCGGGCATCTGGTCGAGCAGCCGCAGCACACCGGCGCGGACGGCCGGGTCGCCGGCACCGTCGCGCAGGGCGTCGATCGAGGTGTTCCACACCCAGTTGTCGGTGTAGTTGCCCGCGACCGCCTTGGTGCCCGTGGCCTTCGCCTTGATCTTGGCCCCCTCCGAGATGGGCTTGACAGCGCCCGGAGCCTCGATCGGCACCGGGTTCTTGCCGGTGTAGAAGGCACGCGCCATCCGCTTACGGGCCTCGTTCAGGTCACCCTTGGCCGCCAGCTTGGCCGCGGCGACCGCCCGCTTGCGGCCGGCTTCGTCCGCCTTGTCCATCTGCGAGCGGCCCTTCTCGACCCGGGCCGGGAGTCCGGCGCGGGCCTTGGCGAAGAAGTAGTCGCCGTTGTCGGCGTGCAGGTCCCAGACGTCGATCTTCTTGCCGTCGGTGTAGGCCTGGCTGCGCGAGATCAGCGTGGCGTCGCCCTCGGTCTGCTTGAGCGTGGTGAGGTGGCTGACCAGGCGCACCACCGGAGGCTGCTCGGCGGTCGCGGACGAGCCCGGTGCGGCGAGGTTGGGCGCCGGCGACCGGGCCGGGACGCCGGTGCCACCAGCGGCGAGAGCCACCGCCGTGACCGCGGCGGCGGCGAAGGTGCCACCGGCCGTGGCGCGCCAGGCGATCCGGCGACGGCTCATCTTCTGGCCGCGGACCAGGATCTCGTCGATCTCCGGCGAGTACGACGGGTCGGAGCGGAAGCCCTGCAGCGCCGCGGTGAGGCGATCCTCGGTGTCGTGAGACATATCAGTACTCTTCCTTCAGGACGGACTTCAGCTTGATCAACGCGCGGCTCGTCTGGCTCTTGACGGTGCCCTCGCTGCACCCGAGGATCGCGGCGGTCTCCCGCTCGCTCAGGCCCTCGAGAAACCGCAGGACGACGGTGGCTCGCTGCCGCGCCGGGAGCGCCTGCAACGCGTGCAGCAGCTCGGCCCGGTTCACCACGCCGTCGGCCATGTCGGCGACCGCCGGATCCGGCACCCGGGTGCCGGCCTCCACGGTGTGCTTCCGATTCCGGCGCCAGCCGCGCCGCGACTCGTTGATCAGGATGCGACGCACGTACGCGGACGGGCTGTCGGCCCGCTGGACCTTGCGCCAGTTGCTGTAGGCCTTGGCCAGAGCCTCCTGGACAAGGTCATCGGCGAGATACCAGTCCCCGCACAACAGATAGGCGGTGCGGTGCAGCGAATCGGCGATGCCCTGGACGAAGACGCGGAACTCCTGCTCCGCGCCGTGCGTCCCGGACGCTCGGTGGCTCATAACGGTCGTCACAACCGGTAAGACCCTCCTGCCGACGAAGACGTTGTCAGCGCCCAACAACTATTCAGGGACCGCCTCGAATCCACCGATGGCGGGGCCAGTACACCCAAGGATGCGCCGCCGGCAGCACCGAGAGGTCCGACATCAGCCCCCGGGCGACCCCGGCCCGGGTCAAGTCGCTGATCAGCGCGAGAACGTGCCGCCGGCCGGCGAACCAGAACGCGATGGCGGACGGATCGGTTCCGCCCGCCGGCACTTCCCAGCGCCGGCCCACTGCGATGGCCCGCGTCGCCGGTGCCTGCGGCATGGTCACCTTGACGCCCTACTGGCGCCGCAACGATGACACACCGGCGACCGTGAACGCCGTGACCGAAGTAGTGATCCGCGCTGCTCGGCTGCGAAGCAGCCCGGGATCTCGGCTTTCGAACGACCAGGCGGCACGACCGGCCGGATCCGCTTCCCGGCGGGTGAGATTCGTCCTGCGTGCCACAAAACGCCCACCTGCACCGTCCTATCTGCGTACCCCCGCAGACCTCTCTAAGGATGCCCGATGCGCTTCAAACGACTTCTGATCGCCGGGGTGGCGCTGGCCGCCGCGCTGGCCACGGCCCCTCCGGCCGCCGCTATCAGTGGCGGTGAGCAGGCCGCGCCCGGTGAGCTCCCATGGATGGTCCGGCTCCTGCCGGTGGGCTGCGGCGGGACCCTCATTCACCCGCAACTGGTGCTGACCGCCCAGCATTGCGTCGATGGGCAGCCAGGCGACAGCCTCACTGTCGTTTCCGGCACTGTCGACCTCGATGACCCGCAGCGGACGATTACCAGGTCCACCGCCATCGTCGGCGGAACCGAGTGGTGGGACGGGCCGGACTGGGCAGTGATCAAGCTGGAGCAGCCGCTCGACGTGCCCACCCTGCGGCTCGCCACCAAGCCCCGGCAGCTACAGACACTGACCGTGGCCGGCTGGGGCAGGCAGAAGTGGGAGGGCCCCCAGGAGACCCTCCTGCGCAAGGTGACGCTGCCGGCACTGCCGGACGAGCAGTGTTTCGACGACCCCTGGTGGGACGAGCACCCCGAGTACCCGAGATCGATGATCTGCGCGAAGTCCGTGGGCCAGAAGAGCCACTGCGGTGGCGACTCCGGTGGGCCGGCCCTGCACCGGCTGCCCAACGGCACCTGGGAGCAGGTCGGCATCGTGAGCTCCGGCTCGGACTGCGACTGGGACGCCGGCGAGGAGCCGACCCCCAACTACACCGACGTCGCCTACTTCAGCCAAAGCATCCGGCACGCCGCTCACCAACTGCTGTCCAGCTCCCGCTGATCGCCGCCCCTACAGTGAGCTATTTTCATCCTCCGTAGCGTTCGCTTCTACGTGGCGCAGAACGAGGATGGCCTGCACGATCGCGGTGGTCCGGCGTGGGCAGCAGCGCAGCGCGGCGCGGATCTTCCGGGTCTTGAGCGTGGCGGTAGCGTGTTCGCCGCGGGCAGATTTTCGTGTGGGCTCAGTTGACGGCCTTCTGCCGGCGTGGCAGCTGCGGCCGGAACGGCGCCGCTTGAACGGGGTGAGCGCGCTGCCGCGGGCGCCCTGGGAGCCCCTTGTCTCGAAAGTCATCACCTCTGCGCTGGTCAGCGCTTGGATGAGCCTTTTCCAGGCTGATCTTGCAGCTCAGAACAGGTGTGGCAGGCCTGGTGGTCAGTAGGCGCGAGCCTCCAGGTAGGACAGCAAATCGACAACAACCCGATGCCCCGACCGGAAGCCTCACAATGCTGTCCTACCTACACAATCTCGTTGTCCAGCCGGACCCTGACCACCTCGCCGACCGCATCCGCGGCCACCATCGGCAGCGCAAATCCCGATGGAACAGGTTGGCGACGCAGCTGAGGCAGACAGGATCCGGCGGTTCGGCCTGACCAACGATGGGCATCCCGCGACGTCGCTTGATTGACGCCGCCTGGAAATGTGGTCGCTGGGGCTCACACTCAGTCAGCGCGAAGTCCCTTTTTTGGGAGAACTCGCACCGATCGAATACGCGAGGCTGCCAGTAGAGCAGTGCGGCACTCGGCCCAGGTGACCGCGGCCGCCGCGGTGGGCATCGGCGTCGACTGCTTCGCGGCCTGGCCCTCGATGACCGACACCAGGTAGCGCTCGCGAGCCCGCGGTCGTGACCAACGCCACGAGCGTGGCGAGGCTCAGTGTCACGCCGCTCCGTTGAGGCGGTGATGGCGGGCCGCTGCCGGGTGTCGAGCCAGTGGCTGTAGCAGCCCGGACCAGGTCCTCGCGCCGAACAGTGTCTGGCTGAGGATCACAAGATGATCATGTCGTCGCGGGCCTGCCGTCGAGGGATCGGCGTTGTTGAACTTCTCACCGGCAGCCGGCACGGGCAGCGTAGCGGAAATGAACATTGCGCCAACGGCCGAATGTTGCAGTGGTGGGCTGGGCATCACCGGTGGAGACGTACGACGTGATGGAGGTGTGCGATGACTGAACCTGCCGGCGGGGGTCTCGTCGATCCGGAGGTCGCCCTGCAGCGCCAGGTCGAAACCCTGGTCCAGCGTTTCCCGGATGTGGATCGTGGCGAGTTGCAGGAGCGCGTGCACAGTACGTATGAGCGGCTCAAGGGTGAGGCGAGCGTCGATTCGCACCTGGTGGCAATGACCGAGAAGCAGGTCACCGAGGAGCTGCGTGGCAGCGGTGAAACAGTCCACGTCCGCAGTGACGACCCGGCCTGACCGGAGTCATGTCGTGGCCGGGGCGATGGATCGGGTGGGTCGCGGTGGCCAATGTCGCTCTGGTGTTCGAGCACGGTGAGCTGCCGGCCAAGAGCATCCCCCGCGAGAGGTTCGAGGCCACCGCGGCTGTCTTCCGGGAGGCGCATGACGCGCTTCCGGGAGAGGCATGACGCGGTCGGCGCCACCGCGATCCTCACCGATCCTGACGGGAACGGGCACCATGTGGCGATGGTCCGGGTCGACGCCGGGCTCGACGCCTGGTCCGCCGCTCTCGCCGCCGACCGGGCCGGGATGTGGCCCTACCGGGTGGAGGGCTGGGTCGGCACGTGCGATGCCGTCGACGCCCTGCCAAGCTTGCTGGACCGGCGGGCCCGGCGCTGCGACGCGGTTGTCACGGACGTGGGCAGACGGTGGCTGTAGACGGTATGGGCGAGGCGTTCCGCGCCGGCGGCGATCTGGAAAACGACGTCGAGGCGTTCGCTCGCTTCGATCACGCGCGTTGCATGACATCCTGGGCCGGGCCCTGCAACAGATCCCGGTGCAGCACCGCTACGCCAGCCCGATCCTCGTCCGTCTGATTCGGCGGACAGCAGCCACAAGTTCGTCGCCACCTGCGCGGTCTGCGCAACCTGGGCCTGGCAACTGAATTCTCGGTGCGTCGCGATCACCAAAGGCGGCCGGGCCTCAATCACCGCCACGCAAAGCATGGGAGGCGGCTCTCGACCGCGACGGCAACCTGCGCGACGGCGCGGAAATCGTCGAACTCACCGAATCAGAGAATCGCGTGTACGGGCTCCTTCGGCGTACCCGAGAATACCCCCAAGTCATACGACTTGGCGGTGCGGGAAGGCGGTCGACGTTGCCGCTGCGAAGCAGTTCGAGTTCCCCGGAGTCACCGAAGCTGCTGTCGGAACTCATGCAGACGGCTGTCCGCGACCGTGCGGCTTGCTCCGTCGCGGTAGTCGTCGAATGAATCTGCGGACGATGCTGGCGCTTCCGCTCTCGCGGCGCGCTGCGTCTCCCCGTACGCGGCATCTTCGAGCAGGTGGGCCAGGTCGCTCAAGAGCGCGATGGAGTTGTGCTCTAGGTATTGACCTCGGGTGGGGAGGTGTCCGGCCCGGCCGGCCACCGCTCGTGTCCGACGACCCGGGCTGTCAACGGCGGGTTCATGCGGAATTCACCCAAACCCGGCAGAGGATCGGATTCCGGTGCGGTCAGATAAATTACGCCCAACCGACGGCAGGTGATGTCGTGACCATCGCGTTGATCCTTACCCTCACGCTTGTAGGGGGCACGATCTGGTCTGCCCAGAGCTACGGACTGGCACGGAACCGAGCCCTTAACCAGCGCATCACCGGTACGCTGCTGGCCGCCAGCGCGGTGACACTACTGGCAGAAATCCTCTATACCGCCGCCATTGCGCAGTGACGCATGACGACATCGCGTCCCCGCTCGACCGGTAACTACGGTCCGGACACTGGGACGACTCGCTCGAGGTGCGCGATGCCCTCCGCAAGCTGGCAGCCCACCTCGCCCCCAGCAACGAACTGCGATCGTCCTCAAGGACGTCTTCGACCACCCGAAGCAGACATCGCCCGAACCCTAGATACCACCGTTGGCGCAGTGAGGGGCGGC
This sequence comes from Paractinoplanes polyasparticus, assembly GCF_019710575.1. GTDB lineage: Bacteria > Actinomycetota > Actinomycetes > Mycobacteriales > Micromonosporaceae > Actinoplanes > Actinoplanes polyasparticus. Next base: position 361 of record NZ_JAHWFK010000090.1, on the reverse strand, counting down.
TGCGCCGCGGCCGGGAACGGCTCAACGGGACGTTTCCCCGCCTGGTCGCGCCGGCAGCTCGACCGGGCGTTCGAACAGGCTGGCCGTCGCCCCGCTATCGAGCGACCGGCTTGCGAGGCGTACTGACCTGCCGTTGCGACACGAGGTCGCACTTCGCGAGTGAACTCGCAGTTAGGAGGGCCGACATGACGTCGGCAGCGTAGTTCCGGGCGCGTGCTCGATGCCTGGCCCCGCCCTTGGCGTGCGTTGCTGGTAACGGCAGGGTGCGAAGCCCGAGGGTAAAGCTGAGTTCCCCCCGCTTTCGTGGAGCTTCTCAAACATGATCGACTGATCATGGGGAGGAAGCATTTGTGGCTGCACC
>NZ_JAHWFK010000009.1 GCF_019710575.1 Paractinoplanes polyasparticus | reverse complement strand
TTGTCGTGCCCTTCTGGCCCTCGCCTGCGGCCTGGGCGTGCAACTCACGGAAGTGCTGCTCGGTGCAGGCGGTCACGGCTGTGCCTCCTTTGTCGTGCCCTTCTGGCCCTCGCCTGCGGCCTGGGCGTGCAACTCACGGAAGTGCTGCTCGGTGCAGGCGGTCACGACCGAGCCTCTTCGAGCTCGGCGGCGGCGATCGCCGGAGTGGGTGGCACGTCCGGCTTCCGGCGTGCTGCAGCCAGCCTCGCCGGCAGCGACGACAGCCCGTTCGGCAGGAAGAGGATGACGACGATGAACAGCAGACCGAGGACGTAGGTCCAACCGTCGGGCCAGGTCGAGCCGAGGCTCGACTGCCCCCATCCGACCGCCATCGCGCCGAGCGCGGGGCCGAAGAGCGACGCTCGGCCGCCCAGGGCAACGCCCGCGATCATGAAGATCGAGGCGGCGGCGCCGATCTCGGCCGGGGTGATGATGCCGACGATGGGCACGAACAGCGCTCCGCCGATGCTGGCCATCAGCGCGGAGACGATGAACGCGACAAGCTTGATGTTGGCCGGGTCGTAGCCGAGGAAGCGCACCCGCTCCTCGGCGTCCCGGGTGGCGACGAGCAGTTCACCGAAGCGGCTGCGGTAGAACTGCCACACCGCGAGCAGGCACACGATGAGCAGCGCGGCCGCGATGAGGTACACCATCTGCCGGTTCGCCGGGTCGTTCAGCACGAAGCCGAAGAAGTACTTGAAGTCGCTGAGCCCGGTGTCGCCACCGGTCTCGCGGATCGTGGAGCTGATCAGGACGGCCAGCGCGACGGCGAGCGCCTGGGTCAGGATCGCGAAGTAGGCGCCCTTCACCCGGCGCTTGAACAGCGCGTAGCCGAGGGCGCCGGCCACGACCACCGGGAGCAGAACGATCGCCAGCAGGGTGAACCCCGCGCTCCGGAAAGGCTCCCAGAACATCGGGAGGGGCGCGAGCGGATCGTAGAGCACCATGAACCCGGGGATCCGGTCACCGGCGGTCTCCAGGGTGAGGTGCATGGCCATCGAATAGGCGCCGAGGGCGAAGAACACCCCCTGCCCCATCACCAGCATTCCACCCCGGCCCCAGGCCAGGCCGATGCCGACGGCGGCGATGGCCCAGCAGCAGTACTTGCCGAGGTTGTTGAGCCAGTGGTCGGTTAGTACGAGGGGGGCGACCGCGAGGAGCAGGACGGCGAACACGCCGATGCCGCTGAGCGAGATCCAAGGCTTCAGCCCGGTCGTACGAGGCTTGGTCATGCCAGACTCCTGGTTCGCACCGTGAACAGGCCCTGCGGGCGCAGCTGCAGGAAGACGATCACGAGGATGAAGGCGAGCACCTGCGCCAGGCTGCCGGTCGTCCAGTAGGCGAAGAACGAGAGGGCGACACCCACCGCCCACGCGGCGATGACGGTGCCCTTGAGCTGGCCGATGCCACCGGCGGCGACGACGAGGAAGGCCGGGATGATGTACTGCGCGCCCATCTGGGAGTTCGTGCCGCCGATGAGCGACGCGGCCACCCCGGCGACGCCGGCCAGACCAGACCCGACGAAGAAGGTGAGGCGGTCGATGCTGCGGGTGGAGATCCCCGTGGTCTCGGCGAGGTCCCGGTTGTGCACGGTCGCCCGGATGCGGCGGCCGAACGAGGTGTACTTGAGCCACGCTGACAGCGCGGCGACGCAGACGGTCGCGAGCAGGATGGTGAACACCTGCCGCAGCGGCCAGTTGTAGCCGAGGATGGTCAGCTGCCCGTCGAGCCAGCGGGGTTTCTCCACCGGGACACCCTGGGACGGGAAGATCTGCAATGCCGCCTGCTGAAGGATCAGGCCGACGCCGACCGTGACGAGCAGGGTGTCGAGGGGCCGGCGGTACATCCAGCGGATGATGGTGACCTCCAGCACGAGGCCGAACAGGCCGGCGACGACGAACGCGACCGGCAGCGCGACCGGGATCGACAGGTTGCTGGCGGTGATCACCTGCTGGACGAGGTAGGCGGCGAAGGCGCCGATCATGAGGAACTCGCCGTGGGCCATGTTGATCACGCCCATCTGGCCGAAGGTGAGCGAGAGGCCCAGCGCGGCGAGCAGGAGCAGCGCGCCCTGGGCGCTGCCGTTCAGCAGTGGTGCCATCAATGCGTCCACGTGCGTTCGCTCTCTCTAGCGTCCTGTAGGGGGAGGGGTCGCATGCCATCGGTGACATGCGACCCCGAGGGTGATCAGCCCGCCGCGTCCGTGAGCTGCTTGCGGATGTCCGCCGGGAACCAGTCGTAGCCTTCGAGGTACGGGTCGGGTTCGATGAACTTGTCCGAGGCCCAGACGATGTCGAACTGGTTGTCGGCGTTGATCCGTCCGATGTGGCCCGGCTTGGAGATGTGGTGGTTCTCGCCGTCGAGCGTGACCTTGCCCTCCGGCGCGTCGAACGTGATGGTCTTCGACTTCGCTGCGGCGTTCACCGCGTTGACGTCGAACGAGCCGGCCGCCTCGACGAGGGCCTTGTACAGGTACAGCGAGATGTAGGCGGCCTCCATCGGGTCGGAGGTGACGCCGCTGCTGTTGGGATAGGCCTTCCAGTTCTTGATGAACTCCGGGTTGGTGTCCGTCTTGAGCGACTGGAAGTAGTTCCAGGACGCGTAGTGGCCGGTGACCTCGTGACCCATGGCCGGCGCCTCCTCCTCGGCGATCGACACCGAGATGATCGGCGTCTTCGCGGGGGTGAGGCCGGCGTCGTAGTACGCCTTGATGAAGCCGACGTTCGACGAGCCGTTGATCGTGTTGAAGATGAAGTCCGGCTTGGCCGCGGCGATCTTCGCGACCTGGCTTGTCCAGTCGTCCTTGTCGAGGGGTACGTACTCCTCGCCGACGATCTTGATGCCGAGGTTGGCCGCATAGAGCTTGATGATCGCGTTCGCGGTGCGGGGGAAGACGTAGTCGCTGCCCGCGAGGAACAGCGTCTTCACCCCCTTGGCGGCGAGGAAGTCCATCGCCGGGATGATCTGCTGGTTCGTGGTCGCGCCGGTGTAATAGATGTTCGGCGAGGACTCGAGGCCTTCGTACTGCACCGGGTAGAAGAAGAGGCCGTTGAACTTCTCGACGACCGGCTTCACGGCCTTGCGGGAGGACGAGGTCCAACCGCCGAAGATCGCGGCGACGCAGTCCTGGGTGAGCAGCTTCTCGGTCTTCTCCGCGAAGGTGGGCCAGTCGGTGGCGCCGTCTTCCTGGACGTACTCGATCTTCTTGCCGAGGATGCCGCCGTCGGCGTTGATCTCGTCGGTGGCCATGTGCAGCACGTTCGAGACGGTCTTCTCCGAGATCGCCATGCCGCCGGTGAGGGAGTTGAGGAAGCCGAGCTTGACGGTGTCGCCGGAGGTGTCGACGCAACTGGCTGCCGCCGACGACCCGGCGCCGGCCGTGTCGTCGCCGGCTCGGGCGCCACAGCCGGCGAGCACGAGAGCCATGGTCGTCCCGATGGCGCCCGTGGCTACAAGCGCGCGCATCCGCTTGCTGGTGGAGGACATATGTGAGAACTCCGTTCCTGGTGGAGGGTGCGTGACGCCGGGGTCGCGGCACGGCGGATCGTGCGGAGGTAGATGTCCCGGGCGAGCCGCCGGCGTCCCGAGCTCTCCGCCCTGTGCCGTCGGCTGTTGCTAGTGAAAGCAGACTGGTCCTGTGTCATTGCTTTGACATTTCTCAATTGTTCCAACTCTGTAGCCGCCGGGTCGGTCCAGACGTGATGTCCCTGCAGATGCGCTGGAGACAGTGATTTCGCGGTGTCAAAGTTCTGCCACCCTTGGCGAGGCGGCTGTGCCTGTGGCACGTATTTGACATCCCCTGCCAATGGCCGTCCCGCTAGTTGGAAACTAAATTCAACTTGGAAGATATCTTCCACTTATGTATGGTCAGCGGGTGGCCGAACCGGAACCTCCGCTGCGTCGTGATGCTGAACGCAACCGGCAGCTCCTGTTGCGTACGGCGTACGACCTCATGGCCTCGGCCGGCTTGGACGTTCCTTACGAAGACATCGCCCGGGCTGCCGGCACGGGGATGGGCACCGTGTACCGGCGTTTCCCGCAACGGCAGGATCTGCTGGACGCCCTGTTCAGCGAGCACATCGATACGGTGATCAGCTTCGCTGAGCAGGCTTCGCGGTACGACGACGCGTGGGCCGGGCTCACCTGGTTCCTCGAGCAGCAACTCGAGGTCGAAGCGCAGAGCCGTGGTCTTGGAGAGTTGCTGCGCAGTCGCAACCAGGCCACCGCCCTGGTGCGGCGGGCCCACGAGCGGATGACCCCGCTCGTGGCCGGCCTGATCGCCCGCGCTGTTCGTGCGGGTCAGCTGCCGGCCGGGGCGACGCCCGCCGACTTCGCTGCCGTGCACGTGATGGTGGGCGGCGTCATGGACGCCTCCCGTTCCTTCGCCCCGGACCTGTGGCGGCGCGCTCTCACGATCGCCCTGACGGGGCTGCGCCATGCCGAACTGTCCGGTGACCCGCCGGACGAGAACGTCATCGACCACCTCTACAACGACCAGAAAAGGTGAAGGTTCAGCATGGCTCTGCCCGACGACCTGCTCGACGTCCTCAACGCCAAGGCGATCTGCTTCGTCACCACTCTCATGCCCGACGGGTCGCCGCAGATCTCTCAGACCTGGGCCTCCACCGACGGTGAACACGTGCTCATCAACACGGTCGACACCCACCAGAAGACCCGCAACGTCAGACGCGACCCGCGCATCGCCATCGGCATCGCCGACCCGGCCGCACCGTCACGTTCCTGGGCTCTGCGGGGCAGTGTCGTGGACGCCACGACCGACGGCGCCCGCGAGAACATCGACGAGCTGTCTCAGAAGTACATCGGCCGGCCCTACCCCGGCTTCGGCGGTGGCCCGCAGCAGCGGGTCATCCTCACCGTCAAGGTCGACCGAGTGCACAAACCCTGACCGGCCGGCTCTAGCGCGTTGTGGCTGTATCGGGGATAGGGTCCGCGTCCATGGACATGCTGAGGAGCCAGCAGATCGCCGAGGCCGGGTTGACCGACTGGCGAAAGCTGGCACAGGGACTACACACCCGCTACCTGGTCGAGGATTTCGGCAGCGGGGTCCGGTTCGTTGTCGCGGTGGGCGAGGCGGGCGACGCGGTCGGGCACCATCCGCGCGTGTCGATGGGCAAGGGCTATGTCGACTTCGAACTGGTCAGCGACGACGCCGTCTACCGCGAGGACGACGGCACCGAGCGCGTCGTCGAGTGGGTGACCCAGCAGGACGTCGACCTCGCGCGACGGATCACCGAGATCGCCGCCGATCACGGGCTCGACACCGATCCGGCCTCGGTCAGCGAAGTCGAGCTCGGCCTCGATACGGCGCAGTCCGCGGCCATCGCCCCGGTGTGGGCCGCCCTGCTGACCGGGAGCGCCGCGTCTCAGGGCCGCGGGACGCCCAGCGACGAGATTCGGGAGGCCACGGGACGGGTCCCCAACCTGTGGTTCTCCGACGCCGAGGAGCACGAGACTCCGCGCCAGCGGTTCCACCTCGAGGTCTATGTGGCGCCCGAGGTGGCCGGCCAGCGAATCGCTGACGCCCTCGCCGCTGGCGGGACCGTGGTGGACGACAGCAACGCGCCCTCGCAGACTGTGATCGCCGACCAGGACGGCAACAAGGGAGTGGTGTGCGTCGACGTGGCCGCTGCCGGGCGGGACTGAACGGGGTCAGGTTCGAGGTGTCGGGTCGGGCACGGTCACGACCGTTCGTCCCGCGGCGTGGCCGGCTTCGTTGTGAGCCTGTGCGGCGGCCGCGTCGGCCAGGGTGAACGTCTTGTCGACCGGGATCTCCAGTACGCCCGTGGCGTACAGGTGGGCGGCTCGGCGTAGCGCGGCGGGCATGTCGACGGCCTCGTAGGACACTCGGGCGCCGTGCTGAGGGGCGGTGAAGTCCGCGATGGACAGCACCTTCGACGGGTCGCCGGTGAGCTCGACGCACTCCGCGATGACGCCGGAGCCGGAGATGTCGAGCGCGGCGTCGATGCCGTCCGGTGCGAGCGCGCGGACCCGTTCGACGAGTCCTTCGCCGTACGTCGTAGGCACCGCGCCCAAGCCTCGCAGGTAGTCCTGGTTGGCGGCGCCGGCCGTGCCGATGACGGTGATGCCCCGATCCCGCGCGATCTGAACGACGGCCGTGCCCACCCCGCCCGAGGCGCCGCTGACGAGCAGTGTCTGGCCGGGCTGGACGCCGATCTGGTCGACGATGCGCAACGCCGTCTCGACGGGGATCGGGTAGCCGGCCGCTTCGGCGAAGGACAAGCCCTCCGGCATGAGGGTCCACGCGTCCAGCACGGTGTACTCCGCCAAGGCGCCGGTGCCGACCCCGAACACACGGTCGCCGATCCGGACGTCGGTCACGCCGTCGCCCACCTCGTCGATGATGCCCGCGGCGTCCGTACCGGTGCCGCTGGGGAGTGACAACTCGAAGACGTCCTGCACGAGCCCGGCTCGGAGCTTCCAGTCGAGACCGTTGACACCCGCGGCGCGCACCTTGATGCGTACCTGGCCGGCCTGGGGATGCGGTTCATCGATGTCGACGAGGGCGAGCACCTCGGGCGGGCCGAACCGGTCGAATCGAATGGCTTTCATGGCGTTCCTTCACTTCGAGGTCGATGGCGGCCGGCGAGGGGTCACTTCGCGAATTCGGTGGATGGCTCGGTGGCGTAGTGCTTCCAGATCGGCGCCAGGGTCTCGCGCGACATCGGCTGCCCGGATTCGAGCAATGCTTTGACGTCGCGGAAGTAGTGCACGTACAGATCCGGCGTGAAGGTGGTCAGCAGGACCAACGGCTCGTCGCCCGGGTTGGCGAAGGTGTGCGGTGCGCCCGGCGGAACCGTGACCCACGTGCCGGGGCCGGCGTCGTAGTCGTCCGTCCCGATGGTGAACCGCACGGTGCCCTTCAGCACATAGAAGCCTTCGTCGTGCTGGGCGTGCCGGTGCTGCGGAGGGCCGGCGGTGTGTGGCGGAACGACGATCTCGCCGATCCCCAGGCGGTGTTCGGTGTTGCTCCCGTCCTCGAGGATCCGGATCTGCGCCGGTCCGTTGCTGAAGAGTTCGCCCTGGCCGGGGCCGACGATCGATACAGCGACCATGAGGAGGCCTCCCGAAGTAGTGATTGCAGCTTGTGCAGTCACCCTAGCCCGATGACTGCACAAACTGCAATCGCTAGGCTCGGGGAATGCCGCGATGGAAACCGGACGCAGTCGACCGCCTGCAGGCCGCCGCCTTGGAGCTCTTCGGCGAGCAGGGGTTCGAGCGGACGACGGTGGCCGAGATCGCGCAGCGGGCCGGGCTCACTCAGCGAACGTTCTTCAACCACTTCGCCGACAAGCGCGAGGTGCTGTTCGGGCTGAGCTCAGAGCTCCAGCAGGAGATCCTCCGGGAGATCGCCGCCGGCGACGACACCCTGCTGCCCCTCGACGCTGTCGTGCGCGCCTTGGGAGTGGCGGCCGACAGGCTGTTCGAGGATCGCCGTGCCGCGGTGGCGCGCCGCCACGCGGTCCTCGCCGCCAACCCGGAGCTGCAGGAGCGCGAACTCAGCAAGAACGCCGTGCTCACCGAGGCCATCGCAGCCGCGCTCAACGCGCGCGGTTGTGACCCGGAAACCGCGTTTCTCGCCGCCGGCGCGGCCATGGTCGCGCAGCAGGTGGCGTTCCAGAAATGGACGCTTCCGGACGAGAAGCGCGCCTTGCGCGAGCTCCTGTCCGACGCGGTGAACTCGCTACGTACGACCGTCAGTCAACCGGCGGGACGTAGCTAGGCCGGAAAGGTGCCGCGCCGCCAGTGCCAATGGCGGCCGGCCCGCAGATGATCGACGATCGCGCGCTGGAGTACGGTGCGCCGCGGCAGCTCGTCGAGCGACGCCGTGACCGACTGCGGCCCAGATCGGCTGAGTCACGACCCTACCGCCGCGGAACCATTAGCATGGCGTGGTGGGGCGTGCGGTCGAGCAACTGAACCGGCGGCTGCTCCGGGCCCGGGACGCCATCGACCGGGGATATGCCCGCCCGCTCGACGTCGGGGCCATCGCGGCGGTGGCGCACCTCTCGCCGGCGCATTTCAGCCGGTGCTTCCGGGATGCGTTCGGCGAGACGCCTCATCGGTACCTGCAACGGCGGCGGATCGAGCGGTCGATGTTCCTGTTGCGGGAGACCGGGCGCAGCGTCACCGGTATCTGCTCCGAGGTCGGCTTCGGCAGTCTCGGGACCTTCAGCCGGACGTTCCGCGCGATCGTGGGGGAGAGCCCGTCGGGTTATCGGCGCGGGCACGGGCCGCTGGTGGCGCCGCACTGCGTTCAGATGGCCCACACCCGGCCGCGGCGGAACTCAGCAGTTCCGGAGAAGCCGGCGTCGCCGCGGTCTCACTAGCCTGACGACCATGGCCATGATTGCGAAAGTGAACGTCGCCTCCATCTATGTGCTCGACAAGGAGGAGGCGCTGGATTTCTACGTCGGGAAGCTCGGGCTCGAGAAGGGCAACGACGTTCAGCAGGGCTCGTACCGCTGGCTGACTGTGCGCGTCGCGGGCGGTGGCACCGAGATCTCGCTCGAGGAGCCGGGGCCGCCGCTGCACGACGAGGCAACGGCCGAGCAGCTGCGCGCGCTGATCACGAAGGGCGCCCTGGGCGGTCTGGTTCTCGTCACCGACGACGTACAGGCTTTGTACGAGACCCTCAAAGCCCGCGGCGTCACCGATTTCACCCAGGAGCCCACCAAGCATTTCTACGGCACCGACATGGGCGTACGGGACCCGTCGGGCAACGCGATCCGGATTCTGCAACAGGGCTAAGTAGTAGCGGCGAAGCGCTGAATCTGCTCGGTGCGGCCGGCTACGACCAGTTCGGCGTGTTCGGGCACCACGGTGTCGGGGGACGCGTACTCGAAGTCGGCTCCGTGGGTCTTGATGCCGACGACGGTGATGCCGTGCTTGGTGCGCAGCGCCAGGTCGGCCAGGGTGCGGCCGGCGGAGTGGCGGGGGGCCCGGGTCTTGGCGATGGCGAATCCGTCGTCGAACTCCATGAAGTCGAGCATGCGGCTGGCGATCAGGTGAGCCACGCGCTCGCCCATGGTGGCCTCGGGATAGATGACATGGTGGGCGCCGACCGAGCGCAGAATGCGGCCGTGCTTGGCCGACACCGCTTTGGCCCAGATATCCCGTACGCCTAATTCGCTCAGGGTGAGAACGGTCAGCACGCTGGCCTCGATGTCGCTGCCGATGCCGACGACGGCCCGCGCGAACTCCTTGATCCCGACCTGGAGCAGCGCGTCCTCGTCGGTGGCGTCGGCCTGCACGACGTGGGTGAGCTTGTCGGACCACTGCTGCACCAGGCGGTCGTTCTCGTCGACGCCGAGCACCTCGTGCCCCAGCTGCAGCAGCGAGTCGGCCACCTGCCCGCCGAACCGGCCCAGACCGATGACGGCGACGTTCTCGTCCCTGGCGATGCCGTTGTCAGCCAACGATGGGTCGCTCCTCGGGGTACCGGTATTGCCGGTGGCGGGTGTTGAGGGCCAGGGCGGACGCGACGGCGACCGTCCCGACGCGGCCGATGAACATCATCGCACTCAGGATCAGCTGGCCGGGCGCGGACAGCTCGGCGGTGAGCCCGGTGGTGAGGCCGGAGGTGCTGAACGCCGACATGACCTCGAACAGGGCCCGGTCGAACGGGATGCCGGTGGTGATGGCGAGCAGCACGAGGGTGCCGGTGGCGACCGTGGCCACGCCGAGCAGCGCGACCGTCGTCGCCTGGCGCTGGGTGGTCTCGGCGATGCGGCGGCGACCGACCACCACGTCGCGCTCGCCCCGCACCTCGGTCCAGATGACGTACGCGAGCAGGAAGAACGTGGTGACCTTGATCCCGCCCGCGGTGCTGGCGCTGCCGCCCCCGATGAACATCAGGCCGACGATGATCGCCGACGTGTCCTCGTTCATGGCGCCGTAGTCGACCGTGTTGAAGCCGCCCGAGCGGGGGATCGTGCCCTGGACGAAGGCGGCCAGGATCTTTCCCGGGACGCTGAGCGGTCCCAGTGTGTCCTCGTTGCCCCACTCGAGGCCCAGCACCGCCGCGAACCCCACGACGAGCAGCACCAGTGTGCCGCCGACGGTGAGCCGGGTGTGGGTCGACCACGCAGCCGGTCGCCGCGCCTCACGGAGGATCTCGTGGAGCACGGGCACGCCGATGCCGCCGACTATCACGCCGAGCGTCAGCGGCAGGCAGACCCACCAGTCGCCGGCGAAGCTGGTCAGGCCGTCGCTGCGCAGCGAGAAGCCGCAGTTGTTGAACGCCTGGATCGCGTTGAACACCCCTTCGGTGGCGGCCCGGCCCAGCGGCACGTCGTAGGCCAGCCACAGCCGGGTGGTGAAGATCGCGGCGATCACGGCTTCGCTGATGAACATGACGAGGGCCGCGAGAACCAGCACCGCCCGGACGTCGCCGTGGGCCAGCCCGGGGTTCGTCTCGGCGCCGGTCATCATCCGGCCGCGCAGCCCCAGCCGCTGCGACACGAGCAGACCGGCCAGCGTAGCGATGGTGGTGATGCCGAAGCCGCCGGCCTGGGTCAGCACGGCCAGCAGCACGTGACCGAAGCCGGACCAGTAGGTGGCAGTGTCGACCGTCGACATCCCGGACGTGGTGACGGCCGAGGTCGCCGTGAAGAACGCGGTCAGCAGCGGTGGCGACTCCGGCCCGGCGCGCGAGACGGGCAGCAGCAGGAGCGCGGTGCCGACAGTGATCGCACCGAGGAACGCCAGAGTCACGGTCCGCGCCGGATGCGGACGGGCCTGGCGCATCAGGCAGTTATACCGCACCGCCGATCTTGAGACGGTCGCGACGGTCGTGGGACAGGGCGCCCGGTGACAACACCGGCGAGCAGAAACGTGCCTTGGGTGCCGGCTCAGCAGGGGCAACCCCGGAAAACTACCGGGGCGGCGGCCGGCGGCTTCGGCTGCTGGGCGCGGGCCTCGAGCTCGGCCAGCATGCGGTGTCGCCGGGCAGGGTTGATCAATTCACCGCGTACGAAAACGCTGTTGATCCTCGTGGTGTTCCGAATGTCGTGCAGCGGGTCGGCATCCAGCAGGACGAGATCGGCCACGGCGCCCCGGGTGATGACGCCGGCGTCGCGTCGGCCGAGGTAGCGGGCCGGATTGAGGGTCGCGGCGCCCAGGGCCTGCAGGGGCTCCAGACCGGCCCGTACGAGCTGGTGCAGCTCGTCGTGCAGGCTGAAGCCGGGCATGAGATAGGTGGTCCCCAGGTCGGTGCCGGCCAGCAGGGGCACGCCGGCCGCGGCCAGGTCGGCGGTCAGGGCCAGACGGCGGCGGAAGAGCTCCTTCGACTGCACGACCTGCGCCGGCGTGCGGCCGGGGAGGTACAGATTGTCCAGGGCCCAGTCCCAGTAGCCGATCATGTCAGCACTGAAGTACCGGTGGCGCGGGTCGTGGCGGTCGATGCGCTCGGGTTGGTCGTTCGTCTCGTGCAACACGAGCGTCGGCGTGAAGTACGTGCCGTTGCGGGCGACGCGGCGGAAGACCTTGTCGGCCTTGCGCCGGTCGTAGGTGCGGGCCGCGGCGTACTCGATCGGGTGCATGCGGTTGAACCAGCCGTTGTACTCACCGGAGCCGACCGGCACCGCGGCGACGGCGGCGCGCAGCCTGTCCTCCTCGGACGAGGTGTCGTACCAGACCTCGAACAGGTGCTCGACCGTGCGCAGGCCCCGGTCGCTGGCCTCGGTGAGCTGGACGAAGTCGGGCACGTGACCGAGGAACGGCAGGCCGAGCCGCCGGCATTCGGCGGCCACCGCCAGGAACGAATCGCGGGTCAGGCGCGTGTACGTCTTGATGAACTCGGCGCCGGCGGCGTGCTCCTGCCGCACGGCCGCCCGGGCCTCGGCCGGGTTCGCGACGGCGAGATGCACCGACCCGTCCCCGTCGAGCCCGTCCCACAACGAGGGCGAGCCGTCGATGATCCGGCTGCCGATCGACCATTGCGGGCCGAGCCGCGCTCCGGCGGCGATCTGCTGCTGCCAGCTGCGAGCCAGCGGGCCGCCGGACATCTGCCGCGTGGTCGTGACGCCGTTGAGCACGTACAGCTCGGGGTCGGTGTCGTCGATGCCCACGGCGTGGGTGTGCATATCGGCCAGGCCCGGGATCAGAAACTTTCCGACGCCGTCGATGATCGTCGCACCTTGCGGCACGGCCACCCGCCGGGCCGGACCGGCGTCGAGGATGCGCTGACCCTGGACGAGTACGGTCTGACCGCGCCGGGCGCCACCGGACGCGTCGATCACGGTCACGCCGAGGACGGCGACTAGCTCGGCTCCGGCCTCGGCAGGGCGCGTGAGGCCCAGCGCGGCGCCGGCCACGCCCAGGGCCGTACCGGTGAGAAGGGTCCGTCGCTGCATGAGAAGTCTCCCTGTCGGTATGCCTTACCGTCAGGAATCAGCCTGCTCGCGTCAGCCCGCCGGGTCAGGAGTGCTGGGACCCGAGCCGCCGGTGGGGCTGGCACCACCCCGCCGCCACGCTGCGAGGACCCGGTCGATGTCGCCGCGGATGCGTTCCCGGGCCTCGTCGCGGGGGACGCCGTCCATCAGCATTTCGTCGTACGGGGTGTCCTCGTGCCGCACCGAGGCGACCACCGCCCGCAGCACGGCGTCCGGATCCAGCGCGCGGCCGGCGGCACTACGACCGACCCGGCCGCTGCCGCGCTCGCCCGTGTGCCGGCTGATCTCGGCCGCCCGTTCCGGTGGGCAGCCGGGGAACATCCGGACGATGTGCCCGGCCAGTTCCTGCTGGAATGACTCGTCCGCGACCTCCCGCCGTTGCCGGTCGCGTTCGCGTCGGCGGGCCCGGGCCTCCTCGTCGGACAGGCACTGCTGCTCGGCCTGCTCGATCGCGGCCCGCTCGACGAGCAGCCCCTGCCGCTCGTGCCGCCGGCGGGACCGGCTGAACCGCACCACGACCGCCGACAGCCGGCTGGCCTGCCGGGCGCGCCGGGTCAGCGCGGCGTCGCCGGCCGGCAGGAACACCAGGTGGTCGAGGTCAGCGCAGGCCAGGCAGATCGCCCCGGCGTCCTCGGTCATCAGCATGTCGGCGTCGGTGCGCCTGCAGCGGGCGCAGGTGAACGCCCTCAGAGGTTGCACCACCACCAGGTCCGGCGGCTCGTTCTGGCGGGTGGTCAGCCTCTCCCGCTGCTGCTCGGTCAGCTCGGCCGGCATCCACTGCACGTGGTACGCCTGTTCGCGCGCGCCGTCGCCGGCCGCGGTGAAGCGCAGCGGCCGCCGGTCGCGGGTCGCCGCCACATGCTCGACCGGGCCGGAAAGCAGGCCCCGCTCCGCGCTTCGTGGCGGGCTGCATGGACGGCAAGGCTACCGCCCGGCGTGGTTGGCAACCGGCATCGGAAGGTGCGATGGTCGAGCGGTGGCGGACCCGGACGACCCTTATCTGTGGCTGGAAGACCTCGAATCGCCCGAGGCGCTGAGCTGGGTCGGCGAACGCAATGCGGAAACACTGGCCGGGCTGACCATCGGCGATACGCGGGACGCCCTCCGGGAAGTGCTCGACAGCAAGGGCCGAATTCCCTATCCGGGCTGGCGCGGCGACGGTTTCTACTACGACTTCTGGCGCGACGCCGACCATCCGCGCGGATTGTGGCGGCGTACGACCCCGGAGCAGTTCCGGCGGGACGAGCCGGAGTGGGATGTGCTGCTCGACGTCGACGAGCTGAACCGGGCCGAGGGCGAGAACTGGACCTGGGCCGGCGTGGAGGTGCTGCGGCCGGGCTACGACCGCTGCCTGATCGAGCTTTCCCGAGGGGGCGCCGACGCCACGGTGGTGCGTGAATTCGACCTCGTGCGGCGGGTATTCGTCGAGGACGGGTTCGTCGTGCCCGAGGCCAAGACCTACGTCGGGTGGATCGACGCCGACCACATCTTTGTCGGCACCGACTTCGGGCCCGGTTCACTGACTTCCTCGGGGTATCCGCGGGTCGCCAAAAGGTGGCGGCGTGGCACCCCACTCGCCGCGGCCGAGCTTGTTTTCGAAGGGCACGCCGACGACGTCTCGGTGCTGGTAAGGCACGATCCGACGCCCGGATTCGAACGCGACTTCGCGGGCCGATTCATCGACTTCTATCACAGCGAGCAATTCCTTCGTACGCCCGCGGGGGCCCTCGTGCGCATCGAGATCCCGGACGACGCCCGGGCCGACGTGCACCGGGACTGGCTGCTGGTCCGCCTGCGGTCGCCGTGGCTGGGCTTCCCGGCCGGCGCCCTGCTGGCCACCGGATTCGACCGTTTCCTCGACGGCGAACGGGAATTCACTGTGCTGTTCCGGCCCGACGAGCGGACATTCCTCCGGTCGTACTCGTGGACGCGGAACCATCTGTTGCTCGTCACCATGACCGACGTCCGGACCCAGGTGCACGTCCTCACTCCCGGCACCCCGGACTGGCGGCGCGAACCGATCGGCGACGCCGCCGAATTCGACCAGACCTGGATCGTCGACACCGACCCCGACAACAACGACTCGTACCTCATCTCGTCCGAGGGTTTCCTGCGACCGGCCACGCTGAGCCTGGAAGCCGAGGTGCTGAAGCAGGAGCCGTCGTTCTTCACCGCCGAAGGCATGGACGTACGCCAGTTCTTCGCCGTTTCGGCCGACGGCACCCGCGTCCCGTACTTCGTGGTGGGCGGCGCCGAGGGCGGCCCCGCCCTTCTCGACGGGTACGGCGGATTCGAGGTCCCGTTGCTGCCGAGCTACAGCGGAATCCTCGGCCGCGGATGGCTCGCCCGGGGCGGCACCTACGTGGTCGCGAACATCCGCGGCGGCGGCGAATACGGCCCCGAATGGCACCGGGCGGCCCTGCGGCAGAATCGCGTCCGGGCCTTCGAGGACTTCGCAGCCGTCGCCGCCGACCTGGTAACCAGGGGAATCACCACCCCGTCCCAGCTCGGCATCATGGGCGGCAGCAACGGCGGCCTGCTGATGGGCGTCATGCTGACCCGATACCCCGAGCTGTTCGGCGCGGTGGTCGCGCGAGTGCCCATTCTCGACATGCGCCGCTACTCGAAACTGCTCGCCGGCCGATCCTGGACAGCCGAATACGGCGACCCCGACGTGCCGGCCGACTGGGCCTACCTCCGCGAATTCTCGCCCTACCACAACATCCGGCCCGACCGCCGATACCCGCCGGCGTTCTTCCTGACCTCGACCCGCGACGACCGGGTCCACCCGGCCCACGCCCGCAAAATGACGGCACGGCTGCGCGAAGAGGGCCACGAGGTTTTCTACTACGAAAACGTGGAGGGTGGCCACGGTGGCGCCGCCGACAACGAGCAGGCCGCCACGATGTGGTCGCTGATCCTGGAATTCCTGTGGCAGAAGCTCGGCAGGAGCAGTCAACCAGCCGACAGATGATCAACGTCCGTGGATGCGGGTTGCTAGCTTCGGCCGTATGGGCGGAAGCACTGACCGGGTGCCACCGTGACCAGCCGGCCGCGGTCACCACTGGTGACTGTTTCCTTCCCGTGATGGAGGCGACGTGGAGCTCTACGACACTGTTCGACTGCTGGTCGACTTGCCCGGTGAAGGCTTGAAGGCAGGAGCTGTCGGCGCAGTGGTCCATGTCTTCGAAAGGCCGAACGTGGCGTACGAAGTGGAGTTCACCGATCCGGACGGGCGGACGATCGCGCAGGTGCCGTTGACTGTCGACCAGGCTCAGTCGGTCGCTTCGCCGAGCTAGTCAGCCGTCGGCAAGGTCGTACAACTGTTCCGGCCGGCCTTCAGTGCCAGGCGGCGGGGACCATGCGGAGGTCTTCTGCGACCCGTTCGCGTAGGGCGGTCGCGTCGCCGGCGAGTGGGGCGGCCTCGGAGTCGAGCAGGGCCAGCAGCAGGTGGCTGGTGCCGGTGTCGGGATGGTGGTGGGCCAGCGAGATCTCGTCGGCGCGGGCCAGGATGCCGGCCGTCTCGTCGAAGGGGTCGCCGGGCTTCAAGCGTTCCAGCTGGCCGGCCAGTTCTTCCGCCGTGGGGTCGCGCAACGGAAGGCCGTACCTCAGATCGGTTGTCCCGATGCCGTGGGCGCGCAGCAGGAAGGCGCCGCAGTTGTGTGCGTCAGAAATGGGGGTGCCGGCCGCAGTCAGGATGTCGTCGAAGGTCAGCAGCGCCAGCATCAGGTGGCCCGGACCGATCACGTCGTGACCCAGGCGTACGGCCTGGCGCCTGGCCTCGGTCACCGTCTCGGTGAGCAGCGGGCTGACGCGGGCGAGCCGCAGCATCCGCATGAGCAGTTTCCCCCGGAGGGGCCGCCGGCCGGGGGAGACCATCAGGCGCACGTGGTCGAGGTCGGGATGAGGCTCGTCGGAGCGGCGCAGGGCGGGGCCCACGGTGAGGCGCGCCTCGGCACGCCCTTTCTCGTACGGGAAGACGAAGCTTGTTCCCGCGCAGTGCGGCAGATCCAGCATCGCGCGCATCAGATGAGGCGGCCCCGCGAAGGGAACTTGAGCCGTTTCCAGCGCGCCCGTGATGACGACGCGGACGGCCGGTGTCCAGTCCGGCCGGCCGGCGGCCCACGGCAGTCGGCGGGCCCGCCATTCGACCTCGCGCAGGATGTCCGGCACGGCGGGGTGGAACGGTCCGGGCGAGGGCTCCGCCGCATCGGGCACACGGGCCGGCGCGATGGCGAAGTTCCGCACGTTGTTCCACCCGGCGCCGGCGAAGAGCCTTGCGTCGTACGCCGAGATCCAGCCCGCCACATCCAGCGTGCTGACCGCCGAGCCGTTGCGGCCGGCCGCCGCCGCGTACGCCTGAATGAGTACCCGCATGGCCCGGGCGCCGAGCGACGGTTCCATACGGCCGACAATACGAAGTGCGACCAAGCGCCCTACTGACCCGTACGACCGTCGATGCACTCGCGCAGGAGGTCGGCGTGTCCACAGTGGCGGGCGTATTCCTCGACCATGTGGATCAGGATGTCGCGCACACTGGCCTCGCCGCCGCGATCGCCGGGCAGCGCGAATGTCGCCCCCAGATCGGTGACGTCGTCGAGCCATCGGTCGGCCGCGGTGATCTGCTCCCGCCAGTCCTTGAACGCCTCGTCGACCGCCGCGGGGTCACCGGCCACGGCGTTGAAGTCCAGGTCGTTGTCCTCCGGGGACCAGTAGATCCGCGGCACGTCGAGGTGACGCTGCAACACCCGGAAGAACCAGTTGTGCTCCACCCGGGCCATGTGCCGTACGAGCCCGAGCAGGCTCATCGTGGACGGCGGCACCGACCGGGTGGCCAACTGCTCGGCTGTCAGGTCCTCGCATTTGAGGCCGAGCGTGAGCCGATAGTTCGTCAGATACTCCCGGATCGTGGCCATCTCGCCGACCGGACTGTCGAAGGTCCGAGGATCACTGCCGGGCGCCGCCCACATGCCGTCGAAGCTAGTCATGCCCACACCTTGACCGAACCGATCATTCCTCCGCCAACGATTTCGCGTAGCCGGCGCAAAGAAGCCCTCGGCCGATGGTGCGGCCGAGGGCTTGTGGGGCAGGTTCAGATGAGCCAGCGGTTCTTCTGCACCAGGGGGAGCTTCGCCCACCAGCGGCCCAGGCCCCAGGTGTGCCCGGCGTAGGTGAGGGCGAGGACGACGGCGCCGATCGCGTAGATGACGTGGTAGTCGACCACCGGGTTGCTCGAGCCGCTTGCGAGGGGCCATTCGGCCGCCCACATGAGAGCCATCAGGACCGTGGTGCCGACGGCGGCCAGGCGCAGGCCGACACCGGCGATCAGCGCGACGCCGATGGCCAGCATGCCGAGCATGAAGGACCAGTTGGTCCAGGCGTCACCGGCGATCGAGTGGAACAAGCCCTGGAACGGCCCGACCTCGACGGCCGAGAGGAAGCCCTTGGTGGGCGAGCCGCCGTTGATCCAGGCACGCTCCCACGGGGTCGAGTAGCCCAGGCCGAAGGTCTTGTCCAGGAAGGCCCAGAGGAAGACGAACCCCACCGAGATCCGCAGTACGGCCAGGCCCTTGGCGGCGGTCCGGGTGATCATGGCGCCGGGTGCCTCGGCCGTCTCGAGGTGGGTCACGGTGTTCCGGCGGATGGTGTTCATCTCGGCCTCCTTCGTCGTTTTCTCTCACCTCCGAGAGTCCTCCGACGAGGGGGTCCGCACCCGGGCCATCACGCCCGACCGGGTGGGACCAAAGTCCTCGGCCCGTCAGGGCCTGTCGGACCGCTGAGCGAAAGTCGGCGAGTGACCGGGATCACGCAAGGGCGATCAAGCGGGTACGGTGAGTAGGCGCGAAACGGAGGGCGTGCATGACGGAGCTCTACTCACGACGGTCGTTCCTGGCCGGCGTGCTCACGGCGGGCACCCTCTCCGCCGCCGCCGGCTACGTGCTGACCCGTCGCGAATCGGTGCAGCTCACCCTGGCCTCCGGCGCCGACCCGACCGGCGGCCGCCGCCTGCTGGTGACCATGTGGAACGAGCTCAACCCGGGCGCCCGCATCGAGCTCAAAGAGGTCAACAGCTCGACCCGCGACCAGTACGAGACGTTCCTGGGCACCAAGGCCGACATCTTCAACCTCGACGTCATCCACATCCCGCGCTTCGCCGAGGACGGCCGCATCGTCCCGATCGCCCCGCGCGGTGAGTTGCAGCTGTTGCCCATGGTGCGCCGGCTCAGCGCACGGCCCGATTCCGACGACTTCTGGGCGCTGCCGTTCAACACCGACGTCGGCATGCTCTACCGCCGGATCACCGACAAGGCCGTCGCCGACGAGAAGCCCGAGCTCGCTGATGTGCTGGCCCGCTCGCCCGGCACCTTCGTCGGCCAGCTGCGGACGGTCGGCCCGCAGACCGACGAGGCCTTCGTGATCAACATCCTCGAGCACGCGCTGGCCCAGGACGAGGCGATCCTGACGGCCGACGGCACGCTCTCGTTCAGCCTCGGCCAGTGGCGCGAGGCGATCGGCCCGCTGGCCGCGGCGATCAAGGCCGAGCGGGTGCGCACCGAGGCCGGCGAGGATTACACCACCCGCACGTTCCAGCGGTCCGATCTGCGGTACATGCGCAACTGGCCGAGGTCGTACCCGGCGATCGACCGCGCCGAGCGGACCAAGAAGGAGACCGCGGAGGTCCGGATCGGCGGCCTGCCGATCGGCATCATCGGCGGGCAGAGCCTGGCCGTCTCGGCCGCCAGCGAGAACCGGGAGGCGGCCGAGACGGCGATCCACTTCCTCACCAGCGCCTCTTCGCAGCTGCACCTGGCCAAGTACGGCTTCGCACCCACCGGGCTGGGCGCCTACATCGACCCCGGCCTGAGCGAGGCGCTTCCGCACCTCTACGACATCCGGCTCGCGATGGAGTCGGCCCGCCCGCGCCCGATGCACAAGCGGTACGCGAACTTCTCCGAGTCCTTCGCCGATCACATGCGCCGCTACCTCCACGAGGGGGAGCCGCTCACCCAGCGGTTCATCGAGGATCTGCAGGGAGCGCTGGGATGAACGACGTCGAGATCGACGCCTGGCAGGTACCGATCCTCGTCACGGCCGCGATCGTGCTGATCGAGGCCGCCTTCAATATGATCCTGCGCTATCGGGGCATCGGGCCGCCCTCGCCGCGGGTGCGCACCGCCGGCTTCGGCGTGCTCGTGCTGCTGACCGTCACCGTCTTCGTGGCCGCCCTCGGGCCGACCCGGGCCGACCAACTCTCCAGTGTGGCCGCCGCGGTGGCCGCAGTGGTGGCCCTCTGGCTCACCTATCGCTCCTACAACGCAACAGCCACGCCGCCGCCTCGTTCCGAAGAAGAACCTGCGGCGGGCACCGACAATCCAGGAGAATCCTGACCATGGGTGATTTACGGGTGGTGGTCTGCGGCGGATCGGCCGCCGGGGGAGTGCTCGACCTGATCGCGGAGGCCTGCCGGCGCGGCTGGACGGTCGACGTCACGGCGACGAAGAACGCCCTCGAGTTCATGGACCCGAGCGAGGTCGCCCGGGTCAGCGGGCGGCCGATCCGCACCACGTACAAATTCGCGGCCGACGGCACCCGCATCTCGCCGCCGGCCGACGCCATGATCGTGGCCCCGGCGACCTTCAACACGATCAACAAGCTGGCCAACGGCATCGCCGACACCTATCCGCTGAGCTCGATGGCCGACGTGATCGGCCGCGGCGTCCCCACGGTCGTGGTGCCCGCGGTCAACGAGCCGCTGGCGGCCCGCCGCCCGTTCCGCCGCTCCCTCGACGAACTGCGGGCCGAGGGGGTCCGTGTGCTGTTCGGCCCGGTCGACGGCTGGGTGCCCGGCAGCGACGCCCCGTTCCCCTGGATCAAGGCCCTCGACCTGGCCGAGGACGTCTTCGGATTGACCCGGATGGATAGCCGCGCTTCGATGGGAGCATGACTCGCCGCATCCTCGCGCTCTGTTCGACGGTGGCGCTGACCGTGGCCTCGATCGCCACCCCGGCCGGGGCCCACGACGAGCTCGGCCGGCGCATCGCGGCCATGAGCCTGCCCGAGAAGGTCGGGCAGATGATCGTCTCGTACGTCTACGGCGACAGCGCGACCAGCGCGTCGGCCGCCAACGAGGCGATGTTCGGCCCCGGGGTGGCCACGCCCGCCCAGGCCGTCGAGACCTACCACCTCGGCGGGGTCATCTATTTCACCTGGAGCGGCAACCTGAGCAACCCGCCGCAGATCGCCGGCCTGTCCAACGGGCTGCAGCGCGCGGCGCTGGGCGACACCGGCATCCCGCTGCAGATCAGCACCGACCAGGAGGGCGGCACGGTCAACCGGATCGGAGCGCCGCTGGCGATCTCGCCCGGGAACATGGCCATCGGGGCCACCTTCGACCCGCGTACGGCCCATGACGCGGCCAAGGTGAGCGGCGCCGAGTTGCGGGCGCTCGGCATCACCGTCACCCACGCCCCGGTGGTCGACGTCAACACCAACCCGCGGAACGCCGCCGACGGGGTGCGGGCGTTCAGCGACCGTACGGCGCACGTCGCAGCCTTCGGCACCGCCGCCGAACGTGGATACCGCGCGGCCGGGATCGGCACCACGGCCAAACACTTCCCGGGCCTCGGCGACACCACGGTCAACACCGACAACGGCGTCGCGGTCACCGACCAGAGCCGCGCCGAGATCCTCCGGACCCACGTGCCCCCGTTCCGGGCGGTCATCGCGGCCGGCGCGCAGAGCATCATGGCCGCCCACATCGTCGCGCCCGCGCTCGACCCCAGCGGCGCCCCGGCCAGCCTCTCGCAGCCGATCATCACGGGCCTGCTGCGCGAGCGGCTCGGCTTCAACGGTGTCGTGGTGACCGACGCGCTCGAGGCGGCCGCGCTCGAGGACTACACCGATGAGGAAGTGATCCTGGGCGCCGTCCGGGCCGGGGTGGATCAACTGCTGATGCCCCGCAGCGTCCCCGGCGCCATCCGCATCCTGCTCGACGCCGTCGCGTCCGGACAGCTCAGCGAGCGTCGCATCGACCAGTCGGTGCGCCGCATCCTCAAGACCAAGACCACCCGTCCGTACGTGTCCGAGCCGCCCGCGGTCGGCACGCCGGCCGCCCTGACCACGATGTCCGGCATCGCCCGGCGGTCGATCACCACGCTCCGCTCGGCCGCCCTCCCGCTCCGCCCCGGACAGAAGGTGCTGGTGACCGGCTGGGGAGCGACCACCACGACCACGCTGGCGACGGCCCTGGGCGCGACCAGGCTCTACACCGGATCGCCGTCCGACGCGCTGATCGCCCAGGCGGTGGCGGCCGCCGGCGAGGCCGACGTCACTGTGGTGACGACGTTCAACGCGTGGTCCGATCCGACCCAACCCAGACTGGTCGCGGCGTTGCTGGCCACCGGGAAGCCCATCGTGGTGGCCGCCGTCGGCACCCCGTACGACCTGGCCTCCTTCCCCTCGGCGAAGACGTTCGTAGCCGCGTACGGATACCAGCCGCCCTCATTGGCCGCGCTGGCGGCGGTGCTGCGCGGCGAGGCTCCCGCGCCGGGCCGCCTCCCGGTCACGATCGAGGGCCTCTATCCGTACGGCTCGGACGGTCGTTGATCCGGACGGCCGTGTCACCCTTCCGACGGAAGTCCAAGTTGGCCGGTCCGCGGGGCGCCAGTAAGTTGACGCAGTCGGCACGGAACGGCCTCGAGAAGGGCGGCGCATGAGCGAGGCAGACGGCAGCACCCGGGTCAAGGTGGTCGAGCTTCGCAGCGGACGCGAGATCGGCTGGGGCGACGGCCTCACCGAGCGGCTGGGCGAGCGGGTCTCCGATGTCCGCCAGGCCGTCTCCGACGGGGTGAGCGCCATCGCGGCCAGCATCAAGGACCTGCCCGCGGTCGGCGGCTGGGAGCCGGACGAGGTCTCCGCGACGTTCGGCATCGCGCTGGTGGCCGAGGCGGGCGTCGTGCTGAGCAAGGCCTCGGCCGAGGCGACCTTCGAGGTGACGGTGACCTTCCGGCGAGGCGAATGACCGACGCCACGATCCTGCTCGGGCCGGACGCCCGTCCGTCCGGCAGCGCCTTCGTGTGGTCACCGGGCGTGGTGATCACGGCCAACCACGTTCTCAAGGGCAAGCCGGCCGATCGGATCCAGGTTCTGGTCGGCGATGACGTATGTGCCGTGACGGCTGTGGAAAGCGATCCGAGCCTCGATGTGGCCGTGCTGGCAGTTTCCGGGGCGGCGCCGCCGCTGCTGTCTGCCGCCGCAGCAGTCGACGACCGATGGGTCGTCACCAGCCGTCCGGCGAGCAACGACCCGCAGCTCGACGGGCGCGTGACGGCCACCGGGCGGATCATCGTCAACGACGGCGGGGCCGAGGTGGCGATGCTGCAACTCGACGTCGAGCAGCCGCTGGGCGACTACGGCGGCTACTCGGGCAGCGCTGTCCGGGCCCATGCGCGTGCCCGCACGGTCCTCGGTGTGCTGTGCGAGCAGGTGCACCAGCGGAACCGCCCGGCCGGTGGCGGACGCCCGGCGGCCTCGACGGTGCTCTATGCCGTTCCCATCGGCGAGGTCGTGCGGCGGTTCGGGCTCGTGGCTGTCGACGACGTCGCCTACCGGAACCTCGCGGCGGCCGGCCGCAGCCTGCGCGACGGCGACCCTGACGGCGCCGACCGTTCGCTGGCAGGCATCCCGAGCACGGCCAGGGATGCGGAGTACTGGCTGCTGAGGGCACGGGCGGCCCGCCTGCGGCGCAATGCCTTCGTCGAAGCGGAGTATCTCGATCGGGCCCTGCGCTGCGACGCCCGCCACCTGCCGAGCATCGCCGCCAAGATCACTCAACTGGTGCTGACCAACGAATCCAGCGACCGGGCGGCCGCGCAGCGGCTGGCCGAGGACGCCCACGGGGTGAGCCCCGCACTCGACAACTGGACGGACTGTTTGCGCCGGCACCGGATGCTGGAACCAGGCATCCGCTCGCGCAGCGAGGTGGTCTCGCTCTGCCCGTTCCCCGATCCGGACTGGTCCTGAGGAGAGTTGCCATGAGCACGCCCGGCGATAACACCGCGATCATCGTCGCCCTCCAGCCGTGCGATTCCGACGCTGCCCTCGACACGCAGCTGACGGTGTGCCGTGAGTACGCGGAACGGCTGGGCCGCGAGGTCATCGCCGAGCTGATCGTCCCGATCTGTCTGCCGGGCGCCGGTCACCTGGATCACGACGCGGCGCGCGAGGCCGCGGTGGAGAGGCTGGAGGCCGAGGACGTCCGCCGGCTCCGATGCCTGGTGCTGCTCACTCCGGTGCCGGTCGATGTCTGGCGCAGCTGGCCCGGCGAGCTCATCTACCTGCTGAGCCGCGTCGACGCCCTGGTCATCAGCGAGCCGGACGACGACGCTGCCGAGTCGTTTGTCGACATCGTCGACCGGGGCCGGCAGCAGGCGCGCGCGTTCCGGTTCGAGCGGGAAGCACAGGACAGAAAGCAGGACGATCGGTTGTTCCGGCGCGACAACGAT
The DNA here is from genome assembly GCF_019710575.1 of Paractinoplanes polyasparticus. Classification (GTDB taxonomy): domain Bacteria; phylum Actinomycetota; class Actinomycetes; order Mycobacteriales; family Micromonosporaceae; genus Actinoplanes; species Actinoplanes polyasparticus. The sequence goes on along the minus strand of NZ_JAHWFK010000009.1, from coordinate 95,074 downwards.
CGCGGTCTCGGCGCGGGGCCCGCCTCCGGTGGGTCAGCTCCGCCACCCAGCGATGCCGACTACGAGGACGTATTGCTTTCCCATGAGACGTTGGGTTGGCTTGACGCCCGTTCGTCACGGACAGCCGACGCCGCTCCGCCGTCAAGCGGATCGACGGAGGACGAATACTACGAAAACGACTGGCTGGCTCATGACCAGCCTTTCTCGGCGGTGGACCCGTGGGCCGCCGACGGAGATCCGCTGCCGCTCCCTTCGCGCTTTCATATCGACACGGTTGAGTCGCAGGGTGTGCAGGTGGGCAACAGCAACACGCAGACCAACTATTTCGGCGCGCCGGGCCATCGGCCGCCGACGTCGGAGCGCAGCGGGCCGCTGCCGCACAACGGGCTGTTCATCCGCCGCAACAACGCCTTCGGCACGCGGTCCACGCTGGGCATCGCCGAGCTGATCGACCAGGGCGTCCTGATCGACCAGACGCACATCCGGTTCGACGACTTCATCGCCTCGAACACCGACCACATCCCCGCGCCCGCCCCGGGCGCGGCGGTGGCCGTGAGCCACGGCACGGCTGCGGTGAGCGGCGCGCTCAAGGCGCACCCCGAGACCACCCACCTGGTCGAGATCGCCCTGCGGGCCGGCGCCCAGTCCTCGGACGGGCCGAAGACCGGCGAACCGCTGCCGGTCAACTTCGTGTTCGCCGTGGACGTCAGCGCATCCATGTGGGGCGAGAAGCTCGATCAGGTCGTGGTCGCCATCCGCGAGCTGCACGCGCGCCTGCGCGACGACGACGTGCTCGGCATCATCGTCTTCAACGACCAGGCCCGTACGCTGCTGCGCGCCACCCGCAAGGCCGACCTGCCGGCCGACGAGATCGGCCGCCTGATCGCCTCGATGGCAGCCAGCGGTGGCACCGACCTGAATCTGGGCCTCGCCTTCGCCCTCAACGAGATCGAGCGGTTCGCCTCGTCGAAGACGGTGAACTGCGTCTACCTCTTCTCGGACGGCGACCCGACCTCGGGCGAGACCGACTGGGTCAAGATCCGGGCCAATGTGGCGGCCCGGCTGCGGGGCACCGTCACTCTCTCGTGCTTCGGCTTCGGCTCCGACGCCCGGATCCCCGAGCTGCGGGCCCTGGCCGGCATCAGCGGCGGTCACTGGACGTTCGTCACCCAGCCCGAGGAGGTCACACTCACCCTCTCCGAAGATCTGACCCGCCGGGAAAGCCTGGCCGCCATCAACATCCAGCTCCGGATCGACATCCCGGAGGAGACGACGGTCTGGCACCTGTACGGCCACGACCTGATCACCGACCCGGCCGGCCGCACGGCGGTGCTGGCGGAGGCCGACGCCGCCCGCCGCCGGTCGCTAAAGGAGTTCGGCGTCCACAACAGACCCGACCTGATCCGCGACGACGAGGGCATCCGGATCTTCGCGCCCGACCTCGCGTACGGCGAGACGTACTGGGTCGTCCTCGAGCTGCAGACGGCCGACGCGGCCTTCGGCGGCGCGACCGTCCAATATCTCGACACCAGGATCGGTGACAACGTCAGTCACTCCGTCGACCTGTCGGCCCCCGGCGCCATCCCGGTCGAGACCGTCCTGACGCACGGCGTCGGACTGTGGACCAGCGAGGTCACGTTCTTCGCGCTGGACGATCTGTACGAGAACGACCGCGAGTCGGCCGAGAAGCGTCTCAACCAGCACGTCATCGCGCTCACCGCAGCCTATGACGAGGTCCCGTCCCCGCAGTTCCGCGACGATCGGGTCACGCTGGTCAAGCTGGTGTCGCTGGCCGGCAACCTGGGCCTGCGCCGAGCCTGGGCCGACCAGCCCACCGGCGGCGCTTTCGGCTATGCGGTCCACACGATGAACCAGTTCGGCCGGGTCCGTGGGGGCTACCTCACCCTTCGGGGGCAGTGAGGCTGTCCGATAGTCGCTAGGCAGGCGCTGAGCTGCCTGTCTAGCCTGAGCGCGTGACGGTGCTGCTGGAGCGCTCGGCCGAGCTCGCCGCCCTGGACAGCCTGCTCACCGGCTGCGCCGCCGGTGGGCGCGTCGCCGTGGTCAGCGGCGAGGCCGGCGCGGGCAAGTCCACCCTGGCCGCCGCGTTCGCCGAGGCCGCCGGGCCGCGCGCGCAGATGCTGTGGGGCGCCTGCGATCCGCTGCTCACGCCGCGCGCGCTCGGGCCGCTGCACGATATCGCCCGGCGGCTGGGCGGGCGTCTGCGCGAGCGGATCGGCGACGGGTCTCGCGGCGAGGTCTTCGACCTGTTGCTGGAGGCGCTCGACCGGCCGCCGCAGGCCGCCCGCCCGGTGGTCGTGCTGGAAGATCTGCACTGGGCCGACGAGGCGACGCTCGACATGGTGGCGTTCCTGGGCCGGCGGCTCGCACTCTGCCGGGCCCTGCTGGTGATCACCTACCGCGAGGACGAGGTGGGTCCCGACCATCGGCTGCGCACCGTTCTGGCCGGGCTGCCGCCGGGGTTGATCCGCCGGGTGGGTCTGCCGCCGCTCACTGCGGCCGCCGTGGCTGAGCTGGCGCGCCGGGCGGGGCGGCGGGCCCCCGACGTCCATGCGGTTACCGGTGGCAACCCGCTACTGGTCACGGAGGTGCTCGCGGCGCCGGCCGAGGGGGTGCCGCCGACCGTACGGGACCTGGTTCTCAGCCGTCTGGCCACGCTGACGCCGCCCGCCCGTGAGGTGGCGCATCTGGTGTCGGTCGTGCCGTCGCGGGCCGGCCTGGAACTGCTGGGCAACCGCCTGGCCGAGGTCGACGAGTGCCTCGACCGGGGGGTGCTGACGGCTCGCGGCAACGGCGTCGCGTTCCGCCACGAGCTGCTGCGCCGCGCGGTCGAAGAGAGTCTTTCCCCCGTACGCCGTCAGGCCCTGCACGCCGAGATCCTGAGCGTCCTCGAGGCGGCCGGCTCGGTCGACCCGGCCCGCCTTGTGCACCACGCCCACCACGCCGGTGACACCGTGGCCGCCCTGCGCTTGACTCCCGTCGCCGCGCGCCGCGCCGCCTCCCTCGGCGCCCACAAACAGGCGGCGGCCCACTACGCCCGGGTGTTGCCGTTGGCCGCCGACCGCCCCGCGGCCGAGCGTGCCGAACTGCTCGAGGAGTACGTGCAAGCCGCCTATCACGGTGGGCTGACGGAGGCACTGGACGCGTGCCAGGCCGCGCTGGCCCTGCGCACCGAGCTCGGCGATCCCGTCGCGATCGGCGTCGACCTGCGCTGGATGTCCCGCCTGAGCTGGTGGAACGGCCGTCCCGGCCAGGCCCGCGACTACGGCTTCCGGTCGGTCGAGGTGCTCGAGACGCAGCCGCCCGGTCCCGAGCTGGCCGCCGCCTACAGCAACCTGTCCCAGCTGTTCATGCTCGGCGACGACAACGTGCGGGCGATCGCCTGGGGCGAACGCGCCCTCGAGCTGGCCCGCGCCCTCGACGACCGGGACACCGAGGTGCACGCGCTGATCAACCTGGGGTCGGCCCGGCTGCACCGGGGCGACCCGGTCGGCATGGCCGAGCTGCGCCACGCCCACGACCTGGCGGTGGCCGTGGGCGGGCTCGACGACTCCGCCGGCCGTGCCCTGGTCAACCTGGGCAGCAACGCTGTCGACAACTACGACTTCGACATCGCCGAGCAGACGTTCGACCGGATCTTCCCGTTCCTGGCCGCCCGCGACCTCGACGGCTACCACCGCCACCTGCTCGGTTACCGCGCTCGCCTGCTGCTCGCCCGTGGCGACTGGGCGGCCGCGGCTGACGACGCCGCGCAGGCGCTGGCTGGCCCGACGATGCACGGCGGTGGCCTGGTGCCGGCCGTGGCGGTCCGGGCCGTGCTGCGGGCCCGGCGCGATGAACCGGGTGCGCTCGACGACGCCCACGATGCCGGGAAACGCGGCTACCCGACGGAGGAGGCCCAGTTCGTCTGCCCGGCCGCGATCGCGCTGGCCGAGACGTATTGGCTGGCCGGCGATCCGGTGCGGGCCGCCCAGGAGGCCGAGCGAGGCCTGAGAGTGGCGGTGCGGATCGGCCATCCCTGGTTCGCCGGCGAGCTGGCCTTCTGGAAGTGGCGCTGCGGTGACAGCTCGCCGGCCCCGGCGGTCGCGGCGGAGCCGTTCCGGCTGGTGATCGACGGTGACTGGCGGGCCGCCGCGGCCGCGTGGTCGGAGCGCGGCTGCACCTACCTGACCGCCTGCTGTCTGGCCCACGGCGATGCCCCGGCGGCGGCCGAGGCGCTGCGCGTCTTCGACCGCCTGGGCGCGGTCGCGCCGGCCCGTCGCCTGCGGACCGATCTGCGGGAACGTGGCCTGCGGGTGCCCCGCGGCCCGCGCCCGTCCACCGCCGCCGATCCGACCGGGCTGACCGGCCGCCAGCAGGAGGTGCTCGGGCTGATCGCCGAGGGGCTGAGCAACGCCGACATCGCGGCCCGCCTGACCGTCTCCGCCAAGACCGTCGACCACCACGTCTCGGCCGTGCTGGCCAAGCTCGGAGTCTCGTCCCGCGGCCGCGCCGCCGCCGAGGCCCGCGACCGCGGTCTTCTGTAGGGGGAGCGTGCGGCCAACATGGGGAGCTCTCCCCATGTGCTGGGAAGCCCGGATTTCTACCGTCGAAGACATGAGCGAACTGGTACTTGAGGGCCTGAAGGCCAAGCAGCAGAAGACCTGGGCGAGCGGCGACTACGGCGCGGTGGCGGCCCTGATCCATCCGATGGCCGAGGACACGATCCAGGCGGCCGACCTCTCGGCCGGAGCCGATGTGCTCGACGTCGCGGCCGGCACCGGCAACGCCTCGATCGCGGCGGCACGGTGCGGCTGCCGGGTGACGGCCACCGACTACGTGCCGGGTCTGCTGGCCCGGGCGCGGGAGCGGGCCGACGCCGAGCGACTGCCGTTGACCACCGAGGTCGCGGACGCCGAGAGCCTGCCCTACCCGGACGGCCGCTTCGACGCGGTGGTGTCGGTGGTCGGCGCGATGTTCGCCCCCGATCAGGAGCGCACGGCGGCCGAACTGACCCGCGTCTGCCGCCGTGGCGGCACCATCGCCCTGGCCAACTGGACGCCGGACGGCTTCATCGGCGAGATGTTCCGGACCGTCGGCCGCCGCGTCCCGCCGCCGCCCGGCATCCGCGGTCCGGTCGAGTGGGGCAGCGAGGAACGCGTCCGCGAGCTCTTCGGCGACCGGGTCAGCGACCTGCGCACCGAGCGGCACGACTTCGTCTTCCGGTTCGCCACGCCCGAGCACTTCGCCGATTACTTCCGCGAGCACTACGGTCCGACCCTGAAGGCGTTCGAGGCGCTGGGCCCGGACGGCGGCAAGCCGCTCTACGACGACCTGGTGTCTCTGGTCGGCCGCTACAACACCGCCACCGACGGCACGGCCCGCATCCCGTCCACCTACCTGCAGATCGTCGCGACACGCGCCTGAGACAGGCTTCACGGGGAGCGCCCTCCACAAAGGAGGCGCTTCCCCTCAGGCTTGGGCCTCCTGGCTGCGGGACGGGAGCGTGGGGGAGTGCGGGACATCGGCGGGGAACTGAAGCTCCGCGGCGCGAGCGCCGGGGGCGAGCTGGTCGAGGGCCGCGGCGAGAGCGCCGGCGCCGGCGGTGCCCAGCTTCTCGAACTCCATCTTGATCACCGGGCCGGCCAGCTTGGCCAGCCCGTGCATCTCGAGCTCGATCCGGTACGTCACCTCGCTGCCCGTGCCGGCCGGCCGCACTGCCACTGTGTCGATGCAGGTGGCGCCCTCGTTGCGCCCGTGGAACACCAGCCGCCCGGGAGCTAACTCGACCAGCGTGTACGTCATCTCGGTGGTGATGCCGAGCAGCCGGCAGGTCTGGTGCCAGCTCGCGCCGGGTGCGATCGGCCCGGCGTCGTTGCGGGTGGTCTGCCGCACGGCCGGATCCCAGACCGCGGTGTTGCCGAAGTCGCTCAGATAATCAAGCGCCACACCAGGGGCGACATTGGTGGCAAGCGTGCGCTCCACGACAATCATGAGTCCCCCAGGGTGACGGCATGCTGCTCCAGCGTAATGGCCGCTTCTGATCACTGCCCCGTTTTCTTGGGCGCGTGGAAGTCCCGCACGAACCGGCGCTGCCACGGCGTCTCGACGGCTCGCGGGTGGTAGTGCTCGCGGACGTACGCCACCGCCTCCGTCGCGGGCACCCCGTCGAGCACGGCCAGGCAGGCCAGCGCGGTTCCGGTACGCCCGCGCCCGCCGCCGCAGGCGATCTCGACCCGCTCCGTCCGGGCGCGCTGCCAAGCCTCTTCCAAGACCCTTCCCGCGTACGCCGGATCGCCCGGCAGCCGGAAGTCGGGCCACCGGATCCACCGGCTGACCCACCCGAACTCGGGCGGCGCCGAGCCCAGCAGGTAGACCCCGAACGTCGGCGGATGCCCCGACGGCATCGGTTCCCGCAGCCCGCGCCCCCGCACCGACCGCCCCGACGGCAGCCGCAGCAGCCCCGCCTCACCCGTCACCCACAACGGCATCGTCACGGTTCTCATCTTGCCGCGTGCGTTACTGTGTGCCCATGCAGACCTTCAGCGAGCGACGCCGGCCTCTTCACGGCCGCCGCTGAGTCCTTGCTGTTCCCCGGCGGGTCGATCCCGCCGGATGCTTCCCGCACACCCGGTCGACCCGTCATCCGCGTACGTCGATGGGTTTGATCATGAATCTCGAAGCTCTCCTCGCCGCCCGGCTGGCGGTGGCCCTCGAGGCCGTCGCCGGCGAGCCGGTCGATCCCGTGGTGCGGGCGTCGCAGCACGCCGACTTCCAGTCCGGGGCAGCGCTCGCCCTCGCCCGCAAGCTGGGCCGCCCCCCGCGGCAGATCGCCGCCGAGGTGGCCGCGCGGGCCGACCTCGCGGGCCTGGCCGAGGCCGAGATCTCCGGCCCCGGCTTCCTCAACCTCACCGTCGCCGACGACGTGCTGGTGGCGCTGCTCGCCGAGCCCGTCGCTCCGCCGCCGGTCGAGCCGCAGCGTGTCGTGATCGACTACTCCGGCCCCAACGTGGCCAAGGAACTGCACGTCGGCCACCTGCGGTCGACGATCATCGGCGACGCCCTGGCCCGGCTGTTCACGTGGGCCGGCCACGACGTCGTCCGGGTCAATCACCTCGGCGACTGGGGCACCCAGTTCGGCATGCTGATCGAGCACATGGCCGATCTCGGCGGCCCGTCGGGCGAGCTCAGCCTGAGCGACCTCACCGCCTTCTACCGGCAGGCCCGGGTCAAGTTCGACGGTGACGACGACTTCCGCACCCGGGCCCGGCTGCGGGTGGTCGCGCTCCAGAGCGGCGACGAGCCCACCCGGCAGATGTGGCAGCGGCTGGTCGAGCAGTCGGAGCGGTCGTTCGTGGCCGACTACGCCCGGCTCGGCATCACGCTCGGCGCGGCGGACTTCGCGGGCGAGAGCTCCTATCAGGACCAGCTCGCGTCGGTGCTCGACGAGCTGACCGCCAAGGGTCTGCTCGTCGAGAGCGAGGGCGCGCTCTGCGCCTTCCCGGCCGGGTTCACCGGCCGCGACGGCGAGCCGTTCCCGCTGATCGTACGCAAGAGCGACGGCGGTTTCGGGTACGCGGCGACCGACCTCGCGGCCCTGCGGCACCGGACGCGCGACCTCAAGGGCGACCGGCTGCTCTATGTCGTCGGCGCCCCGCAGAGCATGCACTTCCAGATGGTCTTCGCCGTGGGCCGGGACGCGGGCTGGCTGGGCGACGGGGCGACCGCCGAGCACATCAGCTTCGGGTCGATCCTGGGCGCCGACGGCAAGATGCTCAAGAGCCGGTCGGGCGAGACGATCAAGCTGGTCGACCTGCTCGACGAGGCCGACGCCCGGGCCACCGCGCCCGCGGTCGGCATCGGCGCGATCAAGTACGCCGACCTCTCCTCCGACCGGCGCGGCGACTACGTCTTCGACTGGGACCGGATGCTGGCCACGACCGGCAACACCGGCCCCTACCTGCAGTACGCCGTGGCCCGGATCCGGTCGGTGCTGCGGAAGGCCGTCGCCGAGCCCGGCCCGGTCGTTCTGGGCGACCCGGCCGAGCGGCGGCTGGCCCTGGCCCTGCTCGGCCTCGAGCCGGTCGTGGCGGCCGCGATCGAGCACTGCGAACCGCACCGGCTCGCCGTCCACCTGCACGAGGTGGCGGCGGCGTTCTCCACCTTCTACGAGAGATGCCCGATCCAGTCCTCGCCCGGCCGGCTGAGCCTGACCGCGCGCACCGGCGACACCCTGCGGCTGGGCCTCGATCTGCTCGGCATCCCGGTGCCCGAGGCCATGTAGGGACCGCGGCCGGGCATCGAGGGCTATCGTGCTATGTCTCCACTGTGAAAGGCCAAGACATGACTCTCTCCCGGCGAACCCTGCTGGCGGTCGGGGCCGCCTCGGTGGCGGCCCCGATCGTCGGCGCCGGCGCGGCTCAGGCTCACCCGGAACGCAGCTACCGGCTCACCGTGCTCGGCACCTCCGACACCCACGGCAACGTCTACAACTGGGATTACTACAAGGACGCCGAATACGACGACAGCGCGCACAACGACGTCGGCGTGGCCAAGCTGGCCGCCCTCGTCAACCGGCTGCGTGCCGAGGCGACCGGGGCGACGCTGGTGCTCGACGCGGGCGACACCATCCAGGGCACGCCGCTGGCCACCTACTACGCCAAGCAGGAGCCGATCACCACGACCGGCGAGAAGCACCCGATGGCCCGGGCCATGAACATGCTGCGGTACGACGCGGTGACGCTCGGCAACCACGAGTTCAACTACGGACTACCGCTGCTGGACCTGTGGATCCGCCAGCTCGGCTTCCCGGCGCTGGCAGCCAACGCGGTGAACGCGCGGACGGGCCGGCCCGCCTTCACCCCGTACGTCATCAAGAAGGTCTCGCCGGGCCGGCACGCGCCCACCCTGCGGGTCGGCATCCTCGGGCTCACCAACCCCGGCGTGGCGATCTGGGACCGGGCCAACGTCGAGGGCAGGCTCGAATTCCTCGACCTGGTGGCGACCGCGGCCAAATGGGTGCCGATCATGCGGGCCCGTGGGGCTGACATCGTCCTGATCTCGGCACACGGCGGCGACAGCGGCACCTCGTCGTACGGGCCCGAACTGCCCAACGAGAACCCGTCGGCGCTCATCGCCGAGCAGGTGCCGGGCATCGACGCCATCCTCTTCGGGCACGCGCACGCCGAGGTGGCCCAGCGGTTCGTGACCAACGCGCGCACGGGCAAGCAGGTGCTGCTCTCCGAGCCGTCCAAGTGGGGTCAGCGCCTCACGAAGATGGACTTCGACCTGGTGCGCCGCAACGGCCGCTGGGCGGTCACCGCCAAGTCGTCGGCCACCCTGAACACCAACACGGTCGAGCCCGACCCGCACGTCCTGGCGGCGGTCCGCGCCCAGCACAACAAGACCGTGGCGTACGTGAACCAGGTCGTGGCCACCTCGACCGAGGAACTCTCTGCGGCGTCCTCCCGCTACGAGGACACCCCGATCCTCGACTACATCAACAAGGTGCAGACCGACACGGTCGCCGCCGCCCTGGCCGGCACCGAGCACGCGAGTCTGCCGGTGCTGTCGATCGCCGCCCCGTTCAGCCGCACCGCGGTCTTCCCGCGGGGCGACGTCAAGATCAAGGACGTGGCCGGCCTCTACATCTACGACAACACGCTCGAGGCCGTCGTGCTGACCGGCGCCGAGGTGAGGGCGTACCTCGAATACTCGGCGAAGTACTTCGTGACGCTCGCGCCCGGTGCTCCCGCCGACCCGGCCACGATCAGCGATCCCGCCGTGCCCGACTACAACTACGACGTCCTCTCCGGCGTCGACTACGACATCGACATCGGCCAGCCCGTCGGCTCCCGCATCACCCGCCTGCAGATCGCCGGCGACGACGTCGACCCGGCCGCGCGCTTCGTGGTGGCTGTCAACAACTACCGCCGCTCCGGGGGCGGCAACTTCCCCGGGATCGTGAAGACGCAGGTCTACAACGCCCAGCAGGAGATCCGGCAGCTACTGATCGACTGGGCCCAGGCCCAGGGCGCCATCGACCCGGCCGACTTCTTCGTCAAGAACTGGCAGCTGGTCCGCGACGGCGTGCCCGTCGAGTTCTGACCACTCGCGTCGCCCTGTCCGCAAGCACTGCTTCGTCACCGGCGCCGGGCTTTGTGTCTGCGACCGCCAATCACCGTGTCGGTGACTGGCGGTCGCCTCACGTCGTCCGGAGAGCCAGGAACGCCACGACGGCGGCGGTGAGCACGGTGCCGAAGGCCAGCCAGTACGGGTAGCGCTCGTTACCGCCGCGGTGCGCCTCCGCGCCGCGACGGAACGCCGAAACCACCCCGGGCAGGCCGAGCAGCAACGTCCAGAACACCACCGGGGCCCACGCCGGCGCCTGCGGCCGCGCTGCCCGCGCCATTTCTTCCGGGAAACGCACGAGCAGCCGGCCGTGATCCGTGTGCGGACCCGTTGCCGCGGCCGGCTCCGGGTCCGGCTCCGGCGTCACCCAGGGCGGGTTGGTCGGGTACTGCGCGTACGGGATCGGGGCTGTCATGGTCGCGGCCTTTCGGTAGCGGCCCGGTTGCATTTTCCGTGCCGCCCGGCATCATCGGCCGCTCCGACCCCGACCTTAGGCAAGAATCTGTCTGCTGGATCACGCAAGGCCGCGGCGTGGCCCAGGCGGCACCGGTATGCGGTCTTCCCGCGGCCGACGCCGGGCGCCGCCTGGATCTTGCTGCACTCCTACGTGACCCAGCAGACCGGCCCTAGCCTTCGGTTGCGACCCGCACCGGCACCTGCATCTCGGTGACCCACTTGTCGAAGTCGCCGGGCGGGCAGTCGAGGTACACCTCGACCGCGAACCCGGGGCCGACCGCGCGGTAGCCGTTGTCGTCGATCCAGTTGGCGAGCTTCTGACCGGTGCGGAAAGCCTCGGACATCGAACCGTGATGCACCGCGGTGGCGGCCTGCTCGACCGGCGGCACCACGACCGCGTCGAACCCGGCGTCGGCCGGAACGGCGGCGTCGCCGATCGGGAACGCGGCATGGACGCCGATCGTCTCGTCGCCCGGCCCTGTCGGCGCCTCGGTGTAGTAGGCGATCGGCGCCCCGGTCATCGGCACGCCGTGCTTCTCCATGAGCTCCATCAGCCGCGGATAGAGCGGGCTGAGGTTCTCGGTGATCGACGTCGGGTCGTCGTAACTGGTCGCGGTGGCGGAAAGCATGGCCACCCGGGTGGCCGGAACGCTCTTGAGGACGACATCTCCCGTGTCCATGTGCCCCTCACTCTCGATCATCCGGAGGCGCGCGTCGACCTGGGCCAGACGGGCCGTGTCCTGCACCATCCGCGCCGCCAGCTCGGCCCGCCGAAGGCGCAGCATGCCGCGCAGCTCCTGCGTGTCGACCTTCTCGTCGATCAATGTCTGCACCTGCTGCAGGCTGAAGCCGAGATCCTTGAGGGCGGTCACGCGGTTGAGCAGACGCAGCTGAGCAGCCGTGTAGGACCGGTATCCGCTGTGCGGATCGACCTGGGCGGGGCGCAACAGCCCGATGGCGTCGTAGTGGCGCAGCATGCGCACCGACACCCGGCCGAGGCCCGCGAACTCTCCGATACTGAACATGGTCCCCTCACTCTCGGGCCTGACACTGTGTGAGGGTCAAGCGGAAAAGCCCGTTTCCCGGATCACGCGGGCCTGCGGCGGGGCTGAGGAGGGCGTCCGCACAACGGGCGGCCACATGCAACCCCGGTAGCGCTTCGCGCGGCACTGAATGCGACCGGCCTGCGGCCGACGTCGCCGGCGCGACGCAGCGCTTCGCGCGGCACTGCGCAGGCACCACCGGGCATCAGTCACGACTTCGGCTCTCTCTCCCGCGTGAACCGGAAGCGCCCGGCCGGGCACGTCACGCCGGCCCGGCGGCCCTACGGGTCGGCGCCCTCGACGGGCGGGACGATCGGCGTGGTGGGGGTGACCGGGGGAGTCGTCGGCGGCGTCGTCGGGGGTGTGGTCGGCGGCGTGGTGGCCGGTCGCGTCGTCGCCGGCGGCGTGGTGGTGGGCGGCGTGGTGGTGGGCGCGGACGACGGCGCCGAGGTGTTCGTCGGGCTCGGCGTGCGGGTGCGGTTGGGAACGTTGCCGCGCGTGGTCGATTGGCTCGTCGGCGTCTCGCTCGGTTCCTCGGAGACCTCGGAGCTGGGGCCGGTGGTCGGGTCGGCCGAGGCGCCCGGGGGCACGGAGTTGTTGATCGGGGCCTTGTCGTCGTCGCCGCTCAGGGCGATCGCGAAGGCCAGCCCGCCCGCCAGCACGAGCAGGGCGATCACGGCGACCAGCAGCGCCGTCTGGCTGCGGGGCGGGCGCTTGGCGCCCAGCGACGTCGAGGTGAGCGACGCCGGCGTCGTCGGCGGCACCTTGGGCGGCAGGTCGCGGGGCATCGGCACGGCCCGGGTGGGCGCAGCCGGGCTGAGCGGGGCGACCATGGTGGTGCCGGTCATCCTCTTCCAGTCCAGCGGCCCGGCCGCGGCGAAGGCGGCCTCGGCGAACTCCTCACCCGACTGGAAGCGGTCGCCCGGCTGCTTGGCCATGGCCCGCTCGATCAGCTGGCGCACCTCGAGCGGAACGTGCTCGGGCAGCGGCTCGGGCTCGTCCTCGAGGTGGCGCAGCGCCACCTGGAGCGCGTTGTCGCCGTCGAACGGCGGGTGACCGGCGATGCAGTGGTAGGCCACCGCGCCCAGGGCGTAGATGTCGGTGGCCGCGCTGACGTTGCCCTTGGCGACCTGCTCGGGGGCCATGTAGAGCGCCGTGCCGACGATCGCGTTGACCGCCGTCACGCTGGTCACCGCGGCCGAGCGGGCCACGCCGAAGTCGACCAGCACGACCGTGCCGTTGGGCTTGACGATGAGATTGCCCGGCTTGACGTCGCGGTGGACCGTGCCGGCCTGGTGGGCGGCGTGCAGCGCGTCGGCCGCCTGACCGACGATCGACATGACCTCGGGGACGGGCATGGGGCCCTGCTTGACCCGGGTCGAGAGCGGCTCGCCCTCGACGTAGGCCATGACCAGATAGGCCATGCCGTCGTCGCCGCCGGACTCGCCGGCGCTCGCGTAGTCGTAGACCTCGACGACGCCGGGGTGACGGAAGGCCGCCATCATGCGGGCCTCGCCGTAGAAACGGGCGGCGAACTCGGGGTCGGCCATCATGTTGGAGCGCAGCACCTTGACGGCGATGACTCGGCCCAGCACGACATCGGTGCCGCGCCAGACGTCACCCATCCCGCCTGTGGCGATGCGCTCGTCCAACCGGTAACGGTTGCCCAGCAGGTGTCCGGCAGCAAGCACCAACGGACCTTATCTAATCGGGTGGCGAACCACAGCGGAGCGACGGCGAAACTGTAACTGGCCCGCGAGCTCAGCGGGGGGTCAGAGGGGGCACCTTGCGGCCGGCGGCCGAATCGGCGATGAGCTGGGCCAGGCGGCGCTCGCGAGTATCGGCCCGCTTCGCGCTGACCACCCAATGCACAGCCGCCCGCCGATAGGACGGGGACTGGGCCGAAAACCATTGCCAGGCCGCATCATCTGCCTGGAATCGGGCGGTTTGCGAGTCGTCGAGGACGGCGTCGACGGGTTGCTCGTACGAATACACGGCGACCCGGTCGGGCTTGCGTTGCTCGAAGGCCCGCCGGCCGGACGGATGTATCAACCCGGCCTCGGTCAGCTCCGCGATCTTGGCGACGTTGATCGCGCTCCACACGCTGCCTTTGCGCCGCGGGGTGAAGCGCACCTGGTAGCGCCGGTCGTCGATGGTGCGGCCGACGCTGTCGATCCAGCCGAAGCAGAGGGCCTGCTCGATGGCCTGGGGATGGGTGACCCCGGTGCGGCCCGACCCCTTCTTCCAGTAGCCCACGAACAGCTCGGGCGCGGTCTCGTGATGCTGCTCGAACCACGCGCGCAGCTCGGCCGGGGTATCGAAGAACTCTGCTGCCATGCCCCAGAGCCTAGAAGTGGGGTACGACACTTCCCGGGCGGCACGAAGCACCGCCCGGGAAGTGTCGAGTCAGTTGTCGTACGTGGGCGTGACCACGACTGCGGTCTCGGCCAGCTCACGCTCCTCGGCCTCGGCCTGCTGCTCCAGGGCGGCCCGGGCCGAGGTGGCCACGGCCCAGCCGACGGCGACGCCGAGCAACCCGACTCCGACGATCAGGCCCCACGGCCGCGAGGGCTTCTGCCCGGCCAGGGCGGCCGCGGCGGCGTTGGCCCGGGCCCACGCCACGTCGGCCTTGCCACCCGCCTTGCCCGCGAGCTGCTGACTCCGGCCGGCCAGCTTGTGACTCTGATCACTGGCCTTACCGGCCAGTTTGGCGGCTTTGTCGGTCGTGTCCTTGGCGGTGTCCGTTGCTGCTGCCATGGCAGCCGTCAGGTACTCCCAAGCCTGCGTGGCGGTTCGTTCCGTCTTGCTCTTGGTGGAGAACATTTCTCTTACCTCCCGGCTCGCTCGCCCTTAACCCTGCCCTCGTGCCGCGTTCAGCAAACGTGTCCGGTGTGGACGCCATCACGTTTCGGAAACAAGTTGCCACCCACCGGTACTCTTGACCCGGTTCACACGAGGCACTCAGGTGCCTGACAGGTTCGGGTCCTAACCTTTTGGTCAGTTTCACCGAACCTTCCGGGGGTAGTCCGACTGCCCCCGGGCGTGGGGGTGACTGAGCGAGAACGGCTCGCTCAGGTTGTCCCTCGCGTGCGAGGAAAGACGCTCGGAAGTCCCGGGCGGGTGGAGGGAATTGGCGTGACGCTGTCGATAATGACGTCGACGCTTGCCGACGACGTGGTGGAGGTCTCGCCCAGCGGCGAGATCGACGTCGAGAACGCATACGAGATCCGTGAGGCTGTGGCGACGCAGCTGGGGGCCGGAAAGCTCGTACGCATCGAGCTCAATCTGCAGAACGTGACCTTCATCGACTCGGTGGGCATCAGCGCGCTCGTTGCCGCGTTCCAGCTCGCTCAGGTCAGTGAGGTAAAACTCGTCGTGACGCGGCCCAGCCGCTTCGCGCATCGTCAGCTCTGGGTGACCGGGCTGCTCGGCCTGTTCGGCAACCCGCAGCCCTTCGGCGAGGCCGGGGCGGCCCAGCCGGCGGTCTCGGGCGCCTGACCTGATCAACGAAGGCGGCCGGGTCATTCGACCCGGCCGCTTTCGTTTGCCCTCCGCCCCGCGCCGCGCCGCCAACGCCGGCCGCCCCGCTGGACGCAGATGCGGCCACTCCTGCTGCGGCGCAGATTCTTGCCGTTCTTCGTGCGCCTGGACTGCCGCTTCTACTGGAGCGCCGACGCGTGCAGCGGGATGGTCTCCAGGTTGATCTTGACTTCGGTCATCTCGTGCGGCGGGCGGATCGGCGTCACCACCGCGAAGTGCTCGGCCAGAGCGGCCAGGTCGGTGTCCGGTTGCAGGGTGTCGTCGGCGGCCTGCACGGCCGTGCGCACGAAGCCCTCGCCGGCCTCGGCGATGCTCACCTGCACCTGCCCGAACTGGGCGAGTGACGCCCGGCGCAGCCCTCGGATCCCGTCCAGGTGCAGGTCGGGCACGTTCAGGTTGAAGATCGTGCCGGCCGGTGTGTGGGTCAGCGTCGGCAGGAGGCGGACGGCCAGCTCAGCCGCGCTGCCCCAGTGCCGCTTCTCGTCCTCCTCGTGGTCCAGCGCGGCCAGCGCAGCGCCACCGCTGCGGGTCGTGGATACCCGGGGCGACAGCACGTCGAGCGAGACGGCAAGCCCGTGCAGGCCGGCGTACGAGCCGGTGAGGGTGGCGCCCACGGTGCCGGAGTGCACGACCGCGGCCCCCGCGTTGGCGCCCCGGTTGATGCCCGAGAGGATCATCTCCGGCGGCTCGCCGAACGCCTCCCGCAGGGCCAGCAGCACGATGTAGGCCGGGGAGGCGGCTACCGCGTACGCCGGAATGTGCTTGGCGTGGGGCAGTTCGCGCCTGTGCAGAATGATCTTGCCGTGTTCCTCGACGGCGGTCATCGCGGCGCTGCTGCCGCTGGCCTCGGTGACCGGCGCGGCGACCACGACGTCGTGGCCGTCGCGGGCCGCCGCCCGCGCCAGCCAGCGCAGCCCCGGCGCGTCGATGCCGTCGTCGTTGGTGACCAGGATTCTTGTCATCGCGCCTTCTTGATCGGGGTGAGCTTGACCCGTTCGGTGAGCACCTGAACGGCGTCCAGGTGGCCGGTGCCGAGCCCGTGCCGGGTGACGTTGAGCGCGCCGGCGGCCGCCCCGGTTCGCACCGCCTGCATCATCTCGCCCCCCTTGGCCAGCACCGCCGCGATCCCGGCGGTCATCGAGTCGCCGGCGCCGCGGTGGTCGGCGATGGTCAGCTTCGGGATGCCGACCCGGTAGATCTGTTCGTTGAAGAGGGCGAGCGCGCCCGCGTCGGCCCGGGACAGCAGGGCCATCTCGGCGCCGTTCTCGTGCAGGTTGATCAGCGCCTCGGTCAGCGTCTTCTCGGAGTCGTCCTTGATCACACCGTCGCGCAGCAGCTCCTCGTGGCTGACCTTGACCACGTCGAGCCCGGCCTCCAGCACCGCCTTGAGGTGGTCGCCGGACAGGTCGGCGATCACCCGGCAGCCGTGGGCGCGCAGGTCGTGGGCGAGCCGCCCGTAGACCTCGGGCCGGATCACCGAGGGGTGCGCCGGGCCGCTCAGGATCGCGTTGCCGGCCCGCAGTCCCTCGGCCAGCGCCAGGTTGTAGAGCTCGTCCAGCTCATGGCGGGTGAAGGGCGCACCCGGCTGCTCGGCGAGCTCCACGCGAGCGCCGTTGCGGCGGTCGTGCACGTACCACCCGCTACCGCTCTCGCGCGGCACCGTGCGCAGCTGGACGCCCTTGAAGTCGAGCAGCGGCTTGAGCACGCGGCCCACCTCGCCGCCGACCGCGGTGCAGAGGGTCACCTCGGCGCCGAGCGAGGTGACCATGCGGGCCTGCCAGATGCCCTGACCGCCCGGATGGACGTGCAGTTCCGGCTGGTTGTGTTGCTGTTCGATAGTCACCGTGAGTTGCGGTGCCGGCGCGAAAACCATCACCCGAGCGTCGCCCATAAAGGCATTCTTGCCGCAGAGCTCCGTTTAGGTGCGGATTACCGCAAAAGCCGTCAGAGCTCGAAACCCTCGTTCGCCAGCTCGAGCACCGGGCCGGTCAGCTCGGGCCGCGTGCGCAACAGGTCCTCCAGGCGCACGCGCCACTTGCCGGCCTCGACGTCGGCCATGTGCCGGTCGCCGCCGGTCTCGACCAGCGCGGTCAGCAGCCGCTGACGGGTGTCGGCGAAGTGGCCGTACATCTCGCTGCCCAACCGGCTGAGTACCCGCGCGGCGAAGGCCTCGGAGTGTGGGCTGCCCGCGGCGAGCACGAACGCGCGGGCAGCGTCGAACGCGACTCTCGGCTGGTGGATGACGGTGGTCATGCTGGTGTCCTCCCGTGATGACATGGTCACCAAGCGTAGAGAGCGAGCCCGGGCCCGGACGGAACTCGGCACAGGCGGTGACCGGTGTGATCATCGTGCGCCCTGAGGTGTGATGATCGCCATACCTTCACCACCCCGCGGGAGAACATCTTCCGGCCGCGGCCATCGGCTCCACCTGAAGCGTGGCGTGGTCGATGTGGAAGTCCTCGTGCAGCGCCTCCCGTGCGGTGGTGAGCACGTCGCCCAATTCCGCCTCGGGCTCGAGGCTGAGGTGGGCCGAGGCCACGTCCATGCCCGAGGTCAGCGTCCACACGTGCAGGTCGTGCACGTCGCAGACGCCCGGCACTTCGGCCAGCCGGGCCCGCACCCGGGTGATGTCGAGATGCTCGGGAGCGGCCTGCACGAGGATGCGGACCGCCGAGCGGCCGAGCGCGAAGGTGCGCGGCAGGATCATGAGCGCGACGATCACGGCGACGATCGGGTCCGCGTACGCCCACCCGGTGAGCCCGATGACGGCGGCCGCCACGATGACGCCGGCGGAGCCGAGCAGGTCGCCGACCACCTCGAGGTAGGCGCCCCGGACGTTGATGCTCTCCTGGGCGCCGCTGCGCAGCAGCCCGAAGGCGATCAGGTTGACGACAAGGCCGCCGACGGCGACGACCAGCATCGCGCCCGCCGGCACCTCGGGCGGGTCGGTCAACCGGCGCAACGCCTGCACCACGACGAAGCCGGCCACCGCGGTCAGCAGCGCGGCGTTGGCCAGCGCGGCCAGCACCTCGAGGCGGTAGAGGCCGAACGTGCGATGGGAGTCGGTGGCGGCGCGGCCGGCCGCGGTGATGGCGGCCAGGGCCATCGCGATGCCCAGCACATCGGTGAACATGTGCCCGGCGTCGGAGAGCAGGGCCAGCGAGCCGGTCAGGAACGCGGCCACCGCCTCCACACCCATGAAGCCGGCGAGCAGGCCGGCAGCCCACCAGAGCCGCTTGCGGTGTTTCGCCCCCGCGCGCAGCGCCTGGCCTCCGTGATCGTGCCCGGCCCCCATGAGTCAACCTTCCGTCGCCGTTCGTCAACCGCGCTAACGTATGCGGACATCGCTATATATGCAAGGTCTCAGAAGGTCTCCTGGTTATGAGCGGGCGGCCCGGCGGGGTGAACCCGAACGCCGAAACCGGGGTAGGAAGGTGATGACAGCCAAGTTCCGCCTGGAAAGGGATATCCGTGTCCAGACGTACCCTCGCGATTGTCATCTCCACGGTGCTCGCCGTGGTGGCCGGCGCGGCGCCGGCCGCAGCACATTCCTCCCAAAGGTGGCCCAGCTCGCTGGCGCTGCCGGACGGGTTCCAGCCCGAGGGCATCGCCATCGGGGACAAGCCGTACGCGTACTTCGGCTCCCGGGTCGACGGCGACATCTACCGGGTCAGCCTGCGTACGGGCAAGGGCGCGGTCTTCAGTGAGGGCCCCGGCGCCGGCAACCCGTCGCTCGGCCTCAAGATCGACAACCACCGGCTCTTCGTGGCCGGGGGCAGCGCCGGCACCGCCCGCGTGGTCGACCTGCGCAGCGGCCGGATCCTCAAGTCGTACACGCTGAAGGGTCCCGGCACCACGACCTGGTTCATCAACGACGTCGTGCTCACCCGCGACGCCGCCTGGTTCACCGACTCGGCCAACCCGGTGCTCTGGAAGGTGCCGCTGAGCCTCAAGTCGCAGCCGGTGGCCGTTCCGCTGACCGGCGACATCCAGTACACCACCGGCAACAACGCCAACGGCATCTCCCGTACGCCGGACGGCCGCGGCCTGATCATCGTGCAGTCCAACCTGGGCAAGCTCTTCCGGGTCGGCTACGACGGACGCAGCCGGGAGATCAAGCTCAACGACGCCGAGACGGTCGTCAACGGCGACGGCCTGTGGTTGCGCGGCCGAACGCTCTACGTCGTGCAGAACCGGCTCAACGTGATCGCTGAGGTCGCGCTGGACCGCGAGGCCCGTACGGGCGAGGTCGTCTCCCGCACCGGCAGCGCGACGTTCGACGTGCCGACCACCATCGCGGAGTACGGCCGGAAGTTCTATCTGCCGAACGCCCGGTTCACCACGCCCGCCGAGCCGACCACGACGTACAACGCCGTGGCCGTGCCCATTCCGTAGTTCTCACCCACGCCAGGTTTCATCGGTGCCGACGGTGGTCAGGCGCTGGGTGGCCCGGGACAGGGCGACGTAGAGGGTGCGCATGCCGGCCGGATCCCGCGTGAGGGAGCCCGGCTCGACCAGCACCACCGCGTCGTACTCCATGCCCTTGGCCTCCAGCGCCGTGACCACCTGGACCCGCTCCGGCAGGCCGGCGACCCACCCCGCCATCTCGTCGCGGCGGAGCACCGGGGTGATCACGCCGATCGTCCCGTCGACGTCGGCGAGTTGCTTCTCGGTCACCTCGCGCACCAGGTCGGGCAGTCGCGTCGCGTCGGTCACCAGGTCGACCGGGTCGACGCCGGTGCTGCGGACGGCGCTCGGCAGGGGCAGGTCCGGCATGATGCGGCGGATCACCGAGGCGGCCACCGCGAAGATCTCCGACGAGTTCCGGTAGTTGGTGGTCAGCGCGTAGTCGTTGCGCTTGCGCGAACCCAGCGCCCGGTCGCGGGCCCGGTCGAGCTCGTCCGGGTCGCCCGACCACGCGGTCTGGGCCGGGTCGCCGACGATCGTCCACGACGCGTACGAGCCGCGGCGCCCGATCATCCGCCACTGCATCGGTGAGACGTCCTGCGACTCGTCGACCACCACGTGCGCGTAGTCCCGGTAGTCCTCGTCACGCTGCACCTGCTGGGCGCGGGTCGCGGCCTGCCGCTCGTTGGCCGTGCTGAGCTCCTGGATGCCGTCGCGGACGTGGAACGGGTTCTTCGACTTGCGCTGGGGCTTGCGCGGGCGGCCCATCAGCTCGTCGAGCTCGTCCAGCAGGGCCACGTCGGCGATGGTCGGGCCCTCGGCCGCGAGCGCGTCGAACGACCCCTGCAGGCGCGCGATCTCGTCCTTGGAGAGCAGACCGTTCGCGTACGCCCGCAGCCGTGCCGGATCGACCAGCCAGCGCAGCACCCGCAGCGGCGTGAACTGCGGCCACCAGGCCTTGAGGAAGTCGCGGAAGTCGGCGCGGTCGGCCAGCTCGGCCTCGAACTCGCGCTTCTCGGGCAGGCCGCTGACCTTCTGCTGGCGGGCCTGAGCCCACAAGGCGTCGAAGACCCGGTCGAAGCCTGCGCCGCGCACCTCGTTGCGGCGGGCGCCGCGGGGAAGGGCCGAACGGCGGATGCGGTCGAGGTCGGCCCGGTTCAGCCGCAGCAGGGCGCCCCGGTAGAGCAGGCGCAGCTCGACGGGTCCGTCGGGCACCGCGTCGTGCGAGGCGCGCTCGAGCACCCGGCGCATGCGCAGCGAGCCCTTGATCGCGGCGACGTCGCTCGGGTCGACCCGGACGGCGTCGTAGCCGGGCACCAG
Organism: Paractinoplanes polyasparticus; assembly: GCF_019710575.1. Classification (GTDB taxonomy): domain Bacteria; phylum Actinomycetota; class Actinomycetes; order Mycobacteriales; family Micromonosporaceae; genus Actinoplanes; species Actinoplanes polyasparticus. Next base: position 74,180 of record NZ_JAHWFK010000009.1, on the reverse strand, counting down.
CGAACCCAGCGAGCGCAGGGTCGCCGTGTCCTCACCCAGCGAGGGCAGCACGGTCGCGATGTAGTGGACGAACACGCCCGACGGGCCGACCACCAGGATGCCGCCGCCGGCGAACCGGTTGCGGTCGGAATAGAGCAGGTAGGCCGCCCGGTGCAGGGCGACGGCCGTCTTGCCGGTGCCCGGGCCGCCGGTCACGATCGTGATGCCGCCCGCGGGGGAGCGGATCGCGTCGTCCTGCTCGCGCTGAATGGTCGCGACGATGTCGCGCATGCCGCTTCCGGTGGCCTTGGACAGGCTGGCCAGCAGCGCGCCGTCGCCGACGACCCGCATGTCGGCCGGCGCCGCCTCGGGGTCGAGCAGGTCGTCCTCGATGCCGGTGACCCGCTCGCGGCTCGACTGGATCATGCGGCGCCGGACGACACCGAGCGGGTCGGCCGGGGTGGCGCGGTAGAAGGCGGCGGCGGCCGGGGCGCGCCAGTCGACGACCAGCGGCTGCGCGCTGTCGTCGCGGATGCCCATGCGGCCGACGTAGTGGGTCGCGCCCGAGTTCATGTCGAGGCGGCCGAAGACCAGGCCCTCGTGCTCGGTGTCGAGGGCGTGCCGGCGGCGGGCGGCGTGGTAGACCATCGCGTCCCGCTCGACCAGCGCGCCGAAGGTGCCGACCCCGGCCAGTTGGTAGCCCGCTTTCTCGGCGAGGGAGGCATCGCGGCGAAGTTCGGCGAGGCGCGCGTAGACCAGGTCGACGTGCTGCTGCTCGACCGCGATCTCCTGCTGAAGAACGGTGGCGTCGCTCAAGACGGTGAATCTCACTTTCCGGCCCCCGGTGCACGCGTTCGGGCAGCGTGCTCGCAAAAAAAGGGAGCACTCGAACTTACTCCTCCGACGCCACCCGCGTCTCACCCGGCCTGGACATCGGCGTGATTCGACCCCGTGGGGGTGCCCGGACCGGCTACGCGGCCTTCTTGAGCTGCGTGGCGGCACGCCGCTTGACCCGGCGGCGGGCCGGCGTCACGCGTTCCACGATTCCGGTCAGGGCGGCCGAGACCTCCTGCGGCCGCTCCAGCGGCAGCATGTGACCGGCCCCGGGCAGGACGCTCAGGTCGGCGAAGGGCAGGGCTCCGGCGATCGAGCGGGCGCAGGCCGGCGGGGTGAGGCGGTCGCGCGAGCCGACCAGCACCGCGGCCGGCACATCGGCCAGGGCAGCCAGGGTCTCCAGGCGCTGCTGGGTGCCGATCGAGGCGCGGAAGCCGCCGACCGATCGCAACGGCGCCCGGCCGAAGGCGCGCATGGCCAGTTCGAGTGCCTCGTTGTCGCATTCGTCGCCGAAGAGGAGCCAGCGGACCGCCGGGCGCAGCGCGGGCAGCAGCGCGCGGTGCGGGCACCACGGGCCGGAGCGGGCCAGCAGGCCGGCCCCGACAGTCTCGCCGGCGCGCATCAGGGCGGCCAGCCGGGACGGCAGGCCGTACTGGGTGTGGGTGTGGCCCTCGGCGGTGGTCGAGACGAACAGCAGGCCGGCCACCCGGTCGGCGAAGGTGGTGGGATGGGCGGCGGCGTACTCCATGATCGTCATGCCGCCCAGGGAGTGGCCGCCGAGGACGATCGGGCCGGTGGGTGCGTAGCGGCGGAGCACCTCGGCGAGATCGTCACCCAGCTGGGCCAGGGTGGCGCCGGCCAGGCGGGTGGCGCCGGACCGGCCGTGGCCGCGGGTGTCGTAGGTGATCACGCGGGGGCGGCGGACGCCGAGCACCCGCATCGCGGCGACCTGGTGCTGCCACGTGCGCCTGTCCTGGCACCATCCGTGCAGCAGAACGACGGTGACCGGGGCGTCGGCCGGGCCGTGGGCCTCGACATGCAGGCGTACGCCATCGGGAAGGGTCAGCTCCGCCATGGGCACCTCCGAGATTCGCACGACCCCCTCCGTACCCACGGGTAATAATCATCACTCGCGATCTCCGGAAAAGCCACCGGCAGATTCGGGGCACGGGGACCGGTAGGGCCGAAAGTCCCGTGCGGAACGTGAGTTGCCTCGCACTCGCTGTTCATGCGGCAGATCTGAGTGAGAATCACACGTATGACCACCGACCCGTCGGCAGGGCCCTCAGTTCCGATCACGAACGCCGAGGATGCCCTGGCAGAACTGCTAGCGGGCAACAAGCGATTCGTGAGTGGCCGCCCCGAGCACGGGCATCAGGTGTCGGCCGCGGCCGCCGCCTCGGGCCGCCAGCAGCCGCACGCGGTCGTTCTCGGCTGTATCGACTCTCGGGTGCCGCTCGAGGCGATCTTCGACCAGACCTTCGGGTCGATCTGCGTGGTGCGCTCGGGGGCACACGTGCTCGACCGGGCCGTGCTGGGGTCGGTCGGCTTCGCGGTCGCCGAACTGGGCGTTCCGCTGATCATGGTGCTGGGCCACAAGCGCTGCGGCGCTGTGAGCTCGACCGTCGCCGCGCTGCGGGCGGGCGAGATCCCGGCCGGCGAGATCGGCTATCTGGTCGACGAGATCACCCCGGCCGTGCGCGGGGTGGGTGTCGACGACCCTGACGCGCCCGAAAAGGCGATGCGGGCCCACGTGGGCCGCACGGTGCGCCGGCTGAACGCGGTCGACGTGGTGGCCGACGCGGTGACGTCGGGCCGGGTCGCCATGGTGGGCGCCGTCTACGACCTCGACACGGGCCTGGTCGAACTGCTGCCCTGATCGTCCGTTAAGTCGTGATCCGGCCCGGATGATCTCCGTGCGCTGATCTTCACCATGCGAAAAGGCGCCCACGGCCATCGGCCGGGGCGCCTTTCAGCGATCGGTGCTCAGCCCTCGAAGACGCCGGCGTCGGCGAGGCGCTTCTCGGTGGCGCCCCAGCCGTCGGCCGGGTGAGCCTCGTCGAGCGCGGTCAGCTCGGCGCGGATCTTGGCGCCGTGGCCGGCTGCGGCCAGGATGCGGACCTCCTCGACGAAGGCGTCGGAGTCGGTCTTGAGGTGCGCGGTCTTGCCGTTGGTCAGGTTACGCACATACGCGAAACGGCCGTTGGCGAGCGGGATGAGGTATTTGTACTCACCAAGAACGCTCAGAGCGCCGCCAGATCCCTGGCCGGCGCGGACTGATGCGCGGGCGGTCTTTGAGGTGTTGCTCGCCACGGCGGGACTCCTTGAGGAACGCAGAAAAAAGGCCTTGGTAACTCTACACGATGTCCGCGGGACCGTGCCGTCCGAGCAGGTTGGAGCGTTGTTCAGGGTGTGCCACTACGGCCGATCCGATGTCGATGTTGCCGATTCTCTGGCGCACCATCCGTACCAACCGGCATCATGGGACACGATCAACCGCGGTCGAGGTCGTAGGGGAAGACGCACCTCGGTCTCCGGGAGGTCACCGTGCCAACGTGTGGCGTCGTATACGTCCACTCGACTCCACTCGCCGTGTGCCAGCACGTCGAGTGGGCGATCGCGCGCGTACTGACCGCGCCGGTCACCCTGCACTGGACGCCGCAGCCGGTCGATCCCGGCATGCGGCGCGCCGAGTGCAGCTGGACCGGGCGCGCCGGTACTGGCGCCGAGCTGGCTGCTGCCCTCCGGCAGTGGCCCATGATCCGTTTCGAGGTGACCGAGGAACCGAGTCCGGGCGTTGACGGCGAGCGTTTCATGCACGTCCCCGGTCGCGGCCTCTTTCACGGGATCATGGGCGCGTCGGGGGACATCCAGATCGGCGAGGACAGGCTGCGCGCGATCATGGCCTCCGCGCGAGCGCCGGAGGCCCTTTCGCATGCCCTCGACAAGGCTCTGGGCACCGCCTGGGACTCCGAGCTCGAGCCCTACCGGTACGCCGGTGACGGCGCGCCGGTGACGTTGCTGACCCGGGTGGGCTGACCCCGCCACCCATGATCCACTTCCCGGCCCGTGCTGCGCGTCCGCCACGCCGCAGCCCGTGAACGCGATCAGGGCCGAGCCGCGGATCGCATCCACGGGCCGTGTCGCGCGGCCGCACTCCGCAGCCCGTGAAAGCGATCGCGGGTGGGCCGGGCCGCCGCCGAAGGGTGGGCAATTCGGGCCCCCGAGATGCCGGGGCAACCCGGTGCTGATTCGATGACGGGCGTGATGAAACGGGCGGGTGTGAGGAATCCGGCGGCTCTGGTCGTACCGCTACTGCTGGCAGTGGCAGTGGCAGCGTGCGGCTCGGACGAGGAGCCGGAACCCGCCACGAGCACGTCCACCGCGCCTCCGCCGTCAGTGGCGCCCTCCTCGGCTGCTCCGACCGGCGACCCGGCAACCCGGGCGGCGGCCGCCGTGGCCGCGATGAGCGACTCCGACCTGGCCGGTCAGGTTCTCATGCCGTATGCCTACGGCAGCTCCGCCACGGCCGTGGACAAGGGCTCGGCCGCCGGCAACCAGGGCCTGGCCGGTGTGGACACGCCGGCCGAGATGATCGCCAAGTACCACCTGGGCGGCCTGATCCTGGTCGCCTTCACGGCCAAGGACCCGACCGGCGCCACCAACCCCACCACCAACGTCGAGAACCCGAAGCAGGTGCGTGAGCTGACCGACGGGTTGCAGGCGGCCGCGGCGAAGCTGCCCGGTGGCGCCCCGCTGATGATCGGCACCGACCAGGAGTACGGAGTGGTCACCCGCATCACCGAGGGTGTGACCATGCTGCCCTCGGCGATGGGAGCCGGCGCCGCGGGCCGGCCCGAGCTGACCGAGGCGGCGTGGAAGGCAGCCGGCGCCGAACTGGCCGCCATGGGCATCACCGTCGACTTCGCCCCGGTCGCCGACACGCTGGGGCCGCCGGCCAACACGGTGATCGGCTCACGGGCGTTCGGCTCCGACCCCGAGGCCAACGCCCAGCAGGTCGCGGCGGCCGTTCGGGGTCTCGAGAGCTCCGGGGTGGCGGCAGGCCTCAAGCATTTCCCGGGCCACGGGCACACGAGCGGCGACAGCCACGAGGGGCTGCCGGTGGTGTCGCAGAGCAAGGCGGCCTGGACAGCCCAGGACCTGCCCCCCTTCCAGTCCGGCGTCGGTGCGGGCGCGGGCGTCGTGATGTCCGGCCACCTCGACGTGCAGGCGCTCGACAAGGGCGTGCCGGCCACCTTCTCCAAAAAGATCATGACTGACGTGCTCCGCGGTCAGCTCAAGTTCACCGGCGTCGCGATGACCGACGCCATGAACATGCCGCCCGCGATGAAGTGGACACCCGGCGAGGCAGCGGTACGAGCCCTCAACGCCGGCAACGACATGCTGCTCATGCCGCCGAACATCGGCGCCGCCCGCGACGGCATCCTGGCCGGGCTGAAGAACGGCTCGCTGAAGAAGGACCGCCTGGTCGAGGCCGTCACCCGCATCCTCACGCTGAAGTTTCGCGGCACCACCCGTCCGCCGCTGGCCGCCTCGGCGACCGCGGAGCACGAGAAGGCGGTGGCGGCTCTCGACGCCGCCTCGATCACCGTGCTGAAGGGGCCGTGCTCCGGGGCGCTGCTGACCGGCCCGGTCACGGTCACCGCCTCCGGCGGGCGCGAGGTGGCGCGAGTCAACCTGGTCCGGGCGCTGCAGGCTCAGGGCTTCCAGGTGCAGGCGGCGGGCGGCACGGTGGTGCATCTTGTCGGGTACGGCGACAAGAGCGTCGACCTCGACCCGGCGGCCCGGGTGACGGTCATGATGGACACCCCGTACCTGCTGGCTTCGGCCAAGTCGCCGGTGCTGGTGGCCACGTACTCGTCGAGCAAGCTCTCGCTGACCGCCCTGGCCGCCGTGCTGGCCGGCAAGGCGAAGGCCCCCGGCAAGTCACCCGTAGCCGTGCCCGGCCTGCCCCGAACCGCCTGCTGAACGAGCTGCGCAGACGGAAAAGAGGCCCGGCCGGACGGCCGGGCCTCCTCCTGGAACGATCAGGCGCGGGTGAAGACCAGCGCCACGTTGTGACCGCCGAAGCCGAACGAGTTGTTCATCGCGGCGGGGATGTCGAGCTGGCGGGCCTTGTGCGCGGCCACGTCGAGGTCGAGCTTGTCGTCCGGGTCGTCCAGGTTGATCGTGGGGGGAACCACGCTGTCGCGGATGGCCAGGATCGTGGCGATCGACTCGAGCGCCCCGGCCGCGCCCAGCAGGTGGCCGGACATCGACTTGGTCGAGGTGATCACCGGGTGGGTGCCGATCGCGGCCTTGATGCCGATGATCTCGCCCATGTCGCCGGCCGGCGTCGAGGTGGCGTGCGCGTTGACGTGGGCGATGTCGGCGCCGGTCAGACCGGCGTCGCGGATCGCCTTGGTCATCGCGCGGATCCCGCCCTTGCACTCCGGGTCGGGCTGCACGATGTCGAAGCCGTCCGACGTGATGCCGGCGCCGGCCAGCCGCGCGTAGATCCGCGCGCCGCGGGCCTTCGCGTGGTCGGCCCGTTCGAGCACGATCGCGCCCGCGCCCTCGCCGAAGACGAAGCCGTCACGACCCTTGTCCCACGGGCGGGAGGCCTTCTCGGGCTCGTCGTTGCGCGTCGACATGGCGCGCATGTTGGCGAACCCCGCGTACGGCAGCGGGTGGATCACTGCCTCGGTGCCGCCGGCCACGACGACATCGGCCCGGCCCGAGCGGATGATGTCGAGACCCAGCGACATGGCCTCGGCGCCGGTTGCACAGGCGCTGGCCATGGCGTGCACGCCGGCCCGAGCCTGCAACTCGATGCCGACCCAGGCGGCGGGGCCGTTGGGCATGAGCATCGGCACCGTGTGCGGGCTGACCTTGCGCTGGCCCGATTCCTCGAGGATGTCGTCCTGGTTGAGCAGGGTGAGCGCACCCCCTATGCCGCTGCCGAAGCTGACGGCCAGGCGCTCCTTGTCGAGCCCGGCCTCCTCGAGCCCGGCGTCGGCCCAGGCCTGCTTCGCGGCGATCAGGGCGATCGCCTCGGAGCGGTCGAGCCGGCGCATGCGCACCCGCTCGATGACCTCGGACGGGTCGACCTTGAGCTGTGCACCGATCTTGACGGTGAGCTGCTCGGCCCACTCCAGGGTGAGGCGACTCACCCCGGAGCGGCCGGCAAGCATGGCGTCCCAGGTGGACGCGACGTCCCCGCCCAACGGGGTGGTCGCGCCGAGCCCGGTGACGACGACGTCGACGTTGCTCATGTCAGTGGTTCGCCTCGATGTAGGAGACGGCGTCACCGACGGTCTTCAGGTTCTGGACCTCGTTGTCGGGGATCTTGACGCCGAACTTCTCCTCCGCGGCCACCACGACCTCGACCATGGACAGCGAGTCGACGTCCAGGTCGTCGGTGAAGGACTTGCCCTCGGCGACGTCGTCCGGGTTCACGCCGGCGACCTCCTCCAGGATCTCGGCGAGGCCCGAGGTGATCTCTTCGCGAGTAGCCATTACTGGTAGTTCCTCTCAATGGTGGGGACTGCTCCGGCCGGTCGGACGCTTACGGACAGCGGACGACCTGACCGGCGTAGGTGAGGCCGCCGCCGAAGCCGAAGAGCAGGACCGGCGCGCCCGAGGGCACCCCGCCGCTCTCGATCAGCTTCGACAGGGCCAGCGGCACACTGGCCGCGGAGGTGTTGCCCGAGTGCACGATGTCCTTGGCCACGACGACGTCAGGGCCCAGGCCCAGCCGCTTGACGATGCCGTCGATGATGCGGGTGTTGGCCTGGTGCGGCACGAAGGCGGCGAGCTCGGACGGCTTGATGCCCGCCTTCTCGCAGGTCTCGAGCGCGAACGGGGCGAGCGCGGTGGTCGCCCAGCGGAAGACCGTCTGGCCGTCCTGCTCGATGTAGGGCTGCCAGCCCTCGATGCGCAGCGCGTCGCCCTTCTCGGGCGCCGAGCCCCACAGCACCGGGCCGATGCCGGGCTGCTCGCCGTCGGCCACCCCGGTGACGATCGCGGCGCCGGCGCCGTCGCCGAACAGGACGGCGGTCGTGCGGTTGGTCCAGTCGGTGACGTCCGACAGCTTCTCGGCCCCGATGACCAGGGCGTTGCGTGAGGCGCCGGCCCGGATGGCGTGGTCGGCGGTGCCCAGGGCGTACGAGAAGCCGGAGCAGGCGGTGTTCAGGTCGTAGGCGGCCGGGGCGTTGATGCCGAGGCGGGCTGCGACCCGGGTGGCGACGTTGGGACAGCGGTCGACCGCGGAGCAGGTGGCGACCGTGACGAGGTCGATGTCGGCCGCGGTGAGGCCGGAGGCGGCCAGCGCCTTCTCGGCGGCGAAGGTGGCCATGTCGGCGACCGACTCGCCGTCGGCGATGCGCCGCTCGGCGATGCCGACCCGGCTCTTGATCCACTCGTCGTTGGTGTCGATCGTCGCCGCGAGGTCGTCGTTGGTGACGACGCGCGAGGGCTGGTAATGCCCCATCGCGAGAATGCGGGTGCCCGCGGTCATCGTGTTGCTCCTTCGATCGGGTGTCCACCGTGCCGGGCGATCAGATCCTGGGCGGCGGGCAGGTCGTCCGGCGTGTTGAGGGTGACGATCTCGGGGGCCCCATCGCCCTTGAGCTCGCGCTTGACGAGACCGGCCAGGGTGCCGGCGGGCGGCAGTTCGAGCACGCCGGTGACGCCCAGGCCGGCCAGCGTGCGCATCACCTGGTCCCAGCGGACGGGCGCGGTGACCTGACGAACCAGGCGCTCGACCATCTCGCGGCCACTGGTGACGGCGGCGCCGTCGAGGTCGGACAGCAGGGTGCGGACCGGGTCGGCGACGGAGACGCCACCGGCGATCAGAGCCAGGGCGGCCTCGGCGGGCGCCATGTAGGGCGTGTGGAACGCGCCGGCCACCTCGAGGGCCCGGACGCGGGCCTTGGCCGGGGGCTCCTCGCCCAGCGCGGCCAGCCCGTCGAGCGAGCCGGCGGCGACGACCTGGCCGGTGGCATTCAGGTTGGCCGGGTGCAGGCTGTGCTTCTCGATCGCGGCCAGCACCTCGTCGGGGTCGCCGCCGAGCACAGCGCTCATGCCGGTGGGCTCGAGGGCGCAGGCGGCGGCCATCTCGCGGCCCCGCAGGCCGGCCAGGGCGACCGCGGCCTCGGCGGGCAGCACGCCGGCGAGGGTGGTGGCGCCGAGTTCGCCGACGCTGTGCCCGGCGACCACGTCCACGCGATCGAGCGGCAGCTCGCCCGCGGCCAGCAGTGACGCCGCGACCAGCAGGGGCTGGGTGCGGGCGGTGTCCTTGATCTCGTCGGCGCCGGCCTCGGTGCCGAGGTGGATCAGGTCGACCCCGGCGAGGGCCGACCACCAGCGCAGCTTGGTCTCGGCGCCGGGCAGGGCGAGCCAGGGGGACAGGAAGCCGGGCTTCTGGGAACCCTGGCCGGGGGAGAGTACGGCGAGCACGTAGTCGACTCTTCCGGATCGGTCGCGGTTGCGGGGTTGACGGCGGCCACCAAACCCTACGACAACGGTTGTGGAAACCCTACAAACGCGCCCGTGAATCGCCCCATATGGCCCGTTCTCCGGGGGCTCCTTCGGGATGAACGACGATTAGTGAATTAGGTCGCAGGGTCGAGGCGGCCCACGGTCAGGGCTACTCGCAGGGCGAAGGCGCCGCGGCCGTCGAGCGGCGACAGGCCGGTCACCTCGGTCACCCGCTTGAGCCGGTAGCGGATCGTGTTGGGGTGCACGTAGAGCTCGCGGGCCGCGCTCTCCAGCACGCCGCCGGAAGCGAAGAAGGCGTCCAGGGTCTCCAGCAGGCCGCTGCCGGCGCGGGCCAGGGCCCCGTAGGCGTCGTGGCGCAGGGTCCGCCGCGCCTCCATGTCGCCCGCCAGGACCCGCTCGGGCAGCAGGTCGTCGGCGGCCACCGGGTTCGGCGCGCCGGGCCAGGCGGGCGCCGCCCGGAAGCCGGCCAGGGCCGCGCGGGCCGACACGGTGGCGTGGTCGAGCGACGGCACGGCCGGGCCGACCACGATCGGGCCCTCGCCGAAACTGTCGGCCAGCGCCTCGGCCGTGGCCACCGGGTCGGACGCGCCGCCCATGACCACGACGAGCCGGTCGCCGTGCACGCCGCCGATCACCTCGATGCGGGCGCGACGGGCGGCCCGGTAGACGGCGTGCAGCACGGCGGTGATGTCGCCGCCCGGCGAGCGGCCGACCACCACGGCCACCGGGGGCGCGTCGGCCCAGCCCAGCGCCGCGGCCCGGCTGGCCAGCACGTCGGACGAGTCGCCGCGCAGCAGCGCGTCGACCAGCAGGGCCTGGAGGCGGGCGTCCCAGGCGCCGCGGGACTCGGCGGCGCGCGCGTAGACCCGGGCCGCCGAGAACGCGATCTCGCGGGAGAACTTCAGGATGGCCTGGAGCAGCGGCTCCTCCTCGCCCGGGGCGGCGAGGGCGGCCACCTCGGTCTCGGCGACGTCGATGGTCACCTTGATGAGCTGCACGGTCTGGGTCAGCGTGAGCGAGCGGGCCAGGGCGCGCGGGGCGGCGGCGAAGACCTCGTCGGAGATCTCCTGCGTGGTGGCGGCGACCACTCCGCCCGAACGCAGCCACTCGACCAGCGACCGGACGCCGGCCTGGGCCACGAGCATGACCCACGAGCGCTGGTCGGCCGGCAGGGCGCGGAACCACGGCAGCGTCTCGTCCATGCGGGCGACCGACGAGGTGGCCAGCGCGCCGGCATGCCGCTCGATCCGGCGCAGGGTGGCGGCCGGGGGCGGCTTCGCGGCACCTTTGGCCGGCACGGTCTCGGACACGCCCCTTAGCCTGCCACGAGCGCGGGAGGGGTGAGTTTCGTACCGATTCGCCGTTTTAGTCCGGAGTAGCGGTGCGCCCCTGCCGCGATTCCGGTCGGTGACCTGGCAGGGTGTCGTCCTAGCGTCGGCAGACCGGCGCCCGTCCGGGGTAAGGGCGGGCCGTGGACTGCCGATGAAAGACCGCGACAGTGTGAGGGGAGGCGAGATGACGGAGCGGGAGATGGATCCCGAGCGGGCAGCCGAGACGGTGCCGGTTCCGGCGATCGCCGTGCCGGCAGCAGAAGAACCGGTGGTCCAGGACGACCCGGGACCGAGCCGGGTCGGCTGCCGCACCGAACTGCACGGCTGGGCCGGTGGCCACCTGCACGGCGCTGTCCGCCCGCGCCGCCGCGCCGCCGGGCGCGGAAGGCCGCCGGGGCGCTGGTGCTGAGCAACCCCGGTACCCCGGTCGGGTGAGCCGTCCGCCCGCTCCCGGGCGCGTCCCGGCGCCCGGGCCGCGAAGCCGGAACGGTGAACCGGTGGACGACAAGAGACGGCTGATCCTCGACCAGGCGCTGGCGCTCGTCGACGAGCGGGGGCTGGCCGCCATGTCGATGCGGGCGGTGGCCGAGCGGGTCGGGCTCACCTCGATGGCGCTCTACCCGTACGTCGGCGGCAAGGACGCCCTCCTCGACGGCCTGGTCGACCTGCTCAACCTCGAACTCGGCGACGAGGTCGGCGACAACGGCGAACCGGACTGGCGGCATCGCCTGCGGGCGCTGGGGCGGGCCGTGCGTGCCCTCGCCGGCCGTCACCCGGGTGCTTTCCCGCTGTTGCTGAACCGCCCGGCCGGCGCCTCGGCCTCGTGGCTCAGCGCCGCGCTGCGCGGGGTCCTGCACGACGCCGGCGTCCCCGGCGGGCACGTGCCGCGCCTGGCCCGCATGATTCTGGCGTTCCTGCTGGGGTACGCGACCGGCGAGGTCACCGGCGGTCTGCCGCCCGCGGCGGGCCCCGGCGATTTCGAGGCCGACCTCGAAGATCTCGTGCGCCTGGTCGAGGCCGCCGTCCGGGTGGCGTAATCCGGTTCGGCACCGAAGCGGCCCGTCCGGCACCTATAAAGGGCCTATGTCCGGCGACAACGACACGTCCCTGCGCGAGTTCGTGACCAGCCGCCTGCCCCAGCTGCGCCGCTCGGCCTTTCTCATGTGCGGCGACTGGCGGATGGCCACCGAGCTGACCCGCGCGACCCTGGCCCGCCTGGTGGCGGACAGCCGGCGGGGCGTGGTCGCCGATCCGGACATCTACGCGTACGCCGACCTGATGGAGGCCTGCCGCCGCCGCAACCGCCGCCGCGAGCACGTCTTCGTCGCGTCGCCCGGCGCGGCCGGGATCGAGGCCGAGTCGATCCTGCTGCTGGACGCCCTGCACAAGCTCACCCCGCGCTGCCGGGCCGTGCTGGTTCTGCGCCACTGGGACGGCTTCGACGCCGACGCCACCGGAGCCATGCTCGACCTCGACGAGGACCAGGTGGTCGCCTACGAGCGGGCCGGGCTGGCCGCCCTGGAGAAGCTGCTCGGCGAGTCCGAGGCAGCGATGGCCGGATGAGCGGGCCGCTGAACCAGCTGCTCGAGCACGTGCTCGAGGGGGAGCCGGAGGTCGGCGACGAGGTCGACGCAGTCTTCCGCCGGGCCGCTCGGCTGCGCCGGCGCCGCACTCAGGCCGTGCTGCTGGCCGGAGCCGGGACGGCGGGGCTGATCGTCGCGCTCGGTTATCTGCTGACCGCCACCCTGCTCGAGTCGCCGCCGGCCACCGTCTCGACCGGCCCCACGAGCGTCGTGGCGGTCACGCCGGTGGCGCCCAGCGGGGCGCCGGCACCCACGCCGCCGACCGCCGACGGGGTGCTCGAGGTGGTGGAGCCTCTGGTCATGGGCCGCGGGCTGGAGGTCGTGCCGGCGTCACAGCGGCGGGGCGACGGCTGGCGCGCGTACGGCATCGCCGACGAGCAGGGGCGGGGGCGCGGCACGGTTCAGGTCGCGGTTTTCGACGTACGCCGGAAATGGTGTTTTCCGGTGGCGGCCGAGCCGGACGCCTGTGCCCGCCCGGACCACGCGGGCGGCCTGGAGTTCGTCCGCTACGACGACGTGAGCGACGCCGACCGTCAGGTGCGGCAGACCGTCGCCCGGCGGATCGGCGGCAACCGCGCGCTGGCCGTGATGGCGGTGGGGGAGCGGGACGCCGGCGCGCAGCGCGGGAAGCCGGCGCTGACCGGTGCCCAGGTGGAACAGGTGGCCACCGACGAGCGGGTGCTCGACGCCTTCGAGGCCGACGAGAACTGCGACGACGGCTGCCCGGCGTTCGCGACGTCGGTGCGCTAGACCCGGCGGCGGATCAGGAACGCGATGCCGGCCAGGCCGACCAGAATGATCATCAGGACCCCGCCGTTGAGCAGGTAGAGCCGGCGCATCTCGCCGAGCACCTGCGCGGCGTCGGCCGATTCCTGAGCGGCCGCGTCGAGGTCCTCACCGACGCCGCCGCCGATGCCGCCGACCACGTCGGGCTTGGCCTTGAGCGGCACGCCGCTGACCCGCAGCGTCTCGGACATCGTCAGCCGGCCGTAGAACCAGCCGTCGGTGACCTTCTTGTTGCCGGGCTGACTCGCCGGGCGGTGGGCCCGTGGGCCGCCCGCGGCCATCGGGAACAGTTCGTACTTCTGCAGGGCGGTCTTGTTGGCCAGCACCGTGACGGTGTATTTGGGCCCGAGCTTGTCGGCCTTGAGCGGGGTCGTCTGCGGCCGGGCCGAGGCCATCCAGTTGACCTCGCTCAGCAGGCTGCCGAAGAGCCGCTTGCTCGAGAGCACCGTGATGACGATCGTCTCATCGATGTCCTTGCCGGCGATCTGGATGTTGGTGGGCTTGGCCGCGGGCTTCGGTGCGGCCTCGGCGGCGAGGGCGGCGCCGGGCGCCAGCCCGATCGCGAGCGCCGCGGTCATCGCGACGACTCCGGCCGCGGACACGAACCGTTTCATAGCCCCTCGAACCATCGTCCGGCCTCCCCGCCCCGTGGTGGACATGGCTTCGCGCACCGTTCATCGCTGCCACGGCGGATGCCGTGGAACGACCGAGGCCTTCAGCCTTCCCGAGCGGAAGCCCGGGCGCATCTCGGGCCGGACGAATTGGTGCCATCTGGGGGATGACGTTCGACACGATGACGGCCGTTGATCAGCGGGCAGAATAGTACCCACCCCGCGCAACGCGTCGGGGGGCCGGTCACCCGCTCAGCGGATTTCACCACCGTTACGGCGGCGGGCGAATGGCCGACCGGGCCCCCTATGCGATAAAGGGCGCTTTTCAGGCGGTAAGACGCGCCCGCGCCGCCCGGAGGCGGGCGAGCGTGCGCTCCCGGCCGAGCACCTCGATCGACTCGAACAGCGGCAGCCCGACCGAGCGGCCGGTGACCGCGACGCGTACGGGCGCCTGGGTCTTGCCGAGCTTGAGCTCACGGGCCAGGCCGACCGCCTCGAGCGCGCCCTTGAGCGGCTCGGCCGCCCACTCCTCGAGGGCCTCGTAGGCGGTCAACGTGGCGTCCAGGATCTCGCCGGCGCCCTCTTTCATGGCCTTGGCCCAGGACGCCTCGTCGTACGTGAGGTCGTCGAGGAAGAGGAAGTCGACGTACTCCACGATCTCGGACAGGACGGCGATGCGGGTCTGCGCCAGCGGCGCCACCGCGGTGAACACGTCGGCGTCGAAGTCCGACGGCTGCCACGGCGGGGCCGCGATGGTGTCGGTGCCGCTCAGCCACGGCGTGCAGAGCTGGATGAACTCTTCGACCGAGAGCGCGCGGATGTAGTCGCCGTTGAACGCGCGCAGCTTCTTGATGTCGAAGAACGCCGACGCGTGGTTGACCTCCTCGAGGCGGAACTCGTCCTCGATGACCTCCCACGGCACGATCTCGCGGTCGCCGCTGGGGGCCCAGCCGAGCAGCATCAGGTAGTTCTTCATGGCGGCGGCCAGGTAGCCCTCGTCGCGGTAGCTCTCCAGAGCCACCTTGTCGCGGCGCTTGGACAGCTTCTGCCGCTTCTCGTTGACGATGACCGGCACGTGGGCCCAGGTCGGCGGGGTGTGACCCAGCGCCTCCCACAGCAGCTGCTGCTTGGGGGTGTTGGGCAGGTGTTCCTCGGCCCGCAGGACCAGGGTGATGCCCATGGTCATGTCGTCGACGACGTTGGCCAGCAGGAACAGCGGGGAGCCGTCGCTGCGGGCGATGACGAAGTCCTCGATCAGCTTGTTCTCGAACGTCGGCTTGCCGCGCACGAGGTCCTCCACCACCGTCTCGCCCTCGTCGGGCGTGCGGAAGCGCAGCGCGCGACCCTCGCCCGGCCCGAGGGCCCGGTCGCGGCAGAAGCCGTCGTAGCCGGTGTGCTGGTTGCCGGTGCGGGCGATGACGTCCTCGCGCTTGCAGTCGCAGTAGTACGCCTTGCCCTCACCGTAGAGGCGGGTGACGGCGGCGAGGTGGTCCTGCGCGTAGGAGGACTGGTAGTACGGGCCCTCGTACGTCCCTCGTTCGATACCGATCCAGTCGAGCGCCGAGATGATGCCCTCGGTCCACTCGGGACGGTTGCGGGCGGCGTCGGTGTCCTCGATGCGCAGGACGAAGACGCCGTCGTGCTGCTTGGCGTAGATCCAGTTCTGCAGCGCCGTGCGGGCGCCACCGACGTGGAACATGCCAGTCGGGGAAGGGGCGAAGCGTACTCGAACAGTCACCCGCTAAGGGTACCTAGGCCACTGAGCGGATTTTCATCACCGCCAGGGCTCCGGCCAGCGTGACGATGCCGGTGAGCCCGAACAGCGCCGGGTAGCCGCCCAGGTGGGTCACGATCGGGGCGGCCAGCAGCGGGCCCAGCGCCTGCGGGGCGGCGCTGGCGATGTTGACCACGCCGAGGTCACGGGCACGGTCGCCCTCGGACGGCAGCACCTGGGTGATCAGCGCGGTGTCGACGGCCAGATAGACCCCGTAGCCGGCGCCGAACAGCAGCGCCGCCACCAGCGAGATGGTCCAGGTCGGCCAGATCGCCAGCAGGGTGGCCGCGATGGTGATCAGCACGCCCGACCAGACCACGAAGATCTTGCGGCGGCCCAGGCGGTCGGAGAGCCAGCCGCCGAGCATGGCCGTGCCGATCATGCCGACCGTGTAGAGCAGGATCATGTAGAGCAGGCCGGTGTCCGGGTCTTCCAGCTTGACCGCGTCGGTGAGGAAATAGAGCAGGTAGAGCGTGCCGAGCGCGTTGCCCAGCTGCACCAGGAACCGGGTGCCCCAGGCCCACAGGTAGTCGGGCTTGCCGCGCAGGTCGATCTTCCACCGGAGCTTGACCGGGTGCCCGGGCGGCAGCGGATCGTCCTGGGTGAGCAGCGCGAACGGCGTGGTCAGGACGACCAGGCCCAGGCCGAGCGCGATGTAGCCGGTGCCGATGTCGGTGAACACGGCCGTGACCAGGATGGCCCCGATCACCAGGCCGAGCGCCTGGGGCATGCCGATCCAGCCCGAGACCAGGCCGCGCTGCACCACGGGAACCCGGTCGGGCACGGCCGCGGTCAGCGAGGCGAGCATCGTGTTGATCCCGACGGTGACGAAGCACCAGGCCAGCGTCACGACCAGCAGGTTGGGCGCCTCGGCCAGCACGGCGATCGAGAGCACCGAGAGGGTGCAGCCGGCGAGCGTCCAGATGTGACGGCGGCCGTAGGGGCGGCCGAACAGCTTGAGCCGGGTCCGGTCGGACAGCATGCCGGCCAGCGGGTTGATGACGATGGCGACGACGGCGCCGATGCCGGTCACGATGCCGAGCCAGAGCTCTTTGTGCTGCGGGGTGATCTCGGCGACCTGGAGCGGCAACAGGATCTGGATGGGCGTGAAGTACGCCATCCAGAGCCCGAGATTGGCCGCGAAGAGCAGTCCTATCCACGACCGCCGAACGGGTTCGACCGGGGTGGCGAGGACCGGAACTCCATGAGCGACGGCCATCCGGCCTCCTCGAAAGGCGAAATTTCCTCGGAGATTAGAGGATCACTGACCTCTCGGGAAGGTCTGTCACCGGGAGCTTACGAAAACCTGAGAGTGCCGGTCCAGACCCTCCGTGGCTTGACAGGTGCGCGCGGTGACCGTAATTTACCGGTCAGTTAATTAACCATTCGGTAAAACAACGAGCTGGGAGCGGATTTTCATGGGAAAGATCGTTGCGGTTGAATATGTCACCCTCGACGGCGTCTTCGAGGAGCCGGGCTGGAGCGGGCCCTACTTCAACGACGAGCTCGGCGGCTGGCAGGACGCGAATCTCCGCGAGGCCGACGCGCTGCTGCTGGGACGCAAGACCTACGAGGGCTTCAAGGCGGCCTGGCCGCAGATGGAGGCCGCTACCGGCGACTTCGGCGTCAGGATGAACTCGATGCCCAAGCATGTGGCCACCACGACGCTCACCGAGCCGGAGTGGAACGCGACCTTCCTGCGGGGCGAGGTGGCCGACGCGGTGCGCGAGCTCAAGGCCGGTCCGGCCGCGTTGCTGATCAACGGCAGCGCCGACCTGGTCAACTACCTGACCCGGCACAACCTGATCGACGAGTACCGGATCATGGTCTTCCCGGTCGTGCTGGGCGAGGGCCGCAAGCTCTGGGCCGAGGGCACGAAGATCGCCCTGTCGCTCACCGGAACCTGGCAGACCAAGACCGGCGTCGACGTGGTCACCTACGTCCCCGCATGACAGCCTTCAGTCCGTTTCATGGCCGGCGGTGGGGCGGTTGGACGGGATCACGGTGACGGCCACGGACCAGCTGAGCGTCGTCTTCGCGGCGCTGGCCGATCCGACCCGGCGGGCCATCCTGGACCGGCTGGCCGAGGGCCCGGCCACGGTCAGCGAGATCGCCGAGCCGTTCGCCATGACCCTGCCGGCCGTCTCCAAGCACCTCAAGGTGCTCGAGCGGGCCGGCCTGATCTCGCGCGGCCGGCAGGCTCAGTGGCGGCCGTGCCGGCTCGAGGCCGAGCCGCTGCGCCCCGCCGCCGGCTGGATGAGCCACTACCAGGTGTTCTGGGGGCAGCGGAGAAAGCTCACACCGTGAACCGGTCGACCAGCCCGGTCAGCCTGCGGGCGGTGGTGCTCAGCTCGTCCGCCGCCTGGTGCGAGACAGACACCGAGCGGCGGGTGCCTTCGACCGCCCCGCTGACCGCGCCGATGCCGGTGGCGATGTCCTGGCTGCCCGAGGCGACCTCGCTGATGTTGCGGGCCATCTCGGCGGTCGTCGCGGCCTGCTCCTCGACCGCCGCCGCGATCGCCGTCTGGTAGTCGTTGACCTGCGCGATCCGGGCCGTGATGGCCTCGATCGCGGTGACCGCCCGGCTGGTGTCGCCTTCGATCGCGGCCACCCGTTCGGTGACGTCCTCGGTGGCCCGCGCCGTCTCCTGAGCCAGCTCCTTGACCTCGGTGGCCACCACGGCGAAGCCCTTGCCGGTCTCGCCGGCCCGGGCCGCCTCGATCGTCGCGTTCAGGGCCAGCAGGTTGGTCTGCTCGGCGATGCCGGCGATCAGCCGCACCACGTCGGCGATCTTGGTGGTCGAGATCCGCAGCTCGCCGATCACCTCGGCGGCCGCCGCGGCCAGCCCCACGCCGTCCCGGCCGGCCCGGGCCGCGTCCTGCGCGTTGCTCGAGATCTCGGAGATGGAGGCGCCCATCTCCTCGGCGCCCGCCGCCACCGTCTGCACCACCTGCGAGACGCCCTCGGCAGCGATGTTGACCGTCCCGGCCTGCGACGCGGCGGTCTCGGCCGATCCGGCCAGCTCGCCGCCGGTCGAGGCGACCCGTTGGGCGGTGCCGGCCACGTCGTGCGAGGCAGCGGTGACGTCGGCCATCACGGCGCGCAACTCGGCCACCGCGGAGTTCAGCTCGGCGCCGGCCACCGCGATCTCGTCGGAGCCGCTGACCGGTACGGCCACGGTGAGGTCGCGCTTGGCGAGCCGCGACAGGCCACCGGTCAGCCCGGCCAGGCGACGCGAGATCCGCCGGGCGAGTACGACGGCGATCGTGCCGCCGATCAGGGCCAGCAGCAGCCCGACCACGACGAACGTGACCAGCATCTCGCGCCGGCCGTCGCGAACCGTTTCGATCGCGCCCGCTGTGTCCGCGTCGTAGCCGCCGACTGCTACAGCCCACGAGTACGGAGGGTAGAAGGCGACCGTCGTGCTGGTCGGCCCGGCCGGCGCGCCCGCCGACCCGGGCAGCTGGTAGGTCTTCGACCACGTGCCGCCGTCGGACAGCGTCCGCGCCTGTGTGACGATCTCCTCGACCTACCTGGTGCCGTCGGCGTCGGTCGACGAGATGTCCAACCGGCCGGCCGCGTCGTCGATGCTGGACGCGATGACCCGGCCTGCGTCCGCCGTGGCCGTGCTGAAGAGTGTGATCCAGCCGTTCGCCCCGACTTCGCCCGCGCTGACGGCGGCGGTCAGGTTCTCCAGCGCCTGGGACTGCGGCACGCCGGCGTAGAGCGCGCCGATCACCTCGCCGGCCGCGTTCTTGATGGGGTCGTACACCGAGATGAACCAGGTGTCGACCACCAGCGCTACACCGCGGTAGGGCTTCCCCGACCTGATCGCGGCGGCGACCGCGTTCGGCTTGCCGTCCGCCCCGGTCGCCGGGATGTAGGTGCCGACCGCCCGCGCGCCGGTGGCGCTCTTCACGGTCGTGCCGACCCGCAACAGGTCCCCGGCCTCGTTCATCCGCTGGAACACGGTGATCGTCGAGCTGGACAGCGACGCCGCGTCGTCGACGAAGGGTGTGGTCACGCCGAGATCGGTGTTACGGCCGAGCCAGGTGCCGCCGACCGCCATCCGGGGCAGGGTCACCGACTTCTTGGCCTTGGTCGTCTGGTTGGTGGCGGTCCACGTGGTGGTGCGGTCGAGGAAGCTCACCCCGCCGCGCTGGGCCAGCAGATCGGAGGCGGCGTGCATGCTCACATCGACGCTGTGCTGCACCTCGTTGCCGACCGACTCCACCAGTGTCGTCACGTCGGTCGTCCGGCGGTTCAGGTGGGCGGCGTTCTGCCCGACCACCTCGCGCTCGGTGCCGGCGGCGAAGTCACCGCTCACCACCGCGCCCACGGCCACCAGGACGGCGGCCGTGGCGATTACTCCGCCGAGCCCCAGAGCGACAAGTTTGTGGCTGATCTTGGCGCCGCGACGGCTCTGTCTCACTCAGGTCTTATCGACGCGTTCCGACGACGGCTGAGACGCGGGACGCCGGATCCGACCCTTCGGTCGAACCCGGCGTCCTGGGCGCTTCTGCGTCAGCTGTCCCCGCCGGTCTCGCCGACCGGCGCGGCGTTGACGTCGTCGATCGCGTACTTCTTGGCCGCCTCGGCCGGCACGTGCGAGGGCACCTTGCCGCGCAGCGCCAGCTGGCGCAGCGTGGCCACGACCACCGACTCGGCGTCGACGTTGAAGTGCCGCCGCAGCGCGTGCCGGGTGTCGCTCATGCCGAAGCCGTCGGTGCCCAGCGAGGTGTAGTCGTTCGGCACCCAGCGCGAGATCAGGTCGGGCACCGCGCGCATGAAGTCGCTGACCGCGATGACCGGGCCCTCGGTGCCCTCGAGCTTCTGCTGGATGTACGGCTTGCGGGGATCGTCGCCCACGTGCAGCAGGTTGTGCTCCTCGGCCTCGACCGCGTCGCGGCGCAGCTCGGTCCACGAGGTGACCGACCAGACGTCGGCGCCGACGCCCCAGTCCTGGGCGAGCAGGGTCTGGGCCTTGAGCGCCCACGCCATGCCGGTGCCGGAGGCCAGCAGCTGCGCCTTCGGGCCGTTCGCCTCGGGCGCCGGGGAGTACCGGTAGATGCCCTTGAGCAGGCCCTCGACGTCGACCCCGGCCGGCTCGGCGGGCTGCACGGCAGGCTCGTTGTAGACGGTGAGGTAGTAGAAGATGTTCTCCTGCTTCTCGCCGTACATGCGGTGCAGGCCGTCCTCGACGATGTGCGCGATCTCGAACGCGAACGCCGGGTCGTAGGCCACCACGGCCGGGTTCGTCGCCGCGATCAGCAGCGAGTGGCCGTCCTCGTGCTGCAGGCCCTCACCGTTGAGCGTGGTGCGCCCGGCGGTGGCTCCGAGCAGGAAGCCGCGGGTCATCTGGTCGGCCGCCGCCCACAGCTCGTCGGCCGTGCGCTGGAACCCGAACATCGAATAGAAGATGTAGAGCGGGATCATCGGCTCGTCGTGCGTGGCGTACGACGTGCCGGCGGCGATGAAGCTCGCGGTCGACCCGGCCTCGTTGATCCCCTCGTGCAGGATCTGGCCGTTGGTCGCCTCCTTGTACGACAGGAAGAGCTCGCGGTCGACCGACGTGTAGGTCTGGCCGTGCGGCGAGTAGATCTTCTTGGTCGGGAAGAGCGAGTCCATGCCGAACGTACGCGCCTCGTCCGGGATGATCGGCACCCACCGGGCGCCGAAGTCCTTGTCCTTCATGAGGTCTTTCAGCAGGCGCACGAACGCCATGGTGGTGGCGATCTTCTGCTTGCCGCTGCCCCGCTTGACGTCCCCGAACGCCTTCGAGTCGGGGATCTGCAGCACCTTGCCCTTGGTGCGCCGCGACGGGATCGAGCCGCCCAGCTCGCGCCGGCGCTCGAGCATGTACTGCATCTCGTCGGACTTCTCGCCCGGGTGGAAGTACGGCGGGAGGTACGGGTTGTCCTCGAGCTGCTTGTCGCTGATGTCGAGGTAGAGGCGGTCGCGGAAGCCCTTGAGGTCGTCGAGCGTCAGCTTCTTCATCTGGTGCGTCGCGTTGCGCGCCTCGAAGTGCGAGCCCAGCGTCCAGCCCTTGATCGTCTTGGCCAGGATCACCGTGGGCTGGCCGGTGTGCTCGGTCGCCGACTTGTAGGCCGCGTACAGCTTCTTGTAGTCGTGACCGCCGCGCTTGAGGTTCCAGACCTCGTCGTCGGTCATGCCCTCGACCAGCTTGCGGGTGCGCGGGTCGCGGCCGAAGAAGTTCTCGCGTACGTACGCCCCGGACTCGCCCTTGTAGGTCTGGTAGTCGCCGTCGGGCGTGACGTTCATGAGGTTGACCAGCGCGCCGTCGGTGTCCGCGGCGAGCAGCGGGTCCCACTCGCGGCCCCAGACGACCTTGATGACGTTCCAGCCGGCGCCGCGGAAGAACGACTCGAGCTCCTGGATGACCTTGCCGTTGCCGCGTACCGGGCCGTCGAGCCGCTGCAGGTTGCAGTTGATCACGAAGGTGAGGTTGTCGAGCTCCTCACGGGCGGCCAGGCCGATCGCGCCGAGCGACTCGACCTCGTCCATCTCGCCGTCGCCCAGGAAGGCCCAGACGTGCTGCTGGCTGGTGTCCTTGATGCCGCGGTTCTGCAGGTAGCGGTTGTAGCGCGCCTGGTAGATCGCGTTCAGCGGGCCGAGGCCCATGCTGACCGTCGGGAACTCCCAGAAGTTGGGCATCAGCCGCGGGTGCGGATACGACGGCAGGCCGCCGCCGGGGTGCGACAGCTCCTGCCGGAAGCCGTCGAGCTGGTCGGTGCTGAGCCGGCCCTCGAGGTACGCCCGGGCGTACATGCCGGGGGAAGCGTGACCCTGGTAGAAGATGTGATCGCCGCCGCCGGGGTGGTCCTTGCCGCGAAAGAAGTGGTTCATGCCGACCTCGTAGAGGCTGGCACTCGACGCGTACGTCGAGATGTGACCACCCACGCCGATCTCGGGGCGCTGGGCGCGGTGCACCAGCATCGCGGCGTTCCAGCGGATGTAGGCCCGGATCCGGCGCTCCACGAACTCGTCGCCGGGGAACCAGGGTTCCTGCTCGGGCGGGATCGTGTTGATGTAGTCCGTGGAGGTCAGGGGCGGGACGCCGACCTGTCGCTCCCGGGCCCGCTCGAGCAGGCGCAACATAACGTAACGGGCTCTCTTGGCGCCGCGTTCGTCGATGACTCCGTCGAGCGACTCGACCCACTCATTGGTTTCTTCGGGGTCGATGTCCGGAAGCTGGCTCGGCAGGCCGTCGCTGATCACCGGGCGCTTGCGCTCCGTGGCCACAGGCATTCCTCTTGGTCGGGTGTCGGACCGGGCGTCCCATTGTGTGAGTCGCGCGGGTGTAACTCCATCCTGCCCCTTCGCCGTGCGCATCGTCACGCCTACCGTCCGGGTACGCGATTCGCAACACACGTACTGACCAGTAACTTCACCTTCGTGACTCAGCCGGGCAGGAAGCTGAACCTTACTTGGCGCTCCTGGTTGTCCCCGTTGGTGTCCACGAGGCAGATCGACTGCCAGGTGCCGAGGGCTATCCGGCCGCCGATCACGGGCAGCGACGCGTACGGCGGGATCCAGGCCGGCAGCACGTGATCACGCCCGTGTCCCTTCGAGCCGTGGCGGTGGCGCCACCTGTCCTCGGCGGGCAGCAGCTGGTCGATCGCGGCCAGCAGGTCGTCGTCCGAGCCGGCGCCGGTCTCGATGACGGCCAGGCCGGCCGTGGCGTGCGGCACGAAGACGTGCAGCAGCCCGTCCCCTTCGGACTCCACGAACCGCTCGGCCTCCCGGGTGATGTCCCGCACCACGGGACGCGACCCGGTCCGAACCGTGATCACTTCGGTACGCATGGCCCGAAGTCTGCCACTCGTGACCCGCCGCCTTTACCAGGCCCTTGGGTAGTCACCAACCCTATTAGACCGTTTCGAACCAATTTACCCCTGAAATGGCTACCTTTTGGTTGTCAGTCGAGCCCGAGGCCGAGTGCTGCTCGGGGCGTAGCACGGGGGTGGAAGCAGTGCAGGTAGTGGCGCCGCGACAACGGCGAAGTATCTCCAGATGGGCTTGGGCGGCCTCCGCCGTCCTGCTCTCCGCAGGCACGGTCGTGGTGAACCCCGCACCGGCTCTGGCCGCAGCGATCGACCCACCGGCCAGTGTCACGGCGGTCGCCGGGCGGCGGGCCATCGCGGTGACGTGGACTCCGGCGGCGAATCAGTCCCCGCCGGCCGCCCGTTACCGCGCCAGTGCGGGCGACAAGTCCTGCGATCTGATCGGCCCGTCGTTTCCGGGCACGCTCACCTGCACGATCAGCGACCTCGCGGCGAACACGCCGTACACCGTGAGCGTCGTCGCCTGCCCGAATGTGAGCACCAGCGACGTCACCGACTGCTCGGCGCCACGCACTGCCGCTTCGGCGGTGACCGCCGGCCCACCGGCGGCCCCGGCCGCACCGACCGTGGTCTTCCAAGGCGACCCGAACACCGTACAGCTGAGCTGGGCGACTCCCGAGCCGGGAGCGGGCATCGCGTCGTACCGGATCACGTCGTCGGACCCCGGGCTGACCGGCAGCTGTGCGGCACTGGTGCCGTTCGGGACCAACACCTGTGACTTCACCGGCTTGGCGGACGACGCGTCGTACACGTTCCGCGTGACCGCCATCGGCGTCACGAACGGCTCGATCACCACTGGTACCTCGCCCGCCGGTGCGGCCTCGGCCCCCAAGGTCGCGGGTCCGCCGCACCAGCCGGCCAAGCCCACCGTGGCTCGTGAATCCGACACCGCGGTGAGGGTGTCGTTCGCGAAGCCCGCGGGCGGCCAGGCTCTCGCCGGTTACACCGTGAGCGGCACCGCGTCGGGCGCGGCGCCGGCGGGTTGCACCGCGCAGCCGAACGAGACCGATTGCCTGGTCACGGGGCTCGATCCGACCAAGTCCTACACCTTCAAGGTCATCGCCGGCGGCGAGAACACCGCTGCTGGTGTCTCCCCGGAGAGCGCGGCCTCCGACCCGATCATCACCGGTCTGCCGGCCGTGCCGGCCACGCCGACGGTCGAGCTCGGCGCCCGGGCCGGCGAGGTGGTGGTGGTCTGGGACGCTCCGGACCTCTCGACGAGCGGCGCACCGACCAGCTACACAGTGACCTCGGAGCCGACCGACGGCGGCTCGCCGTTGACGGGCTGCACCGGTCTCGCCGCGACTGCCACCAGTTGCCAGTTCAGCGGGCTCCAGGACGGCATGAAGTACCGCTTCAGGGTGACAGCGACGAACGCGGCCGGCGCCGAGACCTCGGCCTGGAGCGATGAGGTCGTGTCGGAACTGCCGGCGACGCCCGGCACACCGCAGGTCGAGCTCGGTGACGAGCCGGGCAAGGTGCTGCTCGACTGGCCGGCCGCGTCCAGCGGCGGCCCGGTCGTCTTCTATTCGGTGACGGCTGTTCCGACGGACGGCACGAACGAGGGCGTGAAGGCTCCCGGCTGCGGTTTCAACCTGGCCACACCGACATGTGTGATCACCGGCCTGACCACGACCACGTCGTACAAGTTCAAGGTGACCGCGGTCGGAGACCTGGGTTCGGTCGAATCGGCCGAGTCTGCAGCGATCGTGCCGGACCAGCCCGGCGCGCCCACCTCGGCGGCCGTCACCCTGACCGGCACCCCGGGTGAGGCAGAGGTCAGCTGGGCTGCGCCGGCCGACGGTGGCGAGGTTGAGACCTACACCGTGACCGCGACACCGGCCGGCGGATCCGCGATCACAGGCGATTGCGAGGATCTCGCTTCGACCGCGACGGACTGCACTTTCACCGGTCTCGATGCGACCAAGACTCACACCTTCAGCGTCGAGGCCACCAACGCGGCCGGAGACGCTACCGCTCCGGCCACTGCCACGGTGCCGGACATTCCCAGCGCACCGGTGACGCCGCTGGCGGCGGTAGGCGGTTCGCCCGGCAGTGTGGTCGTGACCTGGACGGCGCCGGCTCAGGGAGATGCCGAGCGCTACCTGGTCGAGGCCACGTCCTCGGACACGGGCGCTTCGCTGCCCCCCAGTCCCTGCGTGGACGCCGCGGCCGCCCTTACCTGCCCGATTTCCGGACTGACGCCCGACAAGCCGTACCAGTTCACGGTCCGCGCCCAGAACCTGCTGGGCGGGACGAGCGCGGCGGCGACCGACCCGATCGTGCCCGACAAGCCGGGCGCTCCGGACGACGTGACCGTGACGGTCACCGCGTCCGGTCAAGCCACGGTGGCTTGGGCGGCCCCGGCGACCGGCGGTCCGGTCGAGACCTACGAGGTCACAGCGACTTCGCCGGACAATGGGAACCTTCCGAGCGAGAGCCCCTGTGTGGTCGCAACCGACCCGCCTGCGCCGCTCTCGTGCGCTTTCACCGGAATGGAGCCGGACAAGGCGTACCAGTTCACGGTTCGCGCTGAGAACGACATCGACGGCACGGACGCGGCTCTGACCGACGAGGTGGTGCCGGGTGCGCCCGGAGCACCGCAAAATGTGGAAGCGGTTCTCGGCGACGCGCCGGGCAAGGTGACGGTGAGCTGGGACGCGCCGGAGGGTGCGGCGGCAACGACGTACACCGTGTCCTCTGACACCGCGACCCCGGCGGCAGCCGAACCCGGCTGCACGGCCAATGCTCCGTCGACGTCGTGCGACATCGAAGGACTGGACCCCGCCGAGTCCTACGCGTTCACAGTGAACGCGAAGAACACGGTGGACCCGGCCGGCACGGACTCGGCTCCGACCACACCGGCACTGGTGCCGGACGTGCCCGGTGTGCCCACCACAGTTGACGTCGCCCTGACCGCGGCCACGCCCGGCTCGGTCGATGTGACCTGGGGTGTCCCGGCCGACGGTGGTGTGCTCACGGAGTACACCGTGACAGCGGAATCGGCGACCACTGGCGCGTTTGTTCCGCCGGTCTGCACCAAGGCCTCCGGCGATACCAGGGAGTGCACCTTCGCCGGCCTCACTCAGACTGCGACTTACTCGTTCACGGTCACGGCGGGAAACAACGCCGGCGACTCGGACCCGGTCACGGTCTCGTCGATCGTGCCGAGCGTTCCCGGCGAACCGACGAATCTCGTGGTGACCCTGGCCACCGGCACGCCCGGTGAGGCGACCCTGACCTGGGAGCCGCCGGTCGCCGGAGGCGCGGCGGTGGCCGGCTACACCGCTTCGGCCTCGTCGGCCGCGAACGGCTCGGCAACTCCGACGCCCTGCACCAACGTTTCCCCGGCGGGTTCGCTGACCTGCACGCTCACCGGTATGACGTCCACTGCTGCATACACCTTCAAGGTGCGGGCGACGAACGCCTCCGGCGGCACCGACGCCACCACGCCGGCCATCGTGCCTAATCTGGCCGGTGCGCCCACCGACGTCGCAGTGGCCCTGGGCACGCCGGGCAAGGCGACCGTCACCTGGGCCGCGCCGACGGATACCGACCGCGGACCGGCGCTGACGTACACGGTGACGCCCGCTTCGACGGATGTCACGGCTGTCATCCCGTCGGCCTGTACGAGGACGTCCGACGACCCGAAGTCCTGCGAGTTCGACGGCCTTACCGTGACCGCGCCCTACACGTTCACCGTCCGGGCCGAGAACCCGTCCGGCGGCACGGACGCGGCCGCGACGGCGGCGGTCAAGCCGAACAAGCCGGGCGCGCCGACCAGCGTGACCGCTGAGCGGGGGGACGCGGTCGGCAAGGCCGTGGTCACCTGGGTCGAGCCGACTGACCTCGGTGCGGTGGACAGCTACCTCGTCACCGCCACTCCGGCCGACGGCGGGGCGGCCACCACCTGCACGAAGGTCGCGGCCGATCCGAAGACCTGCACGCTGACCGGTCTCGACGAGACCACGGAGTACTCGTTCACCGTCCAGGCGATCAACCTGGCCGGCGATTCGGTCACCCCGGCGGCCGAGACCTTCATCCCCAACGTGCCGGACGCTCCGGCCGGGGTGACGGTCACGCTGTCCGCCACGCCGGGCACGGCCACCGTGAGCTGGGATGCGGCTACGACCGGAGCCACGGTGAACAGCTACCGGGTGACGGTTGCCTCGCCCGACGGCGGGGTTGTTCCGGCGGTCTGCGACCGGATTCCCTCGAATCGGTCCTGTGTGTTCAGCGGCCTCACGACGACCGCGTCGTACACCTTCACGGTGCGGGCGATCAACGAGGCCGGCGGCGCCGACGCGCCTACCACCGCAGCGATCGTGCCCAACCGGCCGAACGCCACCGCGGCGCCGACCGCGACAGTCCTCGACGGGGGCACGGTCCGGGTGACCTGGACTGCCCCGGTGACGGGCGGCCAGGTCATGGGCTACCAGGTCAACGCCTACAAGGTCAGCGATCCGGACGTGGCCATCACTGCGACGGCCTGTACCGGCCTGGATGCTGCTGCCCGTACGTGCGACTTCGACGGGCTGCTCGAATCGGAGTCGTACACCTTCGCGGTGACGGCGACCGGGCCCGGCGGGGACGCGGCGAGCGAACGCAGCGCGGCGGTCACGACGGCCGGCCCCGGTACGCCGGATCAGCCGGACGTCGCGCTCGCCGGGCCGGGCGCGGTCCGGGTCACCTGGACGGCCCCGACCGAGGGTGGTCCGGTGACGGGTTACTCGGTCGAGTCGAATCCTTCGCTCAGTGCGCCCGCCCGGTGCACGAACGTGAAGACCTTCACCTGTGTCTTCGACCGGCTGGTCAGCGGCACGGCGTACACCTTCACGGTGTTGGCGCACGGCTCGGCGGATCGCTCGGCGGAGAGCGTGGCCTCCAGCAGCGTCATCGCCGGCCCGCCGGCAGTTCCCGGCCGGCCGACGGTCGCGCCGACCGCCGACGCCGGGCAGGTGCGGGTCACGTGGACCGCGCCTGCCGGCGACGGAGGTGAGATCACCGGCTACGAGGTGGAGTCCACGACGGGCGGCTACGGCTGCACGACCGGCAACACCACCTGTCTGGTCGAGGGTCTCGAGCCGGGTGACAGCTACACCTTCCGGGTCCGCGCGATCGGCGCGGCAGGGGCCGGCAACTCCGCGTACAGCGCGGCGTCCACGGCGATCACGCCCGGTGCGCCGGCGGCGCCCACCGACGTTGTGGTGACCGCGGGCAACCGCCAGATCTCGGTGGCGTGGACCCAGCCGGAGGGCCCGTCGACGCGGGTGACCGGTTACCGGGCCGAGACCAGCCCGGGTGGGTTCCACTGTGAGACAGGGTCCGTCTCGGACACCGAGTGCCTGATCACCGGCCTGACCAACCTGACGTCCTATCGCGTCACGGTGGTCGCCACCGGCGGCGACGGCAACTCGCCGGCCAGCGAGCCCTCGCGGGCGGTCCGGCCGAACGCCGGAGTGCCCGGCAGCCCGACCGGTGTTCAGGCCACGGTCGGCAACGGCAGCACCACTGTTACCTGGGCCGCGCCCGCGCCCGCGGTCACCGGCGACGGCATCAGCCGCTATGTGGTCACGGCCGCGCGGGAAGGGGACACCCACACCTGTCTGACGCCGAACGGCACCACGCTCCGCTGCGTCGTCGAGGGTCTGACCAACGGCCAGACCTACACGGTGACCGTGGTCGCCGTCGGGCGGGCGGCGAGTGGCTACTCGGCGCCCAGCGCGCCGGTCACGGTGGTCGCGAAGCAGCCTCCGGGCACGCCGGTGACCGTCTCGGCCACCGGGGGCGTCAAGGCGATGACGGTGCGCTGGGCCTCGGGTGGAGCCGGGGACGGGCTGGCCGGATTCACCGCGACCGCGACGCCGACCGGCGGTGGAACGCCGTACACCTGCTCGGGCACGGCCGCGGCGACCAGCTGCTCCATCAGCACCGTGACGCCCGGCCCCTACTCGGTGTCGGTCGTGGCCAACAGCACGACATCGGGCCTCCGGTCCGCGGCCAGCGCGCCGGTCACCACGACCGTGCTGCTGGCGGCGGCCCCGACACTGGGCTCACTGCCGACCACGACCAATGTGTTGTCGGTCACCGGTACGCCCAAGCCGGGCGGCACCGTAGCGGTCAGCGGGGACGGGTTTGCCCCGTACACGTCGATGTCGTTCGGGGTCTACACCACCGCCACGGGTCTGACCCGGGTGACCACCGTCGTCACGACGGACGGGACCGGGGCGTTCTCGCAGGACATCACCATCCCGGCCGCTGTCACGATCGGCGCTCGGACGCTGGTCGCGGCCGGACTGCCGCCTACCGGCACCACCCTGCGGTACGCGAAGGCGGCCATCACCGTCACGGCGAGCTGACCGGCGGCGCGACACACCACGGCGGGCCGGGAGGGAAATTTCCTTCCGGCCCGCCACCTGTGTCTACCGACTTCCGGCATGGCGGGGCTCGCCCCGGTCGGTAATGCTGGTCCGGTGACCACCCCGCAGAACCTGGACGAGCGTTTCAGGGACGCTGTGTCGGCGCTCGCCCCGCCAGGCGACCGCCGAGCCCCTGGTGACCCCGTCCGCGACGGCTCCGGCCTCACCGGCGCCCGCGCCCTCGAACTCTTCGACGCCCAGCTCGCCAGCCGTCACCTCGACCTCGCGGCCCGCTGGCTGCGCAGCTTCAACGAGGGCTTCTACACCATCGGATCGTCCGGCCACGAGGGCAACGCCGCGGTCGCCGCGGCCCTGCTGCCCACCGACCCGGCCCTGCTGCACTACCGGTCGGCCGCGTTCTTCTGCGCCCGCGCCAAAAGCCTGCCCGACGCCGCCCGCGACGTGCTGCGCGGCGTCGTCGCCTCGGCCCGCGAACCGATCGCCGGCGGCCGCCACAAGGTCTTCGGCAGCGCCGACCTCAACATCATCCCGACCACCTCCACGGTGGCGTCGCACCTGCCGCGGGCGGTCGGGCTGGCCCACGCGCTGTCCCGGTCGCGCTCGGACAGCCGGTGGGTGCGCGACGCGATCGCGGTGGCGTCCTTCGGCGACGCCTCGGCCAACCACGCCACGGCGACCGCGGCGCTGAACTCGGCCGGTTGGTTCGAGCACTCCGGCGTACGCCTGCCGTTGCTCCTGATCTGCGAGGACAACGGGCTCGGGATCAGCGTGCCCACCCCCGACGGCTGGCTGGCGGCCATGCTCGGATCGCGTCCCGGGCTGCGCTACTCGGCGGCCGACGGCTGCGACCTGGCGGCCACCTACGACGCGGCGAGCGAGGCCGCGGGCTACGTGCGCCGGGAACGCCGGCCCGCTGTGCTGCATCTCTCGGCCGTACGGCTCATGGGCCACGCCGGCGCCGACGCCGAGGTCGCCTACCGCACCACCGACGAGATCAACGCCGACCTGGCCCGGGACCCCCTCATCGGCACGGCCCGGCTGCTGGTCGAGGCCGGCCTGGTCACCCTGGAAGAGGTGGTCACCCGCTACGACGAGGTCGGCTGGCAGGTGCGCAAGGTGGCCGAGGAGGTGCTCGGCGAGCCCAAGCTGGCCAACGTGGCCGAGATCGTCGCCCCGCTCGCCCCGCGCCGCCCGCTGCGCGCCGCCCACGAGATCACCGAGGTCGCCTCACGCGCCCTCGGCCCGGGGGCGGCCGCCCGCTCCCGCGCCTTCGGCGGCAAGCTGCCCGAGCAGTCCGGGCCGCTCACGCTCGCCCAGACCATCAACGCCACGCTCACCGACGCCCTGGCCTACCACCCGGGCGTCCAGGTCTTCGGTGAGGATGTGGGGCGCAAGGGCGGCGTGTACGGGGTCACGAAGCACCTGCAGGAGCGGTTCGGCGAGGAAAGGGTGTTCGACACCCTGCTCGACGAGACGACGATCCTCGGGCTGGCCCTCGGCGCGGGGCTGGACGGGCAGCTCCCCGTACCCGAAATTCAGTACCTGGCCTACCTGCACAACGCCGAGGACCAGTTGCGCGGCGAGGCGGCCACGATGTCGTTCTTCTCGTCCGGGGCCTACCGCAACCCGATGGTCGTGCGGGTCGCCGGGCTCGCCTACCAGCAGGCCTTCGGCGGGCACTTCCACAACGACAACTCGGTGGCCGTGCTCCGCGACATCCCCGGCCTGGTGCTCGCCGTGCCCAGCCGGCCCAGCGACGCCGCGCCGATGCTGCGCTCCTGCCTGGCCTCGGCCGCCGCCGACGGCACGGTCTGCGTCTTCCTCGAGCCGATCGCGCTCTACCACACCCGCGACCTGCACCAGCAGGGCGACAACGAATGGCTGGCCCCGTACGCGGGCCCGGGCGCCTGGGCCACCGAGCACGTGCCGATCGGCCGCGCCCGCACGTACCCGGTCGGCAGCGCCACCGATCTGACCATCATCACGTACGGCAACGGGCTGCGCATGTCGCTCCGCGTCGCCGCGAAGCTGGCCGAACAGGGCTACGGATCCCGAGTGGTGGACCTCCGCTGGTTGAATCCGTTGCCGGTCAACGATCTGGTCCGCGAGGCCGCCGCCACCGGCCGGGTGCTGATAGTCGACGAGACCCGTCGTTCCGGCGGCGTCGGCGAGGGAGTTCTAGCGGCCCTGGTAGATGGCGGTTTCGTCGGAGCGGCCCGCCGTATCGCATCGGCTGATTCACTGATTCCCCTGGGTCCGGCAGCGCAACATGTGCTGGTGGGGGAGGATGCGATCACACAGGGTGCCCACGCCCTGTTGGCACGGTAAATTGCCTCACACTCGGTGCGCCACTTGCGCTGGGGCCCGGGAGTGTGTGGACTACCCAACAGGTTTACAGAATTGACAGCTAGGAGGACTTAGACAGTGAGCGCGACCGCTGGTCAGGCCGACGGCGTACGCAGCCTGGCGGACCGGTTCGGCTTCGAGCCGAACATGGTGGTCATGGAGATGGGCTACGACGACGATGTCGACGAAGACCTCCGTGACGCCCTGACCGAACGTGTCGGCGAGTTGGTCGACGAAGACACCGACGAGGTCGTCGACGCGGTGCTGTTGTGGTACCGCGACGGTGACGGTGACCTTTTCGAAATTCTCACCGACGCCCTGGGCCCCCTCGCCGACAACGGCGTGGTGTGGCTGCTGACCCCCAAGGCCGGGCGGGACAACCACGTCGAACCGAGCGAGATCAGCGAATCGGCCCCCACGGCCGGTCTGCAGCAGACCTCGACGGTCAACGCGGGCAAGGACTGGACCGGCGCCCGGCTGGTCACCCCCAGGGGCAACAAGAAGAAGTAGCTCGCTGCCCTGAGTCAGACCGGTCGGCGCCCCTGGGGCGCCGACCCGGTTAGGCTTGTCCCCATGCCGCTGCCCGTCGGCGCCACCGCGCCGGAATTCTCCCTGAAGGACCAGAACAACCAGCCCGTACGCCTTTCACAGTTCCGCGAACGCAAGGCCGTCCTGCTGGTGTTCTACCCCTTCACGTTCACCGGCACCTGCCAGGGCGAGCTGACGGAGATCAGGGACAACCTGCCCGCCTACCAGAACGACCAGGTGCAGGTCCTGGCCGTGAGCGTCGACTCGGTCTACGCCCACAAGGTCTGGGCCGCCCAGGAGGGCTTCGACTTCCCGCTGCTGGCCGACTTCTGGCCGCACGGCGAGGTAGCCCAGACCTACAACGTCTTCCACGACGGCGGCGGCATGGCCAACCGCGGCACGTTCCTCATCGACCGGGACGGCACGATCCGCTTCGCCGAGATGCTGGGCCCCGGCGACCCCCGAGACCAGAAAGCCTGGCGCGCGGCCCTGGCCGACCTGCCGGCCTGACCCCAGGTACGATGACCACTCCGGCCGCATGCCGTGCCGGGCGCGTAGCTCAGTGGGAGAGCACCCGCCTTACAAGCGGGGGGTCGTAGGTTCGAAACCTACCGCGCCCACCTTTGTGATGTCTCAAGACATCGGAATAGCCCGAGCCTACGTTTTGTAGGTTCGGGTTTTTGCTGTGTGGGTGTGGGGTCGGGTGGCCGGCCGGTGGGCCGGCAGTCGCGGCGGGGGTCGATGGTGAGTTCGCGGGGGAGTTCGCCGGTGGCGGCGTTGATGACGCACGATGCCTAGTCGGCGTGGTTCGGTCTCTGGTGTGGTTCGGCCGCCGCTGAACCGGAGGTGTAGACGATGCCGTTGCCGGTGAGCGTGGATGCGGGATATCCGTGCAGGCCGGCGGCGCGTCGGAAGGTGGCGTGCGCGATGGCTGCGGTGATCCGGGGATGCGCGCTGATGCGCAGGCGTAGGGGGAATGGTCATCGAGCCAGGTGATGATCTCGACGCCGGGGCCGGGTCTGCCGTCGAGACGGGTGCGGCGGTGGTGGGTGAAGTCGGACTGCCACGTCTCCGTGGGCTGCTCGGCTTGGAACCGGATGTGGGAACTCTTCGGCCGTTTCGCCGGCTCGGGGACTAGCTGTCAGGATCCGATTGATCGTGGCCCGCGACAGGACGGTGCTGTGGTGGTGTTGCCGATGCCAGCCGATAGTGTCGGCGCCGGCGTCCAGTCCGGACTCGTCAAGTTTCTTCCGTAGGCCTAGGACGAGCTCGATCGTCGCCGGGGGCGGTCGCGGTGGGGTGAGTCGCCGCCCCGGCCGATGTCTGGATCACTAACCTCCCTCTTTCGTTAAGCCCGTGATTCATCGCTGCTGATCGATTTTGTTGGTGTTCGGCTGGTGGTGCGTGGTCTCGGGCATGGTGTGGGCCCGGCGCGGAGCCGGGTTCCTCCGGGGTGTTCGTCGGGATGCGGGGGCGGGTCAGCCGGCTGGTCGGGGTAGCGCGGCGAGCCGGGTGAACGCGGTGACCAGCGCGTCGGTCCAGGGCCAGTGCTCGGCGATGGCCAGGTGGGTCCGGCGGGCGGTGCGGGTGATCCGGGCGGCGACGTGCAGCAGCCGGTAGCGCAGCTTCTTCGGCTCGGCTTTGGCGAGGTCGCCGTCCAGCAGCAGGGTTTGGGTCCAGGCGAGCAGGTCGATGCCGGTCAGGGCGAGTTGTAGCCCGGCCTGGTTGATCGCGAAGACGCGGGACGGGAACCGGCCGAAGCCGGTGTCCTTTCCCGTTCGGATGCGATCTTCCACTCTGGCGTGAGCCCGGTGGCGGGCTTCCAGGTACTGGATCGATCCGCCGCCGGGTGGGGTGGGGTGTCGGTGGCAATCACTTGGTGCCGCCAGCCTTCGAGGGTGTCGAACAAGGTCAGTTGGGCGCCGGGGTGGGGTCGTTCGCGGCGGACGATGAATCGGGTGCCTTCGGGGAAACCGTCGGCGGGGAATCGGCCAGTGATCTCGCAGATTTCGGCGTGTTCACGAAGGTCGCCGTCGACGTCGACGGCGGGGATCCAGTCGGCGACCGGCCGGATGGCTTCCCGGATCGGTTTGGTGATCGCCAGGCCGACGGAGAAGCGGATATCGATGTGCTGGTCGCGTAGGACACGGATGTGGGCGAGGAAGCCGTGGCTGGAGCCGGCCGAATCGGAGCGCAGCAGGATCGGGGTGCCGTGCCGATGCGCATCGGGGATCTGGGCGAGGGCGTGGTCGAGGACGGTGATGTGGTCAGCGGTCGTGTTCGACCCGGCCCGGCCTTCCCGCAGCAGACCCGACAGGGCCTCGCCGGTGTTGTCCAGGAAACAGAACAACGGGTGGAAGCCGAAGGTTTCTTCCAGGTCCGGGTCGCTGATTCCTTGTCGGAGTGGCAGAGCACGATGGAGGCGTCGACGTCCAGGACCAGGCCCGGCACCTGCTGATCGGCCACTGTTGGTGCGGGTAGCTCGCCGCGGGTCTCGGTGTGCTGGGCCCAGGCGACCTCGCGGGCCGCCGCCCGGGCCGCGCGCAGCTCGGCCAGCATCGGTTCGTCGAGGTCGGCGAGCAGCCGCCACGCGGTCGGGTCCGAGGCGACCGGCCCGAACAGTGCGGCCTGGTCGCGCAGCACGGCGAGATCCGCGATGGCTTCGCCGCCGTCGGCGAGCATCACCGCCAGGTCCACCGCGATCCGGCCGGGGTCGTGACCACGCTGCCGCTGCCGCAGCCCGGCGAGAGCTTGGTTGAACGTGCTGGTCAGACCGGTCGCGTCGGCGAGATCGGCGAGCAGTCAGGCACCGGCGTGACTGACCACGCCCCGCCCGCCGCCTGTGACCACGATCTTCGGACGTGTTGGGGTAGCTTTCACCCTGCAAGTGCCTTCCGTGACGGGATGAACAGGACTCTCGACAAGCCCTATTTTTCCCAGATCAGAAGGCACTTCTGCGTTTCCAGCCCAACCCGTGGACAGCCCTTAACGAAGGGCTGAGGCTAGTCCTGCACGGTCGAGTTCGGGTGAAGGAGAAGTAGATGGATCACAGCACCGCCTCTGATTCCTTTGATGGGGCACATATCGTTCTTCGGCGGGCAGCGGAATTGGCGATGGAGTACCTGCGGGATCTGCCGGACCGACATGTGGACGCGATTACCGGCTACGACGAGGTCCTGGACCTTCTCAGCGGCCCGGTCCCGGAGCACGCCACGGATGCAGTGGCAGTGGTCCAACGGCTGGCCGCGATCCTCGGCCCAGCCACCATCGCCAGCGCCGGTCCCCGCTACTTCGGGCTCGTCGTCGGCGGGTCCCTTCCCGCCGCGCTGGCTGCCGACTGGTTGGTGTCCACCTGGGACCAGACCGCCTACAGCCGGATGTCCTCGCCGGCAGGTGCCGCGGTCGATGCCGTCACTGAACAGTGGATCCTGCAGGTGCTAGGTCTGCCGACTGAAGCGACGGTCGGGTTCGTCACCGGCGCCACGGCCGGCAACACCGTCGGTCTGCTCGCCGCACGCCACGTCCTACTGCAACGGCAGGGCTGGGACGTTGAGGCCGATGGGCTCACTCAGGCCCCCCGCGTCCGCGTGATCGCCGGCGACGAGGTCCACCCGTCGGTGCTGCAGGCAATCCAGATGATCGGCCTGGGAGCGCGCCTCGTCGAACGCGTCGCCGTCGATGACCAAGGAGCGATGCTCGCCGACGCGCTCGCCGACACCCTCGCCGCCGACCCAACTCCCGCCATCGTGTGCGCACAAGTCGGCAACGTGAACTCCGGCGCCTGCGACCCCATGGCACAGATCGTCGACCTGACCCGCGAACACGGCGGATGGGTCCACGTCGACGGCGCATTCGGACTGTGGGCACAGACATCACCACGCCTGTCGGAACTCGTCGCCGGGGTCGAGCGAGCCGATTCCTGGTCGACCGATGCCCACAAATGGCTCAACGTCCCATACGACTGCGGCCTGTCCATCGTGAATCACCCCAACGCCGCTCGCGCCGCGCTCGGCGCAACCACCAGCTACCTGCCCACCAGCACCGCCCGTGAACCCGGCGTCCTCGTCCCCGAGATGTCCCGCCGATCTCGCGCCGTGCCCGTGTACGCGGCACTGGCGTCGTTGGGCCGCCCCGGCGTCCAGGCCCTGATCGAACGCTGCTGTGATCACGCCCGCCGGCTGGCTGACGCCGTCCGCGATGACGCCGGCTTCATCGTCTGCAACGACGTCGTGCTCAACCAGGTCCTCGTCCGGGTCGACGACGACGAGACCACCTGGCAGGTGTGCGAGCACGTACGCCACAGCGGCGAGGCCTGGGTCGCCGGAACCGTATGGCACGGTCGAGCAGCGGTGCGGGTGTCCTTCTCGAACTGGGCCACCACAGACGATGACGTCGATCGACTCGCTAACGCACTGCGAGACGCCGCAACGGCGCTGCGCACAGGCTGATGACACGACGCCCCGAGCGTCATCTCCCAGCGCTGATCATCTCCAGCGCGCCGGCCGGCGTGGCGAGCGAGAGGACCTGGCTCAGCGACAGCAGTCGCCACGCCGTGGGGTCCGAGGCGACCGACCCGAACAGGCCGGCCTCGTTACGCCGCACCGCCAGATCGGCGATGGCCTCACCACCATCGGCGAGCATCACCGCCACATCGACCGTGATCCGGCCCGGATCGTGGCCGCCGCCGCCGCTGCCGCAACCCGGCCAAAGCGTGACCGACCACGCCCGGACCGTCCCCGGCCGCCGTGATCTTCGGACGTGTTGCGGTAATCTTCACCCTGCAAGTGCCTTCCGTGGCGGGACAACAGGACTCTCGATAAGCCCTATTTCCCCTGATCGGAAGGCACTTTTCTATTTCAGCCCAGCCCTTGGACAACCCTTAACGAAGGGCCCAGGCTAACGGGGTGACAATCGCCAGTGGTGACCGGCTGAGTCGGTCGGGAGGCGGGCTTTCTCCCATGTGCCGCTGTCCAGATTGAGGTCGGATCAGCGCATGCCGAGTGCTCACTCCGCCGGAATCTCACGGTCGCAGCGACCACATACAGTGCATGATGGCGATGCCTTTCGGCCGCCTTGAGCGCTTCGCCCCGAGGAGTCAACCTTGAGCTGGCGTCGTCCCACTGCCCGGACCCAAAAGCGCCTGCTTCCTGCAATCTATTTTGTCTCGTATCTATCGGTCTTGGGTTTGCTCCGATTTGTGGACCCTGACGGCGACAACGGAGATTGGCTCGTCATCGGCGCCGTCTACGCAATCTTTCCCACGTTGGCGGCATATATAGCGCTGACCCCAAAGATAGAGTTGGCGCGACAATGTGCACGAACCTTCAGCTGGCTTCCTCCTGTGGTGGGCCTCGTTGCAATTTTCTATTTCTGGTGGTACGCCTCCAACTATCGCAACATTCCCGAAATTGGAACCGAGTTCTTCTCGACCTCAGCTCAGGTCATACCGGTCTTCCTGCTCGCGTTGACAATAGATGTGAATTGGTCCAAGAGGCTGAACACTTCAGATTTGGGTTGGGTGATCCTGGCCTGTGTGGTCGGGGAAGGCATGGCGCTGGGTGGCTCGGCGTTCGAA
This sequence comes from Paractinoplanes polyasparticus, assembly GCF_019710575.1. Classification (GTDB taxonomy): domain Bacteria; phylum Actinomycetota; class Actinomycetes; order Mycobacteriales; family Micromonosporaceae; genus Actinoplanes; species Actinoplanes polyasparticus. The sequence continues at coordinate 36,086 of NZ_JAHWFK010000009.1, read as the reverse complement.
GACTTCAGGAGTCAGGAGAACTTCGTCTTGACTGCCGCGTCAATGGCGACCTTGCTTACAGCGCTGCTGATGGCGATCGGCGCAGAGGCCCCCGGTGCAACGAACGCAGCAGGGTCGATCGATTCGGACAGCACCACCGCTGTTAGTACGCCTGGAGAAGAGCGCACGGAACCCGCCGAACCGGTCAACCCGGACGCGCTGGAGACAGTGGCGGACCGTCGACCCGTAGCAGGAGGACAAGAGGCTGGCACAGACGGATCAACTGACTGACAACCCCGGGCGGGACGTTCCTGTCATGGCGATGGCGGTCTAGGAGTTGCGCGGATTTGCGGCACGGATAGCCGCCGGATCACGAGCCGTCACTGAGCCGACCGAACGGCCGCGTGCAGATGAGCGCCTGATCGACCGGTCATCACCGGGGAACGGCAGTGCGCCCCGGGAAGCGACCTGAACGCCGGTTGATCAGGCGGTAGGTGCGGTATGGGTGGTCGAGGCTCGCACTGTCTGGCGGCGCTGGATGACGAAGTCGAGAAGTAGGGCTGCGTAGACGGCGGCCAGGGCGTAGGTGGCGGCTCCGGCGGCGGGGCTGTCGGGGTCGACCGTGGCGTCTATGACCATCAGCGTGATGAGTACGGCCAGGATGGCCGCGTTGGCGGTGTCGACGCGGGCCCAGGTGGTGTCGGGGCGGTCGAGGCCTCGTAGGGCCTGTTCGCGCAGGTGTTGCACCAGCAGCCAGAGGGCGGCCGCGCCGACGGTGATCCAAGGCCAGCCCCAATGGTCGCCCTGGGACACGTCGGCGACTCCGTCCGTCAGGAGGGAGCCGCCGATGTAGGCGGCCAGGAAGGTGCGGGCGAAGCCGGGGCGGGCGCGAAGATTCACATGACGAGTATTGGGGAGTCTGTCGAGGCCAGGGCGAAGTCGCGGTGCTTGAGCTTGGCTCGGCGGCCGTCGGGGTGGTGCCAGACGATGCCCTCGTAGTGGGGGTGAGCCAGTAGCCAGTCGCGCAGGGTGGCGAAGTCTGTGGGGACTTCTAGGCGGTCGGCTTCGGCGTGGGCCACCAGGGCGTGGCCGGGTACGGACTCGGGGTTGCCGTTGATTTTCTCGCCGATCAGCTCGTGGGTGCCGGGCTTGAAGGCGCGGGGATGCGACTCGAGGGCCTCGGCGTGGTAGCGGGCGTAGGACGACTGCGCGATCGGTTCCCAGCCCACCGTCTTGCCGGTGACCTCGTCGGTCATCACCGCGCGGTAGCCGGGCGGGCGGGTGCGGCCGGGGCGGACCTCGCGCCGGGCCCACCACACGCCGGCCTCGTCGAGCAGGACGCAGGTGCCGTCGTACTTGCGGGTTGCGACTCCCTCTCCGGCCAGCACCCAGCCGCAGCCGGGGTGCACCTCGGGCAGCAGGCGCTTCCGGTTGTCGGGGTCCCGCAGGAACAGCGTGGGAATCTTCTTCATGCGCTTGATCGTCGCATCGTGATCAATCGCTTTTCCGGGCCTCGTGCAGCCACGCGTACCGGCGCAGGAGCAGCGGGCGGCGGCGACCCTCGAGGTCGTCGATCAGCCGGCGGCGGAACTCGTCGCGGCGCTCGGGCGGCAGATCGTCGAAGTATTTGCGCGTGCCGTGCGTCTGGAACCACTGCCAGAGGGTCTCGGCGTCGGGAACGGGCAGCTCCAGCCTCAGATCCGTCTGCCGCCGGGGCACGAACCCGGCTTCGGTCAGCGTCTCGACCTCGTCGAACGGGGCACCCATGCTGCCCTGCGGCGGCAGGTGCCGGGCGAACTCGCCGAACAGCGCGTTGGCCCCGTCGGCGAACTCGAAACCCTCGGGCACCCGGCCCGGCGTCGTGAATGCGAACAGCCCACCCGGGCGTAGCACGCGCCGCACCTCGCGCGTGACCGCTGCCGCGTCGTCCACGAGGTGCATGACCAGGCCGGCGGTCACCACGTCGAACGACTCGTCGGGGAACTCGAGCCGGGCCGCGTCCATCAGCCTCGCGTCCAGGCCCGGTTGTTCCTGTCGCAGCCGCGCGACCATGCCGGGCGCCGCGTCGGTCGCTGTGACCTCGTATCCGCGGTCCCGCGCCGGGACGGCGATCGCGCCTCTTCCCGTTCCTATGTCGAGCAGGCGACCGCCGGGCTGCGGCTCGGGCAACCGCCGAGCGGTGAGCCGCCCGAACTCCGAGAAGAACGGCAGGACGTCGTCGTAGCGCTCGGCGACACGGTCGAAAATCTCGATCACGGATTCCGTCACGCCCCGCAGCCTGGCCGCTCATCGGCCGTGACCGCAACGCATTACGACGAGCCGCAACCGCCTCCACAGGCCATGCCTTCCCCGACGGGGCCGGAGTTGCCGGGTGGGGGCGGGCCGAACCGGTTGCGGCCGCGGAGCAGTCGGCCGGGGCCTTTGAGGTGTTGCAGGCAGACGGCGCCGGGCACGTCGTAGCAGGTGCCTCGGCCGCCGCAGTCGGCCAGGTAGCGGTAGCCGCCGCGGATCGACAGCTGCTGGTCGATCCGGAAGAGCAGTGGAAGCGCGGCCGGACCGCAGTTCTCGTCCTGCCGGGCGAACCGGAACGTCTCGGCGAGCGCGGCCGGCCCGGATGAGGAAGCCGGTGCTGTCGGCCCGGATGAGGAAGCCGGTGCTGTCGGCCCGGGTGAGGAAGGTCTGTCGAGCGGCGCGCGGCCGAAAGCCTCGGTGCAGAAGGCGGCGTATTCGGTGGTCTGGCGGGAGAACTCGGTCCACAGTGCGGCGGCGATCAGCGAAGGCATGGTCAGCTTGGCCCGCGGATGGCGGGCGGCCAGGCGGAACCACTGGCGGGTGGCCGACTCGACCTGGTCGAGGCCCGCCTGGTTCAGGCTGTCGTGTTCGGACGCGAGGCGCTGGCGCACGGCCGCCGGGAAGCGGTAGGCGTCTATCGCGGCCACGCGGTGCGCGGTGCGCGGTTTCCAGCTCATCGCTCGACGGTGCGCGCAGCCCTCGGCAAGGGTCATCGGTCGTTCGTCCGAAACGGTGTCGGATCACGGACGCAGGCGGGCCCACCAGCGGTGATGCTGTCACCCTGGCCACCACCGAAGGCACCGTTCGAAGGGTTGCGGAACATGCCAGAGATCTCGCCCGATCTTTACCGGCGGTGGTACCGCTCCTTCGAGGAGGACACCGACGATCAGGCTGTCTACCGGCCGGCCGAGTTTGCCTTCCCGCCCAGCCGGGCGCCGCGGCCGAGCGTCGAGTTCCGGCCGGGCGGCGGCTATCTGGAGTATGCCGCCGGGCCGGCCGACCGGGCCGCCGCGAGCCGGGGCAGCTGGGAACCGGGGGAGGGCGGCGCCCTCCGGGTGCGGGCCGGCGCGGGGAGCCGCGTGCTGCACATCGTCGCGCACGACGAGCAGGTGCTGAGGATCCGCAAATAGCGCGAGGAGATGAGGCCCGATGGACACCGCCGACATCGTCGAGACCCCGGCGCGGCGCCGCTGCGGCAGCGAGGACGTGCACCGCCGCCTGCTGAACGAAAGCCTGAACTACCGGCTCAACCGGGCCGCCATCGAGAACCTCGCCTTCGCCTTCGCGACCGGTGAGGAGCAGCCCAGCCGGGCCGAGGTCGTGACGATCCCGGTGGTTGTGCACGTCGTGCACAACACCGACGAGCAGAACCTCTCGGAGGAGCAGATCGACACCCAGATCGCCGTGCTCAACGAGGACTTCCGGGCCGCCAACGCCGACCTCAAGGGCGTGCCGAAGGTGTGGCAGGGCCTGGTCGCCGACGCGCGCCTCGAGTTCCGGCGGGCGAGCGTCGACCCGGAGGGCAACCCCACCACGGGCGTCACCCGGCGGCGCACCGACGTGCGTTCCTTCTCGGACAACGACGCGGTCAAGTTCACCGCCCGCGGTGGCGCCGACGCGTGGCCGGCCGACCGCTACCTCAACGTCTGGGTCTGCCAGCTCGGCGGCGGCCTGCTCGGCTACGCCCAGTTCCCCGGCGGGCCGCCGGCCACCGACGGCGTGGTGATCACCCACACCGGCTTCGGCACGACCGGGACGGCGGCCGCGCCCTTCAACCTGGGGCGGACCACCACCCACGAGATCGGCCACTGGCTCAACCTCTTCCACATCGGTGGCGACGACGGCACGGGGTGCAGCGGCACCGACTTCGTGGCGGACACGCCCAACCAGTCCGGCCAGAACTTCGGCACACCCACCTTTCCGTCGATCACCTGCAACAACGCGCCGGACGGCGACATGTTCATGAACTACATGGACTACACCGACGACGTGGCGATGTTCATGTTCACCCACGGGCAGATCCTCCGGGTCGAGGCGTGCCTGGCCGGCCCGCGCCGGAACCTGGTCGCGCCGGTGGCCGGCGTGCCGGTCGGCAGCGAACCGGCCGGCGGCGAATAGGACGGCGCCGGAGCGGCGGCCGGTCGCGGGCACACGCCCGCCCGGGACCGGCCGACCGCGCCGGCGCGTCACCAGCGGGGGACGGCCGTTGGCCGGCGGCAGCCCCGGAGGTGGTGGCATCGGTGGGGCCGGGCCCGTGCGCCGGGCCCGGCCCCACCGACTGTCAGCCGGCGGACTCGGTTGAGGCGGCGGCGGAGCCCGCACCGGCGGGCGGGCCACCGGCGGGGGATTCGCCGGCGAACCGCCGGCGACCGCTGGGTGGCAGCTCGCCGAGGATTTCCAGCCGGGCCCGGATGCCGCCGTCGCTGCGCCCGAACTCGGCCATCAGCTCGCGCGGGCGGGCGCCCGCCCGATGGCGGGCGATCAGGCGTTCGTCGTCGGCCGTGGTCCAGCGGGCGCCCTGGTTGGGGTGGCGGTCGCGCCGGTCGGGCGGGGGGCCCGAGGGGACCGGCGACGGTGGCGGCTGGGTCATCGCGATCAGGCCGGCCAGGGTCGAGGTGAGGACGTCGGTGAGCGTGGGCAGGTCGGCCGGGGAGATGCCGCCGCTGATCTCGCTGACCACGTGACCGTCGCCGTCGCTGCTCACGATGCAGAGGTCGATGCGGTGGTCGTCGGTGGGGAAGGCGGTGACCTGATAGTCGAGCTCGCCGAGCACGAGCCGCCGGTCGAGGGTGATGGGGGATGACTGGAGGGCGGTGTCATTCATGGCGGTGACATTAGGGCTACCCTCCGACAGTTTTCGGCGGTGGCGGGCGGGCGGCCTCAGGTGATCCGGGCGGCCAGCACGCGGACGCCCGGACCGTCGATCTCGCCGAGCACCTGGGCGCGTCCCGTGAGCGCCATCATGAGGGCCTCGGCCGGCCCGCTGACCAGCGCGCCCGCCCCGTACGCCCAGTCCAGGTCGGTGGCCTCGAGGCGCAGCCCGGCCGGTCGGCGGCGCGGGGTGAAACCGGTTGCCCGCCCGCCGGTCAGGAAGTCCAGCGACATCCGGACGTGGTCGAGCGTGAGTCCGTGCGGCAGCCCGAGCGGCCGGCGCATGTCCTGCCCGTGCACCTGCAGGTCGGTGAGCTGGCCCGGATAGCCCACGATCGGCGGCCGGAAGTCGTCGTGCGCCCGGCGGCGCAGAGTGTCGGCCAGCACGGCCGGCGGCTGCGCGGCCACCTCGACGGCGAGCAGTGCGTTGGCCCGGTGCAGCCGGAATCCGCTGCGGAGCATCGCCGAGAACATCGCCCCGCGGGGCGTCTCGACCGCGGCCACCAGGTGCCCGGCGACCTGCCGGACGGTCCAGGCGCCGCACAGGCTGGGCGTCTCGAGCTGGGCCGGGCTCAGCGAGTCGACCAGGTCGGCCATCCGGCGCCGCTCCTCGGCGATCGCCGCCCGTACGGGGTCCGTCACCCGTCCACCCGGGTCAGCCAGCTGCGGTAGTGCGAGGCGAACGGCTCGTCGTCGCGGACGAGTGCCTCGCGCAACGCGGCCGCGCCGCTCAGCGACCCCTCGACGATCTCGGGCGGGTAGCCCATCTCGAGGCGGTGTTGCTCGAACTCGTCCTCGTCCTCCACCTCGACCCGGTGATCGCGGTAGCGCACGAGGTCGATGTCGAGGTCGACCACGGTGATCTCGGCCGGGCCGGTCCACCGGAGCGGGGTGATCACGTCGCAGTAGATCTCCCGCTTGGCCGGTTCGGCCAGGAACATCGCCATCCACCACTTCTCGGCGGGCAGCAGCCGCACGGCCGAGACCTTGGTGCGCCCGACGGGGCGGGCGCCGTAGTGATAGGTCACGACGGTGCCGCGCGGAGTGCCCAGCCAGGTGCCGTACGCGTCCTCGCCGAGCAGGCGGCCCGTCACCTGGCGGTGCGGCCGCCCGTCGAACTTGCGCAGCACCAGGTCGACCGCATCCACGCCGCGAGGCTACCCCGACTTCCATCGGCGGACCGGCCCGGGCAGCCGGCGCCGCGGAACGGGCACCCGGTTCGCACCCGAGCGGATTCTCAACCAGCCCGCCCGATCACCGATTGCTGAGAGTGCCGGCGGGATGTCCCGCCGGTGGGCGGGCCCCGGTCGGCATCCCCCCGGCGATCGGGCCCGCCCTGCGACCACAGCAATCTCGGAAGGCGGAGGGCGCATGCCGGCGGAACTGCACATCGGCATGGATGCCGAGAAGACCGTCATTTCCCCGTACGCCCTGAGGCTGCGCACCGGTCGTGCCGTCCGGCACAGCGCCGGTTCGATGACCGAGGTCGTCCCCCTCGACCCGAGCGGCGCCGACCGGGCGGCCCGGGTGGCCTCCGCGTCCCGCCTGAGCCTCGCGCTGATCTCCGTTTCCGCTGTTCTCTACGCCGTGGGCGTGCCCTGGTGGCTGCCCTTGGCCGCCTCGCTGGCCGCCGTCGCCGCGGTCTGGCAGCGCCAGTACCGCGCCGCGCACGCGGCCTCGTTCGAGATCCCGGCCGGCGAGGGCGTCCACGTCCTGCGGGCCGAGCAGGAGCGGGCCGTCTTCCGCCGGGCCGTCGGCGTCTCCCGCCGCATCCGCCGCACCTGGCCCGGCCTGCCCGGCATGATCGATCCCGAGCTGGCCGACCGCTCCCTGACCGGCGCCCTCGACGAGCTGGGCGGTCTGCTCGTACGCCGGCAGGAGCTCCGCCGGCTGCGGGCGGAGATCGCCGGCGTACGGGATCAGGACGTCCCCGCCGACAGCCCGGCCGTCTTGGCCCTGGCCGCCCAGCGGGAGCGCGCCGACCAGCTGTGGCGCGAGACCGGCGGGCAGGCCAACCGCATCCTGCGCAGCCTCGACCGGACGGCGCTGGCCGGCGAGGCCTTCCTGCGCGAGCGCGAGATCGGCGAGACCGCCCGGCAGGCCGAGCTGGTGCTGTCCGGCCTGGCCGACCAGCACCCGGCGCCGGTGGACGGGGCCGGACCGGAGCTGGCCGACCGCACGGCCGCGGTGATCACGGCTTATCGGGAGCTGGCGGCAACAGGTCAGCATTGATCATCGCGCCCGCGGTCAGTCCGGCGGCGGCCGCGCTGATCACCTGGGCCATCGGATCGGCGACGTTGCCGGCCACCCAGACGCCGTCGACCGCGGTGCGTCCGGTCGGGTCGGTCGCGGGCACGTAGGTGCCGATGCCCATCGGGTGTTCGACCGCCTCGAGCCCGAGCGTGCCGAGAAACCCGGCGCGGGCCTCGATCCGGGTGGTGACCACCAGGTAGTCCCGCGCCACCAGGCTGCCGTCGGTCATCCGGACGCCGCCGGGCTCGACCGCGGCGATCCTGTCCAGTTCCAGCAGGCGCACGTCCGGGCTCCACTGGCTCCACAGCCGCATCTTGTGGTCGGTCTGCTCCTCGCCCGGCGTCCCGATCACGCCGATCGCCTTGCCGCGCACCTCGTAGCCGTGGCAGTAGGGGCAGTGCAGCACGGTCGAGCCCCAGCCCTCGGCCAGTCCGGGCACGTCCGGGAGCAGGTCGACGACTCCGGCCGTCACGAGCAGCCGCCGCGCCCGGTGGACCGAGCCGTCGGCCAGGGCGACCTCGAAGCCGGGCACGGCCGAGACCACCTCCCCGTCGATCACCCGTCCGCCGTACTTCTCCACCTCGGCCCGGCCGGCCGCGCGGAACTCCGCCGGGCTCATCCCGTCGCGGGTCAGGAAGTTGTGGATGCCCTCGGCCGGGGCGTTCCGGCCCTGGCCGGAGTCGATCACCAGCACCGAGCGCAACGCTCGTCCCAGGGCCACCGCGCCGCTGAGCCCGGCCGGTCCGCCCCCGATAACAATCACGTCGTAGGTCATGTCCCCATGGTGGCCAGACTTTCCCGGATACGGGAAACTTCTTTGCCATGACGGCAAATAACGAGGATGTTCTGCGGGAGGTCGGGCCGAGGCTGCGAGCCCTGCGACGCGACGCCGGCATCACGCTGACGGCGCTGGCCGACACCACCGGCATCTCGGTGAGCACGCTGTCACGGCTCGAGTCGGGGCAGCGCAAGGCCACCCTCGAACTGCTGCTGCCGCTGGCCCGGGCCTATCGGGTGCCGCTCGACGAGCTGGTCGGCGCGCCACCGACCGGCGACCCCCGCGTGTACGCCCGTCCGATCCAGCGGTTCGGCCAGACGATCCTGCCGCTGACCCGCAATCCGGGCGGTCCGCAGGCGTTCAAGCACATCATCGAGGCCGGGCAGCGGCAGGAGCCCGATCCCAAGTCGCACGAGGGCTACGAGTGGCTCTACGTGATGAGCGGCCGCCTGCGCCTGGTCCTCGGCCAGCACGACCTGGTGCTGCCGGCGGGCGAGGCGGCCGAGTTCGACACCCGGGTGCCGCACTGGTTCGGCAGCGCCGAGGGCAAGGCGGTCGAGTTCCTGTCGATCTTCGACAGTCAGGGCGCCCGCATCCACGTCCGGGCCCGGCCCAAGCGGGATTCATCCGTCTGAGTGACTCGACCGTCACCCTCCGGCACATTACGGTGTCACTCGACATGCGGATCTACTATGCGGCGACTATGTCATCCGCCCCGGCGCGGACGCCGACGATCAATCATCGCCGGCGGTACGAACGGTCGATGCGCTGTCCACTGCACGGCTCGATGAATCCCGATCCAGGTGGTCCGCCGCCATATCAGCCGGAGACGCCGTATCCAAGCGCGACACACCTCGTTGATTTCGGCAGATCCACCCTTTGCAAGTTGCGGGGAAAACTAAGAGCATCGGTTAGCAGGCGATCACACACGCTGTGCGACGTTCGCACACGTGGCGGGTTCAGACTGCGAGTTGACACAAGGGCTTGCCGGCGGGGGTCGCCGGCGAGTCGGGGGAGGCACCGTGGACGAGCTGCCGATCGGCCGCCGCGTCGCCTATTGGCGCGGCCGACGCAAGATGTCCCAGCAGGTCTTCGCGGACCGGCTGGGAAAGTCCAAGAGCTGGGTCGACAAGGTGGAGCGGGGAGTCCGCCGGCTCGACAAGTTCTCAGTCGTCTACGAGATCGCCGACGTGCTTCAGGTCGATGTCCAGCTGTTGCTGGGCAAGGATGTGGAACGCCGGCCGGAGACCCAGAACTGCATCGACCAGGTCGAAGTTGAGGAGATTCGCGCCGCTCTGGAGCGTTATGACCAGATGAGCGCGTTTTTCCGAGCGGTGCCACATTCGCCGCCGCTGGCCGAGATGCACAAGGCGGTCAGCCACGCCTGGCTGACCTATCAGCACGCCAAGTACGGGGTGCTGGCCCGCATGCTGCCCAAGCTGCTGCGGGACGCCCAGGCGGCCGACAGCGCGTACGCGACCGGCGCCGAGGCCAAGGACGCGGCCCACCTGCTGGGCCAGGTTTACCAGATCGCGTCGTCCGCGCTGCGCAAGGTCGGCGAGCACGAGCTGTCGTGGCTGGCGGCCGACCGCTCGATCGCCGTCTCGCAGCGGGCCGGCGACCAGTTGCTGGCCGGTCTGGCCAGCTTCCGGGTCGGCAGCGCGCTGCTGGCGCTCGGCCGGGTCCGTCCCGCGCTCGAGGTCAACGTCAACATCGCGAACCGGCTGGCGCCCGCGTACGAGCCGGCGCACAAGGGGGAGCGCCTGTCGGTGTACGGCATGTTGCTGCTCAACGGCGCGATGGCGGCGGCACGCATCGGCGACAGCGCGACCGTGCGCGACCTGCTCTGCGGCGCCGAGCAGGCGTCGCTCGAACTGGGTGGCGACTTCAACCACTATTGGACCAGCTTCGGTCCCACCAACGTCCAGCTGCACCGCTGCGCGGCCGCGGTCGAACTGGGCGACGGCCGGGCCGCGGTCGACACGCACGAGAAGATCGATGTCGTCGGCTTCAACGCGTTGCTGCCGGAACGCCGGGCGCACCACTTCCTGGACATCGCCCGCGGCTACACGCAGATCGGCAACATCGAGAAGGCCAGCGAGATGCTGCTCGAGGGCGACCGGCTCGCCCCGTCCGAGATCCGCTGCCGCCCGCTCGCGCACGAGGTGCTTTCCGACGTGCTCCGCCGGACGCGGGGCACTCCGCCGGCTCCGATAGCGGAGCTGGCCGAGCAGATGGGAGTCGGTGTATGAGGTGGGTTCGTGACGATCGGTAACGCCGCGCCCGGTGGTGTGCTGTACGTCCTGGTCTGCGGTTCGCCCATGGCCCGCGACGTCGGCATACTGGTCGGCCTGGCCCAGCAGGAAGGCTGGGAGGTGTGCGTGATCACGACTCCCGACGGGCGCAAGTTCGTCGACGTGGCGGCACTTCAGGCACAGACCGGTCATCCGGTACGCACCTACTACAAGAGCCCCGGTGACCCCGACGTGCTGCCGCCGGCCGACGCGATGATCGTCGCGCCCGCCACGGTCAACACCGTCAACAAATGGGCCGCCGGGATCACCGACACCCTGGTGCTCGGCCTGCTGATCGAGGGCTACGGCTACGGCGTGCCCACGGCCGTGGTCCCGTACACGAACAAGGTCATGGCCCTGCACCCGGCGCTGCACGAGAGCCTGGCCCGGCTGCGCGACTGGGGCGTGCACGTTCTGTACGGCGAGGACGTCTGCCGGCTCGGCGGACCGGGGCAAACCGAGCGTTTCCGGGGCCAGTTCCCCTGGCGGCGTGCCCTCCAAGCGGTCAGCAGCCCGGTGAGCATGAGCAGCAGCAGCCGGGCCGAACCGGCGTAGGACTGTCCTGCCGATTCCGCCGGAGCGGCCCGATAGAGTTGGCGGCCGTGACCGACACCGCCGCCGCCCCCACCGTCCTCGACGTGGTCAGCGCCCTCGACCGGCGCTATCCCCGTGACTGGGCCGAGTCGTGGGACAGGGTCGGACTGGTGCTCGGCGACTTCGAGCATCCCGTCCGGCGGATCCTGTGCGTCGTCGACTGTGTGCCCGAGACGGTCGATCAGGCGCTGTCCGAGCGGGCCGACCTGATCGTCGCCCACCACCCTTTGCTGCTGAAGCCGGTCTCGTCGATCGCGCCCGACACGTACAAGGGCCGGATCATCCACCGGCTGATCCGCCAGGACGTCGCGCTCTACTGCGCGCACACCAACGCCGACGTGGCCCGGCCGGGCGTGTCCGACGCGCTCGCGGCCCGGCTCGGCCTGCGTGACCTGCGCCCCCTGGTGCCGGCCACGGGCGCCGCCGCCGGTGAGGGCCGCGGCATCGGGCGCATCGGCGACCTGTCCGAGCCGATGGACCTGGCCGAGTTCACCGGGTTCGCGGCGATGCGGCTGCCCACCACTGCGGGCGGGATCCGGGCCGCCGGCGACCCGTCGCGCGTGCTGCACACGGTCGCCGTCTGCGGGGGCGCGGGCGACTCGTTCCTGGCCGACGCGGCTCGGGCCGGCGTCGACGCGTACCTCTGCGCCGATCTTCGCCACCACCCCGCCAGCGAGCACCTCGCCGAGGACGGGCCCGCGCTGCTCGACGTCGCACACTGGGCCACCGAGCGCCCGTGGCTCGACGACGTCGCGGCCTGGCTGCGCGCGGAGTCCGGCGCCGAGATCATCGTGTCTGATGTGGACACCGACCCCTGGACCGTGCACGCCAGGGACATTCCCGAAAAGAAGGAGCCCCTGCTGTGAAGGCCTCGCCGGATGCCCAGCGCCGCTTGCTCGACCTGCAAGCGGTCGACACCGCCCTCGCTCAGCTCGCCCACCGCCGCAAGTCGCTGCCCGAGCTGGCCGAGATCGAAGCCGTGCAGCGGGAGCTCGCCGCGCTCGAGGACGAGCGGGTGCGGGCCCAGGTCACGGTGGACGACCTCGACCGCGACATCAGCCGCTTCGAGAAGGACATCGAGCAGGTGCGGGCCCGCAAGGACCGCGACCAGAAGCGGCTCGACGCCGGCGGCGCGCTGCGCGAGATCGAGGGCTTGCAGCACGAGCTGGCCACGCTCAACCGCCGGCAGGGCGAACTCGAGGACGCCGAGCTCGAGCTGATGGAGCAGCGGGAGACCGCCGACGCGGCGCTGTCCGAGGTGCAGGGCCGGCTGAACGCGGCGAACGAGCGGCGCCAGGCGGCCGAGCGGCGGCGGGACGAGGCGCTGGCCGACATCACCAAGGAGCAGGAGTTCAAGACGTCGTCGCGCGGCCCGCTGGCCGCCGACCTGCCGGCCGACCTGGTCGGGCTGTACGACAAGATCCGGCTCGAGTCGGGCCTGGGCGCCGCGCTGTTCCAGTCCGGCCGCTGCGGTGGCTGCCGCATCGAGCTCTACGGCGCCGACCTGGCCCGGGTGAAGGCGGCCGAGCCCGACGACGTCGTCCGCTGCGAGGAGTGCCGCCGCATCATGGTCCGCACCAAGGAATCGGGACTATGAGGGTTCTGGTCGAGGCGGACGGCGGCTCCCGGGGGAATCCGGGGCCGGCCGGGTACGGCTCGGTCGTGCTCGACACGGACGGTCAGGTGCTGCTCGAGCGGCAGGGGTCGCTCGGCGTCACCACCAACAACGTGGCCGAGTACACGGGCCTGATCGAGGGGCTCAAGGCGGCCCTCGAACTGGGCGCCACCGAGGTCAACGTGCGGATGGACTCCAAGCTCGTGGTCGAGCAGATGTCCGGACGCTGGCAGATCAAGAACGCCGGTCTGCGTCCCCTCGCGGCCGAGGCGGCCCAGCTGGTGGCGCGGATCGGCAAGGTCACGTTCGAGTGGATCCCGCGCGAGCGCAACAAGGCGGCCGACGCGCTGGCCAACCGGGCCATGGACGAGGCCGCGGGCAAGCCGGTGGCCGACCGCGTCGTTCCCGAGGTGATCACGCTGGCCGCTCCGAAGTCCTGGGCGCCGCCGTCGCTCCACGACGCGACCCGGCTGATCCTGGTGCGTCACGGCGAGAGCACGCTGACCAGCCAGGGCCGCTACTCGGGCCGGGGTGATGTGCCGCTCTCCGAACAGGGCGAGGCGCAGGCGATGGCGGCCGGCGGCCGGGTGGCGGGCCTCGCCCGCGACGTCACGGCGATTGTCAGCTCGCCGTTGAGCCGCTGCGTGCGTACGGCGGAACTGATCTCGGCCGAGGTGGGCGGGGTGCCCGTCACGGTCGTCGACGACCTGATCGAGGTCGACTTCGGGGTCTGGGAGGGGCTGACCTTCGCCGAGGCGCAGGAGCAGTGGCCGCGCGAGATGGAGGCGTGGCTCGGCTCGACGAGTGTGGCGCCGCCGGGTGGCGAGTCGTTCCAGGCGGTCTCGAAGCGGGTGCGCGGCGCGATGGCGACGGTCCTTCAGACGTACGCCGGTGGGGTTGTCGTGGTGGTTTCGCACGTCTCGCCGATCAAGCTGATCCTGCGGGACGCGCTGGCGGCGTCGGACGCCTTTTTGCACCGGCTGTACCTCGACACGGCCGGGGTGTCCACGATGGATGCCTGGCCGGACGGCAACATCGCGGTGCGCTCGGTGAACGAAACGGCGCATCTGCGCTGACCCATTGCCTCCCGGGGCCGAGACGTTTAGCTTCCTCAATTAGGAAACTTTGTTCAACGTTTCGCCCCGGAGGGCTCATGCGTGTTCTGACCCGCCGTCTCATCGCCGCGGCGGCCGTCGCCGCGGTGGCATCGACGGCCGTAGCGACACCCGTGCAAGCAAGCGCAAAATCATATGTCAAGGTCGGATACTTCACCCAGTGGGGCATTTACGGCCGCGATTTCCAGCTCGCCGATGTGCAGCAATCCGGCGCCGCGTCCCGCCTCACCCACATCAACTACGCGTTCGGCCCGGTCACCGCGGACGGCCTCTGCGTCTCGGCCGACCCCTGGGCCGACTGGCAGACCCCGTTCCCGGCCGAGAACAGCGTCGACGGCGTCGCTGACGTCGCCGGTCAGCCCATCAGCGGCAACCTCAACCAGATCGCCGAGCTGAAGAAGAAGAACCCGAAGCTGCGGGTGCTGATCTCGCTGGGCGGCTGGACCGGCTCGAAGTACTTCTCGGACGCGGCCCTCACCGACGCGTCCCGCAAGAAGCTCGTGTCGTCCTGCGTGGACCTGTGGATCAAGGGCAACCTGCCCGGCCTGCCGGCCGGGGTGGCGGCCGGGGTCCTCGACGGCATCGACCTCGACTGGGAATGGCCCGGCTCCGCGGGCGAGGTCGGCAACGTCATCCGCCCCGAGGACAAGCAGAACTTCACGCTGCTGACCGAGGAGTTCCGGGCGCAGCTGTCCGCCTTGAGCAGGACCACGAAGAAGCGCTACGACCTCACGGCCTTCCTGCCGGCCGCGCCGGTGAAGGTCGACGCCGGCTTCGAAGGCAAGATCTTCAAGTACCTCGACTTCGCCACGGTTCAGGGCTACGACTTCCACGGCTCGTGGGAGGCGCGGACCAACCAGCAGTCGGCCCTGCGCGTGCCGGCGGGCGCTCCCGACAACCCCGACTTCTCGTCCGAGGTGGCCATCGACAAGTGGCTGTCGCTGGGCGCCCCGCGTCAGAAGCTCGTCCTCGGCGTGCCGTACTACAGCCAAGGCTGGACCGGCGTGACCGGCAGCAGGAACGGCTTGTTCGCCCCGGCCACGGGACCGGCCCCCGGCAAGTTCGCCGCCGGCACCGAGGACTACAAGACGGTCAGGACACTCCCCGGCTTCAAGGTCCACCGTGACCTCAAGTCGGGCCACGCCTGGCTCTACGACGGCACCACGTTCTGGACCTACGACGACCCGGCAGTGCTGCTGCAGAAGTCGCTGTGGATCCGCTCCAAGGGCCTCGGCGGCGCCATGATGTGGTCGCTCGACGGTGACGACGCCAACGCCTCCCTGACCAAGGCCATCGCGACGGGTCTCTGGACTCCGTGATCGAACCGGCGGTAGCGGATCCCGATCCGCTACCGCCGGGCCCGGACCCTCGGTGAGCTGCGTAAACGCCTCACGTTCGGTCGTCGCTTCGGACAACCCCGTCATCGGCGTACGCCGTTCGGCGCACCCGGCCTGCCGCTCGGCGCAGGATGATCGCCTGTAACAACGTCGTCTCGTTAGCGTGACTGTGACCGTCTCCACAGTTACCAGGAGGTACGGCTGATGGCGGATCCCGATACGCCGAAAGCGGTGCCCGCAGCGCGCAGTGATCGCAGCCCGTGGAACTGGCTGCTCCTCATCCCCATCGTGCTGCCGGTTCTGACCCCACTGTTCAACCACGACTCGCCCCGGTTGTGGGGCTTCCCCGCGTTCTACTGGCTCCAGTTCTCGTTCATCCTCGTCGGCGTGGTCACCACGACGATCGTCTTCCGAATGACGAGGAAGTGACGGCATGCGCGACCACGTGACCGAGATCGTCGTCTTCACGCTGCTGTTCCTGCTGGTCAGCGGCATGGGCTTCGTCGCCGCGCGGTGGCGGGCCCCGAAGAACATGGAACACCTCGACGAGTGGGGGCTGGGCGGCCGCAGCTTCGGCGGGTGGATCACCTGGTTCCTGGTCGGCGGCGACCTCTACACGGCGTACACGTTCGTCGCGGTACCGGCCCTGATCTTCGGCGCCGGCGCGGCCGGGTTCTTCGCCGTTCCGTACACCATCGTCATCTATCCGCTGTTCTTCCTGATCCTGATCCGGCTCTGGTCGGTGTCGCACCGGCACGGCTTCGTCACGCCGGCCGACTTCGTGCGCACCCGGTTCGATTCGCCGACGCTCGCGCTGCTGGTCGCTGTCACCGGCATCGTCGCCACCATGCCGTACATCGCCCTGCAGTTGATCGGCATCGAAGCGGTGCTCAAGACGATGGGCGTGACCGGCGACAGCCTGCTGGCCCGGCACGCGCCGATCATCATCGCGTTCGCGATCCTCGCGGCGTACACGTATCAGTCGGGCCTGCGGGCGCCCGCCCTGATCGCCTTCGTCAAGGACACGCTGATCTACATCGTGATCCTGGTGGCGGTCATCTACCTGCCCTACAAGCTCGGTGGCTGGGGCAGCATCTTCGACGCGGCCGAGGCGAAGTTCACCGCCTCACCCAATCCCAACGACGGCATCACGCTGAACGCCAACAACCAGTTGCAATACATCACGCTGGCGCTCGGCTCGGCGCTCGCCCTGTTCCTCTACCCGCACAGCATCACCGGCGTGCTGGCCAGCAAGAACCGCAACGTGATCAAGCGGAACATGTCGGCTCTGCCGGCCTACAGCTTCCTGCTCGGCCTGCTCGCGCTGCTCGGGTACGCCGCCATCGCGTCCGGCGTCAAACCGCTGGCCGACCCGGCGACCGGCAAAGTGGACAGCAACACGGTCGTGCCGCTGCTGTTCGACATGCAGTTCCCGGCCTGGTTCGCGGGCGTGGCCTTCGCCGCGATCGGGATCGGCGCGCTGGTTCCGGCCGCGATCATGTCGATCGCCGCGGCCAACCTGTTCACCCGCAACATCTACAAGGAATATCTGAAGCGGGACGCCACCCACGCCCAGGAGGCGCGCGTCTCGAAGATCACGTCGCTGGTGGTGAAGGTCGGTGCGGTCGCCTGCATCGTCTTCCTCGACCCGCAGTTCTCCATCGACCTGCAGCTCATCGGCGGCATCATCATTCTGCAGACGGCTCCGGCGGTGGCGCTGGGCCTGTTCACCCGCTGGCTGCACCGCGGCGGGCTGATCGCGGGCTGGGTGGTCGGCATGGGCCTGTCGATGTGGATGTTGTGGCAGATCCCGAACCCGGCCAACGGCAAGGCCCACTTCGGTGGCTCGGCGTTCCCGCTGTCCGACTTCGGCTTCGATACCAAGCGCACGATCTTCGTCGGTTTTGTCACCGTCATCGTGAACCTGCTGGTGGCGGTCATCGTGACGCTGATCCTGCGGGCCGCCAAGACCCCCGAGGGCGTGGACGGCACGACCCAGGACGACTACTTCGCCGACGAGGGCGATCCGCGCATCGACAAGGACGTCGTGGCCACGGTCGATCGCCCGTCCTCGACCTGAGACCTGACCCGCTCCCGGGTCAAGGAGACGCCGCGCCCTCCGCCAAGGGCGCGGCGTTCTCTGTTGTTGAATGGCCCCGTGACACGCGACTGGGTCGAATGGCATGACGAGTACGGGACTCCCGGCTCGCCGCTGGCCCGGCGCCGCGAAGTGGTGCGCGGCTACCTGCGCCCGCTGCTCGACCGCCCCCGCCGCGTCATCAGCATGTGCGCGGGCGACGGCCGCGACGTGCTGCCGCTGCTCCCGGCGGGCTCCCAGGCGGTGCTGGTCGAATGGGATCCGGTGCTGGCCGCGCGCGCTCGCGAGGACGCCGGCGCCGGCGTCACCGTGCTCACCGACGACGCCGGCACGACCACCCCGTACGCGTCGATCGCGCCCGCCGACGTGGTGCTCGCCTGCGGCGTCTTCGGCAACATCTCGTACGAGGACACGCAGACGACGATCGCGTCGCTGCCCAGCCTGCTCGCGCCGGGCGGCACGGTGATCTGGACGCGCGGAGGCGCCGAGGCCGAGGCGGTGCGCGACCTCTTCGCCGGCAACGGATTCACCGAGCTGGGTTTCACCGCCCCGCCGGACGCCCGCTTCCGCGTCGGCGCGCACCGGCTGAGCCGCGACCCCGACCCGTACCTATCGGGCGTCCGCCTATTCACCTTCGTCTGACTCGTCCAGATATTCGTCTGACTCGTCCAGATAGAGGCAGAACGGGTGCCCGGCCGGGTCGATCATGACCGGCACGGTGTCCTGGGGCTGGAAGCCCGCAAGCGTCGCCCCGGCGGCGACCGCATGCGCCACCGCCTCGTCGAGGTCGTCCACCTCGATCTCCAGGTGCATCGACATCTGCGGCTGCCCCGGCTCGACCGGCCACACCGGCCGAAGATAGTTCGGCTCGGTCTGGAACCCGAGGTTGTAGCCGGCATCGGCCGAAGGCGCCACGGTCGCCTCGAGCCCGTTGTCCGCCGGAAAGAGGTGCCAGTCGAGCAGCCGCGCGTAGAACCGCCCCAGCTCGGGCCCGTCCGGCGCGTCCAGCGTCACACCCCACCACTGCTTACGCCTGCGTAACGGCATCGACGCTCCCTTCTCCAGCCGCAACACCCATTCGTCGTCAGCCTCGGGCCAGGATGCCATCTTTGCGGCTGCGTACGGCGGCGAGCACCTCGCGTGGTGCCCGCTCGGGTGAGCCGGCCTGGTAGGGCGGCTGCGGGTCGTACTCGTGAGCGAGCTGGATGGCCTGGGCGACCGCGTCTCCGGCGATGCGGCCGGCCAGCGTGAAGGCCATGTCGATGCCGGCGGACACCCCGGCGGCGGTGAGGTACTTGCCGTCCGTCACCACTCGCTGCGGCACCGGCGCGGCGCCGAGCGGGGCGAGTTGGTCATGGGCCAGCCAGTGAGTGGTGGCGCGCCGGCCGGTGAGCAGTCCGGCGGCGGCGAGCAGGAGCGAGCCGGTGCAGACCGAGGCCGTCCAGGTGCTGGTGATGTCCACGGCGCGCAGCCAGTCGCGGATCGGGCCTTCGCCCATGTGGTGGCGTTGCCCGGGCCCGCCGGGGACCACCACCACGTCGGGGCTGTCCACCTCGGACAGCGCGGCGTCGGCGGTCAGGGCCAGGCTGCCGACCTCGGTACGCACCGGTCCGGGGCGTTCACCGACGAACACGACGTGCGCTCCGGGCAGGTGGGCGAGGACCTCGTACGGACCGACCGCGTCCAGGGCGGTGAACCGGTCGAAGAGCAGGACGGCAATCTGCATGGGAACCTCCGTTGTCTCCTCAGAATCGGCGCCGGTATTCGCCGGGTGCGACGCCCAGAGCTCGGACGAACGCGCGGCGCATCGTCTCGGCCGTGCCGTATCCGCAGCGGGCGGCGATGCGCTCCAGCCCGTCGTCGCCGTCGTGCAGCAGGCGGCGTGCTGCCTCCAGCCGGACGTTGTCGACGTAGCGGCCCGGTGTCTGGCCGACCTCACCGGCGAAGGCTCGCGCGAACTGGCGCGGCGACAGGCTCGCCCGCTCGGCCAGGGCCGGCACGCTGAGGTCCGCGTGCGGGTTGTCGGCGATCCACCGCTGCACCTCGCGCAGCCCCGGCCGCACCGCGAGCTGTGCCGACAACTGGGCGCTGAACTGCGCCTGATTGCCCGGCCGGCGCAGGAACATGACCAGGTGCCGGGCGATCTCCGACGCGATCTCGCGGCCGAGATCCTCCTCGACCAGAGCCAACGCCAGGTCGATGCCGGCCGTGACGCCGGCCGAGGTGGCGATCGGCCCGTCCCGCACGAAGATCGGCTCCGGGTCGACCTCGACGTCCGGGTACCGCCGGGCCAGGCTGTCGCACACCCGCCAATGGGTGGTGGCCCGTCGACCGGCGAGCAGCCCCGCCTCGGCCAGCAGGAAAGCCCCGCTGCACACCGAGGCCACCCGCCGCGCTCGCGACGCGTGCTGCCGCAACCATTCCACCACGGCGGGGTCGTTGCTGCGGGTGCCCTCGCCGCCGGGGACGACCACTGTGTCCGGCCGGGGCGCCGTGGACAGATCGAGGTCGGGAAGCAGAGCCAGGCCGCTGGACGTACGCACGGGTGTCCCGCCGGGGCCGGCCGTGGTGATCCGGTAGGCCCCGGCGCCGGTGAACACTTCCAGTGGACCTGTCACATCGAGGCTCTGCACGCCCTCGAAAACGATGATCAATATGTCGCGGCCGGCCACGAACTCAGCTTGCGGGGCGCCGGCCGCGACAGCAATGACGTGGACCCCACCATTGCTGCCATCGGGTTTCGCCTACGGTCGGAACATGATCAGCACCGAACTCTTGCACCTGCGGCGGGCCCGGGTGGCGACGTCGGCGATCTTCGCCGCCCACGGAGCAGTGACGGGAACGTTCGCGGCCCGGGTGCCGTGGATCGCGGATCACGTCGGCGTCGGGCCGGGTGGGCTGGGGATCGCGCTGCTGATGCCGGGGGTCGGGGCTCTGGTGGCCATGCCGCTGTCGGGGCGGCTCGTGCACCGGTTCGATCTGCGGTCCCTGGTGCGGGTGCTGATGCTCTGCTGGGTGGGGGCACTGCTGTTGCCCGCGCTGCCGGCTTCGCTGTGGCTGCTCTGTCTGACGCTGATCGTGTACGGGGCGACGGCCGGGCTGGCCGACGTCGCGATGAACGCGCATGCCGTGCTGGTCGAGGAGAGGTACGGCCGGTCGGTCATGTCCAGTTTCCACGGGTGGTGGAGCGTGGGCGGGCTGGCGGGGTCGGCGATCGCTGCGTTCGCCGCGCGGGAGGGGCTCGGGGCGCCGGCACACTTCGCCTTCACGGTGGTGGTGCTGGCCGTGGTGGTGCTCGTGGCGTCGCTCGGGATCGTGCCGCATCGGCCCGAGCCGTCGCTGGCGAAGCCGCCGGCGTTCGCGTTGCCGTCGAAGGCGGTGCTGCCGATCGGGTTGATCGGCCTGTGCGCGGTCTTCGCCGAGGGCGCCAGCCTGGACTGGGCGGCGGTTTACGTACGGGATCTGTTGAACAGTCCGGCCGCGACCGCAGCCGCCACGGTCTCCATCTTCTCGGTCTGCATGGCCGTGGCCCGCTTCGGCGGCGACTGGGTGGTGCGCAGGCTCGGCCCGGTCACGACGGTCCGGATCAGCGGGGTGTGCGCCACCGTGGGTGCGCTGATGATCGTCCTGCTCGAGCCGGTGGCACTGGTGATCGCCGGGTTCGGGCTGCTCGGCGTCGGCATCGCGGTCGTCGTGCCGCTCGTCTTCGCGGCGGCCGGGCGCAGCAGCGAACACCCGGGGCGCAGCATCGCCGGGGTGGCCGGCATCGCGTACGGAAGTGGTCTGATCGCCCCCGGAGTCATCGGCGGCATCGCGCACCTGTCGTCGCTCACGGTGTCGTTCGGGGTGATCGTCGGCCTGATGGTCATCATGACCCTGGGCGCCTCGGTGCTGCGGCGTTAGCGCGAGCTGCGCCCCGGTCTGAATCAATCCGTCTTGTCGGGCAGGGTGTGCATGTCGATGATCTGGATGGCCAGCTCGGCCGCGAACGCCACCGGCGCCATGCGGAGCGCCAGCGCCCGGGTGGGGTGCGCGTGGCCGTCCCGGGCGAGGCGGGCCAGCCATCGCTTCTCGAGCCGGCGCCGGCCGAGCGTGACCGCGATCGAGAGGCCGAGGGCGCCCACGATCGCGACGGCCCGGCGCTTGTCGAACGGGAGGTCCGGTGTCGCCGAAGACTCGTCGGGGCCGGGCTCTTCATGATCGCCGGGCTCGGCCTTGTCGCGCAGAGACTTCAGCTCGTCGCCGGGCGCCTCCGCCTTGTCGCGCAGGGATTCCACCTCGGAGCGCACTTCGCGGATCGCCCGCCGGGTGTCGGGCGTGGCGGTGGCGTAGCCGGCCGCGCCGATCGCGATGATGCCCACCCGGGCCAGCCTGCGCTTGGCGGGTGACAGCTCTCGGGCGGCGATCCAGGCGCTGTTGAACACTGCCTGCATGGCGGCCACGGTGACGGCGCGCGAGTAGGAGGAGGAAGCCATGCACCGACCGTAGCCCGCACGAGCAACCGCGTTGGTCACAGCCGCTGTCGACCTGTTCGGCATCGGCCTTGCGGTCGTTGTACGCAGTGAGCACCCGGGCATGACGTGCTCAGGCGAGGTGCTCAGCTTCGGACGGCCAGCCGCTTCCCTGGGCGAAGCGGGACGCCCAGTAGTACGGATTGACCTCGAGCAGCGTGCGTGCGGCCCACCCCGCGGGATCGCCCACGGCCACCTGCACCTCGGGACCCCACAGGGCGAGCCGTTCCTGGCAGATGCCGCACGGCGCCAGCACGAAGATCTCGGTGCTGTCCGCCTCCCGGCCGACGCACACGGAAGCGGTCACCCGCTTGTCGAGCGTGTACGCCTGGCAGATCGCCCCGGTCTCGTGGCACAGCGTGACGCCGGCGTTGATGTTGTCGAGGCAGACGCTGGTCAGGATCTGACCGTCCTCCAGGTAGACGGCGGCCGCCCCACCGTACTGGTCGGCCGGCCAGCGCCGGTTCATCTGGTCGACGGCCGCGTCCACGAGACGCTGATCAAGCTGCATAGCCGGTAAGTTAGCGCGCTTCGCCGAGGCCCCATCAGGCCGCCGGCCGCATCCTGTCCAGCGCTTTGTCGTGTCGTCCTTTCTTCAGTACGCGCCATCAAGCGCACTCCCCGGCCGAAGCACAGTTCGCAGGCGTTGGCAGCGCTGTCCACAGGGTGCCCAGTTGTCCACAGGACTGCCTGTTCGGCACGCCCCGCCTGGCCCTTCCCGCGCAGAATCACCGGCGAACCCGTAACCGTGAGGAGCTGTTGATGACTTACCAGGGACCACCGCTCGGATGTCTCGCCGAGCGACGAAAATCCCGCGCGGGGCTGAGGCGACGGTCGCGTCCGGGGGTCGCCCGTGTGCGCTTCGGCAACAGCCGTTTCGCCGGCGTGCCGTGGCCGCCGCCGTTGGGCCGCCGCGAGCGATTGCGGCGGAACGTGGGCGGCACGGCGAGGTGGGCCCATCAGTCTCAGCGCGGATCGGGGTCGCGGGTGGGCTTGTACCAGCCAGCCAGTTGAGACGCAGTTGGCTGGGCGTTCAGGCTCGATGGTTGCGCTGTCCGGCCGGCGTCAAATTGCGCGGGCGATGCAGATGCGGGCGTTCAAGCGTGGGCCGGCTTCGTAGAACATGTACTCGACGCCGCCGTCCGTGCCGAACGACGGGGCCGCCGCCCGGCCGTTGTCGGTGGCCGCGGGGGAGTGGAAGACGCCCAGGTGGTTCTCGCGGTCGAGGGCGTTGCCGACCTCGGTGAGCCGCATCCTGCCGTCGTTGCCGTGGTAGGCGACGTACGTGGTGTTGTTGCGGAACACCAGCGACGGGCCGGAGATGTCGGTCAGGCCGTCGGGTTCCGGGTTGACCAGCGGCGTCTGCGCGAACTGCCACTGGTCCCAGCCGTTCGGCGACCAGCCGTGGTAGATGCGCCGCTTCCCGGCCAGCACGCCCATGTAGACCATCACGTAGCGGCCGTTGTGGGCGAAGACCCGGGCGTACGAGGTCTCGGTCAGCCCCGGCACGAGCCTGGTGCTCAGAATGGGCGTCTCGTCGCGGAAGTTGATGCCGTCGGACGAGCGGGCCACGCGGGTCGTCGTGTTCTCGCCGTGCCAGTAGAGGAAGAACTGGCGGGTCGCCGCGTCCCAGGTGACGTGCGGTGACGACACGTGCGAGACGGTGCCGCCGCCGGGCAGCACGTTGTCGATGATCGGGTTGCCGGTGTGCTCGGTGAACGGGCCGTTGAGCGAGTTGGCCCAGGCCACGCAGATGCCGCCGGGCTTCTCGTGCGGGGCGTAGTAGAGGTGGTAGCGGCCGCGGGCTCCGCTGATCTTGTCGTAGACGCCGCGGATGCACGGGAAGATGAACTCCCCGGTCGGGTTGTAGCGCAGCGGCAGGGTGAGCGCGTCCCGCAGGTACCTGTACGTGGGCATGCCGGCCGGTCCGGCGGCGTGGGCGGCGCCGGGCACGGCGAGGCCGGTCACTCCGGCCGCACCGACGACGGCGGCGCCGCGGAGCAGAGAACGTCGATCCATGAAACGACCTCCATGGCGGGGCGCCACCGGAAGCGGGCGACGCCGGGGGATGTGGGTAGCGCGGGGAGCGCTGCCGACGCATCGAAGTTTCGCCACCGTTAACAACCGTGGTCAAGGTGCTAATACCTATTAGTGCTGGAGATTCCTTGACGGCCGCCGAGCCGGTGCCCGACGATCGGTTCACGTTTGTTAATGCGTATTAGCGGCGTAACAGAGGAGACTCCGACGTGCCATCCAGCAACAGGCGGGTGACGCAGCAGGACATCGCCCGGATGACCGGCGTCAGCCAGACGACCGTGTCGATCGTGCTCAACGAGCGCGACGACGCCGCCGTCCGCATCGCGCCGGAAACCCGGGAGCGGGTGCTGCAGGCGATCCGCCGCACCGGCTACGTGGCCGACCCGATCGCCCGCCGTCTGGCCGCCCAGCGCAACCGCTTCCTCGGCGTCTTCACCTACGAGCCCGTGTTCCCGGCCGGGCTGGGCGACTTCTACCACCCGTTCCTGGTCGGCATCGAGGAGTGCGCCGAGAGCATCGGCTGCGACCTGCTGCTGTTCACCAGCGCCCCGGTGATCGACGGCCGCCGGCGCATCTTCTCGCAGGACAACCGGCTGCGGCTGGCCGACGGCTGCATCCTGCTCGGGCGCTGGCTCGACCCGCAGGAACTGGCCCGGTTGATCGCCGAGGGCCAGGCGTTCGTCAGCGTGGGCCGCCGCGACGACGCGGGCGGGCCGGTGCCGTACGTCGGCGCCGACTATCCGACGGCCACCGCGGCCCAGGTGCGCCGGGCCGCCGAGCTGGGGCATCGCAGGATCGCGTACGTGGGGGAGGGGTCCGGGCCGGAGTCGCACGCCGACCGGTACCGGGGCTTCACGACCGCCGCGGCCGAGGCCGGGGTCACCGGCGTCCGGCTGCGCTACACCGACGGTGTCCTCGGTGATCTGCGGGCGCAGGGCTGCACGGCCGTCTTCGTGGAGGAGTTCGCGGACGGCGCCCTGCTCGCGGCCGAGGCCGGACGGCGGGGATTGCGCGTACCGGAAGATCTGTCTTTTGTGGCTCTGGGTGACCCGACCCGGCCGGCCAGCACGGACCTCGACTTCACCGGCTACCGGATTCCGCGTCGTGAGATGGGCTGGCAGGCGGTCGAGGTGCTGTCGGCGATTCTGGACGGAACGGGCGGCGCGACACAACGGCTGCTGCCGTGCGAGCCCGTGGCCGGCGCGACCCTGGCGGTGGCCCGTGCGTGAGCTGCATGCGGACGTGGTCGTGATCGGTGGCGGCCTCGGCGGAGTTGCCGCGGCCCTGGCAGCGTTGCGCGCCGGGCGGTCGGTGCTGCTGACCGAGGAGTACGCGTGGCTCGGCGGCCAGCTGACCAGCCAGGCCGTCCCGCCCGACGAACACAGCTGGGTCGAACAGTTCGGCGTCACCCGCAGCTACCGCGCGTTGCGGGACGGGATCCGTGACTACTACCGGTCGCACTTCCCGCTCACCGACCGTGCGCGCCGCACCCGCGACCTCAATCCGGGCGCCGGCCACGTGAGCCGCCTCTGCTCGGAGCCGCGGGTCGCCGTGGCCGTGATCGAGCAGATGCTCGGCCCCTACCGGGGGTCCGGCCGCCTCACGGTGCTGCAACCCGCCGTACCGGTGTCGGCCGAGACCGACGGCGACCGCGTCACCAGCGTGACCGTGCGGCACGCGGGCGAGGAGCTCGCGCTCACCGGCCCGTACATCCTGGACGCCACGGAAACCGGCGCGCTGCTGCCGATGACCGGCACCGAGTACGTGACCGGGGCCGAGTCGAGCGCCGAGACCGGCGAGCCGAGCGCGTCCGCCACCCGTGACCCGGCCAACATGCAGGCGCTGTCGGTCTGCTTCGCGATCGACCATGTCGACGGCGACCACACGATCGACAAGCCCGACGCGTACGGGTTCTGGCGCGACTACCAGCCGCCGTTCTGGGGCGCGCGCATGCTGTCCTGGCAGACGCCCAACCCCCGTACGCTGGAAACTTCGACCCGCTCCTTCACCCCCAACCCGGACGACGACCCCTGGCTCGTCGAGGCCGACCAGCGGGTCAACCCCGGCGACGGCAACCTGTGGACGTTCCGGCGCATCGCGGCACGGCGCAACTTCACCGACGGCTTCTACCCGAGCGACATCTGCCTCGTGAACTGGCCGATGATCGACTATTTCGAGGAGCCGTACGTCGACGGGCCCGACCCGGCCACGGTCGAGCGTGCCGCGCGGGAGCTGTCCCGCTCGGTGCTCTACTGGCTGCAGACCGAGGCGCCCCGCCCCGACGGCGGCACCGGCTGGCCCGGGCTGCGGCTGCGTGGCGACGTGACCGGCGGCTCGGACGGGCTCGCGATGGCCCCGTACGTGCGGGAAGGCCGACGGCTGCGGGCCGAGTACACCGTCGTCGAGCAGGACCTGTCGCTGGTCGTCCGCGGCGACAAGGGCGCCGTGGCGTACCCGGACTCGGTCGGCGTCGGCATGTACCGCATCGACCTGCACCCGTCGACCGGCGGCGACAACTACATCGACGTCGCCTCGTGCCCGTTCGAGATCCCGCTCGGGGCGCTGATCCCGCAGCGCGTCGAGAACCTGCTGCCCGCCGGCAAGAACATCGGCACCACCCACATCACCAACGGCTCGTACCGGCTGCACCCCGTCGAGTGGAACACGGGCGAGGTGGCCGGCGCGCTCGCCGCCTTCTGCCTCGACCGGTCGGTGTCGCCCCGGGCCGTGCGCAACACCCCCGATCTGCTCTCCGAGTTCCAGCACCACCTGAGCGCCGACGGTGTCGAGCTGCGCTGGCCCGACGTCAGCGGTTACTGAGAGAGGAACCTCCGATATGAGAAAAGCCGTTTCCATAGCCGCCACCGTCGCCCTGCTCGGCGCCCTGACCGCGTGCGGGGGAGGCGAAGCGGAGTCGGGCGGGCCGGTCACCCTGCGGATGACGACCTGGTCGGCCAACCCGGACCACGTCAAGCTGTTCGACGCGATCGCCGCCGAGTACAAGGCGACCCACCCCGACGTCTCGGTGAAGTTCGACGCGCTGCCGTTCGAGAACTACACGACCACCGTGACGACGCAGATCGCCGGCGGCAACGCGCCGGACATCGCCTGGATCCTCGAGGGCGCGGCGCCCGACTTCGTGGCGTCCGGCGCGTTGACCCCGCTCGACGACAGCATCGAGGGCGCCGCCGATCTCGCGCCCACCGCCACCGCCTTGTGGAAGCAGGACGGCAAGCTGATGGGCTACCCGTTCTCGACCTCGCCGTTCGGGGTCTTCGTCAACACCGATCTGCTGAAGAAAGCCGGGCAGACGCTGCCGACCGGCGACAAGTGGACCTGGGAGAAAGCGACCGAGGTGGCCGCGGCGACCGCGGCCAAGACCGGCAAGCAGGGCCTTGTCGTCCGCGACTTCGACTACAAGGACTGGACGAACCTGGCCACGGTCTTCCGCGGCTGGGGCGCCGAGGCCTGGAGCGCCGACGGCAAGACCTGCGGCTTCGACCAGCCGCCGATGGTCGACGCGATGACGTTCCTGCACAAGGCGATCTTCACCGACAAGGCGCTGCCGGCCCCGGGCGTGGCCGCGGACTTCTTCGCCGGTGAGTCGGCCATGACCATCGCGCAGATCTCGCGGGCGTCGCTGCTGAAGGAGGACGGGTTCGGCTGGGCGCTCGTGCCGCTGCCGGCCGGCCCGTCGGGTTCATACGCTGTGATCGGGCAGGGCGGGATCGGCGTCCTGAAGAAGGGCAAGAA
The DNA here is from genome assembly GCF_019710575.1 of Paractinoplanes polyasparticus. GTDB lineage: Bacteria > Actinomycetota > Actinomycetes > Mycobacteriales > Micromonosporaceae > Actinoplanes > Actinoplanes polyasparticus. The sequence continues at coordinate 8,559 of NZ_JAHWFK010000009.1, read as the reverse complement.
CGCGGCGGCGGCGCAGGAATTCGTCAAGTTCTTCACGAGCCCCGCCAATTCCGAGAAGCTGGCCCAGTTCTTCCCGCCGCCGCGCAAGTCGCAGCTCAACGTGGACACGCTGGCCAAGGCCAACCCGCTGCTCAAGCCCGAGCAATTGCAGAACGTCGTGATCGACGGCATCGAGAAGGGCGTGGTGAAGCCGAGTCACGCCGGAAGCGCCGAGATCAATCAGGCCGTACGGTCGGGTCTCGACCCGCTGTGGAAGCCGGGCGCCGACGTCACGGGCGTGCTGAAGGGCGTGTGCACTGCCATCAATCCCCTGCTCGCCAAATGACGGTGGTCCTGGACCGGCCCTCTTCGGAGGTCCGGTCCGCTCCCTCTTTCTGGACGACCAGGCGACGTGACCAACTGACGGCCTACGTCTTCATCACACCCGCCCTGCTGGGCGCCGTGGCTTTCGTCTTCCTGCCGTTGGTGCTCGTCGTCTGGTACAGCCTGCACGAGTGGAACGTGCTCGCCGACACCTTCAATTTCGTGGGCGCGGAGAACTACCGCAAGCTGGCCGACGACCCGAATTTTCCGGCCGTGCTGCGGGCCACCGCGTTCTTCTCCATCGGCCTGGTCGTGCTCAACCTGGCCCTGGCCTTGCTGCTCGCCGTGCTGCTCAATCAGAAACTTCGCGGCACCACGTTCTTCCGGGTCCTGTTCTTCTCGCCGGTCGTCGTTTCGTTGCTCGCCTGGACGATCGTGTGGGGCTTCCTGCTGCAGGACAACGGCGGCCTCAACGGCCTGCTCGAAACCGTCGGCATCGACGGCCCCAACTGGTTGCGCTCCGGCGGCACCGCGATGGTTTCGGTCGTCGTCGTCCAGGTCTTCAAGAACGTGGGCCTCAACATGGTGCTTTTCCTTGCGGCATTGCAGGGAGTGCCGCAAGAGCTCTACGAAGCCGCCCGCACCGACGGCGCCGGCCCTTGGACCATTTTCCGCCGCATCACCCTGCCGCTGATCAGCCCCACGATCCTGCTCACGTCGATCATCACGGTGGTCGGCTCGCTGCAGGTCTTCGCGCAGATCAGCGTGCTCACCCAGGGCGGCCCCGGCACCTCGACCACGGTCCTCGTCTATTACCTCTACCAGCAGGCGTTCCAATTCCACGCCTTCGGCTACGGCGCCACGCTGTCTGTCGTGTTGTTCCTCATCGTCCTGGCCCTGACCGTTCTGCAATGGCAGATGCGCAAGAGGTGGGTCTTCCATGAGCATTAGAACCAGGCTTCTCCTGTACGGGGTTCTGCTCGTTCTCTGCGTCCCGTTCGTCTTCCCCACCTGGTGGATGATCACCAGCTCGTTCAAGCCGAACGCCGAGATCTTCTCGCCGTCGCTGTGGCCGTCGTCGTGGAGCCTGGAACCCTGGCGCCAGGTCTTCACGATGCAGCCGTTCGCCCAGCAGTACTTCAACAGCGCGTACATCGCTGTGGTCGTCACCCTGGGCACGCTGGTGGTGGCGTCGATGGCCGGCTACGCGTTCGCCCGCATCCGTTTCCGCGGCCAGAACGTGCTTTTCCTGCTGGTGCTCACGGGCCTGCTCATTCCGAGCGAAGTGACGATCGTCCCGCTGTTCCGCATCTTAAACAGCCTCGGCCTGGTCGACACCCACTGGCCCCTGATCCTGGTGCCGATGCTGGGCCCGTCGAGCGTGCTGGCCACATTCATCATGCGGCAGTTCTTCATCACCCTGCCCGGCGAATTGGAGGAGGCCGCGCGCATGGACGGCCTCGGCCGCCCCGCCATCTTCCGCAGAATCGCGCTGCCCCTGGCCCGCCCCGCCCTGGGCGCGGTAGCCATCTTCACGTTCCTGCACAGCTGGAACCTCTACCTGGAACCGGTCGTGTACATCTCGTCCCGCACCAAATACACGCTGCCCCAGGCACTGACCCAGTTCACCGACGCCTACCAGGGCCAACTGTGGAACGTGCAGCTGTCGGCCGCCTCGATGACCGCCATCCCCGTCCTGATCGTCTTCGTGCTGGCCCAGCGCCAGTTCATCGAGGGCCTGGCCCACACCGGCCTCAAAGGCTGACCCGTGCCGTGATCCTGCCGTACTGTGCGGGAATGGAGCAGGTTGAGGACGGAGCGCCCGGCCCCGGCGACGCGGCCGACCTCGCGGAGCGTGTACAGCGTGCCGATGAGCGCGAGCGTACGGCGGACGAACGCGACCGTCTGGCCGAACGCCGCGAAGAGCTCGCCGACGAGCGGGAGCGCATCGCGGACGAACGCGAGGCGGCAGCCGACCGCCGCGAGCAGCTTCACGACGCCCGCGAACAGGCCCTGGACCGGCGGAGCCGCCAGATGCGGGTCGGGACCGAGGAACACGTGCACGCGAGCCTGGAAGCGATGGAGCGAGCGCGGGAGGCGCTCGACCGGTCGCGGGCCCGGCTCGACAGAAGCGAGACCACGCTGCGCGACAGCGGTCGTCGCGCCGAGCGCGACCAGGCCGACATCGACCGCGAGGTCGCTGACAGCCGCCGCCACCACGCCCCGGGCTTCTGACCGGTTGGGCGGGCGACGGACTGCTCGGCTCACGCTGGAGGAATGTCCTGTCCGCTCACCTCTCCGGAGTCGTCGGTGCGCCGGGAACTGGTGCCAGATTCGCTGAGGTGATGAAGGCGGCGAAGACGCACGCACTGACGCTTCTGACTGACCGGTTGAGTGCCGGCGACTGACCTGGGCTGAGGCTACCCGGCCCGGACTCGACCGGCGTGCTCCATCATCGTCGCCCTCGACCGCCTATCGCGGGAGAGAGACTCCGCCGGGACTCCAGCTCGATCGTGGCCGGCCGTTCCGAACTCCCGCTTCCATGAGTGTCGCTCAGGAGCGGTTGGCGTTCGTCCGGGCTCGATCTTGGTTTGGTGCCGAGGGCCGGCGTTGGGGGTGGTGCACAATCGAGGGCGGTGAAGTGGCGGCTGTCGATGGGCGGGATGGTGTGCTCCGGGATCGGATTCGACAGGAGTTGCAGCGGCAGCCCCGATGGTTGCCTTGGGTGCTGCTGGCGTCGGCCGGGTGCACGTTGTTAGGGGCCTGTTCGCCGCGCCTCACGGCCGTGGGTTGAGATGAGGAAACGGCTCGTCCGGCTCGGCGACGTCGAGTGCACGGCAGAGTGGAGCCCAGCCTTGGGCTGCTGTCCAGATAGTCAGACGGTGGGGCGGACATGTGTCGATCACGTACTGGTTGTGACGGCGGAAGCAGGCGATCGCGTGGTCGGGGTCGAGCACGCGATCCCAGCCGCCGAAGTCGACGTCCCAGACGCGCTGCAGCACCCGCGCCACGGGCGGGGGTGCGATGTTCATGCCGGGAGCAGTCCATTGGTGGATGGACGCACGAACGCTGTTGTATCAGTCGTTGGGGTCACGCACCGACAAGATGATCGGCGCCTCGGGCCAGAGCTGCGCGTAGGTCTCCCACTGCCAGCTGCCCAGCCAGTCCACGATCGAGCCCCAGCCGGCCAGGGCGCTGACCCAGTCGATGTCTACGCCGTCGTAGTGTGCGTTCCACAGGTCAGCAAGCTCGGGATGATCCCAGAGTGTCTGCATCTGCAGGCACGGTCCCGCACCCAGTCGTTCCAACGCCCTAGCCAACGATGTGGTCCCCGTTCGACCCCAACCCGCGCCGATCACCCACACCGCACCCGGACGGGTTCGACGGGATGGGTGTGGTGGTGGTCCAGCGAGCCGGACACCCCGTAGCCGTTCATCTGTTCGGGTGGCCCCAGCTGGTCTGTGATTTCCTGGTCGGCCCACCGCACCGTCTCGTTGGCTTTGGCCAGTGAGGAACGAAACCAGGGCATCCTCACCAGCGGCGATCGGCTGAGCCACTATGTAGAGGCGGCCCCGCTCGCGCGCCGTGAAACGTCGACCAGCATTGACCGACGGCGACCAGTGCTGACGCGCGAAGACCAGCTCAAGAGCCATGAACAGCGCCATGAGCAGGTGGGCGACGGACGAGTCGGCCGGTACGCCGGATTCTGTCCCGGCGGCCCGAGGGCCGCCATGGGCGGTCATCCATCTCGGCCGGCCGTTGCCGGCTCGGCTCTTGCGGCCTACCCGCAAGCTCGGGCGAGCAGCCCTCGAACGCTTGCGCCGGCCACCGCCTCGCGGCCGTGGCCTTACTTGGCCTTGCTCCGGGTGGGGTTTACCTAGCCACCCCGGTCGCCCGGGGTGCTGGTGAGCTCTTACCTCACCGTTTCACCCTTACCGGCCCTTGCGGGCCGGCGGTCTGTTCTCTGTGGCACTGTCCCGCGGGTCACCCCGGGTTGCCGTTAACAACCACCCTGCTCTGCGGAGTCCGGACGTTCCTCGGCGACGCCCCGGAGGGCGCCGACGCGACCGCCTGGCCGACTCGTCCGTCGCACCGACAGTCTACGGGGCCGTAGATTCGACCTCACCATGGATCTCGCACACGTCCTCCTGCTGGTGGTGGCCGGCCTCGCCGCCGGCAGCATGAACGCGATCGCCGGCGGCGGGTCGCTGATCACCTTCCCGAGCCTGATCGCGACCGGGTTGCCCTCGGTGGCGGCCAACGTCACGAATTCGATCTCCGTTTTTCCCGGGTACGTGTCGAGCGTGGCCGGCAGCCGGGCCGACCTCAGCGGGCAGGGCGGCCGCCTCACCCGGATCCTGCCCACCTGTGTGCTGGGCTCCGCCGCCGGATGCGCCCTGCTGCTGCTCACCCCGGCCCGCGCGTTCGAGGTGATCGTGCCGTTTCTGGTGCTCGGCGCCGCCGCCACGCTCGCCTTCCAGGAGCGGCTGCGCGGGCTGGTCGGCCACCCGCGACACATGTCGTCGCGGCGCGCCGCCGTCTGGTTGCAGGCCGTCGTCTTCGTCGGGGCGATCTACGGCGGCTATTTCGGCGCGGCGCTCGGCGTCATGTATGTGGCAGCTCTCGCGCTGATCCTCGACGAGCCGCTCAACCGCATCAACGCCCTCAAGAACGTGCTGTCGGCGGCCGTCGGCCTGGTCACGTTGCTCATCTTCGCGATCTTCGCCCCGGTCAACTGGGCCGCCGTGCTGATCCTCGCGCCCGCCACGGTCGTCGGCGGCTACGCGGGGGCGAAGCTGGCTCGCCGCCTGCCGTCACACGTGCTCCGTGCTGTCATCGTCATCTTCGGCACGGCCATCGGCCTGCTGCTTCTCTACCGCGCCTTCGTGTGACGGCCCTGGCTACGCTGCACCGCATGACCGACCTGCTCTTCGTCATCGGGCCGCCGGCCGTCGGCAAGATGACTGTCGGTCGGGCCATCGCGGCGCGCACCGGCTACCGCGTCTTCCACAATCATCTGACGATCGAGCCGGTGCTGCGCTTCTTCGACTTCGGCACGCCGCCCTTCCACCGGCTGGTCGAGAGCTTCCGTACGGGCGTGCTCGAAGAAGTTGCCGGCAGCGACCTGCCCGGGCTGGTTTTCACGTACGTCTGGGCCTTCGACCATCCCGGCGACGCGCAGGCGGTGGCCGGCTACGCCGAACCCTTCCGACGGCGCGGCGCCCGGGTCCGCTACCTCGAGCTGGAGGCGACCCAGACCGCTCGCCTGGCCCGCAACACGGGCGCCGACCGCCTGGCCGAGAAGCCCTCGAAGCGCGACCTCGACCGCTCCCGCGAGCTGCTGCTGAAGGCCGACCTCGACTACAAGCTGAACTCCACCACCGAGTTCGACGGCCGCGACGACCATCTACGCGTCGACAACACCACCCTGACCCCGGACGAGGTGGCCGACCTCACGATCAGGCACTTCCAGTTGAGACCTTCGTGAGGAAGCGGAAGAAGTGCGGATCGAACCGGCCCGGATCGGCGTCGGCCAGCTCGGCCCGCGACCACCACCGCACCTGGTGGAACTCGCCTTCGTCGACCACGAGAGCCTGTTCCCGGTCGCACGGCAGCACGTACCAGAGGCTCACGTCGGTGTGCCCCGAATCCATCCCGACCGTGCGGGTCACGGTCAGGAACACGGGCTCGCGGGACACTCCGGATCCGTCGAGCCCGAGCTCCTCCGCGATCTCCCGCTGAGCCGTCAGCCGCGGATCCTCGTCCGGTTCGACGTGCCCGCCCGGCGGCAACCACAGCCCCGCGTTCACGTGGTCAACCAGCAGGATCGCCCCGTCGCGGGGATCAACCGGCACCACGTACGACACCAGATGCTGGTCCGGGGTGGCCGGTTTGACCCGCCGGAAGACGTCCTCGGTCTGCCCGAGCCACTCCAACGTCTGCTCACGGTGCGCGGCCTCGACATCGTCGCCCGGCTCGATCCCCGCCACCAGCGCCCGCACAACCCCGGCCGAGTTCCGAGGTCCGAGCCAGCGCGCAGCCGCCTCGAACGTGCCCGACGGCGTGCTGTTGAACGCGATCGCTGCCCCCGCCGCATGCCTGCGCACCAGATTGATCACGAGCTCGAACAGCTTGACCTGTTCCTCGTTCTTGCGAATGCCCCCACCGACGACAACCACTTCCCAGCTACGCCGTACGAGCGCGGCAGCCACAACAGCCCCGATGTCGTCGCTGCCGTCGAGCCCCACCAGGCAGGTCTCGGCGCCCACCCCGGCCTCGGCGAACCGCGCCATCCCGGCTTCGATCTGCTCGGCCATCGGCGCGGGATCCCACGGCCCCGGCACCCGGTAGGGATCGAGCCCGATCACCAGCACGCGAGGATCAGTCATGCTCCGAAACTAGTCGTCGCGCGAACCGCCGGCAGACATGGACCCGCCGGAAGTTCGCGCGCGCCCACTGCTCATCGACCATTCGCCCGTGCAGGAAGCCACTCGTCAACGTCAGCCCCGCCCGCGCCACAACGGCGGCCCGCCCCGGTTCACCCGCGTCGGTGTATCGGTCCGCGTAGACGTGCAGCGCCTGGCCGATGCCCTGCCGCCGGAAGTCAAGATGTACCACCACCGTGTCGATGGTGGCTGCCTTCCCGCGCACGGTCGCCACGAGGATCCCGGCAACCGTGCCGTCGCCGGTCACCGCGACCAGATCCGGGCCGGTGGTGGCCGGCTTCGAGGTCCACACATCGTCGTAGTACGCGGTGTCGAGGAACCCCAGAACCCGGCAGCGCAGCCAGGACCGCTCGTCAGCGGGCTGATACGTCCGCACGGACCACGTCACGCGCCGAGTCTGGAACCGGCGCCGAGACGACGAAGGCCTGGGAGTTGGGGGAGACTGCCGGCGTGGACCGCACGATTGAAGACATCGAGGGCGTTCGCGAGCTCGAGCCGGGGCCGGACGCCACCCCGCTGGTTCGGCGCTGCCTGGCGCTTCGGCGGAAGCCGCTCTCGGAGTTTCGCGTCGAGGATCTGCGGATCTTGCTCGGTCAGCGGATCGCCGTGCCGGTGCTGCTGCCGATGGCTGTCGCTGTCCTGGTCGACGATCCGCTGGCCGAAGGTGACTTCTACGCCGGAGACCTGCTGAACACGGTGGTCCAGCTGCCCGACACGGCCTGGGGTTCGGGAGAGCGCGAGCGCTTCGCTGACGTGCTGAGGGCGATTCCTCGGCCCGAGAACAAGGGGCTCCGCCAGGCGATCGAGGCGTTTCTCGCGTGAGAATTCCGTTCCGGCATCACGGTCGTGACGGTGTTGTCGTCGTTCGGGTGGAGCGGATTACCGACGGGGACGGGACCGGCATGCCGTTCCTTGCCGTGGGTTATCCGGCCTCGATCTACGACGCGCCGTGCCGGAACCTCAACGGCGCGCGGACCCTGCGATGGCGGGCCGACACCTTTCTCACGACCGTTCCGCTGCGGTCGAGAGTGGAACCCATCCGTCGGCTGGCGTCGTTCTCGTGGGGGTACGACGAACTGCCGGTCACCATCGTGCCGCCGGCCGGGACCGGTGAGGAGAGCTGGGTCCGCTACCTGAGCCTGTTCAGGACGGAGTTTCCGGGCTGGGTCTGGAGCTGACCACCTCGGTGCGGGCGTCGTGGGCCACCGATGAGGCGGTGCAGACGATGACGTCGGCGCGTTGCCAGGGGCGGTCGTCGAGCAGGAACGGGATTTCCTCGGTCATCCACTCGTCCCAGTTCTGGATGGCGCCGGCCTCGGTCCGGCCCTCGTGGGCGATGTCGCGGCTGATGCCGCGGGCCCTCGCCTCGTCGAAGTCGGACTGCACCCAGAGGGCGAGGTCGAGATACGGGGTCAGTGAACGGCGGGAGACCCCGACGCCTTCCAGGATCACGGTGGTGGCCGACGCGGCGACCTCGATGTGGCCGTCGCGGCCCAGCCGGTCCCAGGCGGGCAGGCGGTAGTGGACCGGCTGACCGGCGTGCAGCGGGCGCAGGATGCCGTCGATCATCAGGTCGTCCCAGCCGAAGCGGGAATGGTGCCACGCCACGTCGTCGGAGTGGACGACCGCCGCCGGGGGCAGGGCCTCGCGCAGGCGGTTGGCCAGGGCTGTCTTGCCGCTTCCGCCGCGGCCGTCGACGGCGATGATGCGGGGGCGGCCGGGCGCTGCCGGCAGAGGGAGCGAGCGGACGAAGACCTCGATCGGCTCGACCCGCCAGGGGCCGGCCTCGGGTTCGCCCGGTCCGGGGTCA
>NZ_JAHWFK010000089.1 GCF_019710575.1 Paractinoplanes polyasparticus | reverse complement strand
CATGTGACCAGCAGACCCGACCCCCACCGGCCGTGACGATCACCCGCAGGCGTCACAGTGGATCAGACACAGACCCCAATACAAAAGATGTCTAGCGTCGCGGCCCCAGATGCCCGGGCCTGGATGCACAGCTGACGCAGCAGCTCCTCGCGTGTGGCCATGCCGCGAGTGAGGCGATCCTGGATCCCGAACAGCACTTCGCCCACCACTCGCGGGTGCAGCCCGCGGAAGCTGACCTCGCCCCGCACCACGACCTCCGAAACAGTGGCCCGCCACATCCCCACATCCAGATCCGGGTCGGCGCGGCGAGCGACGCGTAAGCGTTGGTCGTGAGAGTTGCAATACGGCATCTGACCGACCCGATCGCGATAGCAGGCCGTCGCGAGGCACGGTCCGAGTGCTCCCAGGGCGACAAGATCCGTTCGCGCTAGGAACGCGGTGAGGGACTGGCCGGACTGTCGTTGCTGCCACCAATGGGCAGCGCATAGCCGGATGCGAACGGTTCGCCACGGGCGTTCGCATCCAGGTACTTCGCACGGCTTTACGCCGATCGAGCGCCACGACGGCTTCGGCATGTGGAAGAACTCGTCCAGCGGAGGCCGCCCGCTCTGATGCCACCGTTTCCGGCACCCTTGACACAACGGCTCGCGAGCGGTGCCCTTCTTCTTATCGCAGCCCTGGACCTCACAGGTCTTCCAGCCCATCAGCGGGTGATCCCGGGCGACGATCAGAACATGCCGATCATGGTCCCAGCCCAGATCTCGCAGCCTCGGCTGATCGATCGCCGCCCACAGCCGGGCTGCCTCGGCCGTGTCGGCATCGCGAGCCCGCACGAAATTGGGAACCACAGCGACGCTCATCGGGCGCCTCCCGCGTGCGGCAGCCGGGGCGAGGGCACCCGGTCGACGGCGGCTCGCAGCCGTGCGGCGCTCGGATGCAGGTACGGCTGCGATGACGCCGGGTTGATGTGGCCGAGCAGCCGCTGGATTTCATCGAGCAACGCCCCGGAATCGGCCAGATTGCTGGCGAAGGCGTGCCGGCACATGTGCGGCGTGATCCGCCGCGACAAATTAGCTCTGCCGCACAGAACCTCGAACAGCTCGTTGAGCGCGCCCGGCGTGACGGGGCTGCCCAGCGGCACGCGGAATAGATTGACCAGCAGGAAGTCGCACGCTGCGGCCTCCCGGCACGCGTATCGTTCCACGACGTACTGGTCGATTGCCTGCACCACGAGGAAGTCCACCGGGACGGCTCGCGTGTACCGCGATTTCGCCTGCGCACCGTTGCTGTTGACCCGCGGCACCACGTGTAGATGCGCGCCCGCGACCCGACAACCGAGCGAGCGATTGTCCGGCAACAGGTGCAGGTCGCTGCGCCGCAGACCGGCTGCCTCGCCGCGGCGTAAACCTACCCGCGACAACAGCAGCACGATCAGTCGATCGCGCGCCGACCGGCAGGCCCCAATCAGCGCCACGAGCTCTTCGTCGCTGGCCCTGTCGATGTCGGTGTCGGGAACGCGCATCCGATGCCGCGGCCGTAACCGGTAGTGCAGGCCGCCGTCCTCCAGCTGCGCTTCCCGGGGAAGATCCGCGCTGTCGGCCAACTCGTAGAGCTGCCCGAGCACGTGCGGCGGTGCCTCCTTACGCGCCACCGCGAACGCCAGAAACGCCCGCACAGCCACCAGGACCACATTCACTCGCCGGTCACCGCGCACCGGCTTGGCGCCCGGCCCGATCAGCACCGAGCCGCCATCGGCCGGCGTGTACCGCAGCCATGTGATGAACAAGCCCATGTCGGCCGCGGCCGATCGCCAATCCCGGCCCGTCTCGCCACACCAGCGCAAGAACAGTGCTACGGCGCCGGCGTAGGACTTGGTCGTCGACTCCGCCCGATCACGACCGAACCTCAAATCCAGCAAGAACGCGTCCGCCACGGGCACGGCCCGCAGTTCCTCGTCAAGCACCGTCCAATATCGAGCCCCTGAGGGCATGCGCACGCAGAAAGCGCGGGTCACCTGGATCAAGCCTCCTGTTGATCAGCAACGTCGCGCCACTGAACAACATCCCCAGAGAACAGGTGCAGCCGCCCTCCACAGAGAGCCTCCTGCAACGTCTCACAACAGGCCAGGAACCCCTAGAGAAGGCATGGTGCTTGGGCGGTCAAGTCCTCCCGGAGCCGGACCAGCTCCACACCAGGCATCAACAGCAGGACCGGCATGCCGTCGACCTCGAACCGCCAGGCAAACCGGCCGTCCACGTCTGCCGACATATCGCGGATCGGCTCACTGATCACCGCCCCGCCCTGCTCGCCAACTGCAGCGAGGAACGGGCCAAGATTCGCCGCGGCCAACTCCTCACGTGCGCCTTCGACGGGCTGCGAACCGGGGTTGATCATGGTTTCACGGTAACGCGGGAACACTCCGAATAGCGGTAGCGCCGGGCACCAGAAGCCGCCGCCGAGGGAATCAACGCGACCGGCTTCGGCGGCTTTGCGATGGACTGGTACGACAGCGAAGACGTCCGGGGTGAATGTGGCACGGCAGGGTCGCGTCCAACAGGCTTTACGCAGCGCCGGCGGTGTGCGTGGAGTCCGCTACCACGAGGTCGGCCATGTCGACGCCGGCCTCTGCAAGGAGTCGCTGCACGGTTGCGATGAACAGGCCGTCGATGACGTTGTCGCCATGAATCAGCCGGTAGAAGTCCTGATTGCCTCGCCGAACTGCCTCGACGCGCCACCGGCCGTCCGAGGTTTGCATGGCCCCGATCACCTCACCCTGCGGCGGCTGGGGGATCGGTGCAGGAGTGCGCCGTGCCGAGGACACGGACCGGTCTGCACGTAGGCCTCGCCATGAGGGGTGCCGGAGCCGGCCGTCGGGGGTCCTTAACTGGACTATCACCGAGTGAGCCAAACTTGCTACTCGCCGTAATCTTGCCCCGGTAGGCAGGCATCCGGATTTGCCGAGAAGAGTGCGTTGCATGTTCTGCCCCAGAATGCCTCTCGCTACAGATATTATCCGGGCCCAAACCGATGAGACTGTTGGAGTCCGATGCTGTCCTGCCCCGAGGCGTCGCCCGAAGGCCGCAGCGAACGCGCGATTGGCGCAGGCATCGCGGTGGCGGTGACTGGGGTGGTCTTCGCCGCGATCGGCGGTTTTATCGGGCTTCCCGGACCTTCACCCGGCCTCGTGGTGACCACGGCAGGTACCGCAATCGTGATGGCTTGTGGCGTAGCGCTCGCCGCACTGATCCGGTCGACTGCCTCCACGCCGGCGTCGCTCGGAGCGTGGACTCGCCGATCGGCGGCCGGCGCCCTGCTGTTGACGCCGACTGCGCTGCTGGCCACTCAGCCGTTCCTGGCCGATGGTTGGTCCTTCGCCAACTGCGGGACATTGGTTGACCTGTATCGTCCAGCCGGTTCTGACTTCACGGAATTCCGGCTGGCGTGTGATGCCGCCACCCGTGATCGCCTCCTCCAGGCAGCGATCCTGGCTGCTGCGGGTTGTCTCGTAGCTGTGGGATACGGACTATGGCTTCGTCGCCGGGCGCACAGGCTCCGCGACGACGTGGCGACGACTCGTGTCGAGTAGTCCGACATCCTGTCTTCGACGCCTTCCTGCCGCGAGGGTCGGCGGTGATGCCCTCCGCTGCCTCGATCGGCGTGTCGAGTGAGCTGACATTTCTGCGCTGGTTCGGCGCATTGATTTGCCGCCGAGCGTGCGCGCTGGTCACCCACGTCCGTTACTAACCGTGAGTTTTGCTATAGCGTGGTTGCTGGAGGAGGCGTTCGGCTCAGATATCTCAGGCATTATCGACCGCCTACCGTCGGAAGGCTCGGCATACCGAGGTCGGTGTGGCCCGGGGCCGACCGTGTGCTGATGCGATCGAGGTTGCTCAGTTTTCTCGGTGGCCGCGGCGAGGCTGGTCTGCAGGCCGTCGACCTCGCCGAGCCAGCCGTTGTGCCGTGCCTCTTTGATGCGGTCGCCCAGGTTGCGGATGATTCCCACCAGGCGGGGACGGGCGCGAGGATCGACGCGCAGGCTGGGGCAGCGGATGCAGGCGTGTTCGTGGCGGCATGGGGTCCCGTAGGGCCGGCCGCAGGTTCCGAGCTCGAGCTGACGGGTTTGGAAGTGCTGCTGGAACTCGCGCCACTCGTCGTCGGTGGCGAGGCGATGTTCCACGGCCGGTCTGGCGGCGCGGCGCCGGGCCAGGAACGTCTGGTAGCTGCGTACAAGTTCGTCGTCGAAGACCGCTGTGTAGGCCTGGGTGACGTTCAGGTCGCCGTGCCCCAGCAGTCGGGCCACGATGTGCAACGGCAGGCCGCCGTTGACGGCCTCGGTGGCGAACATGCGACGGAAGTCGTGCGGGGTGTAGCGCAGCGGCTGCCCGGCCTCGTCGTGCACGCCGGCCCGCACGAGGGTCTGGTTGAGCAGCTTGCGGATTGTGTTGTCGTTGATGACCGTCCACCGCCAGGACACGCGACGCTGGAACAGCAGCGGCAGCGGGTCGCCCAGCACCCGTTCGTGCGGGTCGTACCGGGCCGTCAGCGGGACCGTTCCGCCGTTGAGCCGGCGCAGCCGCGTGATGATCGAGGCTAGAACGCTCGCAAGCTCGGGGCTGATCAGCAGCAACCTCTCCTCGTTGGTTTTAGACGGAACGATCTGCAACATCGGCACAACCTCACCGGCGCCGGGAAGGCGGTAGGAGATCACCGCCAATTGGCTGAGCTCGGAGAGTTCTTCGACGCGTATGCCGGTGTGCCGCAGCGTCTCGACCGCCGCCCAAGCCCAGAACGCCTCGTCTTCGGCGCGGGTTAGGTTGAGTTTCTCGCCGCTGTCCAGCGCGACCGCCCGCACGGCCGGCGCCTCAAGGCCATGATCTCGTCCCGTGCGGTATGCCTGCGGGACGATCCGTCGAAACTCGCGGCCGTCATGCCGGAACACCGTGTCGGCCGTGACCCGCCGAAACGGGGGTAGATCGACTCCCCGGAGCCGTATCGGGCGGGCACGTCGCGTCAGGGTGCGCCGGAGCGGATCTTCCACACAAGATGCCGTTGAGGTGATCACCGACAGTAGGTGCGGTGACAACGACCCACCCAGCGTCGGTCAGCTCATAGCGGTGGGTCACGCCGTAGATCGCCCACGTTCATGATCTCTGAAGACATGCCTGAGGTGACTGGGGTTAGACGGCGTTTTGTCGGCGTAGCCGAGCGGCCGTCGTTGTGGTTTGGTGTGGCTGGCCGGTTGCGGTGAGCTCAGGCAGGGTTGGTGGTCCAGCCGGTGAAATGGGGGCGAAGGCACCGGCCTTCGGAGCAACTCGACAAGCGCTGGTAAGGCCCAAGTGAGACGAGAAGGCGAACGCTATGCGCCCGGCCAGCTCACGGATAAGCGACGGGTGCCCGCCCGTCCGTGTGGCCGGCCTGCAGCAGCTTGTTGACGCAAGTAGTCAAGTCGGCGTGACGGAACGGCTTCGCCAGGACTGCTGTTGCCCGCACATCGCGGGGACGATCATCACCGGGTAGTAGACCGCCGCTGACGAGAAGCACGGGCAGCTCAGCCGTTGCGGGATCGGCTCGCAGTTTCCGGCAGACGTCGATGCCCGTGGTCACCGGCAACTCGATGTTGGTGACGACCAGGTCCGGCCGGCGCTGCCTGACTTCCCGCAATGCCGTAGCCCCGTCGGGCACTGCCCGAACGTGGTGGCCCGCCTTGTGTAAGACGGCCGCTGTGATCGCTCGGATGTCATCGTCGTCCTCCGCCAGCACGATCTCGGCCATGATCCCTGCCTCTGGTATGTGGCCCGCTGGCTCACCGCGGCGCGACGTTGAGCTGGAGGTCGCGTAGGAACGCGTCGAGTCGTTGCGCTGTGTCACCGTCGACGTCGACGAAGCGCAGCCGCGTGTCACCAGGAAGGTCACCGACGCCGGTCACCAGGCAGCGCAATCGCGCGGGCCCAGTGGGCAGTGCCAGCTCGGCGACGACGTCCGCGCCACGGGCGACTTCGGTCGTGCACCGCCGGAATGCCGTCTGCTCGGCGGGATCGAGGCGCAGGTGCGCGCCGCCGACCGACAGATCATCCGTGCGGCCGGTCAGGATCTGCCCGGACGTGACCGTCACAGCAACCGGCAGGTGCACGGCAACGCGGACTCCGAGGCGGCGCTCGATACCGGACACCGACTCGTCAACGCGGATGTACACCCCGGGGGCGCTGGCCGAAGGAGGCGGAACCACCGTGCCGGCGGCGTAGGTGCCACGGCCGTCCTGGGTCCACTGGATCTCCGCCTGCGCGCCCGCAGGGACGACCAGATCGGCCACCTCGACACGGACCAGATCCCCCGGATGCCGGGTCACCCGACATGTTCGCGCCGGGCCGCCGTCGAACGACACATACACCTGCGGCGCGCGCCACGGCAGCGGCTGTTCTTGCACCACGTTAACGTTCTCGCGGGGCACACCGAGAGTACGCATCATCGCGCAGCCCTTCAGTCTCGACCACTCGCCCGGGTCGTCGCCGACGGTCACTGCCAGGCCGTCGGCTTCCATTATGCCGCGCGAGTGAGATGCCCTACGACGATCGCCGGAAATTCTGACCGCTGGCACGGCGATGTGGCAGACGGTGGCGACCATGCGGGCGGGTGGGTCCGTACTGAGTGCGGAGGCCGGGCGGCGCCGAGCAGGGCGTAGCGGGGCAGGGCTGCCGGCCGCCGCTGTTCGACGAACTGCCGGTGCTGCCAGCAGTCAAGCCGGTCAGGGCCCGCAGGCCTGTGGATGCATGCTGATGTCGGCGTTGCTCAGTTGTTGTCGGACATGAGCAGCCAGTTGACGCGACTGACCAACGCGTCAGGCTGAACGGTTTGGTCATGTAGTGGTCGGCGCCGACGGTGTAACCGAGACTGACGTCGGTGTCACGGGTGTGGCTGCTGAGCAGGAGGGTGGGGATCTGCGCGGTGAGGCGGTCGGAGTGCAGCCGGTGGCAGACGCTGAGCCCGTCCATGCCGGGCAAGCCGATGTCCAGCACGATCAGGTCCGGCTGCTCGTGGTAGGTCAGCGTTACCGCACTGTTGCGGTTGCCGTTATCGGTGGTGACGGGTGCGGTAGCCGGCCGCTTCCAGTTTGAAGGCGAGCAGGTCACGGATAGCCTCGTCCTCGACGATCACAATCGTCGGTTCGCGCCCACTCGGCGACCGGCGGCTGCGCAACCGAAACGGCGGGCGGTCGTGGAGAGGATTGGTAGCGGTAGCCATGGACAAGTCCTTTCCGCCGGGGATTACTGACAGCCTGTCGGGCCTCGTGCCGCCCTGAACCGGACGGCGGCCGAATAGGTGCCGGCACTCAGCGACGTGGCCAGACCATCGACGGTGCACGGTCGGTCATGAAACCGTCGCCGGTTGCGTGCGGGGAGCGGATTCTCGCAACGGGACTGCAGCTTGGTGCTGGCTCATGCACCGGGCGCGTCCGCCGATTCTGAGGGCATGATTCGCAGATGGTGTCAGAGCAGCTACCACACCGGCCGCTTCCGGGCGGCGCACGCGCGGCGGTGGATGACGGGGCGGATGTTGGCCGCCTGGTACGTGTCGAGTGTCGGTGTGCTGACGTTGTTCGGTACGGCCGCCTACCTGGGCATCGGTGCTGTGCTGGCCGAACGGGAACCGGTCGACCGTACCTATCAGGCGCTGGACACGTTGTCGCGTCTACGTAGTCAGCTGCACGATGCGCAGCGCGGGCAGCGGGGCTTCGTGCTCACCGCCGATGAGCACTACCTGCAGCCCTACACCGCGGCGGTGACGCAGATGCCGGGCACTCTTGCCGAGCTGCGTCTGTTCATCGATGCGGACACCGCGCGCCAGCCGATGATCGACGATCTGCAGACCTCCGCGGTCGCCACGCTCGACTATCTCGGCCACACCGTCACGCTGCTGCGTACCGACGGCTTCACGGCTGCTCGGCCGGCCGTGCTGGGCACGGTCGGCGCTGAAAGTCTGGCGCGCGCTGAGCAACTGCTCGACACATTGCGCGAGAACCAGCTGGCCGTTCTGCACGCCCAGCAGCAGCACGCGGCGGACCAGGCCGACTCGGCGATCGAGATGATGATCGCGGCGGTTGCGGCTGCGGCCGGCCTCGTCGCCCTGAACACCTGGTGGATCACCCGATCGCGTCGGCGCGCCACCGCCGGTGCAGGTTTCGTAACCGACCCCGGCACGACAGTCACCGACGCCGGGGAGCAGGCGCCGTGCGAACAGCAGGACGCCTGGCATGCCCCGCTGCGGGTGCTTCTGGCCGAAGACAACCAGGTCAACCAGAAGGTCGCGCAGTTCATGCTGGCCAAGCTGGGTCACCGCGTCGACACCGTCACCAACGGCCTGGAAGCCGTCCAAGCATTGCGTACGGCCGACTACGACGTGGTGCTGATGGACGTGCAGATGCCCGTCCTGGACGGCCTCGAGGCCACCCGGCTGATCCGTTCCGAGTTCCCGGTGGACCGGCAACCACACATCATCGCCATGACCGCCAGCGTGCTGATCGAGGACCGTACCGCCTGCCGCGCCGCTGGCATGAACGACTACCTGCCCAAGCCGGTCCGCCTGCCGGATCTGACCAGCGCCTTGACGCCGCTGCTGCTCGCCGGCCCCGGCATCCCGGCCGGCGACGACGCGACCGCACCGCTGCCGGCGGTCACCCCGGAGTGGTCCGACGGCGACCGGGATGCGGCCATCCGTGCCCGCCTGGCGGAGATCAGCGACGGTGAGCCCACCGGAGCGGAACGAGACCTGCTCGCCCTACTGCTGACCTCCTTCACCGCAGCCACCCCGACCGGCATCGACCAGCTCGCCCAGCTGATCACCGCCGGCGACGTCACCGGTGTGCGGAATCAGGCGCACGCGCTCAATGGCTCGGCCACCAACATCGGTGTCACCCGCCTGGCGCAGCTGCTCGCCGCGGTGGAGGCCGACGCTCGCGCCGGTCGTCTGCCCCAGAACCCGGCCGCCATCACCGCCATCCGCATCGAGTACGACGCGACGGCGCCGGTGTGCGAGCGCATCGCGGCTGACCTGGCCGCCCCAGCACGCCGATGACCGGTTCCGGCCGTCATCACCCCCGCCAGGGCCGTCAACGGCCAGCCGTGCCCGGCACGCTCACCTGCCGACGATCTTGGCTGGGCGTTGAGGTGTAGGCACATACCGAAAGTGGCGCCGGTGCGACGACACAGTCGTGCCGGCGCCGCTTTCTGCGACGCTGCCCTACCCGGGGACGGTCGGGGCCGACGCTGAGGCGTCAGCCCCGACCGTCCCCGGTGTCGCGCCCACCGAGGCGCGCACGCAGCCAGTCGGGCCAGCCGTCCGCATGGTGGCACGAGTTCCGCATGATTCCCCATCGGGCGGCTCGCGATATCGCTGATGGTGCCGAACGGTCAGACGAGAGGTGGCAGCGGCCGCCGACGCCCTGTCGCCATCTGTCTGTTGCGCGATTCGGGCCCGGCAGCTGTTCGCTGACACGACCATCGGCACCGCGCCGGCGGTGGTGAGGCGGGACGGAGGTACGTCGGGTGCGCTCATCGGTGCTACGCACGTTGGGCTTCCTGGTCGTGTACCTGGTGGCGACCTATGCCGGGCGGCTGACCGTGATGGATCAGACCGACCTGAGCCTGGTCTGGCCGGCGGCCGGTGTGTCGGCGGTGTGGTTCCTGGTGCAGTATCGCTCCCGCTGGCGTGGCCTGGACGTGCTGGCGTTGCCGGCCGTCACGGTGGGCGTCAACGTGGCCACCGCGCATCGCTTCACCTGGCCGCGTGGTACGTGCTGGCCAACGTGGTGCAGGCGTCGTTGTTCGCCGTCCTGGTGTACCGGTGGCTGCCGCATCTGTGGGCGGCCGGTGGGAGCAGACCGTTGACGCGCGCGCGGGCGAGTTGTGGCGTCTGACGGCGGCGGCACTGCTGAGCACCACCGGTGGCGCGCTGATCGGTCCCACCGCGGTGTGGGTGGTCAGCGGGACGTACTCGTGGCCCGCGGCGGCGGTATGGATGACCCGCAACACGGTGAGCATCCTGCTGATCAGCGCGGTATGGCTGACCTGCGCCTACGCGTGGCGGACCGGACGGAAGCCGGGCTGGTGGGCGTCCGTGCGGGCCGGCTGGGCGAACACTTCGCCACTGCGCCGCGGCGAGTACATCGCCGTCGTCGTGGTCTCCGCAGCGGCCTACTACGGTGTCTTCGGCATCGACCACGGCCTGCCGCTGGCGTTCTCGGTCCTCGGCCATGGCCGTGTGGCCGGCGCCCGCCTGAACACCCGCTTCGTGGTGGTGCACGACCTGATCTTCGGCGCGGCCGCGGTGCTGTTCACGCTGCACGGCACCGGCGCCTTCGCCAACATCGGCTCGCACCCGGCCAGAGCGCTGGTCGCGCAGGCGTTCGTCGGAGTGATCGCGGTGGCCGGTCTGGCACTGGCGGTGGGCCGCGACGAACGTCGCGCCTTGTTCCAGTAGCTGCGCAGCGAGCAGCAGGCATCGGCCCGGCAAGCGGACCTGATGACAGCCATCGCCGATGCCATGACCGAAGGGGTCTCGGTCGTCGACGAACAGGACCGGCTGCTACTGCGCAACCCGGCCGTGCGCCGGCTCGTCGGCGGCGTCGTCAGCGACTCAGGGCAGATGGCAAAACGCGACTTCTACGGCCTGTTCCACCCGGACGGCACACCGCTTGCCCCGGACGAAGATGCCGTACCGGCGCGCGTTCGCCGGCGCGGACGTGCACGGCATGGACATCCTAGTCCGCAACACCGGCGTGCCTGAGGGACGGCTGCTCAGTGTCAGCTCGGCGCTGCTGCCCGGCGGCCTGAACGGCACGCGCTGTGCGGTCACGGTGTTCCACGACATCAGCGCCGAACGTCGACGCCGCGACGAGCTGGCCGCCTTCGCCGGAGTGGTCGCGCACGACCTGCTCAACCCGCTGGCCACGGTCGAAGGCTGGACGGAGTCGCTGACCGACGCGCTCGACGACGGGCCCGGGGCGCTCGACGCCGGCCAGGCCCACGACGGGCTGATCATGATTGGGAGGGCCTCTCGGCGCATGCGCGGCATGATTGATGATCTCCTCGAATACACCATTGCATGGGCCAGGCCCAGAGTGTCGACAAACCCGTGCCGGCCTTCGCCATCGGCGACCTGCACACCGGGCGCTGGGTCAGCGCGGGCACCTGCTCCCGGAATGTCCGCCGCGGGCACGACAGCGCTGCGCAGACCAAACGGCGAACCCGAACCTGAACCGTCACTGCCCCTCCAGCGATCGGAAGATCAGCCAGGCGACGCTCATGATAGGCATGCAACCGCTCGCTGAGCTGCCCACATTCCGGGCAGGCGGCCGCCGCCATCGGGGTCCGCGCCACAATCCGCACCATCGCTCCGAGATTCAGGACCTGACCGATGACCAGGGCAGACAGGCCAGGAAACACCGTCTTGATCAAGTCACACGGGCGTCATGATCCCGCACGCCACTCACCACACAGGACAATGACCCGAACACCGTTTCTGCGCCAGAGCCGTTCTTTCCAGTGTCACTCTTGATCAGTCCGGCGGGTTCGCTCTGCCGTTAGAGCGCGCATCACCGAGTCCGTTGAGGGCCTTCAGACGCTGTTAGCGCTTCTGGCCGAGGCGGGAGACAGCAGTGACTGCCCGATCCCGGTGGCGATCGAGACGGCGCGTGGCTTGCTGGTCGCGGCGCTGCGCGCCACCGGTCGCAAGATTTATCCGATGGCCGTCGCCCGCTCTTGGGAGCGCTACTCGGCGTTGGGCGAGAAGACATGCCGACGCCGTGGTGCTGGTGAACATCCTGCGCACCGACCTGCACGTGCACCGCGCACTGCCCGCCGACACCGAATGCGCCCGCTTGATTGCGATCCTCGCTTGCGTCTGCCGGGACGCGGCGTGGTGGCGCACCCGAGCCGGTAACGACCTGCGGTCGCTGCTACGTGAGTGTTGGCGAAGCGGGGCGGCCGATGGAATGTCCGACGTTTCGTCGGCCGCCCCGCCAAGACCCCCTGCCAAATCGTCTGCGCTGGATGCCCTGCTTTAAGAATACTCGAAACTTCGCCGAGCCCTACACTCCTCAAATAATCACGGCACGAGGAAGATGACCGTCAACCACGTCGTTCGTCAATCCAGGGCGGTCGCGGGGTGGAGACCAGAGTGGCGCAACTCTGGCCTCGAATGATGGCAAGCGTGTCAATGGTTTACGGTCGTTTCTTGACTGAGGAGCGCGTTATGGAGAGCGCTGACGAGTAAATCCGCGGTGAACGGTTTGGCAATGAAGTGAGCGTCGTGGCGCAGCAGTCCCTCACCGATGGCGGCCTCCCGACGTAAACGCGACATGTAGAGAACCTTCATTTCGGGACGGGCGCTGCCCGCGGCGCGGGCCAGTGCGTCGCCGGACACGCCGGGCAGAGCCAGCTCGGTAAGCAACACGTGGATCGGGCCCTCGTGTACACCGCAAGCCACGACGGCCTCTGCAGCGTTCGCAGCGGTCAAGATAGAGAAGTCGCATCGTCGCAGCACCTGTGCAGCTATCTCGCGTACGTCCGGGTCGTCCTCAACCACTAAAACCACGTAACGGCTTCTCGAGGGTGTGGTGTACATGCTTCCGCTCCAATACCTACCCGCCTGGGGCACATGCCTTCAGTAAGACGCCGTGGAACGACGGTCTTATCGAGTCTACGGAGCGGTACGGGCGGCTAGTGCGACGTTCCTCAAATGGGCGACTATCAGTTGAAGTGTCTTCTGCATGACGATTAGTGATGTAAACGTCGTC
>NZ_JAHWFK010000088.1 GCF_019710575.1 Paractinoplanes polyasparticus | reverse complement strand
AGCGAGCCAGATAACCTCACCCCTGCCCCGACCGGCGGCAGGTAACCACCGCTCCATCAAAGCGGGGGCAACTCAAACGGAGACCTGGCGGCAGCCCGGGAGGCGATCACCGAGGCCATGCGGCTGTACAAGTCACAAGCCGACCAGTCACGCCCGCTGGCCGACCGCTTCCCCAACCACTACGGAATGACTCTGTTGCACAATGCCGCCATGGCCGTCGTGCTGCAACGAGACGACACGACTGCCGCCGAATACATCACGGCCGTGCTCACCATGCCGGTTCCCGCCCGCGACTACGTCCTCGGCGTCATCGAGCGTGCGGCACTGATCGCTGTGCGGGGTAAGCACTTCGCTCTCGCACTCACCCTGATAGCCGGAACAACCACGGTGGGACACCCAGTGCACTCACTCTGCGACCGGCACCTGGAAGCAGCAGCCAACACAGCGGAACAAGCCATCGGGCCCGCGGCCGCCAAAAGCCACGTCCGTTCAAGGCTCGTCGATGACCGTACGCAGCTCATCGCACTGGCCCTCAACGGCGACACGCTGCTCGGTGACGACCCGACCGGTGTCCTGACCCGTCGGGAGCTTGCCGTGGCCCGGCGCGTCGCCGGCGGCCGGACGAACGGTCAGATCGCGAAGGAGCTCCACCTCAGCCCACGCACGACAGCCAGCCACCTCGCAAACATCCGCACCAAGCTGGGCGTCCGGAACCGAGTCGAAGTTGCTCTGTGGGTCACCCGAAGCAACCCGCTCGAGCCGCCGGGTTGCCGTGCTCGAATTCGGGCCGAACGGCTGTATTGACGGCGCGAATCGACCGGAGGCGGCCTGAGGAGCGAGGTCAGTGAACGCCGGATGGCGGTATGTCACGCGGCGGGCGCAGGCCGTCGAGGATCACCGATCGCAGCCGGTCGGCCCGCTCGCCGCGTTCGGCCGGAGTAAGCAGCGACAGATAACCGATCAGCAGAATGACGTCGCGGGCGTCGATGTCCTCGCGTACGGTGCCGGCAGCCCGGCCCGCGGTGAGCAGCAGGTCGACGGCTTGTGTGATCCGGCGGTGGCCGTGCTCGACCGCGTCGGTTCGCATCGCCGCCTCGACGGCGGCGAAGACACCCTGCTTCACCCAGGCGTACTGCTCCACCCGCTGCAGCCACCGGGACAGCGCCTCCGCCGGCGGCAGAGCGCGAGTCAGGGTCTCAGCCTCGTCACACATGTCGTCGACATCGCGGCGGTAGACCTCCAGGAGCAGAGACTCGCGGGTGGGAAAGTGCCGGTAGAGAGTGCCTTGGCCGACCCCTGCCGCCTTCGCGATCTCGTTGAGCCGTACGTCACCGATCGCTTCCGCGCTGCTCACGATGTCACGAGCCGCCTCCAGGATGCGCGCTCGGTTCTCGACCGCATCGGAGCGTGGAGCCATGACGACGCCCCCATAAACCACTGAATCGACAGGTGCCCAACGGATCCGGACAAGCGTCCGTATTCGAGGAGACTACGTCGGCCGTATCGGAATGCAAATCCTGCAACTCCTTGTTTTGATATCGACGGGTGCCTATCGTCCCGAGGTAAGCGCTTTCCTGTCGTGGGGAGGGCGGCGCGACACCCCCGACGATGGAAGCGAGACACAGTGAAACGATCAGTCGCCCTACGATGGTCGGCGGGAGCCGCCACCGCGATCACCGCCGCCGCAATCGTGATGACGTTGCCGGCCACCCAGGCCCTCGCGGCCGACAACCTGAGCCTGGGCGCCGGCGCCGACGGCTCCAGCAAGGCCAGCGGCACCAGCTATGGCAACGTCAAGGACGGGAACACCGGCACCTACTGGTCACCAGCCGGCGCGACCGGATACGTCTCGGTCAAGTGGAGCAGCGCCACGACGGTCTCCTCGGCCACCATCAGGCAGGCCTCGGGCGGTGGCTCGATCAGCGCCTGGCGGGTGCTCAACGCCGACACCGGCGCCGTGCTGACCAGTGGCAGCGGCAGCCCGAGCACAATCTCGTTCGCCTCGACGTCGCTGAAGAAGCTCACCTTCGACATCACGAGCGCGTCCGGCGCCCCGCGCATCGCCGAGTTCGAGACGTACGCCGGTGGCGGTGGCACAACGCCGACCACCGGCCCCACCACGAACCCGCCCAACCCGACCCCCACCCCGACCAGCAACCCGGGCGGCGGCACACCGACCGGCGCCTGGCCGTCCTCGGCCGGTTCGGCGAGCATCTCCGGCACGGTCAACGTCTCGGGCACCTTCGACGGTGGCATGAAGACGTACTGCTGCATAGGTGACGGCTCGCAGAACGAGTCCCAGGACCCGATGTTCAGTATCGCCAACGGCGGCACCCTGCAGAACGTCATCCTCGGCTCCCCGGCCGGCGACGGCGTGCACTGCGAGGGCACCTGCACCATCCGCAACGTGTGGTGGAACGACATCGGCGAGGACGCTGCCACCTTCAAGGGCACCGGCAACGGCACGAGCTACGTCATCGGCGGCGGCGCCCGGAACGGCAGCGACAAGACGTTCCAGCACAACGGCAACGGCACGGTCAACATCTCCGGCTTCTACCTGAGCGGCTCCGGCAAGCTGTACCGCGGCTGCGGCAACTGCACCAACTCGTACACACGCCACGTGCGCATCGACAACGTGCTGCTGAACGACATCGACATGGTCGCCGGCATCAACTCCAACTGGGGCGACACGGCCACGATCACCCGCGTCACCCTCAGCAACAGTGCGAGCGCCACCGTCTGCGGCAAGTATCAGGGCGTCGCCAAGGGCAGCGAGCCCAAGTACCTCGGCGCCGGCTGGAACGACAGCAACTGCAAGGTCAGCCAGAGCGACATCACGTACCGCTAAAGCCCGCCCGAGTCATAGGAGGAGCATCCGGCGCTCCTCCTATGACTGTGCCGGCTGCCGCCGCGAGCTCGATCCGGCCGGCCGCCCGCGCGTCCCTCTGGAACCACAAAGCCGACGGCTCGATACCAGCCTCGGACTTCCTGCGCCCGTCCGACGGAGCTGACATCGGAGCCCGGTTCTGATTGGACGATCCGCCGATCGACACTTCTGGGTCACCGCCCGAGGGCGAGCGCCAACTCAGCTCGTCAAGCGTCCTAGGAACCTACGTCAGAGCTTCTTCCCTTTCTACTACAAGCTGCTCGTATCGGCCTCGGCGGGCGAGATCTGGCACACGGGATCGTCTGGCCGGCCGTGTTCATGGCGGTCTTGCTGGGGATCCTGCGCGACCTGGCCCGCGAGCCTCGGCAGCTGGCCGCGGCCGGCCCACCGCGCTGCTGATCGGGACGAACTGGTTCGCCTTCATCCTCGGCGCCGCGACCGGACAGGTCGTGCAGGTCTCCCTCGGCTACTTCATCACCCCGTTGGTCAGCGTGCTGCTCGGCGTGACCGTGCTCCGCGAACGGCTACGGCGTACCCAGTGGACGGCTGTGGGCACAGGCCCGATCGCCGTGCTGGTGCTGGCCGTCGAGTACGGCGACGCTGCCGCTGATGGGCTTCGCCGCGGCGGCCAACCGACTGTCACTGACCACGTTGGGCGTCCTGCAGTACATCACGCCGATCCTGCACCTCGGCTTCGGCGTGCTCATGTTCCACGAACCGATGCCGCAGAGCCGGTTGGCCGCGTTCGCCCTCTCGTGTGGCTGGCGCTGGCCGTCTTCACCTGGGACGGCGCGCGTTCCCGAGCAGCCGCACGGCAACCGCCGGCCGTTGACGGGAGCGCCACACACCCGCGGGCCACCCTGCGCACCCACACCACCTGACAGAACCGGCCCACCCAGGATCGAAGGAGCACCGTGTCACTCGTCCGCGTTCAGAACTTCGCGATCTCGTGGGACGGATTCGGCACCCGGCGAAGGCCAGAGCGCCGACGCACACTTCGGCCACGCCGGCGAACGGCTGCACGAATGAGCCCGGCGGTGGTGGCGGCGTCGACGACGCCTTCACGCGGCAGCACGACGACACGGCGACACGGCGATCGGCGCCCAGATTATGGGCGCCGGAAAGTTCGGCCACCCCGGGTGGCACCAAGACCCGGAGTGGAAGGGCGCGTGGTGTCCCAACCCACCGTTCCACTCACCGGTTTTCGTCCTTACCCACCACACGCGCCCTTCGATCGAGATGGAGGGCGGCACGACATGCCACTTCGTCGACCACGCGCACATCGTGGTGGTCCCGATCCTGCTCGGCCGGGGTGTCCTCCTCTGGGACGGGCTGGAGGGCATCGAGCAGAAGTACCGGGTGGAGACCACCACCTCGCCCAGCGGCGTCACACACCTGACCTTCACCCGTGCGGCTGTCTGACCGCTTCCGTACCGAACCGAGCGCGACCCCGTGCGAAAGCGCGGTAGTCCCGTTGAGACGGTATGCACAACAGCTACCGGCTCACAGCAGTACGACCCGCGGCCTTGCGTATTGGATGGCCGTTGCGGAATAGACAGGACTGAAGCTCGTATCGAAGGGTTCGCGGAGGAGGCGGCTTCAGCGTTTCGGGTTCGTAGTGGAGCAGTTCGGCTTCTCGGCCGGACACGCCAACGGAAGGATATGTCGGCTACTTGTCCGGCGCGTGGCGCGTCTGGATTGTGCTCGAGGATGGCAAAGACTGTCGACACGTTCGTGTGACTGGACTGCGACGGCCGTGAGCGCCACGATTGTGTGTGGCAGTTGATCGCCAAGGCGAAGCTGGACGGGGCCGGCCCACACCCTCCATCAAACACAGACACCGGAGGCTCGGGCGGCTGGACTGCAGCGGCACCCAATCGGCCGACAACAACCACCAGACGGCGGGTGCCCGACTTCAACTCAGATCCATTACACCTGTACGAGCACACTCACCGTCGAAAGGTTCTCCGTGAAGCGACTTCTCGCTCTGGTCATGGCCACCGTACCGGCCGCTGTCTTCGGTGTCGTCAGCCCCGCTCAGGCCGCTCTGCCGGTGTTCTACTTCTCCCGGATCCAGTACGACTCGCCGGGTAGCGATACCCGCAGCGCGGGCAGCCTGAACGCGGAATGGTTCAAGCTGACCAACTCGACGACCAAGCCGCAGCAGCTACGCAACTTCAGCGTGAAGGACGCGGCGGGCAAGACCTACAAGTTCGCGGTGTCAACGGTGGTCGCACCCAAGTCGTCCATCGTGGTGCACACCGGCCGGGGTTCCTCAGGTGCCCCGAACAGCTGGGACCGTTACTGGGGTTCGGGCAACTACATCTGGAACAACCCCGGTGACACCGCCAAGCTCTACACCCCGAGCGGCGCCGTTCTCGACAGCTGCAAGTGGACGCGGGTCAGCCCGGGAGCCACGAACTGCTGATCGCCTTCAGCTGAAGCCGCCCTGGCACCTGGCGCCTGGGCGGCTCCCCTTGTGTACTCACGGATACGTACCAGCTGCCGGCGCGCGAGACCGGCGCAAGCGGTGACGTGCCTGGGACGCACGTGTCAGATCACCGGATTTCCCGGTTCTCGGTCGCCCACACCGCCCTCAGGCCGGCGTCGGTCGAATAGAACAAGTGATGCCGCAACTCGGGGACGGATTCCAGCTTCCGCCGCAGCGCGTACGGATGAGCTGATCTCGCGGCCAGGAACGGTTGGGCGGCGAGCATGGTCCGAAGATCTCCGACCCGCCAATCCGCGCCCAGCAGTTTCCTCGCGCGCATGAGCAGCGCCACTCCGTCGAGCGGCATCCCGTCCACATAGATGTCGGCGGTCAACGGCATGTCCGGCACCGGATCGGGCGGCAGGGCGAACCCGGAACTCCGCCACACCTCGAACGCGGGAGCGACGAGCTCGAGGTCGGCTTCGCCGAGACCGCCCAGGTCGGCCGAGAACACCGGGCCGCCGCCGTCGCACTTGAGGAAGAACCCCCGGTCGCCTTCCTGGCCGATCATGAGGTAGCCCGCGAGCCACTCGCCGACTCCGTAGGTGGTGTTGCGCTCCGGCAGGGATTCCCGCCGGTACACGACCACTCCGGCGGCGGTGACGACATCGTCGGTGGCTGCGTCCAGCCACCGCTGGTAGGCGGGATCCGTCCGGGCGACCAGCTGCTCGACCATCTCCACCTCCGACTCCTTTCTGTCGTCACCGCCGACGGCGGCAGGCGCTAGATGGCCCCGAGATTGTTGAAATACTTATAGGCCCGTGCGATTGCTTTTCTCGCTGCTTTCTGCGGCACCCCGGCCGATATCATCTGCTGATACGACGACCGGAACTCGTCCTGGATGGACGTACCGTACCCCACGCGGTTCCGCAAGGCCCTTTGCATCCCGCTGATCTGCGCGTGCGGCAGACCGGACGACGACTGAATCAGAATGGTCGGCGCGGCACCACGCGAGTAGCCGGGAATGCTCTGCCTTCTCGCCCATTCGTCCTGGATGACGTGATGACTCTGAACCTGGTTGTCGGCCATGGTGTTGGTGTGACCAGGCGCCCGGTTGGCCTGCGGAGACAGGTTCCGGTGAATTCCCACGTCGTTGGTCTCGTACGAGACCTTGCAGGTCGTCGCATCGAACGTGGTGTTGTGGACCAGTAGCGGTGCGTCGCCGACGACCACGAAGTACGTGTGCAGGTCGTCGACGCTGAGGTCGTACGTGATCTCTTGGTGCTCGTAGGAATCTACCGCCGAGACCTGCACGTAGGTGCCGGCCGAGGTGCGCAGCAGTTCGTTCTCGCGCAGGTCGCCCGCGTCGACCCACTTCTCACGGGTCACCGACCAGAACGGGTGGTGCGCGGTGGTCGTCACCGTGTCGGAGCCGACCGTGACGTCGACGAACTCCTTGTCGTCGTCAGTACGGATGGTGTGGGTGACCTGCCGGTCGCCGGCCTCACCGGTCTCAGGGTCAGTCGCCTCTACGGTGTCGCCCGGTTCGAGCTGTTCGATGGGCTTGGTGGAACCGTCGGCCAGCAGCACCGGCGTGCCGGCGACGAAGCTGTGCGGCGTGGGGCAGGCGGACCCGTCCCCGGCTTCCTTCTTCGTCTTGGCCTTGGCCTTGGCCGCGGCGGCTTTCGCCTTGGCCTGAGCCTCGGCGGCCGCCTTCTTGGCCGCCTGTTCAGCCGCGGCCTTGGCAGCGGCTGCCTTCTCAGCGGCCGCCTTGGCCGCTGCCGCCGCTGCTTCCTTGGCTGCCTTGGCCGCGTCCTCGGCGCCCTTGATGATCGCCTTGGCCCACTTCAGCTCCTGGAAGAAGGTGACCACGGCCTTGCCGGCCCGGAAGATGGCCTCGCCGATCTTCTTGGCCTTGAAGATCTTGCCCCAGGGCAGCGCCCCGACAACCATCGAGACGCAGGCGACCAGGTCACCCTTGAGGCAGTTGAGGATGTCGTTGATCCCCAGGAACTCCATCAGGATCTGCCCGCCGGCCTCCAGGATCACGTCGAGCGTGCTCTTGGACTGCAGCTGGTTGGCCTTGGCCAGATCCTCCGGCGACGGACCGGTCATGGCGGCCGGCGTCGTGGCCGTCGTGGTCGGCCCGGCGTCGGGGACCATGCCGGTCGGGTCGCTGAACGCCACCGGGTTGTTCGCGGCGTACGTGTACTCCGAGCTCGCGCCGGCCCCGGTCGCCATCGGGTCGCGGCTGTCGAAACGGCCGGTCCCCGGGTCGTAGTTACGGGCCCGCAGGTAGTAGTTGCCCTTGCCCGACGTGTCGTCCTGGTAGGCGCCGGCGAACCGCATCGGGTTCTCGACGCTCGCCTCCGGCCGCTCCTGCCCGGCCAGGGTCGGCCCCTCGCGAGGGTTGCCGTACGGGTCGTAGTCGTAGCTCTCCTGCGGCACCCCGGACGGTGACAGCAGGCTCGACGTGCCGCCCAGCCAGTCATGGGTGTACGGGTGCACCCCGGCCGCCGGGTCCAGCAGTGCGAGGGGCTCGTCGTCCGGCCCGTACGCGAAGCCGCGTTTCTCGACGACCGTGCCGCCCTGCTCGACGGTGTCCAGGCCGATCTGCGGCAGCGTCCCGGCCACGTCCCACGACCAGCGTTGCGTCGTGGATTCCGCCTTGAACGCCGTGGTCGAAGCGATCCGTAGACCCCCGGCGTCGTACCGGAACGTGGTGGCCTGCCCGGACGCCAGCGTCGCCCTGGCGACCGTGTTGTCCAGGTTGTACTCGAGCCGGTCGCCACCCGCCTTGATCTGGTTGCCACGGGCGTCGTAGCGGTACTCGGTCTCACGCTCGTGGTCCGGGCCGTCGAGCTCCTCCTCGACGAGCTGGTCGGCGTCGTCGTACTCGTACTCGGTGACGTCATTGCCGGCCGTGCCCGAGCGGACCTGCTTGGTGCGGTTGCCGACCAGGTCGTACCGGTAGTCGATGCGCCCGACCGGCTTGACCGTCTTGTCGGTGCAGGACGCCACGCCGTAGCAGGCCGAGGTGAGCTGGTCGGCCTCGTCGTAGGCGTAGGCGACCGACTCGGCAATCCCGCCGCGGGTGGTCACCACCCGGCTCGGGTTGCCGACCTTGTCGAGCGTCAGGTCGTATCGGCCGACCGGGTCCTGCACGCCCGGCACCGCGTCACCGGTGCGCTCGGTGCCGATCGAGGTGAGCCGCCCCGCGTCGTCGTAGACCCGCTTCTCGGCCAGACCGGTCGACACCGGCAGCGTGGTGGTGGTCCGCCGGCCCGAGACGTCGTAACCGAAGTCCCACGTGGAGCCGGCCGCGGTCAGCGAGGTGATCCGGCTGGCCGCGTCGTAGCCGTACGACACGGTCGTGCCGTCCGGGTACTGCCGGTTGGTGATGTTGCCGCGGGCGTCGTAGTCGTAGCCGTACTTCTCGTCGGGCCGGCCGGCCTCCTTGCGGGTGACCGACTTGATCTGGTCCTCGTCGTCGTAGGCAACCTCACGTACCCCGGCCGGATCCCCGTACGAGGTGATCCGGTCCTTCGCGTCGTAGCCGAAGGTGTAGATCGGGCCGCTGGTGCCCTGGGTGCGCTTGGCGAGCCGGTTGACGATGTCGAACTCGTCGAAAATGGTCCGGGCGGCGATCTGGCCGGCGCTGAGATCGTCGAACTCCTCGTCCTCGCCGAGCGTCAGCGTCTGGATCCGGTTGCTGTCGGCGTCGTACTTGGTGTAGGTGCTGCGCTCGAGCGGGTCCGTGCTGCGGATCAGCCGTCCCGCGTCGTCGTAGTAGATCGACGTCCGATTGCCCCGCGGGTCGGTGACCGAGGAGAGAGAACCGTCCTCCCCGTACGAATAGAGGGTCGACTCCTCCTCCGGATCGTCGGAGTCGAACTCGGCGTTCGGCGCGGTGACCGTACGCGGCTGGTCGTCGTCGGTGTAGGTGTAGCGCGTGGTGTGCCCGTTGGCGTCGGTCGTCGACACCTCACGGTTCAGCGCGTCGAACTTCGTCGTGCTGACGTTGTCGAGCGCGTCGATCGTCCGGACCGGGTTGCCGGCCAGGTCGTACTCGTAGTGCGCGGTGAAGCGTTCCTTGTCGGCGCCCTCGACGTTGCCCCGCGGCTCGGTGACCGCGGCCATCTGACCGTCGTCGGTGTATTCGTACGTCGTGACGCCGCCGGTCGCCGAGGTCACCTTGATCTTGTTGCCGGCCTCGTCGTACTCGGTCTTGGTCTGCGCCCCGCCCGTGTCGGTGATCCCGGTCTGACGTCCCGACTTGTCGTAGGTCATCGACGACGTGCGGCCCAGGCTGTCCCGCGTCTGGGTGACCAGGCCCGAGTTCGCCCGCGTCGTCGACGACGCCTTGCCGAACTCGTCGACCGTCTCGACGCTGCGGTCCAGATCGTCGACCCGGTAGTCCTTCACCGCGACCTGCCCGTTCGGGTAGGGCCGGCGCACCTGGATCAGGTTGTCGTTGTGGTCGTAGACGTAGCTGGTGGTGAAGTCGGCCTTGACCGCCCCGGGCACGTTGCCGCGCGGCGAGGTGACCGAAGCGACCAGGCCCTTGGCGTTGTACGCCCAGCTGGTGACCAGGTCGGCCTCGTGCTTCATGTCGGTCGCGGCGGTCAGCCGGCGCCCGGCGGCGGTGTACGTGTAGAGCATCGTGCGGCGCGCCTCGAACGTGGCCTTGGGCAGACCGTTGTCGAAGTACGCGTACGAGACCGACACGCCACCGGCGGACGTCGACTTCCTCAGCTGCCCGACGGAGTCGTACTCGCTGCGGTCCGGGTTGCGCTTGCCCGGCGCGTGGACCGCCACCGTGCGGTCCAGGTTGTCGTAGACCGTACGGGTGGTGTAGCTCTCCGGTTTCGCCCCGGCCACCGTGCCGCGCGGGTCGGTGACGCTGATCTGCCGGCCGACCTTGTCGTAGCCGAACGCGACCCGGCGTCCCTCGGGCGAGATCGACGCGCTCGCCAGACCCGCGTTGGCCTGACCGTCCGCGATGTTCTCGTAGCGGGTGACCTTGCCCCGCTGGTCGGTCACGGTCGAAGGCAGGCCCCGGGAGTCGTACGTGTAGGTGATCGAGTGGTTCTCGGGATCGGTGCTCTTGACCAGCTCGTCGAACTCGTTGTACTCGTCCTTCCACGTCTGGCCGTCGCCGTCGACGTGGGTGGTCGGGTTGTTGCGCGCGTCGTACTGGGTCTTCTGGCTGAACTTGCGGCCGGGCGCGAACTGCTCGATCAGGTTCCCGGCGGCGTCGTAGCGCGACTCGTGCTGGTTCTGGTTGCCGTTGACGACCAGGTTGCGGTTGAGCGTGCCGTCGTACCGGTGGCTGTTGGTGTCGCCGTTGCCGCGCTGGGTGTAGAGCAGCACGTTGCCCTTGTAGCCGTCCCAGACGACCACGTTGTCGGCGTCGGTGGTCTTGGCCTCCTGCTTGCCGGCGTTCCACTCGAACGTGGTGGCGGCGCCCAGCGCGTCGAGCTGGCGCACGATCCGGCCGGTCTCGCCGTACTCGTTGGTGAGCGTCACGACCTTGCGCGGGTCGATCACCTGGGTCAGCAGGCGGGCCGCGTTGTACTTGTACTGCCACTCCTCGCCGGCGGCGTCGCGCACCTTGGTGAGCAGGCCGTCGGTGTAGAAGAAGAGCGTCTTGCGGCCGTCGGGCAGGGTGATCGAGTCGATCAGCCCAGCGGTGATCTTGACGATCGCCTTGCGCCCGGACGCGTCGGTCACGGTGACGCCGGTGTCGGTGTGCGCGAACCGCAGGCCCACCTGGCGCGGGTTGAGGACCGAGACCAGCCGGCCCTGCGCGTCGAACGAGAACACGAAGTTGTCGCGGGTCGTCAACGCCCAGCCGTCGGCCGTCTTCCGCAGCGTCGAGCGAACACCCGGCGGGCGTACGAAGCCGTCGCCGTCGGCCTTGAACAGGGTGTCGGAGCCGTCCTCGGCCCGCACCAGCACGCCGCCGTCGACCGGGGTGACCTTCAGGTCGTACACCCAGGCCCAGCCCGGCCCGAACGCGGAGGCGCCGGTGTTCAGCGACGCGTAGGCGCGCCCCGAGGCGAACGGGACCCCGAACGAGTTCATCGACAGGTCGGTCTCGGTGCGCGTGAAGCCACCGGTGCCGGTGTTCACGCCGATCGCCCGTACGGCCTGGCCGGCGTTGGTCATGCCCAGCGCGACCGAGCAGCCGCAGCCGGCCGCCTGCCGGTCCGGGATGGCCGGCGGGTCCACGGTCGTACGCGGCTGCGCGTTCTCCGAGTTGGCCGACGACACCTCACCGTCGGGGTAGATGCCGGTGACGGTGACGAAGTAATTCCTGTTCGCGTCGAGCTGCCAGCCCTCGTCCGCGCCGAGCGACTTGCAGAAGGTACGCAGCTCCCCGCAGCCGTCGTTGCCGAGCTTGTCCAGCCCGAGCACCACGGATTCCTGTTTCGTCTGCGAATCGGCGTCGTAGAGGTCCAGCCGCCACGACTCGAACCCGCGGTCCTTGAGGTTGAAGTAGACGACCAGCGAGGTGTCCCCGATCACGAACCCGGGCCGCAGCAGCACGTCGACGAACGCCTCACCCGGCGCGGCGGCCACCGCCCGGGAGATCTCGGCCTTGCTCACCTTCTCGGCCGTGCCGCCCGCCTCGACCAGCGGCGGCACGATCGGCGGCCGATCCTTCTCGGCGACCGCGGTGGTACGGGCGGCACCGCCGGGCAGTCCGCGCCGCTGCGGCGCGGCCCCGGCGGTGACCTTCGGGACGTCGCCGCTGGGCTCGGCCGCGCGGGCCGGTTCGTCGGCCGGTGGGGCCAGGGTGGCGACGAGCAGAAAGGCGGTGAACCCGGCCAGCCATCGAGCCCGCGCAGACCTGTGCGCATAAGACATGATCATTTTCCTCCCCCGTGAGATGATCGGAGGAAGCCAAACATGGACATGTCTCGATGGATGGCCATCTGTCCTTGATCCGTCACCACACCGAGGTTTGACCGGCTCGTCCACAGTGGGGCCGGCGACCTGCACGGCCGAGGCCCAGGTGCTTCCTTGAGAACCTCGATCATCAGCCCGGACATCAAGAGACCGGTGTCGTCACGCCCGCGCCGGTCTGGACCGCCGCAGCGGCCCCTGACGGTCAGGCCGCGCTGGTGTCGCGTCGGGGCATCGCAGGTCAGACGGTTTCCAATCTGGCGCGTAGGCGCTCAGCATCCGGGTGTTCGAGGTCTTCGAGGATGTTCCGGGCGAGAGTCCAAGCAGTCCTCGCACCGACCGTGTCACCGGCGGCGTGACAGGCATCCCCGAGGTGAGCGGTGGAGTCCGCTTCGTTGTAGCGGTCGCGAAGCTCACGGAACAGGCCGATGGCCTGCCGGAAGCACTCGACTGCTCGCTCCTGCTCACCCAGGCGGTGACAGGCGAAACCCACGCTGTCCCAGGTGTGGGCAGCGCCGTGCCGGTTCCCCGTACGCAGGTGCACGTCGAGGGCCTGTTCGCAGTGCACGAGGGCCTGACCGTAGTCGCCCAGCTGCGCGAAGTCCCAGCCCACGGCGTTGAGCGCGTCCGCTTCGCCGCGCAGGTGCCCGGCGGCCCGGTAGAGCGCCAAGGCCTGCTGATCATGCCCGACGGCGAGGTCGTGCCGTCCTTGTCGCTCCCACACCACGCCAAGCTGGAGGTGGGTGCGGGCTTGCCCGGTCAGGCTCCCGCCCTCGGCGTACAGCTCGAGGGCCCGGTCGTAGTCGGCGTGAGCTTCGGTGTATCGACCGAGCAGGGCTTGGGCATGGGCGAGATTGCGGTAAGCGTGGGCCTGCGCCACGAGATCTCCGAGACGCCCGGCGGTGTCGCGAGCTGCCCGCCACGTGACGATGAGGTCATGCCAGTGACCCTGGCGGGTGAGGAAGGTGTCCAGACACCAGGCCAGTTGCCAGGCGTGGCGGTCGAAGCCGGCGCCGTCGGCCCGACGGATGGTGGCGAGCAGCACAGGATGCTCGGCCGTCAGCCAGGCCATCGCTGCTTTGAGATCAGCGGGTCGTTCGGGGTTCGCCCCGGCCGCGGCCGGTCCGAGCGGCAGAGGAATCGGGTCCTGGTGCGGACGCAGGAGCCTGGCGGCAGTATGCGCGGTGTGGGTGTAGTGATCCATCAGCCGGGTCACATCGGCGCGCGCCGCGGCACGACCGTTCGTGCTCTCCGTGAGGTCGGCGGCGTACGCGCGCAACAGATCGTGGCTGCTGTACCGGCCGGGCACGTGTTGGACGACCAGGTTGATACGGACGAGTTCGTCCAGTGACAGCCGCACCTGGGGAATCGGCTGGCCCGCCAGACTTGCCGCCGCGGCGGTGGAGATGTCCGGGCCGACATGCTGACCCAGGAGCCGGAACAGGCGCGCGGCGGGTGAGGTCAGCGCGCTGTAGGACCACGAGAAGACCGCCCGTACCTCGCTCACGGCATCGCCGCCGTTCAGCGCGTCCAAACGGCTGGTGGCGTCGCCCAGCTCAGCAGCGATGCCCCTGAGCGAGGAACCGCTGTGGTCGGCTCGGGCGGCGGCGATGCCCAGGGCGAGCGGCAACCGCGCGCAGGCAGTGATGACCTCCTCGGTGGCGTGAGGTTCGGCCTCGGTCCGCTCAGCGCCCAGTCGACGGGTCAGCAGGGCCCGGGCCTCGTCCCGGGTGAACAGGTCGAGGGCCAACGGGTGGGCGCCGTCGACGGCCAGCAGCGGAGTCAGCCGGTTCCGGCTGGTGACCACCACGGCCGCGGTCGAGCTGCCGGGAAGCAGCGGCCGCACTTGTTCGGCGTCGCGCGCGTTGTCCAGCACGACCAGGATCCGCCGGCCGGCCAGCCGGCTGCGATACAGCGCGGCCTGGGCGTCCAGGGTGGCGGGAATCTGCTCGGGTGCCAGGTTCAGAGCTTCGAGGAATCCTCGTACGGCCTCGGTCGGCGTCTTGGCCCGGGCCGCGGGATCGAAACCGCGCAGGTTGACGTACAGCTGACCGTCCGGATACCGGCCGGCGACCCGGTGGGCCCAGTACGCCGCCAACGTACTCTTGCCGACCCCGGCCGGACCCGAGATCACGCAGGTGACCATTTGGACCGGGTCGGTGTCGGCCGCGCGCTCGATCAGTTTGTCAAGCCTGCGAAGGTGCTCGGTGCGGCCGACGAACGGTGCCGGCGCGGCGGGAAGCTGAGCCGGCCGCACGACGTCCGGCCGCGTGATGTCGACGCTCGAGGCTGTGTCCGATGCCGCATCGCCGCTGAGGATCGCTTCGAAGATCTGGCGAACCTGCGGGCCGGGTCGCACGCCGAGTTCTGCCTTCAACAGCCGGCGCAGCCGGCCGTACGCCTCGATCGCCCGCTGCTGGGAGCCGGACCGGTGCAGCGCCACCAGGAGGTGGCCCCACAGCCGCTCCCGCAGCGGGTGGCGGGTGATCAGCTCAGTCAACTCGCTGGTCAGCTCCGCATGGTGGCCCAGCGCCAGGCGCGCGGTCATCTGATCCTCCACGGCCGTGAGCCGGGCTTCTTCCAGCCGTACGGCGAACGGCAGAAGCCAATCGGCTCGGTCCATGTCGTGGAGCACCGTGCCGCGCCACAGGCCCAGAGCCCGGTCCAGGCATTCGGCAGCGGTCGCGGGCCGGCTCTCGGCGAGGGCCCGCCGTCCCTCCCCGGCCAGGCTCTCGAACACGTCGGCGTCACGTTCGCCGGGCCGCAGGTCGAGCTGATATCCGCCGGGCATCGTCCGCGGCCTGGGCTCGCCGGTGGCCGCGGCCCGGTCCAGCAGCTGACGCAGCCCGGACACGTACGTGTGCAGGTTGGCCAGTGCGGACACCGGCGGCGACCCACCCCAGAGCGCGTCGATGATCTCGTCCGTGCGCACGACGTGACCCGCGCGCAGCAGCAGAAGCGCGAGCAGAACACGCTGCTTCCGGCGGGTCGGCGACACGGGCGCGCCGTCGCCGTCGCGGATCTCCAACGGCCCCAGCACGCGAAAGGTGGGAACGGCGGGTCTACGAACGCCCTGAGCTGCTGGCGGTTGGTAGCGGGTGGTGTCGGCGTGGGGATCCGCGACGGATTCCGGCCAGTTCGTCACGGCAACTCCGGAAGGACACATGCGTAGCGGCCGGACAGCCCCTACTTGCTGAGATCTACTTTATTTGCATTCACATACGTCGATAGCCGAAAGCCATCATAGCGGCCGGCTGCCAGTCGCGGGCGCAAGCGCTGGAGGTGACCCACGCCGACAGGGTAGGAACGGACTGTCGCTCAGGCCCGGGCCGATCAACTCGGCCCGGGCCTGAGCGGTCCAGAGATGCAGGCTCCGGTCAACTACTGCAAGGCCGGCCGGAGACCATTCGGACGGGGATGAATGAATACCGGGCCGGTCTCCGGCCCGTTGGGTGCCGGCGGTTCTACACGCCACCACATTTCCGGCCAGAGAATGCGCTGACCGCTAGAAACACGAGTTGGAAGCTCCTGGATGGCGCAAAGAAGGCCGGCGATGCCGGGGATCGCCCATGCGAGACCGGTCGCACTGAGACCGGCGGCCACGCACCTTCGGAGGCTTTCATCTGTTCCCAAGGTCCGGTCCGGACCGTCAAATTGAGTGGCCCACTTCCTTGACCAACGTCCCCGGGCATCACGACTAGCGGGTGCTGCCGGAGCTGAACTATCTGATCCTCAGCAAGATCAATCATCCCAGCTCAGGCAGCACCCGCATCCTTAATTCCCCACCATCCACACCCACAGACCGGAGGACTCGGGTCAGTTTCCCGAGTCCCTGTCATAGTTGAACCAGAAGCCACCCAAGCCCGAGTCGTAGTAGCAAACGCCTACCCGCGAATAGTACCGACGAAATTCACCGCGGATTGTCTGGCATTCGGATCGTTGAATAAACGGACCCTCCGTCCGCCAATCAACGGCCAGAGCGGGTGCGGCTTGGACGACCATCAAGGTCAGGAAGAAAAGAAACGAAACTGCGACTGCCGACACTTTCTTGAGAGCAAAACTCATTTTTACCACCTCGACCGTCTAGAGCGAGAATCTACTGGGGTGGATCGTTGCCGCATCCAGGAGCACCTGAACTTACGTTCCAGAGCAAGCACCGAATAATCGACAAGATGTCGCGCCTTTCCCGAGCTGGCCTCCCAGCTCAGGGTTGTTACAGTAGGCTCGGATATCGATGGGATTGAGGCTTCAGGCAGGACGCGAATACTGCATTCCCTTTCTCTTGAGGGATCGGAGACCTTTCCGGGCGAGCGTTCACGCTTTGACCACCATGCGCGTTATCATCCGCGCCCGATGAACCGGCATTCAGGGACGGCCGCCTGATCGCTGACGACGGCGCAACGGACGAGCAAAGCTTGGCAGCGCGCGCTACACAACCACTACACACCTGCGTGTAGCCGGGTCGCCCGAGGGTTGCGGAACGCCTGCGGAGGCACCCTCTATGCCAAATCATGAGAGGCGATATCTATTCTTGGAATGGTGACTCGAGGGCGCGCCAGGACCACTAAAAGTGGATTCGAACAGTGCCGCGCTGACCCGGTACGCTATGTCGGCCGTCGATGGCCGACATGGGTGGCGGACCTTTGTCTACGAGCGCGGCCAAGTTCGCGGCCGCCCTCTCTTTTGCTCGAACTACGAGCCGGTCCGCTTCTCAGGTGCCGTCCTGTTCCCATTGGGAGAACCGGTGATAGACCGTCTTCCAGGGCCCGTAGCGGTCCGGGACCTGATGCCACTTCGCGCCGTTCTCCGTGCGCCACAAAATCCCGTTGATCACCTGCCGGTGATCACGCCACCGGCCACCACGCTGCGGATCCATGCTCGGCAGCCACGGTTGCAGACGTTCCCACTCCGGATCGGTCAAATCACCAGCCACGACAACCGCAACGATCGATCATGGCCACGCGTGATGATCCGTCAGATTCGCCCTAGGCCTGGGCGGTGGCTCCGACGGCGAACGGGTTGAAACCCCAGACCTCCGAGCCGGAACGCGGGACGATGAAGGCGTACCAGTCGTTGCCCAGCGGCTCGAACACGGCGTCGCCCGCGGTGTCTCCCAGACGGGGCGACGGCTCCACGCCGGACGTGCACCGCACCAGACCGGAGAAGTGCGACATGCCGCTGTCCGCGGTCACGTACGTGACGCAACCGCCGTGGCTCCATACGGCCGAGAAGTGATACAGGCCGTGGCTTCCGCCGAGCGGCGACGTCGCCAGCCGCTCCAAGCCGGAACGGTGCAGGGGAAACAGCACCCGGCCGGCCACCCCCGAGCACGCCACCACCATCGTCACGACGGACACCACCGGCACGATCGACCGGACCGGCCAGGACCGGCCGGCCAGCGACCCCAGCCAAGCCACAGCGGCTACCGCCCACAGGACCACGGCCACCCACAACCAGGTCAGGTAGCCGCCCGGCAGAACGACCCCGTACAGCAGCGTGACCGCAGCCACCACAACAAGGGCAATCGGCCACCAGGTGCGGGCGTTGCTCACGCCGACACGCTACAAACCCCCGACAACGTCATTTGAGTTCCCCCCGCTTTCGTGGAGCTTCTCAAACATGATCGACTGATCATGGGGAGGAAGCATTTGTGGCTGCACC
>NZ_JAHWFK010000087.1 GCF_019710575.1 Paractinoplanes polyasparticus | reverse complement strand
CTCAGGAAGCTGAAGAACGGCAGCAGCACCTGGCCGGTGACGAACATGTGGTGCGCCCACACCGACATCGACAGGGCGGCGATCAGCAGCGTGGCGGCGACCAGGCCCTTGTAGCCGAAGACCGGCTTGCGGCTGAAGACCGGGATGACCTCGGTGATGATGCCGAAGAACGGCAGCGCCACGATGTAGACCTCGGGGTGGCCGAAGAACCAGAAGAGGTGCTGCCACAGCATCGGTCCGCCCGTGTCCACGTCGAAGACGTGGGCGCCGAGCACGCGGTCGGCGGCGAGGGCGAACAGCGCGGCCGCCAGGAACGGGAAGACCATGATCACCAGAAGGCTGGTGACGAGGATGTTCCACGTCATGATCGGCATGCGGAACATCGTCATGCCGGGGGCGCGCAGGGTGAGCACCGTGGTGATCAGGTTGACGCCACCGAGGATCGTGCCCAGACCCGAGAGGGCGAGGCCGACGACCCACATGTTGCCGCCGACGCCGGGCGAGTGCAGCCCGTCGCTCAGCGGGGTGTAGGCGAACCAGCCGAAGTCGGCCGCGCCGCCGGGGGTGAAGAACCCGCTGATGGTGATCGTGCCGCCGAACAGGTAGAGCCAGTACGCGAACGCGTTGAGCCGCGGGAACGCCACGTCGGGCGCGCCGATCTGGATCGGCACCACGAAGTTCGCGAAGGCGAACACGATCGGCGTCGCGAAGAACAGCAGCATGATCGTGCCGTGCATCGTGAACAGCTGGTTGTACTGCTCG
The DNA here is from genome assembly GCF_019710575.1 of Paractinoplanes polyasparticus. GTDB lineage: Bacteria > Actinomycetota > Actinomycetes > Mycobacteriales > Micromonosporaceae > Actinoplanes > Actinoplanes polyasparticus. The sequence goes on along the minus strand of NZ_JAHWFK010000087.1, from coordinate 17,507 downwards.
GGCGAGAGCAACTGCATGCCCGGCCGCGCCAGCTCGGTGCGCATCAGCAGCGCCATGAGGCCGCCGAGCATGTAGAACACGAAGGCCGTGATCATGTACATGATCCCGATCTGCTTCGCGTCCGTCGTGCGCAGGATCCGGGCGAGTGCCGAACCCTTGACCTGCCGCCGGACCGGGTATGGCCGGGTCACGATCGGCTTAGGCGCAACGGTCGTCACGAATAGCCTCCGTTGTCTCGTTCGTCCCTCTCAGTACGCCGGAAGTGAAAGGCGTACCTCGCAGGCAGAATAGTCCCCCACCGACCTACCGCGGGCGCGGGGTGACCAAAGAGGTCAACCGGGGTTTGTGCCATCGCCTAGGCGGGCTGCACCAGCGCGCTGTACTGGTCGGAGAAGATCCGCAGGCCACGCCTGCGGAGCATCGGGTCGCGCAGCGCGGGCGGAACGTCGCGGGTGCGATCGCGCTCACGGGTGCGATCGCGGACCTCGGCGCAGCGCGGGCGGCGCCTTTCCTCGTACGCCCGGAGCACGGCCGGAATGTCGTCCGGGAGCTTCCGCAGCTCCTCGCCGAGGACGACGGCATCCTCGAAAGACATGGCGGCGCCCTGGGCCAGGGTGGGCGCGGTGGCGTGGGCAGCATCACCCAGCAGCACCACCGGTCCGGTCGACCAGCGCTCGAGCACGACCTCGTCGGTGCGCGCGACCTGCACCTTCTCGAGCGCCTGGAGGATCGCCGGCACGGGGCCGGCGAACGTGCCGAACAACTCGCGCACGCGGGCCAGCGGGTCGTCGGGGTTGGGCGCGTCGGGGGCGGTCTCGTCGGCGTGGAAGTAGAGCTTGCGGCCGCCCATCGGCATGGCCACGAAGGAGGACCGGCGCCCGAGCAGAGCCGTCCAGTCGCTGAGCGGCGGCCCGCCGGTGACGACCGAGCGGTAGACGATCTGGCCGGTGGGCACGGCCGGGCCGCCCAGGCCGGCCTGGGCCCGGATCGTGGAGCGGCGCCCGTCGGCCCCGACCACCAGGTCGTATTCCGCGACGCGGCCGTCGCCGAACTCGACCTTGGCGGTCTGGTCGAAGATCTCGAGGCCGCGCACGGCCGTGTCGTAACGCACCTCGCCGCCGACGCTGGTGAGCAGAACCTGCTGCAGGTCGGCCCGGGACAGCGCGCGGGACTCGCCGACGCCGGCCCAGAGGCCGGCCACATCCATCTCGAAGAGCTCGCGGCCCCGCGAGTCGAGGAAGACCTGGCGGAAGATGAGATCGCCCAGCGGGCGCAGCGGGGCGTCGAGGCCGAGCTGGCGCAGGGCGCGCAACGCGTTGCCCGGCAGGTAGATGCCGGCGCCCGGCAGCATGGTGGCCGGCAGTTCCTCGACCACATCGGGCCGGAACCCGGCGAGCCGCAGGGCACGCGCGGCGGACAGCCCGGCGATTCCGGCGCCCACCACCAGGATGCGCAATGTCATCGCAGCCTTGCCTCCCACCCGTCGGACACGAGCCGGAGCCAAGACACTACCCCGCGCCACTGTCGGGTGAAACCCGGGATCATCGAGAGATCCGAATTGTTCCCTTGGCTACCATGCCCCCACTCTCGCACACAGCTGGGATGAATTACGCCCGTGTATTTCGGGCGCCGGCCGGGAAGACAATGGAGCCATGACGGACCGTCTCGCGGACTACCGGCGCAAGCGGGATGCGGCGCGCACGCCGGAGCCCGTTCCGGAACAGGCGCCGCCGCCGAGCGCATCCCACCGGTTCGTCATCCAGCAGCACCACGCCCGCAGCCTCCACTGGGACGTCCGGCTGGAGCGCGACGGCGTCCTCGTCTCGTTCGCCGTGCCGCGCGGGCTCCCGCGCGATCAGGGCCGCAACAACCTCGCCAAACACACCGAGGACCACCCGCTGGAATACCTCGATTTCGCCGGTGAGATCCCGGCCGGCGAGTACGGCGGCGGCCGCATGACGATCTTCGACAGCGGCACCTACGAGACCGGCAAGTGGCGCGACGACGAGATCGGCGTGACCTTCCACGGCGGCCGCACGACCGGGCGCTACGTGTTCTTCCAGACCGGCGGCAACGACTGGATGGTCCGCCGGATGGACCCGCCCGAGCCGGGCTGGGAACCGATGCCCGATCTCGTCGCTCCCATGCTGGCCATGCCCGCGAAGAGCCTGCCACCCGATCGGGAGGACGCCGACTGGGGCTACGAGCTGGCGTGGGGCGGGCGGCGGGTCGTCGCTTACGTCTCCGGTGGCCGCGTACGCCTGCTCGACGCCGACGGCGAGGACGTGACGAGTTGGTACCCGGAGGTCCGGCCGCTCGGCCCGGCCCTGGCGCCGGTCGAGGCGGTGCTCGACGGCGAGATCGTGACCCTGCCCGATCCCACGCTGTTGGAGCGCCGCCGGGCTCCGAAGGATTCAGCGGCCGCCAAGCGGGCGGCCGAGCGCACCCCGGTGTACTTCCTGGCCTACGACCTGCTGTGGCTCGAAGGGCACAGCACGGTCGAGGCGCTGCGCTACGCCGAGCGCCGTGAGCTCCTGGACGGGCTCGCCATCGACGGCGAGCACTGGCAGACCCCGCCCTACTTCCCCGGTGGCGGGCAGTTCGCCCTGGAGGCGGCCGTCGCGCAGGGCCTGCGCGGGGTCGTCGCGAAGCGTCTCGACTCCCCCTACCTGCCCGGCCGCCGCAGCCGCCTGTGGCTGACCGTCCCGGCGTAGAGCACAAGTCCGACGAGGAGCAGCGCCACCCCGACAGAGACCGCGCCACCGGGCCCGGTGATGGGGAGGCCGCCACCGCCACCCTGACCCCCGGCCGGGGGTGCGGCGGGCGTAGGTGCAGCGGGCGTGGGCCCGGCTCCGTTGATCACGATGTAGGCCGAGTTGTTGGCCTTGTTCAGCTCCTCGGCCGGCGCGTCCACCTTCACCGAGCCGACAGCGCCGGGGATGACCTGATCGACCCGCAGTCCGAAGGTGAGCGGGTCGACGAAGCCGACCTTCAGCAGCAGGTCGAGGTAGCAGCTGTAACGCAGCTCACCCGGCTTTCCGCCGTTGCCGTAGTCGACCACCCCGCGGTCGGTCACCGGGAAGCAGATGTCCGGCACGCGCACCGCGGTCGTGCCCTTCGGGATGAAGACCCGGGCGTTCGGCCACGGCGCGTTGACGCGGGTGCGGTCGATGGTGGACGGCCCGTCGTTGCGGATGCCGACCTTGACCGGGACGACCGTGCCCTTCCTGCCGGCCGCCCGGGCGCCCACCGCGGCCAGGTCGGTGGATTGCCTGCCGGTGACCGAGACGACCAGCCCGTCCGACACGTACTCCTCGAGCGCCTGCGGCGGGTCGGCCTTGGCCGTGGCCAGCGGGGTCAGACGCAGCACACCGCCCCGGCCGGGCGTGCCGAGCGGTTCGAAGCCGCCCTTCTCCACGTACTGCCGGGCATCGTCGAACTCGTCCTTGGTCATCCACTGCCAGTCGCCGTACTGCAAGCTCGGCGCGTACGTGTCCGCGCGCATCCGCAGCGGCAGCGTGACCCGATAGGTGGCGCCGGGCGCCAGCGTCTGGTCGAACACGCAGCCACGCAGCTCGCCGCCGAGGTAGTAACAGTTGCTGAACCGGGTGCGGCTCTCGAACGAGTACTGCGAGTACGCGCCGAGCCCCGTCCCCCGGATCGGCGCCGAGCCCGTGTTGGTGATCGTCAGCGGCACGTCGACCGGACCGCCGGGCGCGGCCGACGTGTCCTGGGCACTGTCGGTGGCGGTGAGGCCGACCCGCTCGCCGATCCGGATCCGGGCCGTACGGGTGACCGGGGCGTAGCCCTTGACCGTCATCGTCGCCGTCAGCATGCCGACCCGCCCCACGACCGCGTCGTCCCCGGCTTCCACGTAGCCGACGACGTTGGACTCGACACCGGCCGGTGTGAGCGCCTCGACATCGGCGCCGCAGGTCAGCTCGAGCAGGTCGGGCTGCCGGACGCTGCAGTTGTTCGGGGTGCCGGCCTCCTGCAGGTGCAAGCCGGGGCCCTGGTCGACGAACCGGTACACGAGGCTGACGTCGCCCCGGCCCACCGGCAGCCGCCGGTCGGCGAAGAGCAGCGTGTGGAGCAGGAGCCCGCTGCCCGGCGCGAGGGTGTAGTTCTTGACGTAGAGGTCGACCCTCGCCTTGGCCGGTGCGGCCTGAACGGCCGGCGCCGACACAAAAATCAGGGTGATGGCGGCCAGAACTGCGAACAGGCGGCGTACGAGGGGTGGATGCACCGGGGACCTCCGTGTGACCCGAACATCGAGACCCGCGCAGCGTAGGTCTCCGGCCGGGCCGGCGTACGCCGGTTACCCAATCGTTATCGGGTGGCCGGCGCACCCGCGGTCCGTCCCGAACCGGGCAGAACCGAAAGCATGCAGGTCCGGCAACCCGATACCGGGGTTTACCGGCGCCCGCACCGGAAAGGTCCTCTGATTAGATGCACCCCGAAGCTCCCCGGCCCTACGCACCCGTGACCGAGATGTCTGCCGAACTCTGGAACTCCGCCGCCAGCGTCCTCGAGACCAACTGGTCGGGCGACCACATGGTCCCCTCCCGCCGCCTCTATCCCCATCAGTGGAGCTGGGACACCGCCTTCATAGCGATCGGGCTCGCCTACGTCAATCCCGGGCGCGCCTGGCGCGACCTGCACAGCCTGTTCGAGGCGCAATGGCCCGACGGCCGGGTGCCGCACATCGTCTTCGACCCCGCCACCGCCGAAGCCGACTACTTCCCCGGTCCCGCCTTCTGGGGCGTTCCGGCGTACGGGGCCAGGCCGGCCAACGGAAGCACCGGCATCGTCCAGCCGCCGCTGCACGCCGTGGCGGCCTGGAAGGTCTACCGGCGCGCCTCGGCCCACGGCGCGGCCTGCGTGCAGGAGGCCCGGGCCGAGCTGGAGTGGCTCTATCCGCGTCTGGTCGCCCAGCAGAACTACCTGACCACCCGTCGCAACCTGGGCGGCGCCGGCCTGGCGAGCATCGTGCACCCCTGGGAATCGGGTCTGGACAACAGCCCGGCCTGGGATGCCGCGATGGCCGGCGTGCCCGCCGATCTCTCGCTGCTCACCACCTACCGGCGGCGCGATCTCGACGTCGCCGACGCGGCGCACCGCCCGACCGACCGCGACTACTCCCGGTACGTCGGCCTGGTCCTCAGCTACCGCGCCGAGAGCTACTCGGACACCGATCTGCTGTCCCGGCACGACTTCGCGGTGGAGTGCCCGTCGTTCAACGCGATCCTCGGCGCCGCCGAGCTGGCCCTGGCCCAGATTGCCGGGGTTCTCGGGCGTACGGCCGAAGCTGCTGTCCACCGCGAGCGGGCCCACCGCATCACCGACGCGATCGTGGCCCGCCTCTGGGATCCGCGGACGCGCACCTTCCACGCGCGCGACCTGCGCACCGGCACGCTGAGCCCGGCGCGCTGCGTGAGTGGGCTGATGCCCCTGCTGCTGCCCGATCTGCCGGCCGAGCACGTCGAGGGCGTGCTCACCGAGACGAGGTCGGCCCGGTTCGGGTTCCCGGCGCCGAGCTACGACCGCACGGCCGCCGATTTCGACACGATGCGCTACTGGCGCGGCCCAGTCTGGATCAACGTGAACTGGCTGCTGCGGCGCGGCCTGCTCGTGCACGGCCGGCGCGACGAGGCCGAGGAGCTGCGCGCGGCAATGGTTCGGCTGGTGCATCAGCACGGCCACTTCGAGTACTTCCACCCGGCGACCGGCGAGGGCCTGGGCGCGCCCACCTTCAGCTGGACCGCCGCCCTGGCCCTCGACCTGCTGGCCGACCGTTCCGTGCCGGCCTACGCGAGAGCGGCCTGAAAGACGACGACCGAGCGCAGCACGCCGCCGCTGTGCATCTTGTTGAAGGCCTCCTCGACCCCGCCGAGCGGGATCTCCTCGGTCACGAAGGCGTCCAGGTCGAGGCGGCCCTGCAGGTAGAGCTCGGTGAGCATCGGGAAGTCGCGGCTCGGCAGGCAGTCGCCGTACCAGCTGGACTTGAGCGCGCCGCCGCGCCCGAAGATCTCGAGCAGGGGCAGTTCGATTTTCATGTCGGGGGTGGGCACGCCGACCAGCACGACCGTGCCGGCCAGGTCGCGGGCGTAGAAGGCCTGCTCGTACGTCTCGGGCCGGCCGACCGCCTCGACCACCACGTCGGCCCCGAAGCCCCCGGTCAGCTCCTTGACCTTTTCGACGACGTCCACGCCGCGCGCGTTGATCGTGTGGGTCGCGCCGAATCCGCGCGCCCATTCGAGCTTCTGGTCGTCGGTGTCGATCGCGATGATCGTGGTCGCCCCGGCCAGCGCCGCACCGGCCACCGCGCCGTCGCCCACGCCGCCGCAGCCGATCACCGCGACCGAGTCGCCCCGGGTCACGCCGCCGGTGTTGATGGCCGCGCCGATGCCGGCCATCACGCCGCAGCCGAGCAGGCCCACCGCGGCCGCCCGGGCCCGCGGGTCGACCTTTGTGCACTGTCCCGCGTGTACGAGCGTCTTCTCGACGAACGCGCCGATGCCCAGGGCCGGTGACAGCTCGGTGCCGTCCTCCAGCGTCATCTTCTGGGTCGCGTTGTGCGTGGCGAAGCAGTACCACGGCTTGCCCTTTTTGCAGGCCCGGCAGACGCCGCAGACGGCCCGCCAGTTCAGCACCACGAAATCGCCGGGCGCGACATCGGTGACCCCGGCGCCGATCGACTCGACCACACCGGCCGCCTCGTGACCGAGCAGGAACGGGAAGTCGTCGTTGATGCCGCCCTCGCGATAGTGCAGGTCGGTGTGGCACACCCCGCACGCCTGGATCGCGACCACGGCCTCACCGGGCCCGGGATCGGGCACCACGATGGTGGTGAGCTCAACCGGGGCACCCTTGCTGCGGGCGATGACGCCCTGAACTCGCTGACTCATCCGCTCAGCCTAGGGGCTGATCGAGCAGAGTTTCGGCGAGCTTGTTGAGCTGGCGGACCTGGGCCGGGGAGAGCCGGTCGAAGACCAGCTGCTGCACTGCCTCGACGTGGCCCGGCGCCGATTCCTTGATCTTGGTGAAGCCGTCCTCGGTCAGCACGGCGATCTGCACCCGGCCGTCCTGCGGGTCACGCTCGCGGCGGACCCAGCCCTGACCCTCGAGGCGGGCGATGACGTGCGAGAGACGGGACAGCGACGCGCTCACGGCCTTGGCCAGCTTGCTCATCGCCAGCCGCCGGTCGGGCTGCTCGCTCAGGCTCACGAGCACGATGTAGCCCATGTGCGTCAGACCCGCGTCGCGCTGGAGCTGCGCCTCGAGCGCGGCGGGCACCCTGATCAGCACCTCGATGAAGCGCCGCCAGGTCTGCTGCTGCTCGTCGGTCAACCAGCGGGGCTGCTCTTCCATGGAGGAAGGTTAGTAGCGCGGCCGCCCCAGGTCACGATCCGGGTCAAGGTTGCCCCGGACGGGTGCCGAAGCGATCGACGACCGACGTTGTCCCTAGTACGCTGCGCTGGAACTTCCACCGGGGCACACCAGAACGGCACGACGCCGGCGCCGGTTCGGCTGGGGGGCCACGTCCGGCGCCGGCGTCGTGCTACCTCTTGGCTCATGCTCAGGCGGGCGGTTCGTCCTTGCCCGCTTCCTCGAGCCGGTCGGCTTCTTCCTTCGTCTTGTGCACCGCGCCGTCGGCGTGCTCCGGCGGGCCGTAGACGGTGTAGAGGACCAGCGGGTTCGGCCCGGTGTTGAGGAAGTTGTGCTTGCGGCCGGCCGGGACGACGACCAGATCGCCCTGAGCGACGTTGCGCTCCTGTCCCGACACGATGGCCTTGCCCGTGCCGCTGACGAAGGTGAGGATCTGATCCACCTCGTGGACCTCCTCGCCGATCTCGCCGTCCGGCGGAATCGTCATGATCACGAGCTGGGTGTGCTTCCCCGTCCAGAGCACGCGGCGGAAGTCGGGGCTCTGCTCGGCAACGGTGGCGATCGTGTAGTGCTCCATGCCCGGCCTTATACCCCGCTCAGGGCGTACGCAACCGGCCTTCGACGACCGGCGCCGGGCGCCCGATCAGATAGCCCTGCACGTAGTCGACGCCCAGCTCGCGCAGCAGCCGCAGGGTCGGCTCGTCCTGCACGAACTCGGCCACGGTGTGGATCCCGTACGCCTGGCACACCTGCACCAGCGCCCGCACCAGCACCTGGTCCTGCGGGTTGTCGACCAGATCGACCACGTACTCGCCATCGATCTTCACCAGGTCGATCGGGAAGATCCGCAGATAGCGGAAGGACGCGTAGCCGGAGCCGAAGTCGTCCAGGGCCAGCTCGCAACCGAGCTCGCGGACCCGGTCGGCGAACCGGCGCGCCTCGCTCAGGTTGCCGATCAGGGCGGTCTCGGTGATCTCGAAGGTGAGCTGCTCGGGCTTCACCTCGTAGCGCTCGATGAGCCGGGTGACCTCGTCGGTGAGCCGGGGGTCGCCGACCGAGCGGCCCGAGAGGTTGATCTGCAGGCAGGTGCCGGGCTGGTCGGCTGCGAGCTGCATGGCCCGCTCGACCACCCACAGGTCGATGTCGAAGACCGCGTCGAGGCGCTCGGCGATGTCGAGCACCTGGATCGGCGACTGCGGTCCGTCCGCCTCGTCGAGCACCCGCAGCAGCAGCTCGTGCCGGGTCACCTCGTTGCTCTGCAGCTCGAGGATCGGCTGGGCGTAGAGGGTGAAGCGGTCGGTGTCGAGGGCGTCCGCGACCCGGCTGCGGTACGAGCCCTGCCGGTCGCGGGCCGGCACCGGGTGCGGGATCAGGGTCAGCGCCACGACGCCCTCGCGCGACTGCCGCCAGGCGTGCTCGGCGTCGATCAGCAGCTCGTGGCTGCCGGCGTCGCCGTCGGGCGTGAACCGCACGAGCCCGCCCCACGCCTGCGCCCGCAGCCAGGTGTCGGGCAGCACGAACGTCTGCGCCCGCAGCGCCTCGACCAGCAGTTCGGCCTCGCGCCGGGCCATCGGCCAGCTGGTGCCGGGCAGCAGCACGCCGATCTCGTTGGACCCGACCCGGCCCAGCATCGCGCCCTGCTGCATCACACCCTCGACCACGCGCGCCGCCCGGTGCAACAGGTCGGCGTTGCGCTCGGGACGGACCGTGTCGTCGTCCACGCCGGACTGCGCGGGTTGCACCCGGATGACCAGCACGGCGCCGCCGCCGCGACGCAGCGCGCGGTCGATCTCGTCGGCGAACCGCGCCCGGGTGAGCAGGCCGGTCGCCGGGTCCGGCTCGACCAGCGAGGCCTGCACGGTCTCGCCGCGCCGGGCCAGCCGGTCGGTCTCGCGGCGCGCGCGTTCCCGGACCGAGACATCGGTCACCGTGCCGCGGATGCCCCGGACGGTGCCGTCGGGGCTCTTCACCGGGTCGATCCGGCAGTCCACGTCGAACCAGCCGCCGTCGGCGCGCATCAGCCGGATCGTCGTGCGCGCCTGGGCCCGGGTGGTCCACGCGCGGGTGATGGCCGAGAGCGCCTCGGCGTGGTCGTCGCGGTGCACGTAGCGGACGAGAATCTTGCGGCTGATCTCGTCCCGGCCGGGCGGGTCGCCCAGCATGGCGCGCAGCGCGGCCGACCAGACGATGCGGTCACCGGTGGCCGAGTAGGAGAACCAGGCGGCTCGGTCCTCGGCCGGCTGACGCGGCAACGGCACGCGCTGCCATTCCTCAGGTGCCGCCATGCGGCCGCCACCTCCCCCCAGAGTGTCCCCACGCCCCTGAACTATTACGACCGGTCACGGGGTCGAGATAACAGGGGACGGCCGCCCCAATGTTTTGCCGACCTCCCCAACAAAACCCCGAGCAGCACCTTCTCGCCCGATCAGAGTAGGGAATTGCCTGATCGGTTGACCACTGCGCTGCGTAGTTCCGCCCCGGAAAGGCGCGCTTTTCCATGACGGACAGTCACTACCAGTGCCGGTCGCGGAACCATGTGCGATTGCTACCCGCCCGAACCCCTGGTCATGCACGCAACGCACTCGCAAGGCTGCGTCGAGTGACTTGATCCGATTAGGGATGGATATGGTGGCGATTGGACATACGCCGAGCGAGGACGAGGCATGGGCATCATTCGGGACATGCAGCGGGTGCACGCCACACAGGCGTTCGCCGACCAGCGGGCCAACACCGCGGCCGCGCAGCAGCGCGATCTGATCCGGCGCAACGCCGATCACGCGATCGCCGCCGCGCAACAGGCCGCGGGCGACGTCGACCGTAAACGCGAGCACCAGCGGCTGTACGTGGAGGCCAAGACGGCCGACACCGCCGCGGCCAACGCCGAGATCCGGGCCCGGCTCAGCGATCTCGACGGTCTGCTGCTCTCGACGCTCGACGTCGACGACCACATCGACCTGCAACTGTTCAAGAAGCCGGTGGAGGTGCCGCCGTTCGACCCGGGACCACTGGGCCGCCCGGCGCCCGAGCCCCGGTGGGACAGCTACGTGCCGCCGCAGCCGCGCGGCGTCGGCAAGATCCTGGGTGGCGACCGGCTGTGGCAGCAACAGGCGGCGAGCGCTCAGCGCGCCTTCGACGAGGCGCGCGTCCGGTGGGTCGAGGCCGAGCAGCGGCGCAAGCGCCAGTTGGTGGTGCGCCAGCGGGCGTACGAGGAGAGCCTGCGCAAGTACGAGGCCAGGATCACCGCGTACAACGCCGAGGTCGACCGTTTCGCCGCCGCGGTGGCCGGCGCCGACCCGGCCTCGGTGGTCGAGTACTTCGCGATGGTGCTCGGCAACTCCGTCTACCCCGACGACTTCCCGCAGCACTTCCGCCTGGCCTACCTGCCCAAGCAGCGCCACCTGCTGATCGAGTACCACCTGCCCCCGGTCGAGGTGGTGCCCCAGATCAAGGAGTACCGCTACGACCGCTTCCGCGACGACGTGACGGCGATCCCGCGCGACGAGTCCGACGTGCGGCGGCGCTATGTCGAGGTGATCGCCCGGGTGACCCTGCGGACCATCCACGAGGTCATCGAGGCCGACCGCGGCGGCCTGGTCCGGCAGGTGTCGTTCAACGGGATCGTCGACACCATCGACCGGCGCACCGGCCGGTTCGTGCGCCCCACCCTGGTCTCGGTGCAGACCACCCGCGAGACCTTCGCCGCCATCAAGCTGCGCCGGGTCGACCCGGTGGCCTGCGTGAAACATCTCGAGGGCGCGCTCTCCGCCGCCCCCGACGAACTCGCCGCGGTCACCAGCAAGATCGACTTCGATGAGGACGCCGACCGCGACTTCACCGAGGAGTTCAACGTCCTCGCCGAGATCGACGAGCGCCCCAACCTGGTGACCCTGAGCGAGGCGGCCTGGGAACAGCAGCTGGCCGACCTCTTCGGCGTGATGGGGCTCGAGATGGGCGCGGCCACCCGCACCGACCTGGGCACCCGCTGGCTGGCCACCGACCCGCGCCCGGTCTTCGGGGGCCAGGTGGTGATCTTCGCGGTGCGTGGCCCGGCGACGGGCTCGGCCGCGGTGCACGCGCTGGCCGGCGCGGTCACGGCAGCCGGCGCGACCAAGGGCATTCTGGTCTCGCTGGGCGGCATCGACCCCGAGGCGTACGACGCCGTGGCCGGCCGCCCGCTCGAGCTGATCGACGGCCCGGCCCTGGTCACGCTGCTCTCGAACTACTGCCGGGTGAAGGCCCGGATCGAACGGACGGCGTAGCCGTCCGGCAGTTCACGGAGAGACGGCGAAACCGGCATGTCTGACCGGTGATCGGGTAGTCGGGTAGGACGTGACACCATCCGATGCACCCCGAGGCCGAGCCATCGCCGAAGTCCTGAGCGCTTTTCCGAGCCGGTGGACGCGGGCGCGGGGCCTCGACGTCCACGATCGCGCGGACGAGAGCGCGCCGGGGCTGCCGGTGGTGATGCTGCACGGGCTGGCCGTGTCGCACCGCTACCTGCTGCCGGCGGCGCGCGCCCTGGCCGACCGGCATCCCGTCGTGGTGCCCGACCTGGCGGGCTTCGGGCGCAGCGACAAACCGGCCCGGGCGTACGACGTGGGCGAACACGCCGACGTCGTGGCGGCCTGGCTGGTGGCCCGCGGGCTCGACCGGGTGGCGCTGGTCGGGCATTCGTTCGGCGCCGAGGTGGCAGCCCGGCTCGCCGTAAGGCAGCCCGGAACAGTGGCCGCCCTGGTGCTGGCCAGTCCGACGGCGGATCCGAGCGCCCGCACCCGCCGCGCGCTGATCGGCCGCTGGCTGCTGGACACGCAGGTCGAGGCGCCCTGGCAGGCACCGATCCTGACCCGCGACATCCTCGACGCGAAGCCCTGGCGGGTGTTCGCGACCGTCGGTCACTCCGTGCGCAACGCTGTCGAGGACGACCTGATGCAGCTGACCGTGCGGCCGCTCGTGCTGGCCGGCGCGCTGGATCCGGTCGCCCCGGCGCGCTGGCGGGCGGAGGTGACCGCGCTGACCAAAGGCACCACGATGACCGTGCCGCAGGCCGCGCACAACGTGCTCACCACCTCACCCCGGCGGTCGGCCGACGCCATCGCCGCGCACCTGCGGACGGTCTAGAACAGCGCGCGGACCAGGTCGGCGAGGACTTCGCGGTCGCCCGGGCCGGCCGGCTGGTACTCGCAGATGCCCAGGCCGGCCAGCGGGAACCGGTCGGTGAGGGCCCGGACGGCGTCGGCCAGACGCTCGGGGCGCACGCCGTCGGGCTCGGGGAAGCCCAGCGAGCTGAAGAACGCCGGGTCGAGCACGTCGAGGTCGATGTGGATGTAGACGGCCCGCGCCCCGGCCGCCGCCACCACCGACGGCAGCGACTCGAGGTCGGCGATCTCGATGTCGTGGTCCGAGATGTACTCCTTCTCGGCGGCGTCCAGGGCACGCACGCCGGCCAGCACCACCTGGGCCGGACGCAGCGTCCGGCGGGGCGCCAGCTCCGGCGGGCCCTCACCGAGCAGGGTGCGCAGCACCATGCCGTGGAAGGCGCCCGACGGGGACGACTCGGGGGTGTTGAGGTCGCCGTGCGCGTCGAACCAGACCACGACCAGCCCGTCGCCGTGCCGCTCGAGCGCCGCCTCGATCGGGGCCAGCTCGACGCCGCAGTCACCGCCGACGGTCACCATCGGCGGGTCGGTCACGGCGGCGCGAACCGCGGCGAGGTTGGCGGCCAGCGAGTCGGTCACCGGCACCCGCACCCGCTGGTCGGCCGGGATCAACGAGGCCAGCACGGCCGCGCCCTCGGCCAGGCGCCGGGCGTCGGGCGAGCCCGAACCCTGCCACTGGCCCACCTCGAGCACCGTGCGGCGGGGCGGCGGGGTTATCCCGAGCTCGGCTATGCGCTGCCAGACCGGGCTCATCGCGGCCTCCGGCTCGCGGGCGTAGATGCTGCCCCGGATGCGGACGAAGACGCAGTTGCCGACCCGTTCCAGCACCGCCTGGCGGCGCATGTCGCTCTCCCACTGCTCCGGGCCGTGATACGCGTCGCCGTCGCACTCGATGGCGAGCCGGCGGCCGTCCGGCGCGTTGAGCACGAAGTCGATCCGGTAGGCGCCGATGCGGAACTGCGGGATCGGGCGGAACCCGCGGGCCAGCAGCCGCTTGAGCACGTCCCGCTCGAAATCGCTCTCGCAGCGGCCGGCGAGGTCGGCCACCTCCTCGGCGGGGGCGAGATTCAGCGCGTACGTGAGAAGAAGGCCCCGCGCGTCGTCGGCCGGCAGCGAGCCCGGCCGCACCGAATGGAAGATCCACAGCTGGTCACGGGCCCGCGAGGCGGCGACGTTGATCCGGCGGTGGTACTCGCGCCGGGTGAACGCGGCCACCCGCGGGTCGTTGTCCGAGACCACCATGGACACCAGCACGATGTCGCGCTCGTCCCCCTGGAAGGTGTACGCGTCGCCGACCCGCAGCCGGCGAGCCTGGATCTCGTCCTCGCCGATCTCCTCCCGCAGCCGGTGCAGCAGGTAGCCGGCCTGGCCGCTCGTGCTCAACATCGAGATCACGCCCAGCGTCCGGCCGTCGTAGCGCGGGTCGCGCACGATCGAGACGACCTGCTCGACCAGCGCCTCGGCCTCGGCCACGTTGACGTCCCCGAAGCCGCTGAGCTGCTGCCGCACCCCGGCCGGCAGGAACACCGTACGAATCGGGGTGAATGCCGGCCGGTCCGCGCGCAGCGGCATGATCTTGCCGTCGTAGTAGTGCCGGGACGAGAACTCGATGATCTGCGGCACGCACCGGAAGTGCTCGGTGAGCAGGATCCGCTCGGGCGACCGGCGCACCGCGTGGTCGTAGAGCGACGACTCGGGGTCGAAGTGCTCGGCCGACGGCACGTCGTCCAGGTGGCTGTGGATCAACCCGGTGACCGGACCGACGAAGCCCAGCTGGGGGCCGATCTGCTGGTCGTCGCCGACCACGACGGCCCGCTCGGCCAGCGACAGCACGGGCAGCGCGAACAGGTCGGCCTGCGACGCCTCGTCGACGATCACCACGTCGAAGCGGGCGCCCCCGGCGAACTGCTCGATGGCCCGGTCGACCGACATGACCCAGACCGGTACCGCCTCGACGGCCGATTCCATGGCACGCTGCGCGTGGGCCTGCCAGGCGGCCGCCGTACGCCCGGTGCCTTTGCCGATCTTGCGGAGCGCGGTGGTCCAGTCGGCCAGCGCGGCTCGCCGCCGGTCGTCGAGGCTGCGCGACACCTCGAGCCAGGCCGACGCCACCACGAGATCGGCGGTGAGCCGGCGGATCTTCTCGCGGGCCGCCTCGACCCGTTTGGCCAGCACCGCGGGGTCGACGCGGCCGATCACGTCGTCGAACCAGGTCTGCGCGCGCCGCCACTGCCAAGCCGCCAGGCAGGCCTGCCCGCTGACCGGCGGGACGCGGCCCTCGTCGATCTGGGTGGCCCATTCCGGCGCCGCCTCCGCGAGCCGGCCCTTCAACGCGGTGAAGCGCTCGGCCCCGGGACGCAGGCCCGCCAGACGTCTGACCTCGGCGACCTCGGAGTCCCAGCCCGTCAGCGTCGCCCACGCCTTCGCGAGGTCGGGCCAGGGCTCGAGCCGCTCGGCGGTCGATTTTCGCTGTGCCTGAACGTTGTCCAGTCGGTAGACGACGGGTGCGGCGTCGAGCAGTTCGGCCACCTGCGCCAGGCGCGTGGGGTCGAGGTCGAGGTCGTGCTGGGGTACGAGGTGAGAGAGCCGCTCGGCCAGGGCGGGCCAGTGCCGGACGTCCCAGTCGAGCGACTGCCCCGCCTCGGCGAGCAGCGCGCCGGCCCAGATCTCGGGGTCGCCCCAGCCACCCGCGGGCGGGGCGATGCCGAGCCGCTGCCGCCATTCCGACCAGTGTCCGCCGAGCCGCTGGCGGGCCTGACCGCGGCGTACCCAGGCCGCCGCGACGTCGACGTCCTCGGCGCTGCGCAACGGCTCGCCGTCCACCCGCACGTCGTCGGCCAGCCGGAACAGCGCCGCCTGGAGGAGCCGGCTCAGACCGCGGCCGCCCGCGAACCGCTGGCGGATCTCGGCCAGCTGAGCCAGGAGGCGCTTGGGTTCCGAGGCGTACGACTCGGGGACGCTCACCTGGTGACCGGCGAGAACCCTGGTCAGTGCGGCCAGCTCGGCCAGCAGCGCCTCGGTGGCGGCGACGTGATCGGTCCAGACCGCGCGCCAGTGCGGGTCGGTCAGCAGCCGGCCCAGGCGGTCGGTCCACGCGCCCTCGCGGCGGCGCAACCAGGCCAGCGCGTCGTGCAGGTCGTCGCGGACAGCGGCGACGTTCACCAGGCGGACGTTCTCGATCGCGAGACCCCGCGCGGCGAGCTCGGCCACCTGGGTCGCCATCGCGTCGCTGTCCGCCCGCTGCTGCTGCTCGCCGGCTGCGGAGGGTAGATCGTCCGTGTTCGGCAGCGGCTGCAGAGCGGCCTGCCGATCGGCCCGGCTCAGGCCATGAGCCAGCTCGAGCAGGGTGCCGAACTCGGCGCCGTCGAGCGGCGGCGGCCCGTCGACCGGGTCGGGAATGCCGGCGTTGCGGGCGGCGCGCTCGCGCAGCCACGCACCCACCTCGACCGGCGTCATCGGAGCGCCGTCGATCACGTACGTGACCGCCTCGTTCTCGGCGATCGCCCGCAGACCGCCGAGTGCCGTGGCCAGCTCGCGCTCGGCGTCCTCGAGCAACCCGGTGAGCCGCTCGACCCGCCGGGCCTCCGCCGCCTTGTCGAGAGTGGCGGCCCGGTCGGAGAGTTCCCGGGCGGCCAGCTGCAACTGGACAAGCTGGTCGGTGGTGCGGCCGAGCACGGCCAGGCACAGCGAGCGGATCTCTTCGGGCAGGCCGTCGCGGAGCACCCGCAACGGATCCTCCTTCTGCGCGACGACCAGCACCCGCTTGCCGTTCGCCATGAGATGGCAGATCAGGTTGCGGATCGTGTGGGTCTTGCCGGTGCCGGGCGGGCCCTGCACGGCGACGTTGCGGTGCAGAGCCAGGCGGCGGGCGATCGATTCCTGCGCCTCGTTGGTGGGCAGCGGCATGAGCAGGCGCTCGCCGACGCGCTGCCAGCGATCCTCGTCGTCGCCGGGCATCCGCAGCCGGCTGGGCTCGTGCGCGACGATCGCGGCCAGCGACCCGACCGCGGTGGTGTCACCGGTGAGCAGGCGATCGCGCAGGTTCTCGAGGAAGCCGCGCAGCAGGCGTTGTTTCGGCCGCACGAAGAGGACGCCGGAATCCCGTACGTGTGGACTGCTCGTCTCCTCGTCGGTGATCAGACGGTCGAGGCCGAGCCGGCCCAGCGCCCGCTCGAACAGCTCCCGGCGCTCCAGGTCGTTCCACAGGTCGACCTCGAGGGTGCCGGCCGGCCCGGCCAGCGCGACGAGCTGGCTCAGATAGCGGTCGTCGAGCCCAGCGAGGGCATCGGTCTGCAGGCGCGACGGACCGGCCGGCGACACGGTGATCAGGGATCGGTCGGGCTCGTACTCGATCAGCACCGGGGTCGCGACCAGCGGGTAGTGCACGCGCTCGCCGTTGACCGTGGTCTGCAGCAGGCCGTGGCCCCAGACCAGCTCGGTGGTGGCGGCGGTCATGTCGAGCTGGTGCATCAGGTCGAACAGCCGGCGGTGCAGCTCCCGGGTCTTCTCGGCTTCGCCGGTGGCGTACGCCCAGGGCCGCCAGACCTCGTCCCGCCAGACCGCGAACTCGTCGTCCTCGGTGGCCGCGGCCGGCTCGGCCGCCGCCGAGACCTCCCCGCGCAGCCGGCGGCGCAGCTCGGCCGGCACGCTGACCGGCCCCGGCAGCGTCGGCATCCCCACCCGCAACCAGGACGTCGCCTCGTTGCCGGGGCTCGTGGTGCAGGCCGGATGATCCGGCAGAGCGTCCAGGCGGAGGGCGTCGGCGGGCAGCGTCCGGGCGGGCCGTTCCATCTGAGAGCGCACGGCGAGCAGATAGTCGGCGACCGCGACGGCCCGGTCGCGGATCGTCGTGGGCGACTCCAGCTGCTCGGCCATCCTCCGAAGTCTAGACATCTTTTGTATTGGGGGTCTGTGTCTGATCCACTGTGACGCCTGCGGGTGATCGTCACGGCCGGTGGGGGT
>NZ_JAHWFK010000086.1 GCF_019710575.1 Paractinoplanes polyasparticus | reverse complement strand
TCAACACCCTCCCGATCATGGAAGGGGGGTCCAGGTTCAACCGCCGCCTGGGGGTCAGTTTTCACGCGCCGCCGACATGGAATCGTGATGAACGCTTGGTGATCTTGCTCGACTCGCCGACTGCGACAAGACCAGGAGGACCGGCCCGAGGTGAGCCGCCAACACGCCGCTGAGTGCTCAGAAGCGGTCGAACTTTGCTTCCAGGTCGGCCGGTGGCGCGCCGGTGGAGCTCAACGCGGGCGCCGCGTTCTCGTTGTACCCGCTGTTCCGGCCGGGTCGATAGGCGTTGTTGGACCAGCCTGAGGCGTTACGCGAGCCCGCGTGTTCCGCCATGCGCGGAGCCGACGACCGGCTGGGCGCTCCGGTGTGGAAGAAGTCCATCAGTGCGGTGAGCTGAGCGGTCTGCGCTGACATCTGTTCGGCGGTGGCGGCGAGTTCCTCGCTGGACGACGCGGTTTGTTCGGTGACTTTGCCGATCTGGGTCATCGCGATGTTGATCTGCCGTACCCCGGTGGACTGTTCCCCGCTCGCCGCGGCGATCTCCTGTACGAGGTCCGAGGTGCGGATGATGCTCGGGATGATGGTGGAGAGCAGGTCACCGGCGCGTTCCGCGGTCTGCACACTGCCGGCCGCCAGCTCGCTGATCTCCTGGGCGGCGACCTGGCTGCGCTCGGCGAGCTTGCCGACCTCGCTGGCGACCACGGCGAATCCCTTGCCGTGCTCACCGGCGCGGGCCGCCTCGATCGTGGCGTTCAACGCGAGCATGTTGGTCTGGAACGCGATGTCGTCGATGATGCCGATCTTGCTGGTGATCTCCTTCATGGCGGCCACGGTCCGCTGCACCGCGTCGCCGCCTTCCTGGGCCTCGGCCGCCGTGGTGGTCGCGATGCCCTCCGTGGTGGTCGCGTTCTCGCTGTTCTGGCTGATGCCCGCGGTCATCTGTTCGATGCTGGCGGTCGTCTCCTCCACGCTGGCGGCCTGTTCGGTGGCAGCTTGCGACAGGCTCTGTGAGGCGCCACTGATCTGCAGGGACGCGCTGTTGAGCTGTGCCGCCGATTCGACGACGGTGCTGACCGTGTCGCCGAGGCGCCCGAGCGCGCTGTTGAGGGCCGTGCCCATCCGGCCGACTTCGTCGCGGCCGGCCACGGCGACCCGCTGGTCCAGCCGGCCCTGTGCGAGCGCGGTCAGCACGGTGACTGTCTCGTTCAGTGGCCGCGCGACGGCGCGGGTGATGAGCTGGACCACGGTGAAGGTGAGGATGAGCGCCACCACGATCAGGATGATCATTATCAACCGCGCGGCGGAGTAGGCGCTTGCGGAGTCGTCCAACGAGTTCTTCGCCGCTGCGTTGTTGCGGGTGATGAGGTCCTCGACCGCAGTACCGATGGCGTCGGCCACCGGCGTCACCTCGGTCGCGGCCACCCGGTTGTATTCGGTCAGACGGCTCGCCACGGCGAGCGGCTTCAGCTTGTCGTTGACCAGCTTCTTGTACGCGGTCCAACTGGTCAGGAACGCTATCTCATCGGTGTCGGCCGTAGAGGCGCTGGAGTAGGTCGCCCATACTTGGTCGAGTGCCGCGATCGACGTGTCCAGGCTCGCGACGGCGGTGTCCGTCTCCGCTCCGGCACTCGCCATGGCGACGGTGCGTAGCTGCAGCCGGACGTCGACATAGTCGGCGGCCACCTCGCCGAGGGTGCGCACGTCGTGCAGGTTGTTGTTGTAGAGGTTCGCCAACCTGTCCTGGGTCTGGGCGAGTTGAACGATCCCCACCAGCCCGATGGCGATCAGCAGCACGCACACCACGGCCGCGAGGCCGCGCAGTTTCCAGGCGATCGGCATGTCCCGGAAACCGGATCGACCGCGGTGCTGACGTGTTTCCGGCGACTCTGCCATGGAACGAAATCCCCCATCCGGCATCTGCTGCCATCGAACCCAGCCGGGCCCCCGCCACGACCGGGCCAGCTTATCGACGTGGGGGTTCGGGGAATGCCGGAATGAAGGCAATGTCCGGCCGCTTCGCGCCGACCGGCCCGTCGGAAACAGACACCCGGCCGTATTCGGCGCCGAGTCCCGGATTCGCGGGAGCCCTGCCGAGTAAATCTGATCGAATGCGAGAGAGGCGCAGGGTGAAGGGGGCTAACTGTGAACACGGTTACCGAGGCCGGGCGGTATCTGACGTTCACGCTCAACGGCGAGGCTTATGCCCTCGACATCTTCCACGTGACGGAGATTCTCGAGTACCGATCGCTGACCGTGGTGCCGATGATGCCGGACTTCATCCGGGGCGTGATCAACCTTCGCGGGCGAGCGGTGCCGGTCATCGACCTCGCCATCCGTTTCGGCCGTGGCAACACCGTCATCGGGCGCCGCACCAGCATCATCATCGTGCACATTCACGATCCGTCGCTGGCCGAGCTCGCCGAGGTCGATGTCGACGACAAGGACGTCACCGACGGCCAGGACATCGGCGTCCTCGTCGACTCCGTCACCAAGGTCGTCACACTCTCGTCCGACGACATCGAACCGGCGCCCGCATTCGGCGCCGGGATCCGCGCCGACTACATCAGCGGCATGGCCCGCCGTGACGACGATTTCCTCATCTTGCTGGACATCAGCCACGTGCTGTCCGTCAGCGACATGGTCCGGCTCAGCGATCTCGCCCAGCAGCCGACGGTTGACCGTTCGCCGGTCGAAGGCGGTGGCATACCGGCCGAGCCGGGACAGCCGTGACAGCCCCAAACCTTCACCTGCGGACGATCAGCCACGATGACTTCCGGTACATCACCAGCGTGCTGCACGAGCACACCGGCATCTGGCTCGCACCCGGCAAGGAGGCCCTCGTCTCCGGCCGGCTGGACAAGCGGATCCGGGCACTCGGCCTGACCGGCTACTCGGACTACGTACGCCTGCTGCGCGACCGTCACGACGAGACGGAACTGCACCACCTGATCAACCTGCTCACCACGAACGAAACCTTCTTCTTCCGCGAGGCGCAGCACTTCGACTACCTGCGCCGGGAGGTGCTTCCAGCACACGGGGCCGGACGTCCGTTCCGGCTGTGGAGTGCGGCCAGCTCGACCGGCGAGGAGGCCTACACGGCGGCCATGGTGCTGGCCGACACCCTGCCTGCCGGCGCGTGGCAGATCGTCGGTACGGACGTCTCCACCCGGGTGGTGGAGAGCGCCCGGGCGGCGCTCTACCCGATCGAGGCGGCCGAGCGCATCCCCCGGCAGTTGCTGCGCCGCTTCTGGCTGAAGGGCCGCGAGGAGTACGAGGGCCTGATGACCGTCACCACCGAGCTGCGGTCCCGGGTTCAGTTCCACCGCCGCAACCTCATCGAGGAGTTCCGCCAGCTCGGCCACTTCGACGTGATCATGCTCCGCAACGTGATGATCTACTTCGACCTGGAGACGAAGCGCTCGCTGATCCCGCGGCTGCAGGAGAGGCTGGTCCCCGGCGGTCATCTGATCATCGGCAGCTCCGAGTCACTCAACGCGATCCCGTCACAGCTGCGCATGGTGGAGCCGTCGATCTACCGGCTGGACGGCGACGCCCGTGGCTGACGTCTTCCTGCACCCCGGCGACTACCACTTCGGTGACGACGGCACCCGCATCCACACGGTGCTCGGCTCCTGCATCTCGATCACTGCCTGGCACAGCGCCCGGCGGATCGGGGGCATGTGCCATTACATGCTGCCGGGCCGGCGCCCCGGTTGTCCGGGTCCGCCGGACCCCCGCTACGCGGACGGCGCGATCGAGCTGTTCCTGCGCGACGTGCGGCGAGCGAACACCACCCCGAGCCAGTACGAGGTGAAGATGTTCGGCGGGGGCGAGCAGTTCCCGCAGCTCAGCATCCCGGCCGCGCTCGACGTCGCCGGGCACAACATCGAGGCCGGGATGGCGCTGCTCGAACGGCACGGTTTCGCCTTGACCGTACGCGATCTGGGTGGCACCGGTGCACGGCGGTTGATCTTCGACATCGGCAGCGGCGACGTATGGCTCCGAGCGCTGGACCGGGCCCGCGGCCGCGACGGGAACACGGCATGACCGGGCGCATCGGGGTACTGATCGTGGACGACTCGGCGGTCGTCCGGCAGGTGCTGTCCGCCCGCCTGCGCGAGAATCCTGGCATCGACGTCGTCGGGGCCGTACCCGACCCCATCTTCGCCATGGAACACATGAACAAGGCCTGGCCGGACGTCGTGGTTCTGGACCTCGAGATGCCCCGGATGGACGGGCTCACCTTCCTGCGCAAAATCATGGCGGTTCGGCCGACGCCGGTGGTGATCTGCTCGACGTTGACCCGCCGCAGCGCCGACATCTCGTTGGAGGCACTGGCCGCCGGTGCCGTGTCGGTCATCGCGAAGCCCACGACCGGGTTGAAGAAGTTCATCGAGGACGACGGCGGCGACATCGTGGCCGCCGTCCGGGCGGCCGCCGCCTCCGGGCAGCGCCGAACAGCCCGACCGGCTCCGGCCGGTGGGCCGGATCCGGCCGGTCCCCCCGCAGCTGTACGTACCCGGTCGTCGACGGCACCGGAGGAGCGGATGATCGCGATCGGCACGTCCACCGGCGGCACGCAGGCACTGGAGGTGGTGCTGCCCGCGCTCGCGCCCGGCGGGCCGGGGGTGGTCGTGGTGCAGCACATGCCCGAGAAGTTCACCGCGGCGTTCGCCGCCCGGCTCGACACCATGTGCCGGGTCCGGGTTCGGGAGGCGCAGGACGGCGATCCGGTTCTGCCGGGTCACGTGCTGATCGCGCCGGGCGGCCGTCATCTCGAGGTTCAGCGGCCGGACACGCGTTTCCGGGTCCGGGTCTTCGACGGGCCCCCGGTCAACCGCCATCGGCCGTCGGTGGATGTGCTGTTCCGGTCGGTAGCGAAGGCCGCCGGCCCCGACGCGCTCGGCGTGATCATGACGGGCATGGGCGACGACGGCGCGCGCGGACTGCTCGAGATGCGCCGGGCCGGTGCCTTCACGGTGGCGCAGGACGAGGCGACCTGTGTGGTGCACGGGATGCCGCGCGAAGCGGTAGCGCTCGGCGCTGTGAACCGTGAGTCATCCCTTGCCCTGATCGCGGAGGTGATCCACCAGCATGGCTGAAACACTTGTCGCAGTGATCGCACTGGCGGCCGGATTCGGGGCCGGTTATGTGGCGCGAGGCCGCCGGGCCGGCGGTCGCACGGACCCCGGTCCGCTACCGCCGGACCGGTACGCCGAGAGTGTCACGGAGTTCGCCGGCGCGGTCGCCCCGGTGTGGTCGGCGCAGATCGACTCGTCCCGCACCCAGATGGAAACGGCCGTGGGACAGCTCACCGACACGTTCGGCGGCATCGTCGAGCATCTCGACTCCGTGCTGACGTCGTCGTCGGAGGCACTGCACGATGGGCAGGGCGGTACGTTCGACCGCAGCCGTCAGCGCCTCGGCGACGTGGTGGACACGCTCGACCAGGCGCTGACCGCCAAGCGCGCGTCCCTGGGAGAACTCCACTCGCTGCTCAGCCTCAACGAGGAACTGCGGCAGATGTCGGAAGAGGTGACCCGGATCGCCGCACAGACGAACCTGCTCGCCCTCAACGCCGCCATCGAAGCCCAGCGCGCGGGTACGGTGGGCGCGTCGTTCGGCGTGGTGGCCCTGGAGGTCCGCCAGCTGGCCGACCGGTCGCAGAACACCAGCGCACGCATGGTCGAGAACGTGGACCGGGTCGCCCAGGCGATCACCTCGGTGCTGGCCACCGCGGAGGCCAGTGCGGAACGCGAGGGCACCGCGGTAGCGCACGCCAACGGCGAGGTTCAGGCCGTTCTCGACGACCTGATGGCCATGCTGTCGCGGATGCAGGACTCGTCCCAGCAACTGGAACAGGCCGCTGTCGGAATCCGTGGGGAGATCGGCGAGTCGCTGGTCAGCCTGCAGTTCCAGGACCGGGTCAACCAGATGCTGGAGCATCTGCGGGACAACATCATCCGCTTTGCCGATCTGGCTGCCGACGCGGCGACCGGCACGGCAGCGCTGGACGCGCGCGTGCTCCTCGACGATCTCGCGACGAAATACACGATGGCCGACGAACACCGGGCTCACACCTCCGGCACGGCGGCGAAGGTATCCGAATCCGAAATCACGTTTTTCTAGGAGACGACGATGGCCAAGACCATTCTCATCGTGGATGACTCCGCGTCGGTACGACAGGTCGTCAGCATCGCCCTGAAGGGTGCCGGCTACGAGGTGATCACGGGTACGGACGGCAAGGACGCGCTGACCAAGCTCAACGGGCAGCGCATCCACCTGATCATCTCGGACGTGAACATGCCGAACATGGACGGCATCACCTTCGTGGCCGAGGCGAAGAAGCTGCCCGCCTACAAGTTCACCCCGGTCATCATGCTGACAACGGAATCCCAGGAGGACAAGAAGCGTCAGGCCCAGGCAGCCGGCGCCAAGGCGTGGGTGACCAAGCCGTTCCAGCCCGAGCAGATGCTCGGCGCGGTGGCGAAGCTGGTCCAACCGTGACAGCACCACGCCGGTTCGTCGTCGACGAGGAGCTGACCATCGTGACAGCGGCCGACCACCGGGAGCGCCTGCTGGCGTCCCTGGGCGACGGCAACGCTTTGCGTATCGACTTGTCCGGGGTGGGGGATGTCGACACCGCCGGCCTGCAGGTGCTCGTGATGGCGCGCGCCGAAGGCTTCCGCCTCGGTCTACCGGTGGAATTCGCCGAGCCCAGCGCGGCGGTCACCGAGGCCTTGGCGTTGACCCGGCTGGAGCTGTGATGGCACTCGACGACGATATGCGCGAAGCGCTCGACATGTTCGTGACCGAGGCGCGGGATCTGGTGCAGGGGCTGGAGGAGGGGCTGCTGGAGCTCGAGGACCAGCCGTCCGGCGGGGAGACCGTCAACGCGGTGTTCCGGGCCGCGCACACACTCAAGGGCTCGTCCGGCCTGTTCGGGTTGCAGCACCTGGTCGCCTTCACCCACGTCGTGGAGACCGTGCTGGGCTCCGTCCGTGAGGGAACGCTCGACGTCACGCCCGGGCTGGTCAGCGCGCTGCTGCCGTGCACCGACCACATCTCCGCGATGATCGAAGGGCTGGCGCGCGGGCAGCTCGAACCCGACGCCGCGCAGGCCGCCGACGGTGCGCGGCTGCTGTCCGGGCTGGAGCCCTACCTGATGGACGGTGGTGCCATGACACCGACCGCATCGGCACCCGGTACCGATGCGGAGCCGCAGGAGCGGGCCTGGCGGCTCGAGCTGCACTTCGGCGAGGACTGCCTGCGCAACGGCATGGACCCGCTGTCGTTCCTGCGCTACCTGTCCACCCTCGGCACGGTGACCGACGTCGTCACGGTCACCGACCGGCTGCCGGACGCCGCCGACATGGACCCCGAGTCCTGTTACTTCAGCTTTGAGGTCGATCTCGTCACCGCGGCTCCGAAGAGCGAGATCGAGGCCGTCTTCGACTTCGTCCGCGACGACAGCGACATCCGGATCACCCCCGCGGACAGCCAGCTCGACACGTACGTACGGGCCATCCGCGCCATGCCGGAGAACGACCGCATCGGTGACGTGCTGGTCACCAGCGGCGCCGTCACCGAGCTGGAGATGGCCGAGGCGCTGCGCATCCAGCAGGAGCGAGCCGTACGGGAGGGAACTCAGCCGGTACCCATCGGCGAGATCCTGATCGAGCAGGGGATCGTTCAGCGTGCCATTGTGGACGCCGCACTGAACCGCCAGCGGCGGACCTCCGAGACCCGCTCACAGGACACCCGGACGATCCGGATCGACGCTGCCCGCCTCGACAAACTCATCGACCTGGTCGGCGAATTGGTGATCGCCCAATCGAGCACCGGCATGCCGAACAGCTCGGCGACGGACACCTCCGCCGAGGCGCAGAGCGAGGTGATGCGGCTGGTCGACGAGGTGCGGCACAGCGCGCTGTCGCTGCGCATGGTGCCGATCGGCACCACGTTGCGCCGCTTCGAGCGGGTGGTCCGCGACGTCTGCATGGAACTGGGCAAGGAAGTGTCCCTGGTGATCACCGGTGGGGACGCCGAGATGGACAAAGCCCTGGTGGAGCGGATCAGCGACCCGCTGCTGCACCTGGTGCGCAACTCCCTGGACCACGGGATCGAGCCGGCCGGGGAGCGGCGCAAGCACGGCAAGGCGCAGCAGGGCACGCTGCGGCTCAACGCCTATCACGACGCCGGGAACATCGTGATCGAAGTCGCCGACGACGGCCGGGGCCTCGACCGGGACCGCATTCTCGCCAAGGCGGTCGAACGGGAACTGGTCGCGCCCGGTACCGCCCTGACCGACTCTGAGATCTACAACCTGATCTTCGAACCAGGCTTCTCCACCGCAGAGACCGTCTCCAACCTCTCCGGCCGAGGCGTCGGCATGGACGTGGTGAAGCGCAACGTCACCGCACTGCGCGGCAGCATCGAGGTAGAGACGACCCGCGGCATCGGCACCACGATCCGCATCCGGCTTCCCCTCACCCTGGCCATCATCGACGGCTTCCTCGTCGGCGTCGGCTCATCCTCGTTCATCGTGCCACTCGACCGGGTCACCGAATGCGTCGAGCTACCGCCCGGCCCACTCGTCCGCGACTGCATGAACCTGCGCGGCGAAGTGCTGCCGTTCATCCGGCTACGGCAGATCTTCGGGATTCCCGGCCACGCGGCACGACGGCAGAACGTCGTGATCGTCGAGCAGTCCGGACAGCGCACCGGCCTCGTCGTGGACAGCCTGCTCGGCGAGCTACAAACCGTGATCAAGCCACTCGGCATCCTTTTCAGCCGGGTGAAATGCATCAGCGGATCGACCATCCTCGGCAACGGCGAGATCGCCCTGATCCTCGACGTAGGCTCGCTGATCGCGGACCACTCCGATCGCGAACTGCTCCGTCAGGCCGTCCCGGTCGGCTGAAGCATGCGCCGGCTCAACGCGAGCCGGTGCCCGAGTGTCACGTAGCCGGTCCGCAGTCCGGTGCATGCCGGGTAGATCATGTCCTTTGGCGCGGAGCTGTCGCTACCGGACGGCAGCCGTGCTGCGCAGCAGCTTGTCACGCGGACACAGGCCGTGAATTCTGTTCACGAACCTGTCACCGTCACGTTGATGACCCAGATTTCGGCGGCGTCGGGCCGATCGGTCTGTGCACAGGCAGCGCTCTCCTGAACGGTGAGGTGGTTCTTGGCGATGACGGTCAGCGTCCCCTCCACGCCAGCTGCCTCCGCCTCAAGCTCCACGTTCGCGGAACAGTCCAGCGCCTGCGACGCGGCCGGGGTCAGCGCCCGCCGCCGCGGCTTGCCGCGGTCCCAGACTCGCCGCTGGCCGGCGTCCAGGCTGATCCACGAACTAGTTGTCATCGAAAAGAAGATCAAATCGCCAGGCAGGACCTTGCCGAACTGGTCGGCACCCCCCAGGGCAGCCGGCTGCTGCGATTGCACGGCATGCCGCTCGACGACGTGTGGCGCCGTCGAGGCGGTTGTCAGCTCATGACCGAGGGTGCGGAATCGCGGGTCCTGCGTTGCTCGGCGTATGTGGAGCCGCGTTCTCCCGTCCGGACAAGGTGCCTGCCGAGGTGTTCGGCGGCGATGGTGATGAGGTCGAAGTGGGGCACGAGCCGGTTGTCCTCGGGTGTGCCCATGCCGATCAGCGGCCGCTGCAGCAGGTCGTTGGTGGTCTTGGCGGACTCCTCCCAGACGGATTGCTCGATGGCGTGCAGTTCCGGAACGACGAGCCCGGCGGTGGTGCCGGCGGCGACGGTTACCAGTAGCACCCGGTCGGTGCCGGGGTTGGGCGTGTGGGGGCGCCCGAGGAGCACGGGCAGGTTGATCAGCGGAATTGTGGTGCGGCGGTGGGTGAACATGCCGATCAGCGGGCTCTCGTCGAGGCTGAGGTGGTGGCTGGGGTAGGGGAGGATCTCGTCTATCTGCTCCAGCGGCGTGGCGGCCTCGACCCCGATGTTGTATGTGAGGAACTTGCGCACGCTCGGGATGACCTTGTGCTCGTCTCGCCCGGCGGCGTCGGTGTCGCCCGGCGGCGGGTCGGCGGGGGAGGTTTGCGAGTCGAGGCGTAGGTTCAGCGCTCCGAATGCGGCCAGTTCGGTGTTCTCGCGTAGTGCCTGCCCATCGAGGACGAGGTACTGGCGATCGTCGGTGGTGAGCAGCCCGGCGAGCAGGGCGTGGTTGGGGCTCGGCAGCGTCGGGATGGGCAGGATGTCGTTGGCGGGCACGGTGGTGATGTCGGTGACGTCGGTCGCGGTGAGTGTGATCAGGCCCTGTGGCAGGGAGACCACGACCCCGCGGTAGGTGTCGGTTCGCGGCTGCAGTCCCAGGCCGAGCAGGGTGATGGGGTCGATGGCCGGGACGGCGTGGCCGTCGAGGTGGGCGACGCCGCGGCAGATCGGGCCGTCCAGGGGCGAGGAGTGCAGCTCGAGGTCAGGCACAACGGAGTGCACGTGGGTGACGTCGATGGACAATCCGGTGCCGCCGCACTCGAACATCAGCAGGGTGCGGCGGGGTTCCTGAGTCTGCGCCGCGACTGAGGCGGTAACGGGGGCGGGCGTGCCCGGCTGCTGGGCCGGGTCGGCAACGGCGGGGATCGCCGGCGTGTCGACGATGGTGGCGGCGTCCAGCAACGCGACGACGGCGCGGTCGTCGGCGCGTTCGAAGGTGTGTGAGAACAGGGCCGGCACGCCGCCGCCGATGCGCACTGCGAGCAGGGCGTCGGCGGCCACGTGGGTGGAGCCCTCGATGGCGTCGGCGAGCAGGCCGAACAGCCGGCCGTCGCTGGAGACGATGATGATGACCTCGCCCGTCTCGGCCGCTGACGGCTGCCCGGCGAGCAGGCACGGATCGAGCACCGGAATGATGATGTGGCGCAGGTTGACCGCGCCGAGCACCCCTACCCCCGCGGTGGGCAGGGGGCTGAACTCGGCAGGCCGGACGATGACCTCACGAAGCTCTTCCAACGGCAGCGCCATGCGCAGGCCCCCGGTGCGGAAGACGCCGTAGAGGGTGGAGACGGCCGTTGGTGTCATGACGCGGCCCGGTCGTGCTGGTCGGTGTTGCTGCTGTTGACCAGGTCGTTGATGAGCTCAGCGACGTGGTGTGACACGGTCTGCTGCTCCTCGGTCGAGGCTGCGATCCGCCTGATGGTGTCGCTGGTCTCGCCGACGTTGGACAGGATCTGCCCGAACGAGCTCTGCGCACGCTGGCTTACGGTGGCGCCCTGGCTGACCCGGCCGGCGGACTCGTGGATCAGCTGGGTGATCTCGCGGGCCGCGGCGGAGGACCGTTCGGCGAGCTTGCGGACCTCGCCGGCGACCACGGAGAAGCCGATGCCGTGCTCGCCGGCGCGGGCTGCCTCGATGGAGGCGTTGAACGCGAGCAGGTTGGTTTGGCTGGCGATCTCGCCGATCACCGTGACGATCGCCGCGATCTGCTCCGACGACTTCTGGATCAGCTCGATGGCGTCGATCGATTTGCGGAGGTCCTCGTAGCCCTCCTGGGCGTTGTGATGGGTGGTGTCGGCCAGGGTGGTGGCCTGCGTGGCGGCCGCGGTGATCTCGTCGATCGCCGCGGTCAGCGCGGTCACCGACGCCTTCATGTCGTGGGTCTTGGTCGCGAGCTGGTGCTCCAGCAGAACCTGGTCGGTGATGTCGTAGGCGTACTTGACCACCTTGTAGACGACGTCGTGCAGGTCGCGGATCGGGATGTAGCTGGCCCGGATCCACACCTCGCGGCCGTACTTGCCGACACGGTGGAAGCGCCCGCTGTGGATCTCACCGGCGGCGAGCCGGTGCCAGAAGTCGCGGTATTCGGGCGAGACGATGTAGTCGGCCGGGCACAACATCGAGTGGTGCTGCCCGATCAATTCTCGCTCGCTGTAGCCCATGGTGCGCTGGAAGTTGTCGTTCGCGGCGAGGACATTGCCTTCGAGATCGAACTCGATGACCGCCTGGGCGAGGCTGATCGCTGTGTCCTTGCCCTCGAACTCGGCGGTGCGCTGCTTCGCGGTCGTGACGTCGATGGCGAACTTGATCACCTTGGCGGGCCGGCCCTCGGCGTCGAGGATCGGGTTGTATGTGGCCTGCAACCACACGTCGTGGCCGTCTTTGGCGATGCGCTTGTACTCCCCGCCCTGGAACTCGCCGCGTGCCAGCCGCTCCCAGAGCAGCGAGTAGGCGGCTCCGGAAGCCTCGGACGGGTCGACGAACATGCGGTGGTGGTGTCCGGCGATCTCGTCGAGGGTGTAGCCCATGGTGTCGAGGAAGTTCTGGTTGGCGGTCAGGATCGTGCCGTCGAGGTTGAACTCGATGACCGCCTGGGACCGGTTGATCGCGGCGACCTTGCCCTCGAACTCGGCGGTGCGGTGCTGCTCCTCGGTGATGTCCGCGGCGAATTTGAACACCTTCACCGGCTGGCCGTCGGCGTCGAGTACCGGGTTGTACGACGCCAGCAGCCACACCTCCCGGCCGCCCTTGGCTATCCGCTTGAACTCACCGGACTTGAACTCGCCGTGCGCCAGGTGCTTCCAGAATTCGGCATACTCCGGGCGGTCGGCCATGCCGGGTGGCATGAACATGCGGTGGTTCTGTCCGACGATCTCGTCGAGGCCGTAGCCCATGGTGTCGAGGAAGTTCTGGTTAGCGGACAGGATCGTGCCGTTCAGGTCGAATTCGATCATCGCCCGCGACCGGCTGACCGCATCGATCTTGCCCTCGAACTCGGCGGTGCGCTGCCGGTCGGCGGTGATGTCGGCGGCGAACTTGACCACCTTGACCGGCCGGCCGTCGGTGCCGAGGATCGGGTTGTAGGTCGCCCGCAGCCACACCTTCCGGCCGTTCTTGGCCACCCGGGTGTACACCCCGGACTGGAACCGGCCTTCACCCAGCGCTTCCCAGAACTCGCGGTACTGCGTCCCGCGGGCCTCTTGCTCCGGCACGAACATGCGGTGGTGCTGACCCACTACCTCCTCGCGGGTGTAGCCCACCGTGGCCAGGAAGTTCTCGTTGGCGTCCAGAATCGTGCCCGACAGATCGAACTCGATCACCGCCTGTGAACGGTTGAGGGCCGTGATCTTTCCCCGGTCGTCAGCGGCGCGTTGCAGAGCGGTCCGCTCCGCCTCGTCGACCGCTTGCTCGATCCCCGCTGTAGACGGAGAAACCTTCGAATCCGACATGCCTGCTCCTCACCCTGGACGTTGTGTCAGCCCCTTCGGCTGGCCGGTACCGCAGTTGACGGCACGATCAGTGAGCATTGGGTTGCGATTCCGGCCATGTGCTGACCCCGTTTCGGGCGCCGCATCAACAGCCGCCACTTCGTCGCGCTCGCCCGGGTCACCCTGGTGTTTCACGAGACCCGTGACTGGACCCCTAATCATCGCCTCAGCCCTGATCCCTTTGGCTGGTTTCGCGCGGCGCAGCGAACCGGCCGGCGCCGACCTCGCTGCGCCTCGCCGCCCTCGGATTGAAGATCACCTGGCGGCTGGCCGGTTCGGTGCTCTCCGCAGTGATCACGCGGACGGTCGGCGACTGCGTCTCCGTCAAGATCACCTCAACGGCTCAACCTTTTGATCGGCTCGACTGCGGCATTGTCTGCCGCACCGAGCAGGTGTCACGGGAACCAGCATGATGCTCGGCCGGTCCACTCTCCCGGATCCGGGACAGGCGCCGCCGGGCGTGGCGCCGCCGAGCGGGGATGTCTGTCCGGCTCGGGACCATAGTCCCGACCCGCTGAGAATGGTTCATGGGCGGCGTACACCGGGCGATCAGGTGAAGCACGACGGCGGGCCCGGCTCGCCGTCGCTACTGCACCCGACCCGATAGGTGGCCCGATGAACACGACGAGCTCTCATCCGGCGCCGGTCGCCGGAATCGCCTGGCAACCCCGTGCGGACGCCTTTGGAAACGACCTGCCCCAGTTCCTGGCGCTGGTTGCCGAGGTCTGCGAAAGCGTGACGGCCGCAGTGACGCTTGCCGGATCCTGCGAGGTGCAAGTCTGCGCCGCGCACGGAAGCACGCGCTTGCTGCGTCAGCCGCACGCTGGCGAACTGCACGACATGCTCACCGCCTCCGGTCGACCGACAGTCATCGCCGACCTGGCGGCGGCCGGTCTCGGTGAAGCGGGCTTCGCGGCCGCTGCCCCACTGCATCGCGGCACCAGTATCGTCGGCGCGTTGTGCGTCTTCGGCATCAAACCCTACCCCGGCGATATCGAATCTCTGCTGCGCAGGCTGACCGGGATGGCACACCGGCTCGATGTCGAAGCAGCGCTACGCGCATCGGCGCGATACAACTTGGCCGCCGAGTTGCGCGAAACCTACGGCGAAGACGTGATCACCGCGGTCGGGCACGAGATCCGAACCCCGTTGGCGGTGATTCAGGGGCACCTGGAACTCCTGTGCGATGGCGGGGAGGCCCAGGGTTGGCGGCATCGCTGGCAGGTGGATGCGATCAACCGCAACATCTTGCGACTCTGCGAAACGGTCGATCGCCTGCTACTCACGCCGCAACCACCTTTGACCAACGATCGCAGTTGGCGGGACTTTGGTCCTGAACAGGCGGGCATTGGCGCTCTGCTCCTGTCGGACCGTCGAACGGAGACTCACTGAGGGCGCCCGAGCGGGCGGCAGGACAGGGGAGTGACCTCGATGGCGAACGTGATAGGACGGCGGGTAGTGGTGCTCGCGGTCCTGGGTACTGTCCTGCTGCTGCCGGCACCAGCCTCGGCGCATGAGAAGTGGTTCGTCCCGGAGCCGGCCTCGTTCCCCGCGGACTGGTCGTTCGTGGTCCGACCGGTGACGCTCGCGCTGATCATTGCGGTGGTGGCTGTGTCGGTGGTGTGGCGGTTCGTCGCGACGCGGTTCCTGCCGGTGCCCGAGTTGCGCTTCCTGGCCCGGGTTGGTGACCTTGTTCCTTACGTCCCTCGGCTGCTGGGCATCCACCTTGGCGTATCGCTGCTGGCCGCGGCGGTGTCCGGCCACTTCCTCACGCACGACCTGGACGTCGGTGAAGTGGGGGTCGGCCCGCTCATGCTGTTGGTCGAAGGGGCGCTCGGCATCTGGTTCATCACCGGTGTCCGGCTGCAGTCGGCCGCGATCCTGCTCGCGCTGACCGGTCCGCTGGCGCTGCTGACCACTGGGCCGGTCGGTCTGCTGTCGGCCATGGACCTGCTGGGCGTGGCGGTGTTCCTCGCCTTCGTGCCGCCTTCCGACGCAGCATTCGGGCGGGTCGAGCCGGACGCGGCTGCGCTTCGCCGGGGGCTGCTGGCCTTACGGCTGGGTGCCGGTGGTGCACTCATCACCCTCGCTTTCGCGGAGAAGCTCGCTAACCCGGGGCTGGCCCGGGAGACCGTACGGATGTTCCCGCAGCTCGACATCTTCCACACGGTGGGCATTCATCTCCCGGTGGACACCTTCGTCGCGGTCGCTGGCGCCACGGAGTTGTTGTTCGGTCTTCTCGTCATCTCGGGTGCGTTGCCGCAGGTGGCCGTGCTGGTCGCCGGTATTCCGTTCAACGCGACGCTGCTGCTGTTCGGCCAGACCGAACTGCTGGGCCATCTCCCGGTGTACGGCGTCTTCCTCACCCTGCTCGCGTACGGCTCGAACCCCCGAACCGCGGAACTGGTTCGGTGGCTTCCTCCGCTGCACTTTTCCCAGTTCCGTTTCCGCCGGACGGCACCTCCGCTGCGTGTGGGCGCCGAACGCCGATAGGACCTGCCTGGACCGTGCTCGCCGGTCGGGCATCGAAAAGGTGGTGCTATCGCGATGAGGACCACGATGATCGTGATCGGTGCGGGATCATGGTGGCCACGTCGCCGTGGGCCCGCCGATGCTTTCTCGCCTGGGGCGCCCTGCCCGCGGAGGCCGACGGAGTACTACCGGGCGATAGAGCCGCCCGGGTCTCGGCCTCGGCCGTCACGATCGACGCTCCGCCGTCCGCAGCGTGGCCGCGGCTCATTCAGATGGGCAACGGCCATGGCGGCGCCTACACCGACGACTGGATCGAGAATCTGCTCGGTCCGAACATGCACAGCGCCGACGAGATCCTCCCGCAGTTCCAGCACCTCGCCGCCGGCCACACCCTGCCGCTGGGAACCTCAGGGCGGGCAATTCGGGTCGAGATCTGCGAACCGGAGCGGACGCTCGGCGTTCCGATCCGGCGACGGCGCCCGGGTGTGGATCTTTGAGCTACCCGTGGGAGGTGACCAGCGAGGCGGCCGCTATAACAGCATGAAAGTGGACGACGTGATGACCAGGGCGGTCGTGTCGTTACGGCCGGCATACTCCCGCCGACAAGTGGTCGACCTGCTGATCGGTCACCGTTTCAACGCTGTGCCGGTCGTGGACGTGTGGCAGCACGTAACCGGGGGTGATCTCGGAGGCGGCTCTCGTCTGCAAGATCGAGTACGCGAGCGACGAGCCGCCTGAGCGCGCCATCGGAGAACGCGTCTCCTCGGGGTCTTCCGCACCTCCTGGCGCAACTCCGTGTCCGGGTGCAGCCGTGGACACCAGTCGCGCTCGGACCGGAACTTCATGCCGTCGTACCGTGCTACGTACGGAAATCCGCCGGCGCGTGCCCAAGACCAGGAACCGACCCGCCGATGAGAGGGCGAGTGCCGCGCTGGCGTCTCTGGGCGCCTTGCGGTTCGCGGTTTTCCTCAAAGTGAGGGTAGGCACGAGTGCGTCGTACTAGGTTACGAAGTGAGCGGTAACCGAGGGGGTGGTGGAAATGGTGGTCGTGGAGGACCGGCCGATCACCCCGCCGTCCGATGAACCGCCGACAGCGCTGATCGGCATCGGCAGCGACGGGTTCGTCGCCCTCACCGCGGGTGCCGAGACAGTGCTCGGCTACCGGGACGAGGAACTTCTCGGACGGCACATCGACACCTTGTTCGACTGCCCCGGCCTGATCGGCGACGTGCTTGCCGGTGGCATGGAGCACGCGGAGCAGTTGGTCGTGCATGCGCCGTGCCGGCGCAAGGGCGGCGCCTGTTTCGTCGCGGACCTGCATCTGTCCCCCGTGTGGTCGAACATGGGCATGCAGGTCTGGGCGCAGGTACGCGAGGCGCCCCTGTCCAACCGCGTGGCGGTGACCCGCAGCTTGTTCAAAGGGCTGGCCGAATCAGCCAGCGACGCGATCATCAGCTCGACCCTCAGCGGCGAGATAACGTACTGGAATCCCGCCGCCGAACGGTTCTACGGGTACACGTCCTCGGAGGCTGTGGGCCAGCCGATCGGTATGCTTCACGTGGCGGGCTCGCCGGGGGTGTCCGAGGTTCTCGAGCAGATAGCGCGGGGCCATCCGGTCGTGCTCGGACCGGTGCCACGCCGCCGCAAGGACGGCACTATCCTGCGCGTTGCGGTGTCAGTCGCGCCGATCCTCGACTCAGACGGCGCGGTGGTGGGTGCTGCGTCGATTACCCGGGACACCGGCGGTGAGCAGCGAGCCGAAGCGCGTTTCCGGGCGCTGTTGGAGGCCGCTACTGTAGCCATCGTCGGTGTCAACGAGACCGGGCGGATTTTGCTGGTCAACGCGGAGGCCGAGCGGCTGTTCGGGTACACCCGCAACGAGTTGCGCGGCCAACCGGTGGAGATCCTCGTACCGCAGGCGCTGCGGCACGAGCACGAGCGTCTGCGCAGCGGATTCCTCAGTGCGCCCAAGACGCGGCCGATGGGCGCCGGGCTGCCGTTGCAGGCTCAGCGCAAGGACGGTAGCCAGTTCCCCGTGGACGTGTCACTGTCAGCCATCGACACCGACGACGGGCTCCTGGTCGCCGCAGCCGTACGCGACCTCACCCAACAAGTCGAACGCCAACGACTCGAACAGCAGCTGCAGCAGAGCCGCCAACTGGAAAGCCTGGGGCAACTCGCCGGTGGGGTGGCCCACGATTTCAACAACCTGATGGCCATCATCGGCGGGCAGGCCCAGTTCATTGAGGAAGACGCCGAGAACACCGCGCTGTCGGACGCACCTGCCGTGCTGAGCGATATCGCCGAGCAAGCACGCAAGATCAGGGGTGCGGTCGAGCGGGCTACCGATCTGACCCGTCAACTGCTGTCCTTCGGCCGGCGTGAACTGCTGCGTCAACGGGTGCTCGAGGTCAACACGGCCGTCGGGGACGCCGTGATGTTGTTGGAGCGTACGCTCGGCGAGCACATCGACATCGACCTGCGGCTCGCCGCCGATCTGTGGCCGATCATGGCCGACCCGGGTCAGGTCGAACAGATCCTCATCAACGCGGCGGTCAACGCCCGTGACGCCATGCCGTCCGGCGGCAGCATCAGCGTGGAGACTGCCAACGCCGTGCTCGACAGGGCCCACGCCCAGCCGCTCGGCCTCCCACCCGGCCGCTATGTGCGGTTGCGGGTAACCGACACCGGCGTCGGCATGAATCCGGAAGTCGCCGCCAAGGCCTTCGAACCCTTCTTCACGACCAAACCGCCCGGCGAAGGCACCGGCCTGGGTCTGTCCACGATCTACGGCATCACCGCACGCCACAAAGGCCACGCCAAGCTCACCTCCGAACCGGGGCACGGAACCACGCTGTCGATCCTGCTACCGGCTCATGACGGCCCCATAGAGACGCACCCGGAGCCACCGGCCGGGCAGGTGGACAAAGCCCAATACACCATCCTGCTGGTGGACGACCAGGACGGCGTGCGTCAGGTGGCCCGGCGCATCCTCGCGCGTAACGGCCACCGCGTGCTGGAAGCTGACAGCGGCTCCGCCGCACTGAAGCTCGCCGCGGATGAACCGGGACCGATCGATCTGCTACTCACCGACGTGATCATGCCGAAGATGCTCGGCACCGAACTGGCCGAGCGTCTCCTGACGGAACGGCCCGGAACAACGGTCTTGTTCATGTCCGGATACGCCCAGCCGGCGCTCAACGCTCAGGGCACCTTGGGCGAAGGCATGTCCCTGTTGGAAAAACCGTTCACGGAGCAGGAACTGCGCCTCGCGGTAGCCACGGTAATGCGTCAGGCGGCCGGCCGACAATCAGCCTCGAAGGCGTAATCGAACCCGTACCAATGCCAGGCGCCAAACGCCACCTCGGTGGAACGAGTTCACCAGGCGATCACAACAACCGTGGCGGAACCGTCGATGTCGCGCACACCTTTCGACCCCCGGTGTTCCACAGGAGTGTGCGGCGGCGATGATGCCGGTGGGCGTCGCTGCGCTGCTCTACTGCGGGGGCAAACGGGACTTGGGACCTTGTTTGTTGACGCTCACGTAATTCGGTTCTGGCGACGATCTTGTGGTCAGCAGATGTTGGTGTGTCGCCTGATGTCCGATCTGGACTGTGGTAGCTGACCGCGGTGCGATCTTACTGAGCTTTTGGGGTCAGGGTCAGGGTGGTGCCAGTCCGCTGGTGGCGAGGAATCCGAAGGCGAGGGTGGGCCGGTACTGCATCCGTTTGAGACGGTTCTTTGCGATGCGCAGCAGGTCGTCG
>NZ_JAHWFK010000085.1 GCF_019710575.1 Paractinoplanes polyasparticus | reverse complement strand
CTGATCGACGGCTACTTCACCGGAACAGGTCTACCTCCACCAACACCACCCTGACCCCCACCCCAAAAGGGCTCTAGGTAAGCGGCGATCGCACCATCTACACAAGTGTTTCCGGTGAGGGCGGCGGCGTGGCTCGTCCCTCCAGGCAGAGCGACCAGCGAGCTGCGCGGGAACAGGCCCCGGACGGTCAGGCCACCGGCGAAAGGTGCCGCCGCATCCAGCTTCTCGTGAACCAGCAGCCCAGCAGGCGCCTGAGATCCGTCGACCTTCGCGGCCGTACCGGAAGGCGCCGGCCAGACCGCGCACGGCCGGTTGAACCAGGCGAAGCCCCAGGTCGTGTCCGGTGCCGACGCGTGAGATGCCCAGGCGTCGGCCCGCCACACCGGGTACGACGCCGGCCAGGCAGTACCGGTGCAGGTCTCGGCGAGCAGGGCCGCGTACGTGTTGTCCGAGCCGTGCTGGAAGAACACATCGAACAGAGCACGGATGGTGGCGCCGCCGCCGTTGAGTTCCCCCCGCTTCGACGGAGCGGGTGGTTACCTGCTTCCGGTCGGGGCAGGGATGAAGTTATCTGGCTCGGTCTGGGCGTGCCAGGCGGTCTCGTATTCGTCGGGACTTTGGTAGCCGAGTTCGCGTTGGATGCGGCGGGTGTTGTACCAGCCGTCGATGTATTCGAAGATCGCGTTCTCGGCTTCGTCGCGGGTCCG
Organism: Paractinoplanes polyasparticus; assembly: GCF_019710575.1. Classification (GTDB taxonomy): domain Bacteria; phylum Actinomycetota; class Actinomycetes; order Mycobacteriales; family Micromonosporaceae; genus Actinoplanes; species Actinoplanes polyasparticus. The sequence goes on along the minus strand of NZ_JAHWFK010000085.1, from coordinate 18,992 downwards.
CCATGACTTCCGGTAGACCAGTTCGATCATCAGCGTGGACCAGAAGTTCTCCATCAGGGCGTTGTCGTAGGAGTCGCCGACCGAGCCCATGGAGGGCCGGATTCCGTTGTCTTACAGGCGTTGTGAGAAGCGGAAGCTCGTATAGTTCGACCTACGCCCCCACGGCGTCTATCAGCAGCAGGACGATGCTTTCGGTAGCGAGGGGTTACCCCTCAGTTTGAGTCCAGATGCCCAGCGGTTCTCCCGTTCAGGCATTTCCCGGGAAAACTCAGCGTTGTGGTCAAGATTTCTACGATTGGCACTAAGCTCCTGGAAAGGTCGTTCCGATCATGACAAGTTGCAAGCCAACACGCCGATTTGTGCCGTCATACAATTCGTCCGAGGGTCCGATTACTTCCGGCGCTCGCGGGTACAGCCCGCCCCCGGCCATCGACGCCATCGCGAATGCACCTTCGACCTCATCCCTTCGAGACCTACGCGCTCTGCTTCCGCCGATCGTCGACCGACACGTCCAAAATAAGCCGGTCGCTTCGGCGGCTGTCGTGCGACAACTCAAGACAAGTCTCACCACGGGTCAGGTTCGGTCAATTGCTACGAAACTCGCCGACCTTGCCAAGCATCCCATAACCGGCGATCTCTGGCAAATCTTTGTTGAGGCATCCAGGCAGCAGAGCCTTCCTTTGCAGACTCTTGTCAATCTCTTCGAGCAGGCCTACGAATCATTGACTGAATCCGGTCGGAGCACCCTTGGCGCGATCGACAGTATTCTCGAACCCGCCCACTTCGACCTAAGAACCAACGGAGACTTCGCCCCAGAGTCATTGACGGCCTTTCCGGTACAGTTATACGGCGACACGAGTGACGCAGCCAACTCATCATCGGCTGCAACAAGCAACGCGGCGACGGAAGACCCTGTGGTAAACGCGGGCCGTGAACTTGTCGGCCACCTACGATGGCGAGGCGGTGGCGGTCCCTCACCCAGCCATCGGTGGAGGATGTCAGAATGGACTTTCCTTGGCCATACTAACGACTTTGTGCGGTGGGTATACAGGCGCGGCAATGAACCAGAAGATGATAGCACCATGCACTGCATCGATGCTGTGCTATTTGCTGCTTACCGAGCCGGACTCGTCGACAGAACCTGGATCCGGCGGCTGTACGACGCGGCTGCTGACAGCGCAATGGCTGAACATCGACGACACGAATATTATGATGAATACACTCGTCAGAACGTGCTGCCAGAAGCCCGACTACTCCCTCAGGTCGATGATGAATACGGTGAATTCGTATCTGCCCCTTCGCGGGCTTTCTTCAGAACCCTCAGGCGTGGGATGGTAAGCGGACGCCTTACCCGCTATTACGTCGATGAGACAACCGGTGTTGGCGAGCAAGAGATACCAGCCGGGAATATTGTTTTCTTTAATGGTCCGCAGGGTCACGTTGCGCTTAGCGTAGGCAAACGAGACCGTCGTGGGCGACATCGGGTACTGAGCTTGTGGATCCATCCGCGACGTTTTGAAGCAACGACAGAGGATCCTTATGGCGTCGGATATATGCAAGAGACGACTGTCGAAGGACTTCTTGCTGCAGGCCAGATGACCACGGCAGTCGTTGAATTCGGTAATGCCGCCTGGCCAGCGGCGGGCAGCAACAGAAGTCGCAGAAGTAATCTGTTGCGTCGGTTGCTAGGGAGTAGTGAGCCGCGTTAGTCGTGACGGTTCAACTCGCGGGTCACTTTCTCGTATGAGCTGACCGCTCGCCTCGATGCCCGGAATCCAGTCCACCCTGGCACCAGCAGCCCCGGCGGTTGGGTGTGCGTGCCGTCAACCGGCGACGCAGTGCGGACAACTGACGGGTAAGGAGCGTGCGGTGTCGGCTTGCAGCTGGTCAGGCCGAGGGGATCGGCGTATGTGTGAGGACTTGCCGGATAGCTCGCCGGGTGTGGCCCGCCCACCGGCCTGAGCGGGTCGAGGCTAAGACAGCGGGCGGTCGCTGGATCGTAGTAGCGGAAACGGTTGTAGTGCAGGCCCGTCTCTGCGTCGTGGTGCTGGCCGGGGAATCGCAGAGGTGTGCCGGCCGGCCCTCGAGTCCGACCCCACAGGTTGATGACTACCGTCGTCGCCTGGCCGCCCGGTGCGATCAAGTCAGTGGGGGTGCCTGCAGGATTACAGACGATGGTCCGCACCTGCCTGGCCGCGTCGGTCTGCGCCACCGGCACGGAGCCGTTCGGCCAGAACTCCCAGTAGACCGTGCCCGCAGGCCCGGTCTCCTCGACCATCAAGTCGCCCGACCATGCCAAGAGGGCCTCGTCCAGGCCTGTGTTGTCAGCAGCGAGCCGCGGTTCGGCAAAGCGGCGACCCAGACCGTCATAGCGATAGCGTCAGTGTTGCCGACCGCATCGTAGTTGTACCGCTCAATCGCCTTGTCACGAAGAGATACCGCGCGAACACGGCCTGCGTCGTCCAGGGAGAACCGGCGATCACCTATTCCCGTGATGCGGCCGCCCCTGTCATAGCGGATCGGGCGTCGAGCCGTGCCGACGACCTGCGCCGCGAGACGGCCGGCAGCGTCATAGGACTGACGGACTGCGACCGCCTCCCCGATCAGCCGGCGAATCTCGCGGGCTGCCGCGTCCCACTCGAACCGAATTAGATGATCCTCGATAGACAGCGTGACCGGCAGGTTGCGGTCGTTGAAGCTCCACCTGTTCGCCCGGCCTGCGGGGAGTCGCCCGGCCGATCAGGAGGTCGTCGTCGTATGTCGTGGTCACTGTCCGACCGTTGATCGTGTCGGCGACCACCCGGCCTCGAGAGTCACGCTCGAGCCGCACCACCGCGTCGGCGTTGCTCACTGCCACGAGACGTCCGTGCCGGTCGGACTCCATCCTGGTCACGTTGCCTGCGCACCGCCGCTCGACAACCCGGCCCCGAGAGTCTCGCCGGAAGCCAACGCTCTCACCAGCCGGGCCAGCATGCTCGATCAGATGACCGGAGCTGTCATAGGTGTAGCGGTGCACGCGCCCGTCGAAGGCGGTCTCCGTCACCGGACGGCCCTGCTTGTCGAAGATGTAGCGCCACTGCATCCCAGCTGAGTTGGTGACCGTGACCAGACGGCGAATCCCTGCTTCCGTCGCATGCTCCGCCCAGGTGATCACCCTCGGAGAACGGCAACCCAGCCCCCCTTGGTTCATGAGAAGCGCAACTCGAGCAGTCGCAGCCGCTCAGCGGCGATGCACACTGCCGGGATCATAGGGCCGGTCATAGTACGAACGGAAGCACCTCCTGGCGTCCCGCAGCGCTCCCCGGGAACGTCCGCTTCCGATAGGCTCTGGCTGCCGCCGGAGCGCAGGACGGAACTCACCGAGGCGATCAGCCTTTGGATGCGAATCGAAGCATTTGTTGAGTTTCGGCCGACAGCGGCTCGCGGGGGAAATCCCTCAGATCCGCATTGCGACGTCACGGCCGGTTCATATTGGACGGAGTGTCACGCCACATTCACCGGATGGTCACACCATGGTCCTGGCGAGTGTCGGCACCACCGTTCAGTCGCACTCCGCCGACTTGCAGGGTATGGCAGCTCTGGTACGACCGCACCGGGCGGCTGATCTCACAGACTGACGTCGATGGGCGTACGCATCGCTATGTCCACGATGCGGCCGGGCGGCTGGTCCGCCACGTCAACGCGGCCGGCGTCATCACCCGATTCCGCTACGACCGGCTCGGCCGGCTGGCCGAACGCCACGCCGGCACGGCCCTGACCACGTTCGGTTACGACACCCGGGGGCATCTGGCCGAGGTCCGTAACGCCGACGCGGTCGTCCGATTCGAACGGGACCCGCGGGGCCGGGTGGTGTCCGAGACCATCAACGACCGGACCGTACGCACGACCTACGACGGGGATCGAGTCGTCTCACGGGTCTCGCCGTCGGGGCGACGCGTCCGGTGGACGTCCGACGCCCGAGGTCTGTCCCTCAGGCTGCACACCGACTGCGGCCACACCGTACGGCTGGGGTGGGACCGGGCCGGGCGGGAGGCCCTCCACACGGTCGACGGCCGGGTGACGCTGCGGCAACAGTTCGACGCGGCCGGACGGCTGGCAGTTCAGCAGGTGGCCGGCGCTGAGCGTACGTTCGCCTACGGCGCCGACGGCCGCCCCCGGTCGATCGGAAAGCGGTCGTACACCCTCGATCGCTCCGGCCGCGTCCGGTCCGTGACCATCGCCGGCGAGACGGTCGAGCGCTACGAGTACGACGGGACCGGCAACCTGACGGGCACCGGTGGCCACCGGTGGGAGTTCGACGGCACCATGCTGCTTCGGTCGGACGACGCTCTGTTCGGATACGACGGTCAGGGGCGGGTCACCACGCGCATCGACGGGGCCGGTACGTGGGAATTCCTGTGGTGCGAGGAGAACCGGCTGGTCGGAGTCGTCACCCCGGCCGGGGATCGGTGGCGGTACCGCTACGACGGTTTCGGCCGCCGGATCGCCAAGCAGCGCATCACCGACGACGCCAGAGTGCTGACGGAGGTGCTCCTCGCGTGGTCGGGTGACCTGCTGACCGAGCAGAGCGGCCCGGCCGGGACGATCTCGTGGGACTTCCCGCCGGGCTCGACGACACCGGTGACCCAGGCCGACCACGCCGGCCTGCACACGATCGTCACTGATATGACCGGCACACCGACCCACCTGATCGGCTCCGACGGTGCGCTGCGGTGGCAGTCGAGCGGTAACCTCTGGGGCCGTGACATGACCGGCGGCGAGTCGGCCATGCTCTTGCGTTTCCCGGGGCAGTACTACGACACCGAGACCGGCCTGCATGACAACCGGTTCCGGTTCTACGATCCGGCGACCGCACGCTACCTGAGCCCGGACCCGCTCGGTCTGGCCGGTGGCCCGAATCCCTTCGCGTACGTCGCGAACCCGCTGACCGCGGTCGATCCCCTGGGTCTGGTCAGTTGCAAGGTGAGGCAGCAGTCGCTGATTCCGCTCACCGGTGACGGTCCGCCGACTCTGCTGCCGAGCCCGGCGACACAGCCTGGGTCACTACCACTCTCTCTGCCCACGGGCGCGACCCTTGCGGACGCCCGGGCCGCACTACCACCCATCGCCGGGCCGAGGCGGATTCCGCCCGGAACCCGCTTCATGCCGGTGGCCGGAGTCGAGAGGGAAATGTTGGCCCACCATCCGGCCGAGGAGTTTTATTATCACCTGACCGATGAGGACGAGGTCTGGGTCGGCAGCGACCGGCTCGGGCCGGCCGGCCGGACGGCTGATCTGCGCGAGGCCGTCGTCGGCGACGACGGCCAGATCACCCTGACGGCCGCCGAACCCCCCGCGGAGGGCCCTCCGGCTTCAGTGCGATCCGCATCACCGCGGCACGCGACCGCCGTTCGGCCCGGTCTGCTCGGCGGCTACTTCGCCGATGCCGGGGCAGAACTCATCATCCAGCGGAGCACCGGGAACGGTCGCGAGGTGGTGTCGTTCGCCGGGGACGAGCGCACCGGGTGGGAGCCCGCAGACGCCCACCCGGGCCTGGCGATTCGCGTGCGGGTCACCGGCGATCACTTCCAGGTTCCCGTACGGCGTGCGGGCACCACCGAGGAGATGCTGCTCACGCCTCAGCATCTGGCGGCCGCCACCGCGGATCTACCGGGCGAGGTCGTGCTCCTCGCCAGCCGTCCGGGAAGTCTGCCGGTCCGCCTCGCCCAGCAGTTCGCCACGGCACGGGGCCGGCCGGTGAGTGCCCGTCCCGGCGATCTCACCGGCGGCCTGCCGGAGAGCGGCCCGGGGCTCGTGCGATTCCAGCCCGAGGACGGCGCACAGACCGCTGTACTGGAACGCGTGCTCGAGTACGCAATCGGATCGCTCGGGCCTGCCCGGCCTCGCGGGTGGTCGATGGCCCTGGTCTCCGGCCGTCCTCAGCTGATCCGCGTCCATCACCGCGATCGGTCGTTCGAGATCACGGTCAGGATCGAGCAGCGGTACGCCGAACCGGATCTGCTCCTGCCTCGCGACACTCTGGCGGAGGCCCTTCACGGCGAAGTGCCAATGGCCGAGTTGCGGCTGCCGGCCGACCGGGACGAGCACCAGCTGGCCGCCGCCCTGCTGGCGGCGGGCGAACAGATCGTCCGGGAACGGCTCTCGGCGCCGCAGCGCATCCTGCGCCTGGTCCGCCACCGTCCCGCTCCGGACCAGTTGACGACCGGCGCCAGGCCGGCCCCGGCCCATACGCGGTTGAGCCCGGCGGACCGGCGCCGGCTCTCCGAACTGACCTTCACCGCCCGGCAGCTCCACCGGTCCACCGACGATGCTCAGGTCGAGCACCTCACCCGCCGGCTCGCGGAGGCAGGACTTCTTCACGATCAGGACCATTCCGGTACGCGTCGGCGTCTGCTCGACTCCTGGCTGCGGCAGCATCCACAACCCGCGGACGTGGAATCCACGATGTTGCTCCGGATGTTCGACCGGCGCGCCGATGACGGGGTTCTGGCCGCGGTGGACCGGTCCGCACGATGGTTCACCCTGGTCGAGGCCCGGCTGCGAGGTGCTCTGGTCCTGCCGGGTGCTTCGGCGACCACGGCGGGCCTGCGCCTCCAGCTGGCCCCGCGCACCGGCGGCGACCGTCCCGCCGACCGCGATCAGGCCCTGATCCCCCTCCACGTCATCGACGGCGGGGACTGGCATCAGACGCCCTACCAGTCGACCGGTGGCTCGGTGATGCGGCTGGCTCCCGGACCGGACGGCCTGGAACTGTACGTACGCCGCGACGCCGGGACCGAGGCGCTCGACGTCGAGGTGCCCGGCGCGCTGGCCGCGTGGCTGGCCCGGCATCACGACGGAGCCTCCACTGCGGCGCGTGAGCGAGCTCGCTTGCAGGTTGAGGAGACCGAACTGCTGCGGGCCCTGGCGCCGACCTCGAAACTGCAGCGACTGGCTCGCAAATTCAAACACACGACCGTCGAGCAGCGGATGCGGACGGCTGCCTTGCGGCGCGTACGCGACCAGATCGACGCCCTGCCCGGCGGCCGGACCACCGCCGCGATCCGGCCTGATCTCACCGCCGGACGCAGGATGCCGGCCGGACCGAACCTGCCCGCGTTCGCAGCACTCTACGGCGGCATCGGGACGCGGCTGGCGATGCTCCCGGCACCCGTTCCCCTGGCCCGGTCGAGCGACCCGACCGGCTGGTTCACCGGGCTGTCGATCGTCGCGACCCTGCTCCCCGTGCAGGCCTACGTCGACGCGCGAGCGGCCGGCGTACCTCCCGCCGACGCGATGTCCCGAGTGCTGGCCTCGTCGCAGGATCGGGAGGTGCCCACCGACCGGCACCACCCGCACGAACGTCCGGCGCTGATCGGACCCGAACTCGCCGACCAGTTCACCCACCGGGCCGCGGGGGCGTTCGCCGGTGCCGCCGGCGCGTTCACGGTGCTCGCGGCCATGCGGGACGTGGCCGCCGGTGGCGTCGCCGCCGGTCTGGTCACCGCCGGGATGTTGGTCGGTCAGGCCCTGCCCGCACACCTGCTCGAACATCCGGAACACCAGGCGCAGGCGCTGTACGACTTCGAACGAGGCCGCACCTGGGACCACCAGCGCAACCGTTTCGTGGAAAGCGCCTACTACCACGTGGTGGAACTGACCCGGCGCGAGTTCACCGAGGACACATCAGCCGCGCTGAGCGAGCTGCGCGACGTCCTGCGCGCGATGCGCGGCTCGGTCGAGGCCGAGGCGAAGAGCAAAGTGGATGCGCTGCTGCGCCGGCGCGGACGCCTGCGACGGATGGCAGCGGCCGCCGAACACCGCTCCGCCGATGGCGGTCCGGACGGCTCGCGCATGACCTACGACCTGAGGCAACGGGGCGTCTTCGACGGCGGCCCCGAGATGTGGTCGACCATCGCCCGGCTGGTCCTGCAGGAGACGGCCTTCGTCGTCCCGGGCGTCGTCCTGGCCGACCTGTACGCCCCGAAGAGTCTCGGCGGGGCGGTCGGCAACGTTCTCGGGTTCGCCACCGAGGCAGCGGTCGACGGTGTCACGGAGAGCTTGCTGAAACCGCTGGAGCTGGCCGACCGGGACGCGGTGGCCTCGCTGGACAGCCTCGCCATGATCGATTTCATGCTCGAGGCGACGCGGCCGGAGGCGCTCGCCGATCCGGCCCAGCAGCCCGCTCGCCTGGACGCCGTCCCGCCCTACGACCATGCCGTACTGCAGAGGCTCGGCTTTCACCGGACCGCCGGGGCACTGACCCAGCGCCGGCTGCACCGGGACCGCCACCGGCCGAACGAATACTCCGCGCTGCGTCAACTGGTCGCCAAGTACTTGCCGGCCCTGGCCGGACGCCTGGCCGGTGTGTCGATCGGCGCGCTGGGGCTGATGGGTATCGACCACGGCCTCGCGCTCATCCTCCTGGGCTCCCATGCCGGGTACGGCCTTCTCGCCGGGCTCGGGCAGGACGTCCTGCACAAGTCGGGGTCGCTGTTCGCCCAGATCGCCCGCGCGGCGGCGGCCGACACCGAGATCCGCAGCATGGCCAAGACGACCGAGGAGCTCGTCCGCGACGCCGCCGCCCTGGCCACGGTCGCGGCCGACTTCAACCGGCATATCACACCCGTCGAGTGGCAGAGCGGTTCCACCGTGCTCGACACGGCCGTCGACGCGATGGACGCCGCCACCCGAGGACTGGGCCGCTTGGGCGCCCGCGTCACCGATCTGATGCGGCAGCCTTCGCCCCGCGTACTGTCCAGAAGTCACCCGGCAGGCAGCGGGCCGGTCCGCCTGACCCGCGCCGACCGTCTGGCCCTCGACGGCCTGCACGAGGTGCTGACCGACTTCGACCGGGCAAGTGACCCTCGCAGCGCCCGCGCCGACCTCGATCGGGACCGGCTCGGCACCGAGGTTGTCCTGCTTCTCGACGATCTCGGGCTGCGCACCGGGCAACCCGGCGCCCCCGCCCGCTGGGCGGCCGTCGCCGACTACCTGCGCACCATGTTCGACCGCGACGTCCACGCCGACACCGAACTGGCGGCGATGCGTGACGCCCGGCCGAACCCGACCGCCGAGCGGAGCACCATTGACCGGTTGTGGGATGCAGTCAACACCGGAGTTCGGCCGGGCTACCGGTTCGACGTCCTGGCCGGCGGTACGGTCGTGGTGTTCCGGCCCTCGGGCCGCCCTCTGTCGCTGACCGTCACGGAGGGGGAAACCGGGGTCGAGCTCCGGCTGTCCCCTCAGGATCTCGTCCATGCGGCGGCCGGGCGCCCGCCGGCCCACCCGCACCGGCTGACGGTCGCCGCCGAGGTGGCCGCCGATCCGGGCCGGCTGGCCCGGGCACTGGCCTGGGCCGTCCGGACAGCCGAGGCCCGGAACAGCGGCCGCTCAGGTCAGGCCGCCGGTGAACCGGTCTCCTTCATGTGGACCGGCGACGCCGACAGCCGGCCGGCCCCGGCCACGGCCGCCTCACCGCGCACGGAAACGCCCCCTGCGATGACGCCCACGGCCACCGCGCGGACGGCGTACATCATGATCCGAGGTCCGATCTCCCACCTGCGGCTGCACCTTGATCCGGGCGGCCGGCTGACCGGCCCCGGCGGCCACGTCACCGCGTCGTTGCGTCGCCCGGTCCGAGCACAGCCCGGCACCACTGTCCTCGAGGTGAAGGTGCCGGCCGGTGCGGCCCAGTCACGGGGCGCTCACCTGCGTATCCCCCGCGACGAATTCGGCAACGTCGTCGTCACCCGGCAGTTCGCTGTGCCCCGCAGCGGACGGCCGGAAGCCGTCCACGGCGCAAGCATCCTGGCCCAGCCCCTCGCCGCTCCGGCACCATCACGCGACACACTCTTCGACGGCCCCGAAGAGGACCGGACGTTACGATCGCTGCTCGGCATGATGGGTGCCCGACATGCCTCGCGCCCGGCCCAGTCCGCTGGACCGCATCCGGAGCTCCGTCAAGGCGAAGCAACGTAGGTGGCCTCGCCCTTCTTCGGCAGGGGTGGTCTCTGCGTCACCGCACGTCATCCCGGGTGGTGCGCCGCTGAACAAGACCTAGAAACGAGGGTCCTTGCGCGATGGCATACTCGGTATGCATATCATGTATGTATGTCAGTTCGTCATGGGTTGTTGGCTCTGCTCGAGCGCGGGGCTATGCACGGGTACCAGTTGCGGGCGGCGTTCGAGGAGAGTGTGGGCGGCACCTGGGCCTTGAACATCGGGCAGGTCTACACCACGTTGTCGCGGCTCGAACGAGACGAGTTCGTACGGGCGCTGCCCGAGAGCGAGAGCGGCCAGCGCCCGTACGAGATCACCGAGACTGGTCGGGCCGAGCTCAGCCGATGGTTCAGCACGCCGCTCGAACGCACCGACCGGCCGCGCGACGAGCTGGCCATCAAGCTGGCGCTGGCCATGACCACGCCGGGCGTGGACGTGACCACCGTCGTGCAGAGCCAGCGCACGGCGGGCGTCCGGGCGCTGCAGGAGTACACGCGGCTCAAGGCCCGGCCGATCGAGCCGGACGACCTGTCCTGGCGGCTGGTGCTCGACTCGCTGATCTTCCAGTGCGAGGCCGAGATCCGCTGGCTCGACCACTGCGAGATGACGATCCTGCGCCATCGGCCCGGTCTGGCCGCTCCGGTCAGTGCGCCGGTCGAGGAGCGCGAGAGGAACAGCCGGTGAGCAGCGTGCTGGAACTTCGCGGTGTGCACCGCACGCACGGCCGCGGCCCGGCCGCCGTACACGCGTTGCGGGGTGTGACTCTGAGGGTCCGGCCGGGGGAGCTGGTGGCCGTCATGGGGCCGTCCGGTTCCGGCAAGTCGACCCTGCTCAACCTGGCCGGCGGGCTGGACGGGCCGAGTCACGGCGAGGTGCTGGTCGAGGGCCGGTCGCTGGCCGAGTTGAGCCGGCGGGAGCTGGCCGCGGTGCGGCGGCGGACCGTCGGGTACGTGTTCCAGGACTTCAACCTGCTGCCCAGCCTGACCGCCGTCGAGAACGTGGCGCTGCCCCTGGAACTCGACGGCGTGAGCGTGCGCCGGGCCCGGCGGGCGGCCCTCGCGTCACTGTCCGAAGTGGGCGTCACCGACATCGCGGGCCGGTTCCCGGACCAGATGTCGGGCGGTCAGCAGCAGCGCGTGGCCATCGCGCGGGCCCTGGTCGGCGAGCGGCGGCTGGTGCTGGCCGACGAGCCGACCGGCGCGCTGGATTCGGGAACCGGCGAGGCGGTGCTGCGGGTGCTGCGCGAGCGGGTCGACGCCGGTGCGGCCGGGTTGCTGGTCACACACGAGGCGCGGCACGCGGGCTGGGCGGACCGGGTGATCTTCCTGCGGGACGGCGTGGTCGTCGACTCGTCCGGTCCGCTCGACACCGCCGACGACCTGCTGGAGCACCGCGCATGAGGATGCCGCTGCTGGGTTCGTGGCGCACGGCGCTGCGGATCGCCCGGCGCGAGAGCCGCCGCGCCCGGGGCCGGGCCGCGCTGGTCGTCGCCATGATCGCTGTGCCCGTGGCCGCGCTGGCCGGCACCGCCGTCTCGTACGACATGTTCACCCTGACCCCGGCCGAGCAGGCCACCCGACAGCTCGGCGCGGCCGACGCGCTCCTCACCGCGCGCCTGGCCGGCCCCGTAAAGCAGGACTCCATCGGCAAGAAATGGCGCCCGGCCGGAGAGATCTCACCCGGGCCGGACCTCCGCACCGAACGCGCGATGCTGGCCCTGCTGCCCGACGGCAGCCGGGTCGTCCCGGTCCGGACCGCCGAGACCGAGTTCCGGGCCGTGACCGGGGGCCTGGCCGGCGTCCGGACCCACGAGATGGACCTGACCGACCCGCTCCACCGGGGCCGGGCCCTCCTGGTCGGCGGCCGGGCCCCACACGGGCCGGACGAGGTGGCCATGTCCCGGGCCGCGCGGTCCCGCTTCGGCGACACCATCCGGTCGCTCGACGGCACCCGCAGCTGGACCGCCGTCGGGACGGTCGAGTTCCCGGACGATCTGGGCGAGGTCATGGTCTTCGCTCCCGGCCCGCCGGGCGCGGGGGCGTCCCAGTGGCTGGCCGTCACGCCCGAGCCGGTCGACTGGGCCCAGGTCGGCTCGCTCAACCGGGACGGTCTGACCGTGACGTCGCGGGCGGTCCTGCTCGACCCGCCGCGCACCGACCTGGACGAACAGGAGCCCGAGGGCCTGAACCCGGTCCCGATCGTCGTCGGCCTCGCCGTGCTCGAGATCGTGCTGCTGGCCGGCCCGGCGTTCGCCATCGGCGCCCGGCGGCGGCAACGCTCGCTGGCCCTGGTCGCCGCCAACGGCGGCAGCCGGGCCCACCTGCGCCGGGTCGTGCTCGCCGACGGCCTCGTGCTCGGTGGCGCCGGCGCCGCCCTCGGCCTGCTGCTCGGGGTGGTGGCGGCCGTGCTGGTCCGTCCGCTGTCCGAGCAGATGCTGGTCGGCGCGCGGGCCGGCGGCTACCGGTTCGACCCGGCCACGCTGGCCGGGATCGCGGTGCTGGCCGTGGCCACCGGGCTGCTGGCGGCGGTCGTGCCCGCGTTCGCGGCGGCCCGCGCCGACGTGGTGACCGCCCTGGCCGGCCGGCGCGGCGCCGTGCGCTCCCGGCGCCGCTGGCTGATCCTCGGCCTGCTGCTGACCGCGGCCGGAGCCGCGGTGGCCGGTGCGGCCGCCCGGCGCACCAGCGTGGAGCTGATCGTGGCCGGGCTGACGCTCACCCAGATCGGCCTCGTGCTGTGCACACCCTCGCTGGTCGGGCTGGTCGCGATGCTGGGCGGCCGGCTGCCCGCGGCCCCGCGGATCGCGTTGCGGGACACCGCACGTAACCGGTCCTCGTCGGCCCCGGCCGTCTCCGCGGTCATGGCCGCGGTGGCCGGCACCGTCGCCATCGGCGTCTATCTGTCCAGCTCGGCCGGCCGGCAAGAGCTGAACTACGAACCCTCCCTCCCGTACGGGCACATCAGCGTCAAATACGGGAAGGGCTCACCGGACCAGGTTCAGGCGGCCTTCGCGCGCACCCTGCCCGGCGCCCCGCTGACCGAGATCTCGTGGACCGTTTGTGCCGGACCGGACGCCGACGGGGCGTGTCAGCTCATCCCGGTCCGTGCACCCGGCCAGCGCTGCCCCGGCGAGGACACTCCGCCCGAGGGGCAGGACCAGATCGACGCGCTCGTCGCCGACCCGCGCTGCGCCGACGAGCACACGACTCAGGGCTCGGAGTCCGCGGCGTTCTGGTCCGTCGTCGGCGGCCGGGACGCGGTGGTCGCCCTGACCGGGGCGGGCGGCGCGGACCTCGAGCGGGCCGTGGCCACGCTGGACCGGGGCGGCGTGGTCGTCTCTGATCCGTTCCTGCTGGACGAGGACGGTCTGGTCACCGTGACGGTCAACCGGATCGAGCCGGCGAGGACCCCGGAGGAGTTCCGGGTGCCCGGCTACCTGCTGGAGGCCGGCCCGTACGCCAGCGGCACCGTGCTTCCGCCGGCGCTGGCCCAGCGGGCCGGGTTCCGGACGGTCGCGGCCGGTCTGGTCGCCACCACCACGGCCGTGCCTGGGACCGCGGCGCTCGACCAGCTCAGCGCCGACCTGGCCGCGGCCGGGGCCGGGCGCGCGATCGTGGCGACCGGCCCGCCCGACGACAACGACCCGATGCTCTACCTGCTCGCGGTCGCGTCCACGCTGATCACGATCGGGGCGGCCGGGATCGCCACCGGCCTGGCCGCGGCCGACCGGCGGGCCGATCTGTCCACGCTGGCCGCGGTCGGGGCGGACCCGGGCGTACGGCGGCGGTTGTCCCTCAGCCAGGCCGGGGTGATCGCCGGGCTCGGTTCCGCGCTCGGGGTCGCGGCCGGCCTGGTGTCCGGATTCACCGTGCTGACCGCGATCAACCTGAGCCCGGCCGGTGAATGGCCCGCGCCGACCCCGTTCCCGCTCGCCGTGCCCTGGACGAATCTGCTCTTCGTGCTGATCGCCCCGCTGGTGGCCATGCTCGGCGCCGGTCTGCTGACCCGAGCGGGCCTGCCGGTCGAACGCCGCACTATTTCCTGATTCACTTCTCGCTTGTATTGCCGTTCTGCGACGTATTCCTTTGTGCGGCAAACGGGGCCGGGCCACGGGGTGGGCGGGGTCGAGGTGTCTGGGGACGCCGCCGGCCCCGACGCCCAGGCCCGGCTACTGCGCGGGACGCTCGGGCTCACCGTCGAGCACCCGTTCCGGGAAAGGCCGGCCCGTTCCGGCGGGCCGCCAGGCCGAGGTTCTCAGCGCCTGCCCCCTGCCTCAAGCGTGGTTGACGAGGCGACGACTATCGGGGGCGAGCTGCCGCAGACGCCCGGTCGTAGCACTGCCAGGTTTCGGGCACAGATAGAGCAGACGATGCCCGGACGTCGTACTCAGAGTCATTTCGCAGGACAGGTCCAACCGGCCCACCTCCTCATGATCGATCGTCAGAGGCATCGACTCGAAACGACCGACACCGAGGGTTGACCACTCCTGGGCGAACTCCGGACTCACCTGGGCCAGCTCCGACGCCAACCCCCGGGCCGGGTCGTCCTCCCCGTACCACGCCACCACGGCCCGCAGCTCCGACAACAGAGTCCGTCCGACGGCGGCGAGCTGATCCCTCTCGACGATCCTTCGAAGCCGTTCTTCGGTGAACCAGTGCCAGATCAGATTGGACCGCCGGCCCGGCTGCCCGGCGCAGCGGCCGAGGATCTGCTCGGAGAGGTGGTTCTGCTCGATCACGGTCAGCTCTGCGCCGAGGAGTAGTGCCGGCAAGTCGGACACCGCGCCCATCAAGGCCATCATCCCGGGCTCGACATAGTCACCCTGAGCCACGGCCTCGGGCCGGGCGGCCAGCCGACACGCCGTCTCGAACTCGGTCCGGTCCAGCCGCAGGGCCCGGCCCAGGGAGGCCAGCAGCTTCGCCGACGGTTGCGCCGCCCGAGCACGTTCCAGGCGCTCGTACCGCTCCGCCGACGTGCCGACCAACATCGCCACCTCTTCCCGCCGCAGCCCGGGTGTCCGGCGCCGACCCGTGACCGGTAGGCCCACCTCCTCCGGACGCGTAGCCTCCCGCCGGCGTCGCAGGAATTCCGCCAACCCACTTTGATCCATCAGAAGCCTCCTCAAGTCTGATGGTGGGAGCGGCACCTTCGGGAAACCTTCGCGCCCGCCGGTGTTCCTCTGAAGGTGGCGCCGCCCGGGTTGAGCGCCACAAGCCGTGAACCCGCAAGGCCTCAGCAGCGTTGAGACATCCGGACCATGATTCGTCACCCCGCCGCGGAGGAAACGTCAGTGACATCGTTCTTGGAAGCCGTCGAGTCGAAGAATCAACTGATGGCGGTGTGGAGCAGGCTGGTCTCTGCACAGAACGGTGATGTGAGCGCCGACGGCGGTGTGTACCGGATGTGGGCCGAGAGCGCGTTCGGCTTCTGGAACACCGTGACCCTGAGCGATGCCGACATCTCGGCCGACGCTCTCGAGGATCACCTTTACCGGGCGGCCGGTTTCATGCGTGGACGGCGAAAGGCCGGCTATCTGTGGATCTTCGAGGACCTGCTGACGCCGTCGGCCCGGGACAGCCTGCGGCCGCTGGCCGGCGCGGCCGGACTCGAACTGGCGTTCAGCGGCCACGGCATGGCCGGAGAGATCGACATTCCTGATACCGGCCACCCCGACCTGGAGTTCCGTCGGGTCGAGTCCGAAGAGGATCTCCTCGCCTACGGTGAGATCAACGGACGCGCCTACGGGATGTCGCTCGATGCGGGCCGACAGGCGGTAGCCGGATCCCGGCTATGGCTGGACTCCCACGCGTACATCGGCTACCGCGACGGACAACCAGTGACCTGCGCGACGACCGTGGCCGGTCCCGACTCCCTCTTCCTGGCCCTCGTGGCGACAAGGCCCGACCAGGGACGCCGAGGATACGGCGAGGCCGTGACCCGCAAAGCCATTTATGAAGGAATGAAGCAGACCGGCCATCACCGCGTGGTGCTGCACGCCACGGAAGCGGGCCGGCCCGTCTACGAACGGATCGGCTGCACGATCAACTCGCCGATCCACTTCTTCTACCTCCCCTGAACCCGGTTCAGACGTGTTGCCTCGGGACGGACGCCATTTTCCACGCTTGGTCGACGGCGCTCTCGCGCAACCGCAAGAAGTCTCTGCTCCGACCGGCCGGATCATCGTTTCCCTCGAGAAAGTCACCGAGGATTGTGGCCTGGCGGGCAGCTGACGCCATCCCGAGACCGCGGATGGGATCGTACGTAGCCACGGCATCGCCGATGTTCACCAGGCCGGACGGGAAGGCCTCCAGGTCGGTGATCGAGCGGCGGAGGCTTTCGCCGTAGAAGAAGGTCGCCACATCACCGACGACATCCCCCAAAGTGGCTTCCCGGAACACGTCGGGAAGCCCGGCGCAGATCTGGCGTAGGTTGTCGATCGTCGCCTCTCCCCGGTTTCGGCCGTAGGCGATTCCCACGACCTGCCACACCTTGCCCTCGATGGCGTAGGCCGCGACCGCCGCCAGCCCACGGCCCTCGGCGGGTAGAGTGAATTGATCGAGCGCACACGATATAGCCGGTGGGGCTGGATCGCCCTTCCGTCGGAACAGCATGGTGGTGTACCCGACGCCCACTCGTAGCCGCCGGCTGATCGGAGCCGGGAATCCGCTCTGTTCGAGCCACCGGCCCAGGTTGGTGGCCCGACCAGTTGCATCGACGGTGAGGTCGGCGCGCAGCGTGCCGTCCGTCGTCACCACTCCGGTGACCGACTTGCCGGAGTGGTGCAGGCCGGTCGCCCGCGTGCGCCGGAATTCGACCTCGGGAATGGCCACGACGTGGCGTCGCAGGTGCTCTTCGAGGAAGCCTCGGCTCGCCATGAGCATGGTCGTGTCCCAGTCCGGCAGCGGATTGCTCTCCGCATAGATGCGGTGGTGCCCGGGCGCCGACCGGACGGCTCCCCGCACGACCGCCTCGTCGGTGAACCCGGGAAACCACCTCTCGAGCTGTTCCAAGGCCTCAGGTTGCAGGAAGTGCCCGTGCCGGCTCTGCGGGACGGACGGGCGCCCGTGAGCCGGGTCGTCCCGCTCGAGGACCACCACTCGTCCTACGTGATCGGCCAGGACTCGTGCGGCCAGCAGTCCGGCGAAACTCCCGCCGACGACGCATGCAGTATCGATAAAAGTCATGTCCTCTACCTCGAGCGGGTCGCCCAGCCACGTGGTGATGAACTACGGAATCCTTCGCCGGTGGCCGCTGTCAGGCCTGTGAGGCTGGATCGGCGCTGCTCGCGTCGCTGAACAGTGCGCTAAATTCCCCGTAACCCTGCTCACCGAGCTGCGAGACGGGAACGAAGCGCAAGGCAGCAGAGTTCATGCAGTACCGCTGGCCACCGCTGTCGATGGGGCCGTCCGGAAAGACATGTCCGAGGTGGCTGTCGGCACCCGACGAGCGCACCTCGGTGCGCAGCACGCCCAACGACCGGTCCGTGTTGACCGTGACGGCGCCGGACGCGATGGGGGCAGTAAAGCTGGGCCAGCCGGTGCCGCTGTCGTACTTGTCGATCGAGGAGAACAACGGCTGGCCCGACACGACATCAACGTAGATGCCGGGCTCGTGGTGGTCCCAGTAGCTGTTGCGGAACGCCGGCTCCGTGCCGTCCTGCTGCGTCACGCGGTACTGCAAGCCGTCGAGGCGGCTGAGCGCCTCCGGAGTCTTCTCGTACGAATCGGATCTCATGTCAGTCGACCTCCTGTGATCGATACGGGCCAGTCGCCGTGACAGCATTACTCAGGCCATGGATCGCCGCACATGTGATAGTTGGCGCCGGCCCCGGATCCTGGCTCGGCAGCGTGGATCATCTGGGTTGCGCTGGCCCGTTTCGTGGATTCCTGAAGTGCGGCTGGGAGACGACCAGGACGTCTTGCGACAGAGCTCATCAGACGATGATGAACCGCCACTGCTCCGGGGTGACGCGCGTCGTGGGACCGGCTGAGCTCCGGGAGGCCTGCTGTCAGGTACTGACCGGGCGGCAGATCAGCCGGCGACTCGCGGCGCCGTTCTCCGAAGCCGCGGGAGATGATGCTCATGCAAGGTCACCCCTCTCTCCAGCACGCCATCATGGCATCGAACCACTAACCACTCAACGTCTGTTAGCGGTTCGTAAGGAGTGCGCCGAAGCGTCAACCGGTGAGCGGCATCCCACAAACTGAAGGTCAGTGTGCGCTTTGCTGCGTCCGGCGTCCCTGGCGCGCCCGCGATCGGAAGGCCGCGCCCTTGGCCCGGTTACCGCAGTCACCCATGTCGCACCAACGTCGCGACATGTTGCGGGAACCGTCGACGAATACCCAACCGCAGTCGAGAGCACGGCACGCCTTCAAGCGCGGCCAATCCGGCCTGGCCGTGACATGGATGAGGGCCGAGATGCCCGCGGCCGTGATCACATCGATCGGCGCGGCGGTGGCTTTCGCCGGCCGAAGCCCGACCTTGGTGCCGGTCACGAACGGGCGCAACGGCAGCGAGGCGAAAAGCGCCTCCTCGGCGGACTCCGGCTCGAGCTGGATTCCGTTGTTTCCCCAAGCCAACCGGCGGATCAGGGACCGCAGCGTGCGTAACCGCTCGACGCCACGAACGCTGACGCTGGTCGTGGCGGGTGGCACGTCGGCGCCGGTGATGCTGGCCCACCAAGCACTGACCGCCTCGATATCGGCCAATTCGTCTGAGACATCGTGTCCGGTGTTGGCCACCGCGATCAGCAGGTTTGTCTCGGAGAGATCGATCCCGGCTGCGACTTGCCCCACTGGGGGATTGTACCTCCGGCCCCGGCGTAAGGTCGGGAACCGCGTCCGGCCCGCTTGCACACGAACGTGAACGAGGCGACAACCGGGGCATGAACCCTGTCTCGCCCCGGGTTTGATGGAGACATTGAAACCTGGGAGAAGATCTAGAGCCCTTTTGGGGTGGGGGTCAGGGTGGTGTTGGTGGAGGTAGACCTGTTCCGGTGAAGTAGCCGTCGATCA
>NZ_JAHWFK010000084.1 GCF_019710575.1 Paractinoplanes polyasparticus | reverse complement strand
CCGAGTCGGTGACGATCGTGCACCGGCGCGACTCGTTCCGGGCCAGCAAGGTGATGCAGCTGCGGGCGCTGAACAACCCGAAGATCAAGGTCGAGTGGAACTCGGTGGTCGAAGAGATCATCGGCCACGACGGCAAGGTCTCCGGCGCGCGTCTGCGCAACATCCAGACCGGCGAGGAGAAGTTGCTCGACGTGACCGGTGTGTTCGTGGCCATCGGCCACGACCCGCGCAGCGAGCTGTTCAAGGGCCAGGTCGAGCTGGACGACGAGGGTTACGTGAAGGTCGACCACCCGTCGACCCGCACCAACGTCCCGGGCGTTTTCGCCGCCGGTGACCTGGTCGACCACACCTACCGGCAGGCCATCACCGCCGCCGGCACCGGCACCGCCGCGGCGCTGGACGCCGAGCGTTTCATCGCCTCATTCGTCGAACTCTGATTCACCGGGTCCTTGCGCGCTTCGGCGGGCGACGGCCCGGCATTGCGCGGTTATGGCGCTTGCAGCGCCGCCGTGCTCGAGCGCAATTGCCGGACGAGTTCCGTCCGGGCCGGGACAGGGAGTACCACGCCCAGGCGCCGCGCTTCTCGCGGCTGAGCAGGCCCGCTTCGACCAGAACGCGTTGGTGGTGGCTGATGGCCGGCGGAGATGACCGCGTGCCCTCGGCGCGTGCAGATCTTGGGCGGGGGCGCACAACAACTAGATCATCCTAGGACATTCGATGTCGTCGTCATGCCACTCTTCCGGAGGAGCCCTCCCCCGTCCGTTTACAATGCCCCTTGCCGATGCGCGGCACGGTCGACTTATGGCTTCTACTCATGCGCGAGGAGAGTCGTTCTGCGTCCGGTGGCGGGCAGCGCGGGACGGCAGCAGTGCTGCACGTTCCGCGGCCACTCCACTGTCGAAACGCTCGCCGTCAAGCAGTATGTCGAGCACGCGACGCGCAGGTGAGCAGCGCTCAGGTGTACGCGGCAGTCGCCCCGCGATGTACGTGGCCGGCTGCTTGCCACCCGAATGTCGTCAAACCGCAGCGAGGCTCCGCGGATGGATCATGCCGCGAGATCCCGGCGTCCATAGGTAGTCAGACCGACGAACACAGCGGTGCTGCCGACAAGCAGCATCACAGCAGCGGCCGTCAGGTGAGGGCTTTCGGCCGGGACTCGGGCGAGGTGAGCAAAGGGGGAAAGCTGAGCGACCCAGTGTGGGGCATTGACGCTGTCGGCCGTTACCAGCAGAAGAAAGCCACCGATGCCCGGTACGGCGCTGATCCAACCCATGAGCCGTGGCGCCACGCCGAGCGCGAGCACGGCCGCGCCCAGGCTCAGCAGGGCGACCGGCAGGACGTTGACCGCCCCGGCCAGCGATTCCGCCACGCTCAGCGGCGCTCCCGACAGGGTCGCGCCGGCCGCGGTCGCCGCTCCAGCGACCAGAACGAGCACCACCGCTCCCCCAGCCGTCACCAGAATCTCCGCGCCGGCCGCCCACCGGCGTGTTCGAGGCCCGGCGCAGAGCAGGGTCAACCGGCCGCCGGTCTCGTCGGCGAAGAAGGCGGTGATGCGGGCGGCGGCGAAACCGCCGACCGGCAGGGCGAGCAGCGCGAACAGGCTGGCCGCGTAGCCTTCCACGGCGTCGAGCCCGGCGAACCCGGCTTGGGAGGCCAGGTTGGCGAAGTGCGGGTTGTCGGCCAGGAAGGTGATCATCGACTGGGCGATGAGCCCGACGAGCAGGAAATACGCGCCGATTCCGGCAGCCCAGCCGGCGAGTGGCCGCAGCATCCGGCGCAGCGCGAAGGCCGGCACCGAATCGAGCAGGGCCAGCCGGGGAGGCCGGCCCGGCGCGGGGTTCAGCCATCCACCGCGCACATCACGCCGGCCCGCGAAGACGGCTGCCGCAGTCATCGCGGCGGTCGAGGCGGCCAGCACAAGCAGAGGCAGCCAACGGTTGGTGTCGTAGGGGCGGGTCAGCCCGGTCAAGCCGAACGGAGTCAACCAGCGTATCCAGCCGAGGGCGTCGGCGCCGTCACCGACCATACGGAGCATGAGGCCGGCCGCCAGCACGGCGACCGCGCTGCCGGTGGCGCCGGATCGGGCCGGGAAGATCTGAGCCGCCAGGGCGCCCGTGGCGGCGAAGAACATGCCGGTCAGGGCCAGGCCGGTGCCGTGAACGGCGGCTCCGGCTGGATCAGTGCCCGAGGCGAGCAGCGCCGCCGTCGCCGCCGCCCCGGCTGCCGCGGCTGCGGTGAGGAGAACGGCGAGTTGCCGCTGGAGCAGGTGGCGGGCGGGCAGCGGCCCGGCCAGGAGCAGGTCGACGCGGCCGGCATCTTCCTCGCCGCGGGTCACGCGGGTGGTGACGAGCAAGCTCCAGGCGCCGATCAGGACGGCGAGGAAGATGCCGGTGCGCCAGACGGTGAAGCCACCGGGGTCGGCCAGGTTGGTGGGTTCGCCGAACAGGGTACGGATGGCCGGGTTCGCGGCCAGAGCGGTCAAGGATTCGGCCTGAGCGGCGTTGCCGATCGTACTGGCGTGGGTGGCTGCCACGAGCGCCGACATGGCGGCGGCCAAGGCGGTGACCAGCACTGCGGCGCGACGCACCTGTCGGACGGTCAGAGCAGTGACCGCCCGGGCGGACCTAGCCGGTTCATCCGTGACGACGGGGGCCGTGGGCTCGGCATGCACGGCGGTCATCGGATGGCCTCGCCGTAGTAGGCGAGGAAGATCTCCTCGAGGGACGGTTCCCGGACGCTCAGTGTGGCGATGTCGGCGGAGACGAGGGCCCACAACGCCGGCCCGGGTGGACCGGCCAGCGAGAAGCGGATATGCCCTGGTGCCACGGTTTCGACGGTGTCCACTCCGGGCATTGTCTCAAGATCCGGTAGTTCGCCCGTGAAGCTGACTTCGATCTCGGTGCGGTGCAACCGCCGGAGATCGCTGACGGTCGCGACCTCGGCCAACCGCCCGGCGCGCAGAATCGCGACACGGTCGCAGACGGCCTCGACCTCGGCCAGCTGATGGGAGCTGAGGAACACGGACTGGCCACGATCGCGCGCCTCCCGGACGGCAGTACGGAATTCGCGTTCCATGAGCGGGTCGAGGCCGCTGGTGGGTTCGTCGAGGATCAGCAGCCGGGCGCGGGTGGCGAACGCCGCGATCAAGGCGACCTTCTGCCGGTTCCCGGTGGAATAGGTGCGGGCCGGCTTGTTCACGTCGAGGGCGAACCTGTCGACCAGTTCGGCTTGGTAGTCGCGGTCGGTGCCGGGCCCGGTACGAGCGAGCAGCTCAAGGATCTCCGCTCCGGTCAGCTGGGGCCACAACGCGACATCGGCCGGGACGTAGGCGAGGTGGCGATGCGCGGACGCCACATCAGCAGCCGGGACGTCGAACAGGTGAGCAGTGCCGGCGGTTGGCTGGGCCAGCCCGAGCAGTAGCCGGATGGTGGTCGACTTGCCGGCGCCGTTCGGGCCGAGGAAGCCGAACACCTCCCCCGCCGCGACTTCCAGGTCGAGCTGATCGAGGGCGCGGACGGGCCCGTAGTGTTTGGACAACTTGGCGGTGCGCACTGCAGTAGCGCTCACGGCGATGGCCTTTCCGAGGGCAGGAGCGAACTCAACCGCCGACCAGGCTTCCCGGCACACCTGATGCAGACGGTACCCCTTGCGACCGCACTGAGGAACGGGACGCGCGTGTCAGATGCGCGCTGCGTGGTCGACACCGACCTGGTCGACCGCGGCGAGCAGAACACGCGGCCGTATCACCGTGGGGTGGAGCCGGCTTCCTCGACCGCGGGCGGCCCGTCACTGCGCCCGGTGCGCGCGTTGGCCCGGTCCAGCAGCTGCATGACGGGGGTGACGGCGACACCGTGAACCACCACCGAGACCAGCACAACAAAGCCGATCATGGCCCAGATCAGATCAGCCCCCGGGAACTCCGCGTGAGTGAGAGCGTAGGACAAGTAGTAGAAGGAGCCGATGCCGCGGATCCCGAAGGATGCGATGACCCAGTGCTCCGCCATGTGGCCCGGGGCCCCACGCAATGACACGAAACCCGTCAGCGGCCGGATAACAAAGATCAGACACAACCCGACCAGCACGGCCGGCCAGGTGAGCGGGCTGAGCAGCCCGCCGACGATCGCGCCGCCGAACAGCAGCAGCAACAGCACGGTCAGCAGCCGCTCGGTCTGCTCGGCGAAGTCGTGCAGCACCTGGTGGTAGTCGTGAGAGCGTTCAGCCGCGCGGATGGCCCGGGCAGCAACGAACACGGCCAGGAAACCGTATCCACCGGCAACCTCGACCACGCCATACGCCAGGAAAGTCGCCGCGAGCGCCAGGAAGCCTTCGGAATGGCGGGCCAGCCGCAGAGCCTCGGCCTGAGGACGGAAGAACAGCCAGCCCAGAATCTTGCCGACCAGGACACCACCGACCACGCCGACAGCGATCTTGTATGCCAGGTCCTGCCAGGCCCACTCCCCGACCCAGCCCAGACCGGCCGTCCCGGCCATGGCGATGGCCGCGTAGACGAACGGGAACGCCAACCCGTCGTTGAGCCCGGCTTCGGAGGTGAGAGCGAACCGGACCTCGTCCTCGGAGTCCTCCTCATCGGTCGGTTCACCGACCTGCACATCCGCGGCCAGCACCGGGTCGGTCGGCGCCAGTGCCGCGCCCAGCAGCATGGCCGCCGCCGGGACCAGACCTGCCCACCACCAGCCCAGCAGAGCGACCGCGGCGATGGTCAACGGCATGGCGATGGCCAGCAGACGCCACGTCGAGGACCAACCCCTACGGCTGAACGGGCGGTCGATCTTCAGGCCGGCACCCATGAGAGCGACGATGACGCCGATCTCGGTCAGGTGCTCGGTCACCTTCGGATAAGCCAGCGGGTCGGCGTCGGGCAGACCGATCGGCAGACCGAAAGCCAGCATGCCGAGGCCGAGGAACGCGATCGGCATCGACAGCGGCCGTCGCTCCAGCAGGCGGGGGAGAATACCGGCCAGCAACGCGCCGAACCCGATGACCGCGAATACCAGGTCAGCGGTCTGCACGGTCGACCTCTTGCGTCCACCCGGTCACCAGCGCCGGCGATCTCCCGGCTCGAGGAACGCCACGAGGCGGCAGGTGATGCGGGACGGGGGTCAGGCACCATGGCAGCACGGGCAGCTCCGGTTGTGGGCAGGGACAGGTAACCGCCGACCAGACTTCCCGGCACACCTGGCCGATTGCTTACCTCTCCCGAGTGCCGCTAAACCCTCGCCGTCATCTTCACAACCGCATTGCCCATCGCCGGCGGAAGCGGTTCAGGGCGGTAACGCCGACAATCCCGACAACGACCAACCACGTCACAGGTCAGCTCATCGCCGCCGCGCCCGAGCGTTCGAAATTTCCGCGAGGACGAGTAGAAGACCGCGATGACCGCGATGGTCAGCAAGTCGTCCATCACGGCCAGGGTCAGCACGGCGTGCTGGCGTAGTGCTCGTACAGCTGGGCGAAGTGCTCGTCACCGTCGATCAGGTCGGGGTCATGACCGGGAGCACCGGCGATCTGCACGCGAGACCGGCCGACGACGACTTCATCCCGCGTTCCGCCGTCGACGGCCTCTGCCGGGACGTACAACGGCGGGACA
Organism: Paractinoplanes polyasparticus; assembly: GCF_019710575.1. GTDB lineage: Bacteria > Actinomycetota > Actinomycetes > Mycobacteriales > Micromonosporaceae > Actinoplanes > Actinoplanes polyasparticus. The sequence goes on along the minus strand of NZ_JAHWFK010000084.1, from coordinate 15,494 downwards.
CCGACACGAACAAGCCACCGTGCTCCACCCGAAGAAGCCGCACCTTCTGCTGCTCGGGGTCGATGAGCAGGTCATCAACCTTGCCGATCTCGTTACCGTCCTGTTCGACGACCCTGCGCCCCCGGATGTCCTGGCCAGGGTCGCCAGCAGCTGGTTGCTGTCGCTCAGCCGCACCAAGGTGCCGAACTTCGAAGCCATCAAGACTCTCCTGTTCCACGCCACTGATCCGCGACGCCTCGCCGGATGTGGCTTCAACAGTTCACTACACTCTCGACACGCTGTTCGGTGACAGCGCTCGGCTGGACCGGAGTCGTCGTCTGGTGCTTGTGTGCCGCGGTCATCCTGGAGACGCTGAATGTTGCCAGTGATCGACGACGGCGCGGCCACGTCGATAGAACGTTCCGGATTCGTGGGCATCACCGACGAGGCTCGACAGTCACGCAAGGACCGTCCCGCGGTCGACCAGAGGCGAAATGCCGCGTCAGTCTGACCGAGAACAGGGCCCGGATCACACCGGGGTCTTCGTGGAGCCGATAGGGTGAAAATCGGTGCGCCGGGAAGTCTGGTCGGCAGATGCTGACCCGACCCCAAAAATGGGAGCCCACCTGTGACCCAGGCCCCTCACCTCTTCAGCCGCGGATCCTGGGCTGAGGCCCGCCGCATCGCCGACGTCCTGCGCAAGGAGACCATCGGCGGCGCGCTGCTTCTGCTGGGCACGGTGATCGCCTTGGTCTGGGCCAATTCACCCTGGTCCGACCGCTACGACGCCCTGGTCGCCTACAAGATCGGCCCGTCCGCGCTGCACCTCGACCTGTCGCTGGGCACCTGGGCCGCCGACGGGCTGTTGGCCATCTTCTTCTTCGTCGCCGGCCTGGAACTCAAACGCGAATTCGTCGCCGGTGACCTGCGCGACCCGAGACGGGCCGCCGTCCCCGTCGCCGCCGCCATCGGCGGCGTCATCGTGCCGGCCCTCTGCTACGTCGTGCTCAACCTCGGCGGCGCCCTCAAGGGATGGGCCATCCCGACCGCCACCGACATCGCCTTCGCCCTGGCCGTGCTCGCGGTCATCGGCCGGTTCCTGCCCTCGGCGCTACGCACCTTCCTGCTCACCCTCGCCGTGGTCGACGACCTGTTCGCCATCCTCATCATCGCGATCTTCTACACGGCCCAACTGTCGGTGCTCCCGCTGCTGGCCGCGCTCGTCCCCCTGGGCCTGTTCACCGTGCTGGTGCAGCGGCGCGTCCGGTCGTGGTGGCTGCTGCTGCCGCTGGCCTTCGCGGCCTGGACCTTGGTGCACGCCTCCGGAGTGCACGCCACCGTCGCCGGCGTCCTGCTCGGCTTCGCCGTCCCGGTCCTTCGTCGCGACGGCGGCGACGGGCCGGGACTCGCCGAGCATCTCGAGCACCGCTTCCGGCCCCTGTCGGCCGGCGTGGCTGTCCCGATCTTCGCGTTCTTCGCCGCCGGCGTGACTATCGGCGGCTTCGACGGGCTGACCTCAGCCCTCACGGATCCGATCGCGCTGGGCATCATGGCCGGCCTCATCGTCGGCAAGCCCATCGGCATCGTGCTCGCCACCTGGCTGACCGCCCGCTTCACCCGCGCCCAGATCGACACGGGGCTGACCTGGATCGACGTCACCGGTCTGGCCATGCTCGGCGGCATCGGCTTCACCGTCTCACTACTCATCGGCGAACTCGCCTTCGGCACCGGCAGCGAAAGCGACGACCACGTCAAGGTCGCCGTACTCCTCGGCTCGCTGGCCGCCGCACTAATGGCCACCGTCATCCTGCGCATGCGCAACCGCACCTACCGCCAGCTCTACGAGGCCGAGCGGGTCGACCGCAACCGCGACGACATCCCCGACGTCTACCAAAGCTAAACGGGGCCATCTGTGCTGCTCGTCGTTGTCGCCGCCATGCTGCCGGCGACGCTTGTCCCGGCCCGAGCCAATCGCACGGTCGCCGTGCTGTTCACCGGCGCCATGCGGGTCGGCTGGCCCACCTGCGCGGCCTGGCGCCCGCCCGCCCAGGCGCTGACGTCCCGGTACGGCCCGGGGTGTCACGTCGCAGCCTCCGACGATCACGACCGGCCGAATGACTTCTCGCGGCCGGGCACAGCCCGTATGGTGCGCCCCGGCGGGCAAAGACGCCCGGCCCGCGAGGGAAACCCCTGTGCTGCCGGAGGGCTGCGACGATGAGTGTCCCCGGGATGGTGCGCCGCATCTCCGAGGGCGGACAACTGCCCCGTACGGATCGCACCCTGCGTCTCGACCACCGGATCCGGACCGTCCTGGTCACCGAGACGCGCGGCGCCGCGGCGCTGCTGGCCGCCACCGTGCTCGCCCTGATCTGGGCCAACCTTCCCGGCGGCAGCTACGAGTCGGTGTGGCACACCGAGTTCACCGTCGGCCTCGGCGAGGCGCGGATCACCGAAGACCTGCGCCATTGGGTCAACGACGGTCTGATGGTGTTCTTCTTCCTGCTCGCCGGCATGGAGATCCGCCGCGAACTCAGCTTCGGAGATCTGCGCGACCGCCGGACCGCGCTGGTTCCCATTCTGGCCGCCGCCGGCGGCATGGCGGTGCCGGCGGTCATCTTCGCGACGATCACCGCGGGCACCGCCGCCCAGCACGCGTGGGGCATGGCGATGGCCACCGACATCGCCTTCGCCCTGGGCGTTCTCGCCCTGATCGGCCCGCGCTGCCCAGCGAACGTCCGGGTCTTTCTGCTCACCCTCGCGGTAGTCGACGACATAGGCGCGATCCTGGTCATCGCGGTGGTCTACACCGAGGCCGTGCACCTGATCCCTCTGCTGGCCGCAGCCGCTCTGCTCGGCGTCGCCCTGGCCATGCGGGCCGCCGGAATCTGGCGGGCCACGCCCTACTTCGTGGTGGGCGTCGCGTTGTGGGTCGCCACCGTCGAGTCGGGATTGCACCCGACCATCGTGGGTGTGGTGTTCGGGCTGCTCACCCCCGCCTTCCTCGCCCGAACAGCCGATCTCGACCGGCTCGAGCGCATCCTGCAGCGGTTCCGCCGCGAGCCCGGCCCGGAGGCGGCCCGCACGCTGTCCATTGCGGCGCAGGGAGCCGTGTCGTCCAACGATCGGTTGCAGTACCTGCTGCGTCCCTGGACAAGCCTGCTCATCGTTCCGCTGTTCGCGCTGGCCAACGCGGGCGTGCCGCTCAACCCGGAAGTGCTTTCCCGGGCGGTCACCTCACCGGTCACCCTGGGTGTGTTCGCCGGTCTAGTCGTGGGCAAGACGCTGGGCATCTGGGGTGTCTCGGCGATCGCCGTACGCACCGGCCTGGGCCGCCTGCCTTCCGGCGTACGCCTGCCGCAGGTCCTGTCGGTCGGCGCCGTGGCCGGCATCGGATTCACCGTGTCGCTGTTCATCGCCGAACTCGCCCTGCCCGACGACGAGGTCCGCGACGAGGCCAAGATCGGCATTCTGGCCGCCGCCGTCGCCGCGACCGTACTGGGCTGGTTGTTGTTCCGCGTCGACGGCGGGCGAAACACCGCGGGCACGGCCACGACGCTGCAACCGCCGGTCGAAGCCTCGGGCGAGCATCATCGGGGCCCGCTCGACGCTGCAGTCGAACTGGTCCAGTTCGGTGACTACCAGTGCCCCTACTGCCGGCAAGCCGGCCCGGCCATCGCCGATCTGCTCGCCCGGCACCCGGACCGCCTACGGTACGTATGGCGGCACCTGCCGCTGGACGACGTCCACCCGTACGCACGCCGCGCCGCCCAGGCTGCAGAGGCGGCCGCTGCACAGAGCAGCTTCTGGACCGTCCACGACCGGCTGCTCACCGCCGACGATCTCGACGACGAGGCACTCGTCGAGATCGCACGCTCGGCCGGCCTGGACATGCCCCGCTTCACCGTCGACCTGGACACGGCGGTCGTCGCCGCCCAGGTCGACGCCGACGTGCGCAGCGCCCACGAGAGCGGCGCCGACGGCACACCTACGTTTTTTCTCAACGGCGCACGTATCGACGGCTCACTCGACGCGGTGCTCGCCGAGGTGGAACAAGCGATTGAAGTTGCCTCGGCCTGACATATTGCAGGCTGCCGCCCCGCAGCCCGGATCGAACTGGGCGGCGCACTTGCGGCCACCGACCGACGGTGTCGTCGCCCGGCCGAGGTCACCGCTTGGTCGGATGCACTGAGCCAGACCGGGTCCGCCTGCGCCGGTTCACCACCGCGAGGATCAGACCGATGGCCACGCAGGTGAGGGCGACACCGGTCCACTGAGAGGTGACTATCAGCAGCGTCAGGACGAGCCACGTCCCGGCGGCCAGGACCGACCACAGGACCATTGAACGGTGCGGTTTGGTGAGCCGCCCGCCTCCCGGCGGCTCCGGCTCATCCCACTCGGCAACCATTCGCTGGAATTCACCGGCGCCCTCGGCAAGCGGCTCAGAGTCGTCAGTCACCCGCAGCGTGTTACAGATGTCGGCTACGCCCGTGATACTCCCCGCGGCGTCACCCGCCGCCTGTTTGGAGGAATTGCTGTCGACGCTGCCGCTGAGCAGCACGACACGGTTCTGCACCTCCACAGCGACTCGTTGATGCCGGATACGCTCGTCGCTGAGAAGTGCTTCTGCTACGCGGTAGGCGAGGCGGACATCGGGACTATCCGTCGCAGGAAACCGGCGCCGGTCGCTGGAAAACGATCCGTCATCCGGGAACGGCCACATGATGATGGTCTTCTCCGTTCGGCTCGCACGGTGTCGGACGGTCCTCCGCAAGCGAGTGCGTTGCCGTTCCCACGGTGGTACGCATGCTTCGAGAAAGGCGTACGGGACCATGACAGTCAAATGACAACCCGGCCCGGCGCAACCGCACCGAAAGCCCAACGTCTGCACGACGGGCATATGGGACATAACAGCGTGCTGGCGATCGAGGACGACGACCGGATCCGCCTGTCTTCGGCGCTCGCCTGGAGCACGAGAGGAACACCGTGACCGGCACGGCGACCGCCGCGGAAGGCCTGCTGCGGCAGCGCCGCGAGCCGAACGACACGGTCCTGGTCGACCTGATGCTGGCCGGCAACGACGGCTTCGAGAACATTCGCCAGCTACGCCGCGATGACTTCGTGCCGATCGTGGTGGTCAGCGCCCGCGACGACACCCATGGCATCCTCGGCACCCTGAAAGCCAGTTCCGACGACTATCTGGTTGAACCGGGCGCGGTCAAGGAGCTGTCCGCTCGGCTACGTGCGCTACGACGTTGGGCCAGGGCCGCGGTGACCACAGAATGCCCGAGCTGGTGTTCGAGGACCGGCCGGCGGCCGGCGGCCGGCGAGGTCACCGTCGGTGGACGGCCGGTGCCGATCACCCGTACCCCCGCGGGGCGCTCACCACCAGAGGCCTGACCGCCGCCGATTACACCGCGCCGCCGGCTCCCGCATGACGCCCGGCATCAACGACGCCGGTCACGCAACGCGGACGGGTCGGAGCTGCTCGCCGCCGGCGTAACGCCGACCGGGACCGCAAGCTGAAGGAGCTCAGCAGCACAGTCAGCACGATGACCTTTCTCATTGCGGCCGCCACTGCTCGTTTGCTCCGACGACCTCGACCGCGACCACCGAGTTGCGGAGCACTGAGGTCGCCTCTGGTTGCCAGCCCAGCATCTATGCCTCTCTCGCCGGTCCGACGCTGAGAAGGCCAGCCCGCGCGTGTCATATGGAGCCGGGTCCAAGGGTCTGTGACATTCCCGTGGAGGACGACAGCCCGCTCCGTCGGGTCCGTCATCGAGGTGTCATGGGTTCGCGTCATCACCTACGCACCGGTCGACCAGGCTGGCCCGAACTGCTGGTCGACCGGTCGGCACCAGATTGAACGGGAGGACCGATGAACGCCCGGATAATACGTCTGCTCATCTCGATGAGCGCTGTTCTGGTCCTGATGACGGCGGGCATGGTGGTTGCTGCGGCTCACGGGTCATCGGCGGGAATCGTTGTGGTCGTGATCGTTGGCACGCTCGTCATCTCGTACGTCGCGCGCCATAACCTTCGATCCAGGCATGTGTACCGCCGGCGCGTGTGACATCCGAGCGACGGCTACGGCGCCGAACAGGATGCCGTTCCCAGGGCGTCAGCGCGACGTCCCGGACGCTGACTGGCTCGATCGGTATGCAAATCTCCGCTCACGCACACTGCCCCACCGCGGCCATCCGGGTGAAGGCGACGCAAAGGGCCAGTGGTGGTGACGGTCGACGGAGCGCGGACGTCACAAGCGACACTGCGATTTGCCTTCGACGAGGCGGGGCGCCGACATGCCGGCCTCATTGCCGGGCACACATGGACGCCGCCGGCCGTACCGATCCGGGCCGACCACATTTTCAGCCCCGGCCGGCTGGTGACCGGCGTGTTCGCGCGGTGGCGCGCCGCCTTTCCCGACGTCGATGTGGTCGAACTGGCACTCAAGAAAAGTCCCGAGGCAACGTTGCCGCAAAGTTCACCGTCACGCTGCCCGGTTTTGCCCGGTTGCCGCGCTCATCGTCAAAGACCGATACTTTCGGGGTTCATTGTTTCGCAACCCGGCATGGCGTGGTCCAACAGGCGTATGTGATGCGAACCCGGATGGCTAGGGACACGGTCCGCGTTTCCGCTATGAACCACAAGATCGAGGCGCTGGATTGGTCGTCAGCTGCGATCGGCGCGTCATCTGGCGCCTGTCTCGTAACTGTCATCTTCCCGTAGGGCTTCCGCCAAGCCCTTCAGGCATCCATGAGGGAGACGCCTGAGGGGAGAGGACATGACCACGGAGAAGAACGGCCGGCCGGTTGTCGTCGGAGTGGACGGCTCCGACAGCACGGACGCGGCCGTGCGATGGGCTGCCCGTTATGCGAGTGAGACGGGCAGCCCGCTGCACCTGCTGTTCGCGGAGGATCATCAGACGGCCCTGATCGGGATCAGCACCGCCGAGATCAGGCGGGCCGAGCGGTTGCGGGAGAGGGTGCTGGCGGCGGCCGCGCCCTACGAGGCGGACGCCGTCATGGTGCGGGGCAGCGTGGCTCCGGCGCTGACCGAAGCCACGGCCGAGGCCGACCTGCTGGTGCTGGGGGAAAGTCACCGTAGCAGTGGGCTGGCCGTCCAGGTGGTCGCTGAGGCCGAGTGCCCGGTGGTCGTCGTGCGCGGCGACGAGGACTGGGCCGGGCCGGTGGTGGTCGCCGTGGACGACAGCAGCGAGGCGGCCATGGGGTTCGCCGTGCGGGAAGCAGCCCGGCGGGACGTGGCGTTGTTCGCCGTGCACGCCTGGCACCAGCCGCTGGTGCCGGCGGGGGCGGGCGCGGTCGCCCACGCGGTGACGACCGGTGTGGTGGATCGGGAGAACTGGGCCGACGCGGCTCGACAGTCGCTCACCGCGGTCGTCACGCCCTGGCGTAACGCCTTCCCGGAGGTCGCGATTCACGAGCGGCTGGTCGAGGGTCCGGCCGACACCGTCATGGTCCACGAGACGGGCGGCGCCGGCCTGGTGGTCACCGGCTCGCGGGGGCGCGGCCGGCTGGCCGGGATGATGCTCGGCTCGACCAGCCAGGCCCTGCTGCGCAAAGCGGAATGCCCGGTGGCGATCATCAAGAACTCAGTCCGAAACTGAGTCAGGTCCTGGCCTACGACGGCCGCGGCGGAGTCGATGTTCTGGTCCGGCAGGGCACCCGGCTGCGGATCTTTCAGCTCAAGTACTTCGGTGACGGGTTCGGCAGTGACCATCGCAAGCACCGCCGCCAGATCAAAGACTCATTCATGGCCGCCGTGAATCACGATCCAACCGAATGGATCCTGGTCATCCCGACCAACCCGACTCCCGGAGAAGAGAAGTTTGTCCTGGACTTGAGCCAAGACCGGCCGGACCTGGTGCTTCGGATCATGGGTCGGCAGCAGCTCGATAGCCACCTCTCCCGCTTTCCGGACCTCACCGAGTATTTCGTGCGCGATTCGCTTCTGCACCATGCGAAGATCCTCGGGCAGAAGAAAGCGCTGCGGCTGGGCGGCTTGTCCGACCTCACCGAGCGAACCCGTGCCCTGGCCGGGGTGGCCGACACGCTCGATCTCGATTGGGGCGTCGACACCGCGATGCGTGACGGCGTAGTCGTGCATACCGTCCGGCCGAAGCATGAACGGGCAGCTCGGAACTCACCGAGACGCGAGGCGTCGCAGTCCTGCTCGTGGCAACGTGCTGGCCCTGATCTGGGCGAACCTTCCCGGCGGCAGTTACGAGACGCTGTGGCACAGCGAGTTCACCGTCGGTCTCGGTGACGCGCGGATCACCGAGGACCTGCGGCACTGGATCAACCGGATTCCCCAGCGCACCAGCAAACTCCCTCATCGGCGGTCGACCACGAACGCGGAAGGTGCACAGCCTCCTCGGCAGCGCCTGAATCGATCACCACCTCGTGCCGTTCCGCGCGTTCGATACCCGCCTCGTCGTCGGTGATCCGCTCCACGGCCTCCACCGGGATGAACAAGGGTGCAGCCCCGACGCCGAAAAGGCCGTCGTGCTCGACGCAGAGGAATCGCACCCTCTTCTGCTCGGTGTCAATCAGCAGGTCTTCGACCCGGCCGATCTCCTTGCCTTCGCGGTCGATGACCTGGCGGCCGCGGATGTCCTCTCGGGTCGGCCGGCGCATGGCCGCTGTCTCTGAGTCGCAACATTGTGCCGGATCGCATGTTCATCGTGGGTCCTCCACACTCGGCCGGCAACGGTCAAAGGGGTCGACGGATCCCGTCTGCGGGGTGTGACGGCAACACTAGGAAGCCGATCCCGCAAGGATCACACGATCGCTTGATAGTTCGATGAAGCGCCGACGCTCGAACACTCGGCCAGTTTGTCATCACATTGACATGTCGTCGGATGAGTCTCCGCGTCTGTCCGCGGTACACCGGAAGGAGACCGCTCAACGCATCGGACGCCTGTCGGTGATCACGGGACGAGTGGGGTAAGGGCCAGACGACCGAAGGTGGAAGAACCACCATGACGATGCCGTTCCCCGACGAGGGACCCCCGTGACGAAGAGACACCTCGACCCGAAGACGCCGAGTCTCGACGACCGTCTCGCCCAGCGATTGCGGGAAAGGTTCCGCGCCGATCCAGACCCGCGCTACTGGCAAGTCCGCGTCGATGTGCGGATTCCGGCAACCTCGTCGGCTTCGAGGTGATTGCAGCCAAGCTGATGGCAGATCATCCGTCGTTGCGGCGGTCGGCGCGCTTGCCGCGAAGTCGGACAGCGCGAATCGTCCTCGCCGCCGGAGCGATCGTCTGGGGTCTGCTCTCCGTACTCTTGGTGATGCTGCTGAACTGACGTGCACGTAGGTACTGCAGGTCAGTCCACGGCCGTCTCCCACCGCTGCCACCACTGGGCGTCCGGAATCTCACCGGCCGCTTCCACCAATGCGTTCAGTGTGGCGGCGAAGGCCAGCGGGCGGGTCATCGCAAGCTCGCCGACGAGCCCGGCGAGCGACTCACGGCGGCGGCGCATCACCTCACCGACAAGGTCCCGGCCCGCCGCGGTGAGCGTGACCCATGCGGCCCGGCGGTCGTCAGGGCGTTCCTGGCGAGCCACCAGCCCTTTGCGGACCAGCCGGTTGCACATCCGGGTGGCCGTGGACGAGGTTACGGTCAACTCCTGGGCGAGGTCGACGATCCGCTGCGGGCCGCGCGAGACCAGCACGACCAGTGTCCGGTACTGCGGAAGGGTGACGTCCTCGTCGAGGTCGGCCAGCGAGCGGGCGGCCAGACCGACGAAGGCCCGGCTGAGCGACAGCAACGCCCCGACCACCTGGTCCTCACTCGCCGTCTGCTCAAGCATCCGACCACTCTGACATGAGCTGCTCCGCGACCGTCGTGCGAGCCCTAGGAGAACCTCACCGCCTCGACAACAAACCATGCACTACTGCATTAATCTTGGCCGACCAACGCCTGCATCGACTCAACGCCGGGCGCGGGTGAGCCTGATAAGTACAGCGCCAGTGACGCCTGCCGCGCTCAGGAGCACGAGCCACAGAACGACCGGGTTCACCGCGAACATGCCGATGTTGGCCTCGGCGATTGCTATCCCGGAGAGGTCTTGCGCCGGGGGAAGTGCCGCAGGCGGCAGCCGCTCGTACCGGACCAAGCCGGTGCTCTCCAGCATCTTCATGTGGTTCATCACGAAGATGTTCGCGTCATCAGCGAGCTTACGGACGACAGGGTCCCGAGTGGATGCGCGCACCGCTCCGATAACCGGGAAGATTTTGCCGTGGGCGGCACGGAGCCGGGTGACGAAGATCTGGTCGAATTGCACGCCCTTGTTGTTTTGCATCTCCTTCAGCCAGCCCTGCTGCTCCGTGGTAGGAGTTGCGGGGATGGCGGCGCCCAGCTGGTTGGCTGCCGCGACGACCAGCTCGTCAAGCTTGACGTGCTGGTCGGCGATCATCGTGCCGACCTTTCGCACGGTTTCGGAGCTGCCGCGCTGGGCGGCCATCTGACCGGCAGGAATTTCCCACAGCCCGGCCTGCCTGACGCCGTTGAGCAACAACGTGTCGGCGGCGTTGAGCTGGGTCGGCACGGCGGGCTCTGCAGAAGCAGCGCCCGGCACCGCTGCCAGCGCAGCCACAGCTGCAACGAGGGTGACTGCCGCGCGGCGTACGGACGACGGGGCGAACATCAGCGCCTCCAGCTCTGATCGGTTGTCGGAGATCAGTACGGCCGTCGAACGAGAAAGGTTCACTTGTGCACGTAATTTTAGGACGACCGAGGTGTGCTACCGACGACTGTCGCAGGCGCCGTGCCGGCCCCAACCGATGGATCAGCATGATCGGTTTTGCTACGGCGACCGTGGAGACGTCGATGGCTGCAGTGAGGGCTCCACGGCGGCGCCGTCGATGGCGTCCGGCATACGGGCCGGCACACCCCCGCGCTCGCCACCGACCGTCTCCATAGCTCCTGCGCGTCCGGCGCAGTACAGTAGTTGCACTAAGAGTGCATTTTATTGTCACGGCCACGATCGGCCAGCCGGCGGGCCTATCTCTCATCTTGTGCCGGACCGTAGAAGGGAAGGGCCACGATGGCCGTCGACCCCGATGGTGATTTCCTCACCGCTTTCCTCGCCGACGGAGCGGAAGAACCGGTGGTGATGCTCAACCTGCTGCGGTTCGCGGACGGCGGCCGACCGCTCTACCAGCAGTACATGCGGGCCTTCAGCGAGAAAATCGGTCCCCGCTACGGCATTGAGGTCGTCTACGCCGGCGAGGGCGCCAGCGCGTTGATCGCCGAGCCGGGCCAGCAATGGGACGCCGTCCTGCTCGTGCGGTATCCGAGCCGCCAGGTGTTCGCTCAGATGATCGACGATCCTGAGTACCAGTCGATCACCCACCTTCGCACCAAGGCCTTGAGCGAGGCAGTGCTCCAGCCGACAGATCCCTTGGGCCACCGCGCCTGATGCTGCTCGCGCACCGCTCAGGCCAGCTCCGCCCACACCACTTTGCCGCTCGAGGTCTGCCGACTGCCCCACGCACGGCTGAGTGCCACGACGAGTAGCAGCCCCCGCCCGCCCGGCTGATCCGGTTTCGGGTGCCGCGCCTGCGGCATCCTGCGGCTGGTGTCGAACACTTCAATCATCACCGTTCCGTGGCGGCTGACCAGAACGACTTCGCCACCGGCAGCCGTGTGCTGAATGACGTTGTCAACGAGCTCAGTCACGATCAGTAGCGAATCGTCGATGAGTTCAGGAGTATGTTCGCCGGCGAGCAATTCGGAGGACGCACGCCGAAGGGCGGCGCCATCGGTGCCGTTGCTGAACGGCAGTCGGAGACGGTTCATGACGCTGGCTTCTGCCCTTCCCAGGCACGTCTCCGCATCAACGCCAACGGAGTCCTTGCCAAGCCTCTTGACGGTGTCAAGGCCGGTCCGGTCTGCTCTGACCACCGTTCAGGCACTGCGCGACTCTTGCGGCGGAACATGGCGTTCGCTTCGCAGTCGTGCGACAACCCTATGACAAAGAAACGTTGGGCCACCGTCGGTGTCTTCAGGACCTGGTGGTATCCGATCCGTCGCAGAAACGTCACGTAGCGGCGGTTCGATCTCCATGTCCGAGCGCGACGTTCGAGGGGTGAGAGCCGGAACCGGACGTCCCTGAGGAGAACATCGTGCTCGTCATCTCGAACAAAGCCGTCGCCACAATTCGCCGGCTCCTCGCCCGACCGGGCGTGCCCGATGGCTGCGGCCTGCGCATTCAGAAGGCAGCCGACCCGAGGAGACTGCGCATCCTTCTCGTGTCCGCTCCCACCGCCGGCGATTTCATCCACGACGCGGAAGGTGCGCGACTCTACGTCGCCGAAGAGGCTGCCGGTCGTGTCCAGGACCAGACGCTCGACGCCACGCGCAGCGAGGCGGGGCGGGTGCAATTCGTGCTTGATCACGTGCCCGCTCCACGGATGCGGCGGGACATCACCCAACTGGACCTCTCATCGGACGACGCGTTGCTGTCCGCGTGACTGCGTTCAAACCAAGCCAACGTCAATTCGTCGACGGGCTCATGGTTCTTCGTCGGGTGCCGGAGTCACGATGTTCTTGGTCTGAGCCTCGGTGCCGCCGCCACTGGTGAGGCGGACGGCGATCACGACAGCGACGACAACGATCGGAACGGCGACCAGCGCGCCGCGCCAGCCCCACACGACCATCAGGACGGACAGCCCGGCCCACACAATCGCGGCCGCGACGACCAGAGCCACTTGGGCTGCTTTGTTCCACGCGAGGGGGGTGCGGGTCGCCTCGCCGAAAGAAGGATCCCCGGCGACCAGGTGCGTGACGATCTCCTCGAATATGGGGTCCCGGCGCTCGTCCTCCACTTGTCTGCTCACCATCCCTCGACCGGTTGTACTACTCCATAGCTGTGCTCTCAGGGTCCCGGCGCGACACTCAACCGGTTACAGACGTCGTAGACTTCCGGCACCGCCCAGGCCACAATGCCGGCGGCCAGGCGCACCTCTTGCGACTCCACCTCGCCGAGCAGGATGACCACCCGATTCTGGACAATCACTTCCAGCCGGCGCCCGCGCACCTGAACGTCGCACGCCAGCGCGGCGGCGACGCTGTCGACAATGCGGATGTCGGCCTCGACAAGCTCTCGAGAAGGCAGCGTAGGAGCCTCGTCCTCGTCGTACGAAGACCAATCGTCGTGGTCGGAGCCGTACGGTGTCACCGGATCATCACCGTCCCCGGCCCGTAGCGGGAAGGGCCGCCGTGCGCAGCCAGGCGACGGCCGACTCGCAGTCCTCGAACGAGGAGAACGGGCTGTCCCCGCCGAGCGCCGCCCTGAGATGGCGGGACGGCGCTACCAGACACAGCGGGGTGCCGCGGCCGCGACCACGTCGACGAGCCCGCACAAGCACGTCCAGTCCGGCCGGTGCGATCTCAGCAGCAGCCGACACGTCCAGGACCACCCCGGGGTGATGATCGACAGCCCACGTGAGACTGTCTCGCAGCCCCCGGGCGATCGTGGCGTCGATGTCGCCGCGCAACGTCAGGATCGCCACGTCGCCGGATTCGGCCAGCGCGATCCGGCCGTGGTGGGACTCACTGTGCACTACGTTCCTCTCGGCGCGCCTTCTGCTTGCTGGACCAGAGTGGCGGAGTCGCACAGCAACCACCTCACCAGTGCATGACGGTCCTATGACAGTGCGGGCTTTGCCGCCCGGCCATGGGCTCGGTGTGCTGGTGAGCGTCGAGGCTGTCGTGGCGGTGGCACCGGTGATCCACGTCGAGCAACGACGGGATGTCGCGGGATTGTCATGCGACCGCGCGGTCGATGCGAAACAAAAAGCGGATCTTGGTGGAGGAAGAAGCCGACGGACTATCCGACTGAAAGAGCGTCGACAATGACAGTGCTGGCCGGGCGGTACCGCTTGGGCGCGGTGATTGCGCGGGGCGGGATGGCCGTGGTGCACCGCGCCGACGATGACGTGCTGAAGCGGCCCGTGGCGGTGAAGACGCTGGACCGTGGCAGCGCGATGGATGACCTGCGGCGCACGGCGGTGCGCCGGGAGGCCTTGACGGCCGCCGGTCTGGTCCACCCGAACATCGTGCGCCTCCTCGACTACGGCGAATCTCGTGTGGAGGCGGACGCCGCAGAGCTGCCGTTCCTGGTCATGGAACTCGTTGTCGGCGGGACCCTCTCCGCCCGGCTGGCCGGGGATGGGGCGATGCCGGTGCAGGAGGCGGCCCGGGTGTGTGCGCAGATCGCCGCCGGCCTTGCCGCCGCGCACAACAACGGGCTCGTGCACCACGACGTCAAACCCGGCAACATCATGATGGCCCGCGCCGGCGCCAAACTGGCAGACTTCGGTATGGCGCGCCGGGCCGGCGAAACGACGATCGACCGCAGCGGGTATGTGTGGGGCACGCCGGCATACCTCGCGCCTGAGCAGTTCTACGACCAGCCGACCACCCCCGCCGTGGATGTCTATGCCCTCGGGCTCGTCATGCGCGCCTGCCTGACCGGCCAACCGGCATGGCCGGGCAAGACCGTCGAACAGGTTCTACTCGCCCGCGCCTGCACACCGGTTCCCCAGCTGCCGGACGGCAACCGGGTACCGGACGGGCTCGTCCGCCTCTACCAGAGTTGTCTGGCCCGGGTACCGGCCGATCGTCCCTCGGCGCGCCGCGTCGCCCGACTGCTCACCGACGCTGCCGAAGGCCGGCCGCTGCCACACCGCCACAGGTCTTCCATAGGTCGGGCTCTCACGCGAACCGGCCCATGGAATCGGCATCGATCACAGAAGCCGTAACAGGCAGTCTGCCTGATCTGGGCGCGTTGTCTGTGGCCGATGCAGACGGAATCGGCAATGTCGGCGGCTGTCGGCTACCGCGTCATTGCTCAGAATCGCCGCCGCCGCCGTCCAGGGCTCGGAACCGGTGGGCCGGACGGGCGGCGGGACTGGCTCGAGAACATCCGCCAGGCCAGCCAGCAAGGGAAGCCAGGGGTACACCGCACTCGAACCGGTGCCCCCGTTCCTCGTCGTCTCATGTGTGCCGCGTCTCGCCGTACCGCGAATGTCTGACGATGGCCAGCTCCGGCGAGAGCGCACTGAGGGCTTGCGGCACGGAGTCGAAGACGGTGACAGCTTGTCGGCTGGCACGGAGCCGGCGTCGCAGCCACAGCGGTGGCGCCGCGAACACTAGCGCGCCGCCGTGACGCTGAGCGGCACCGCTGCCGGCGAGCAACGTCCTCAGGCAGAGGGATTCCACCGTCCCGGCCCGCGACAGGTCCACAATGATCCGCGGGCACTGTGTCAACGCCGCCTGCAGCGTCATTCGCAGCTCCGGAACTGTGGACAGGTCCACGTCGCCGATGATCCGCACCAGACACGCCCCATCCAGACGAAGCAGTGTCACCCGATCGCTGACCGGAACAGTCGACACGCTGGTCCTCCCCTTTGAGTTGCCCCCGCTTTGATGGAGCGGTGGTTACCTGCCGCCGGTCGGGGCAGGGGTGAGGTTATCTGGCTCGCTC
>NZ_JAHWFK010000083.1 GCF_019710575.1 Paractinoplanes polyasparticus | reverse complement strand
TCATCAGCAGCGCACCGGAACTACTATCCAACATGGACAAAGACGCTCTGCGTCACCACCGAAAGAGCGCCAGAGCCCCGAGATCGGTGTTTCCGGCATCGGTTGGTGGGTGTCGGCGGCCGGCGCCGAACCGCCGTCGGTCTGGTGATCTCAGCCGTCGCCCAGGCTGGAGTTCTCCGCACCGGCCGCGGAAACTCATCTCGGCCGGGGGAGGAACTCTCACCCCCGTCCTCGCGACGATGCCTGAAGGTCGTCGATGGGCATGAGCGAGCAATCAGTCCGGAGGGTTTCCGCCGTGAGAATCGCAGTCATAGGAGCGGGCAACATGGGTAGAGCGCTGACCCGCGCCCTGAACGTCGCCGGTCATACCGTCACGGTCACGGCCCGGAACTCCGAACATGCGCAGAAGGTAGCCGACGAACTCAAGGTGGCCACCGCCGGCTCCAACCGGGAGGCGGCGCGGGACGCCGACATGGTCGTGCTGGCCGTGCCCTCGAACACTGTGGCGGCAATCGTGGAGGACCTGGATGAGGTGCTCGGCGACGCCATCGTCGTCGACACCACCAATCCGTCCGGCCTGGACCGGGCGGAGATCCTGCGCGGGTCGGCATCGCTGGCCGAGGCCATCCTCCTGCTCGCGCCCGGCACCCGGGTGGTCAAGGCGTTCAACACGGTCTTCGCCGGCCGGCTCAACGATCCCGTCATCGACGGGGTGCCGCTCGACGGCTTCTACGCCGGCGACGATCCGGCCGCCAAACAGGTGGTCGCTGATCTTCTGGCCGAGATGGGGTTCCGCCCCGTCGACACCGGGGAGCTGCTCACCGCGCGGGTGCTGGAGCTCATGGCGTTCCTCAACATCGACCTCAACCTCCGGTACGACTGGCCCTGGCAGTCCGGATGGAAGCTGCTCGGCCCGACGGGTTGAGGAGAGCGCGGAACCGGGCCGCCCCGGCCCCAGAACCGAATCGAGAGAACCTGGAGGACCGGCATGGCCGGCACCGCAACGACCCGGACCGACGAGGACATCCAGCATGAGGTGCTGCACGAGCTGAGGTGGGACCCCGAGCTGGCGCCGAACGAGATCGGCGTCACCGTGCGGGACGGGGTGGCCACGCTGACCGGCTGGGTGGACAAGTTCAGCAAGAAGTGGGCCGCCGAACGCGCGGCACTGCGCATCCGCGGGGTCAAGGCCGTCGTCAACAACATCGAAGTACGCCTGGTGCCTGGGGACGAGCAGGCCGACGTCGACCTCGCCCAATCCGTCGCCCGGGCGCTCGAGACGGACACGCTCGTACCCGACGACGAGGTGAAGGTCTCGGTGTCCGGCGGCTGGGTCACCCTGCGCGGCGAGGTGGACTGGGACTACCAGCGTAAGGAGGCGGAACGGGTGGTCCGGAGCCTCACCGGGGTCAAGGGGGTCAGCAACCTCCTGACCGTGCGGCCGCGCACCAGCCCGTCGCCCGACGAACTCAGGAAGAGGATCGAGGACGCCCTGGTACGCAGCGCCGAGACAGACGCGGAACGGATCCACGTCACCACCGAAGGCAGCAAGGTGATCCTGACCGGGAGCGTACGGTCGTGGGCCGAGCGCCGCGAGGCCGAGCGGGCCGCCTGGTCGGCCCCGGGCATCACCGAGGTGGAGAACCTGATCACGATCAACCCATGACCGGTGCGCCCGACGCCCGCGTGCCGTCAGCGCCGCCATCACCGGCCGGAAGCCGGAGCCCCGATCCCTACGACGGCCGTGACGCTGTCTCCCCAGCGGGCTCGACCGGGCCGGCCGCACGCCATACCTAGTGTTCCGCGCCGGAAATTCGCCTTAGAAGTCGGTGTAGGGGGTGAGGGCACGAACGGGACGCCCCACCGCGCCGCTGACGCTGACCGATGAGGAACGCGCGACGCTGACCCGCTGGTCACGCCGGGCGAAATCCGCACAGGGCCTGGCGATGTGCTCAAGGATCATCCGGGCGTGCGCCGACGGTGCCTCGAACTGGTCCGGTCGCTGCCTGGCCTCACCACGATCTAGGCGATCTCATCCGGCCCGCAGGCGGCACCTAGCGGCACCTCGACGAAGCCTCTCACCGAGCCTTGCTGATGATGCTCGGCCACCAATCCGAACGAGAAGTCCTACGCTTCCGGATGCGCACCACCGCCGCGATGTGCGCCCAAGCCCGCGACCAAGGACGCCACCTCGGCGGACATCCACCCTATGGCTACCAGCTGGTCGACGCCGGGCCACACCGAACCAGGCCCATGCCGCCTGGGGACGGCGCCTACATCGCTTCGCTCCGGACCCCGACACTGCCGCGCACGTGCGTTGGATCTTCACCCGTCGACTGGCCGGCGCCAGCACCGCTGGTATCGCCCGCCTGCTCAACGACCGCCGGATCCCCTCGCCAGCCCAACACGACCCCGGCCGCAACCGGCATCGGACCAACACCGTCTGGACCCTGCGCGCGGTAGCGGCGATTCTGGCCAACCCGCGTTACACCGGCCGCGGGTCGATGTTGTGGCCACCGCGGATAATCACGTCCTTCCAACGGCCCGTCAGGTACACGTAGCCGTCAGCGTCGACCGAACCGAGGTCCCCGGTGTCCAGCCAGCCGTCGACCACCTTGCCGAGCAGGTCGAGCGAGCGGGTTCCGTCCGGTCCGACTGTGACGTATCCCGGGAACACGCTCGGACCGCTGATCGTGATGACGCCGATCCGGCCCGGCGGCAGCGGCGTGCCGCTGACCGGGTCGATCGCGCGGATGTGCTGGTACGGCATGCGCAGCCCGACCGACCCGGGCCGGGGGTGGCCGGGCACGATACGACTCGACGCGCAGGTGGCCTCGGTCAGCCCGTACCCTTCGCAGATCGGCACCGAGGTGTGTTTCTCGAAGGCCTCGCGGACCACCGGCGGCAGGTTGGCGGCTCCGCTGACCGCGAAATACAGTGACGACAGGTCGGCGTCGACCGGCACTTGAGTCAGCTGTGCGTAGACGGTCGGCACGGCAGAGATCAACGTGATGCCGAACCGCTCCACCAGTTTCCAGAAGACGGGGTAGAGCTGCGGGTCACGCCAGCCGAGCGGTCCGTTCCAGACGACTCGGCCGCCGGTGAAGGGCGGTGCCAGGATCGAGAGCAGAAACGCATTGACATGGAACATGGGCAGGCCGCCGAACAGGATGACCTCCCGGTCGGCGTTGGCCGCGATCGCCCAGGCGGTGAAGACCTCGTTCGCGTGGGTGTGGGCGGCCAGCTTGGGTGTGCCGGTGTGGAAGTAGGCGGCAATGCCATCCGGGCCGGTACGAGCCGGTCGGCGGGCTCCACCGCGGCGACGTCCTCGAGGTAAGCGACTCGGCCCCGGCCACCCAGCTCGGCCGTTGCCCCGCGGGGACCGTCCGGGCGCAGCGCAAGCACGGCGTCAAGACCGAGCTGCTCACCGAGGTGCACGGCGAGCCCCCACAGCTGCGGGTTGATCTCGGGTCCGGCCGCGATCAGCACCCGGGCACCGGACAGCCTCAGCATGCCCATCAGGGCCTGCGGCACCAGGGTCGGGTCGAGTGGCTGGACCACACCCACCGCTTCGGCCGCCAGCAGGCCGACGATCAGCTCGCCGCTGTTGGGACTGAGCAACGCCACGGCGTCGTGCCGTTCGATACCCAGCCGGTGCAGCGCATTGGCCGACCGGGTGACTTTCCACAGGAGCGCGTCGTAGGTGATCGTCACCGGCCGGATGGAGCAGCACGTGGGCCGTACGGTGCCCGTATTGCTGAGCGGCTCGCTCGAGCAACGCATAAGTGCTGGCCGGCAGATCTCGCGCGGACAGCGGTATCTGTTCTACGACGGTTGGATCAAGCAAGTTAATCATCGGGGCCCGTCGTCGACTTGAGCGTTTACCACTGCTTCTGACGAATCAGGCCGCCTAGTGTCCTGAGTCGTTAATGCGGGTGCAGTAGCGTTTGATGGATTCGAGGATCTGGTCGGCGGTTTTGGTCCAGACGTAGGGCTTGGGGTCGTCGTTCCAGGTCTCGATCCAGTCGCGGATGTCTTTGTTCAATGCTCGGACGCTGCGGTGGGTGCCGCGTTGGAGATTCTTGGTGGTGAGTTCACCGAACCAGCGTTCGACCAGGTTCAGCCATGATGAGCTGGTCGGGGTGAAGTGCAGGACGAACCTGGGGTGTGCGGTCAGCCAGCGTTTGATCGTCGGGGTTTTGTGGGTTGACGCGTTGTCCAGCACGACGTGGACGTCCAGGTCGGCGGGGACCTCGCGGTCGAGGGTGGTCAGGAACTTCTTGAATTCGATCGCCCGGTGCCGGGCGTGCAGGGCGCCGATGACTTTGCCGGTGGTCAGATCCAGTGCGGCGTAGAGGCTGGATGTTCCGGCTCGGACGTAGTCGTGGGTGACCCGGGCCGGGGTGCCCGGCATCATCGGCAGGACCGGCGCGGTCCGGTCCAAGGCTTGAATCTGTGATTTCTCGTCGACACACAACACCACCGCCCGTTCGGGCGGATTGAGATAGAGCCCGACGACGTCGCGGACCTTGTCGATGAACTGCGGATCCTTCGACAGCTTCCACGTGTCCTGGCGGTGTGGCTGCAGTCCGAACGCCCGCCAGATCCGCGAGACCGCGGTCTGGGACAAGCCTGCCTCAGCAGCCATTGAACGCGTCGACCAATGCGTCGCGTTGTTCGGTGTGGTCTCCAAGGTGGTGGCGATGACGCGTTCTACGTCGGCGTCGGCGATTGTTCGAGGCCGGCCCGGCCGTGGTTCGTCCAGCAAGCCGTCGAGCCGGTCGGCAGCGAAGCGGTTACGCCACTTGGTGACCATGTTGCGCGAGACCCCGAGATCCTCGGCGATCTGGCCATTCGGGGTGCTGCCCGCCTCAGCGCACGCCAGCACCACCCGTGACCGAGCAGCCAGCGCCTGGGCAGACGTTGGCCGTCGAGCCCAGGCCTGCAACTGTTCACGCTCGTCGTCGGTGAGCACGATGGGCACCGCTACCGGGTTAGGCATGACCAAACCCCTACCCGCACTGCCACCGATTTAACGACTCAGGACACTAGGGGTTCACAACACGGCGCGTAAACGTGTGCTGGCGTCCGGAATGAGCCCGACTTCCCGCGACACCCGGAACGATGCCGGCGATCGGCCGGTCGGTGTGACTTGTGCCGCACGGACGAACCCCGTGGCCGCCGTGCCCCCGCACCGCACGGGTGGCTCGACGTCGGATACCGCTCAACCTCAGCTTGGCTCACCTGCACGATCTGCCGGACGAGGTCGCGGACGACCCGGCAGCTCTGCCCTCGGACCCGGAATTCATCGGCTTTCTCCTGCCGACTTTTCCCAACCAGCCGCAGATGCACGAGGTCGTGCCGCTGCTGCGCTCGCTCGAAGGCCCACAGCTCTCGCCGGCGCGTGGACACCGAGAGCGGGTCTCGACCTGGCCGGGCAGCGAGTGCTGCTCATCGGCGCCGACTCGGTGGGCGCGGCCGTCGCCCGCCACCTCGCACCCTTCCAGGTCGAGCTCACCGTTGCCCGGCACCGCCGAGCTGCCTGAGGCCGACCGGGCCCTCACCGGCGCCGTCAGGACCCGGACCAGCCGGGCGCCGAACAAGCTCAGGTCCATCCTGATTCGAAAGCTCAATGACCAGTTCGCACGGTCGGCCGCAGCGCGCGCTCCAAGACGCAATCGGCCGACCCTGGCGTTCCTCTATGCATAGTGATCGATGAACTGAGACAAACGACAAGCCGCTCGCCCTATCAGACGGCCTCGACGCCGTACTTCTTGAACAGGCCGAGGATGCGCTCATCGAAACGCTCGGGTCCCCAGGTGTCCACCTGCACGCCCGGCGTGGGTTCGTCCCCACCCTCGATGAAGAGGCCCTCGGCGCCGGCCGGCGTGTAGATGAACAGCAACCTGGTGGTGTGCAGGCCGACGTTCTTGAACCGGTGCTTGACCATCCGCGGGATGTGAACGATGTCGCCGGTCACCGCGGTGAAGGTCTCGTCACCATTGAGGAACTCCAGCTCACCCGAGAGCAGATAGAAGGTCTCGTCCTGCTCCTCGTGAGTGTGCGGCACCGGACCCCCGCCGGGCGGAACACTGGCCTCCACGATCCCGACCGAGCCCGCGGTCTGAGCCGATTGCAGACGAACGGTGTAGACGTCGCCGGAAAACCACTTGGTGACACCGTCACCGGCAGGCACATGAAGCCCACCACCAGCGGCATCGCGAGCATCAATGGCGGTATCAGGGATGGAGAGACTCACAACACTCCTCAGAACAACGCTGTGAAGCGGGCACGAACCCGCCTCAACTGACTGTCGATACGGGGACGGCGACTCACCGTGGGGCGCGGCGAGCCACCGTCCGACCTACTTGACGGATCAGCAACGGAAAGGTTCACGCAGCCGGGTCATCCGACGGGCCTCTTGGGCGTACACGACCGCGGAGTGGACCGTCTCGGGTCCCGCACTGCCGTCCGGCGCCGGCCCGGCTGCTACGTTCCGGAGGCGCTCACCACGTCGTCAGTACGAGGTGATTGATCAGCAAGGCGACCCCCGCCTGTACCACCAGCCACGTCCGGCGGCTGGGCGCGGGGATCAGGGCGGCGCCCGCGGTGAGCCAGACGACGAAGGGCAGCCAGATGCGTTCCACCTCGGCCTTGCTGTAACCGGAGACGTCGGCGGCGACGATCGCCAGCAACGCCGCGGCCGGGAGCACCACGGCCGGACGCCGCCACGGCCGCTCGACGGTAGCGCGTCGTAGGATCACCGCCGCGACCGGTCCCGCGCTCAGGACCACGAGCGCCAGGTTGGCCCACACCCAGTAGGCGTACGGCCGGTCGGTGGCAATGCCCTGGTAGTAGCGAACGATGACCAGGTCATACCCGTCCAGCCACCAGAAGCCGGCCAGGGTGAAGGCCACCACGACTGCGGCCGCCCCGGCCAGAGCGGCGACCAGGCCTCGGATCCGGGCGGCGAGAAGCACCACCGCCAGCGCGGGCACGGCGAGCAGAACCAGCCCGTACGAAAGGTAGAGGCCGCCGCCGAGCAGCACCCCCGCGCCCAGGCCCGCCGGTATGTTCGAACGTCGCAACGCGACAGCCAGCAGCGCCAGCCCGACCGCGGTGATCCCCGCGAACAGCCCGTCCGCGGACACCCCCAGCCACACCGCGCCGGGGAAGAGCACCAGGAACGGGACGGCCGCCCGGCCCGCGGACTCGTCGCCGAGCGCGCGCAACGCGATCGGCACGGCGACCGCGCACAGCGCACCGACCGCCACGCAGACGACCGACGCCCACCCACCGCCCCCGAGCCCGATCCGGTCGAGGCCGACGAAGACGAGCAACGCACCAGGAGGGTGCCCGGCGACGTGGGTGGTCCACGAATCGGGCTGGAAGTCGAGGATGCGACCGGTGAAGCCCCGCAGCATGGCCGCCACGTCGGTGACGCCACCGACCTCGCTGAGGTACTCGTGGCGGGTGGTGAGCCGGCCCGCGATGCCGCGGTGCCATCCGTCGACCAGGGCGAGGGAGAGAATCCAGGCGGTCGACGTGGCGTACGCGACAACGAGCAGTCGGCGCCACGGCAGCGTCTCCGCGAGGCGCGGTCCGTACCAGATCACCACGGCGGCGGTGAGCACAGCGAGCGGCGTGCCTGGCCCGAGGTGGGGAAGCCAGCGCGCGGTCAGCGGCGCGAAGCTGGCCCGGACCGGGTGGCCGTTCAGGAACAACAGCCCCCCGACGAGACCGGCCAGGGCGACCAGGGCGACGGCTACGGCCGCTGCGACGAGGTCATTGCGACGGGGGCTCACCCGCGCAGCGGGGAGTGGGCGAAATCGGCGACCCCGGCGTCCAGACCGATCCGGGCGGTGAAACCCAGTTCCTGCGCGGCCCGTGCAGGCGAGGCCACCACATGCCGTACGTCGCCGAGACGGAACTCCCCGGTCACCACCGGGCGGGGCCCCCCAACAGCGCCGGCCAGTGCCGTGGCCATCTCGCCGACGGAGGCGGGGTGCCCGGACGCCACGTTGTAGGCGCGGAATCCCGGGGCGGCCTCGAGGGCGGCCACGTTGGCCCGGGCCACGTCGGACACGTGGACGAAGTCGCGCCGCTGACCTCCGTCTTCGAACACGGCCGGGGCACGACCGGCTTCCAGCGCCGAACGGAAGATCGCCGCGACTCCGCTGTACGGGGTGTTTCTCGGCATCCCCGGCCCGTAGACGTTGTGGTAGCGCAAAGCGGCGACCGCGCCGTCGGTCTGCTGGGCCCAGGCCGCGCTCAGGTGTTCCTGCGCGAGCTTGGTGGCGGCGTACACGCTGCGCGGGTCAAGGACCGCGTCCTCGTCGACCAGGTCCGAGGTCAGCTCCCGCCCGCAGCGGGGACAGACCGGTTCGAAGCGCCCCGAGGCCAGCGCGGCAACCTCGCGCGGAGCCGGCCGGACCGGGCCGTCGACCGTACAGGAGTACGCGCCTTCGCCATAGACGACCATCGAGCTGGCCAGAACCAGCCGTCGCACTCCGGCGCGGGCCATCGAGGCCAGCAGCACCGCGGTTCCGAGGTCGTTGCAGCCGACGTAGTCGGGCAGGTCGTTCAGATCGATTCCCATACCGACCATGGCGGCCTGGTGCACGACGACGTCGATCCCGCGCAGAGCATTTTCCACGGCGGACCGGTCACGGACGTCGGCCTTCAGCACCGGCAGGCCGAGGATCTCGTCCGCTATCGGGCCGGAGTGCGCAGCCGGGTGGCCGGAGTCGAGCAGCCGCACCTCGTGCCCGGTGTCGAGCAGGGCGCCGGCCACATGGGTCCCGATGAAACCGGCACCGCCAGTCACAAGTACGTGAGTCACGCCGCCGACCGTAAGGGCTGCACGGTCCTTCGGCACTGCTACCGACCGGCTCGTCAGTAGTTCGTAAGAACTTCGGCGGTCGTAAGGAATCGGTAATGCCGAACCTCCGTCTCACCGCTTTCCGCAAGGCTAGTTTCGTCGCTCATGACCGACGTCGTCCTTCCCTGCCTCAATGAGGCGCCCGCCCTCGAACTGTTGCTCCGGCGATTTCCGGCCGGTTATCGGGCGATCGTGGCCGACAACGGCTCGACCGACGGCTCGGCCGAAGTGGCGCGCCGGCTCGGCGCGCGCGTCGTGGTCGTTCCCGAGCCCGGATACGGCGCGGCCGTGCATGCCGGTCTGCTGGCCACCGATCCCGTCGACGGAGTCGTCTGTGTGATGGACGCCGACGGCTCGTTCGATCCGGCCGACCTGCCGCTGGTGGCCGACCCGGTGCGAGCCGGGACGACAAGGCTGGCGGTCG
The DNA here is from genome assembly GCF_019710575.1 of Paractinoplanes polyasparticus. Taxonomy (GTDB): domain Bacteria; phylum Actinomycetota; class Actinomycetes; order Mycobacteriales; family Micromonosporaceae; genus Actinoplanes; species Actinoplanes polyasparticus. Next base: position 12,398 of record NZ_JAHWFK010000083.1, on the reverse strand, counting down.
GCCGGCGCCGCCCGACCTCCCGCGGCGTGTGGCCACCGCACGCCCGGCTGGCCAATGCGGTCCTGTCCCGCCGGCTGCGCCGCACCACCGGCCTGAACGTGCACGACATCGGCCCGATGCGCGCGGCCAGCCGCGACGATCTGCTCTCCCTCGATCTGCGCGACCGTCGCTTCGGCTATCCGCTGGAGCTGCTGATCACCGCGGCCCGCCACGGCTGGACGGTGACCGAGGTCGACGTCGCCTACCACCCCCGGACCGCCGGAACCAAATCCAAGGTCAGCGGCACCGTACGGGGATCGGCTCGTGCCATCCGTGACATGAGCGCGGTGCTGGCCCGGTGACGTCGCAGATCCTGGTCATGGCCAAGACCCCGGCTCCCGGCCGGGTCAAGACCCGGTTGTGCCCACCGTTCACTCCGGAGCAGGCCGCCCGGCTCGCCGCCGCGGCATTGGCCGACACGATGGCCGCCGTCGCCGCGACACCGGTCACCGGACGGGTGCTGGTCGTCGACGGCGACCTCGAGGCCCCGACCGGCTGGGACCGGGTCACCCAGCGCGGCCACCTGCTGGCCGAGCGGCTCACCCACGCCTACACCGACACGGCCGTACCCCGCCGGGCCTCCTTGCTGATCGGGATGGACACACCTCAGGCCGGACCGGAGCTCCTCGGCGCGGCGGTCGCGACGCTGGCCGGCGAAGGCGTCGACGCCGTTCTCGGGCTGGCCGAGGACGGCGGCTGGTGGGCTCTGGGCCTGAACGACCCGGCTCACGCCGATGTGCTGCGGGACATCCCGACGTCCACCGACGAGACCGGGGTCCGTACCAGGGCCGCGCTGATCGCCCGTGGTCTGCGCGTCGCCGCGCTACCGGTGCTCACCGACGTAGACACCGTCAGCGACGCCCGTACTGTCGCCTCGCTGTGCCCGGCCGGCAGCGCCTTCGCCGCCGCCCTGAACCGGACCCTGCCCGCATGACCGCCCCCGTAACCTGGCCGCTTACCGCGCTGAGGGTGTATGACGCGGCCCTGGCGGCAGCGGGAACCGGCTCCTCCGCAGTCCTCATGGTTCGTCACGTCACCGGGGCCGAGCAACGGATCGATCCGGCCCTGTGGTGCCGCCCGGAGCTGCCCGGCGACTCCCGGCTGCTCGACAGCTGCTCCGGTCCGACGCTCGACGTCGGTTGCGGTCCGGGCCGATTGACGTACGCCCTCAACCAGCGCGGGCATGCCGCCCTCGGCATCGACGTCAGCGCCGAGGCGGTCCGGCTGGCCCGGGCCCGAGGCGCCACGGCGCTGCGCCGCGACGTGTTCTCGGCGCTGCCCGGGCAGGGCCGGTGGCGACACATACTGCTGGCCGACGGCAACGTCGGTATCGGCGGAGATCCGGTCCGGCTGCTGCGGCGCTGCCGCGACCTGCTCGCCGCCGACGGACGGCTGCACGTCGAACTCGGTGCACCCGGCACGCCCACCTGGTCGGGACAGGTGCAGCTGAGCATCGGCGACGGCCCGCCCAGCGACGGATTCGCCTGGGCGGCGCTGGCCGCCGGGGATCTCCCCGCGGTCGCCGCCGCCGCGGCCTTGCACGTCGTGGAAACGTGGACGGAGGCGGACCGGTGGTTCGCGACCTTGTCACCGGCCTGACCGACCGGCCGTACCCAGGGTGACCGGACGAGTTCCTCGAGGGCGACCTGTAGCAGGTCGCCCTCTGCCGAACACCGCCCTGGCAACCGACCCGACCAAGAATCCCCGCCCACCGATCCGCTACGCCACCGGCGAGGTCCGCGGCTCCTTCGAATACCTTTTCGTCGTGACCGACGACTGGAACGCGACCTGCCTGCGTAACGGTTCCGGCGAGGTCTACCAGGGCGGCGCTTACCACTACTCGGGCAAGATCGAGCTGGGCGCTCGTGGCGCCGTGTTGTACGGCAACAGCCAGGTGCAGGCCGAGGGTGGCATCGCCCGCCTCATGGCAGGCCCAGTCGGCACCGAGGTCAGCCGCGTCGACCTCGTCTCCCCGTCCGGGGAGGCGTCGAGGCCACCTTGGCCAACGGATACTGCCTGGCCTGGTTCCCCGACAAGGAGGGCGAGAAGCGGAAGACTCATGTCGTTCTGCACGGGAAGGACGGCTCCAGCGTGGAGCTTTCCGAGGACCAGTTCTACGGCCAGCCGTACCTGGACTGATCGAAGAGCGGCCGGCCCGATGTCAGGCCCGGCCGCTCTTGTCAGGGACACCTAGCCGTGAACGTGACCGAGCTCCCGCGCGTGCCGCTCGACCTCGGCCCGGACGTGATCCATGTCGAGCGCCCTGACCTGCTCGACCAAAGAATCCAGTTCCGGCCGTGGAAGAGCCCCGGCTTGGAAGAACACCGGGATCCCGTCGCGGTAGACCGCCACCGTGGGCACCCCGCGGATGTCGAGGGCGGCCGTGACCCGGTCGGCCGCCTCAATGTCGATCTTGCCGAACACGATGTCCGGGTTCCGCTCGGACGCGGCCTCGTACACCGGCGCGAAAGCCTTGCAGGGCGCGCACCAGGCGGCCCAGAAGTCGAGGACGACGATCCCGCCCTTCTCGGTGATCTCCTCGAAATTGTCATCCGTGACGGCGATTGTTGCCATCGTGCACCTTTTCTGTGGTCGACATGTCGGCAGAGTTGTCTTGCTCGCGGACCGAATCGTTGGCCGGGGAGATGACGAGGACGGATGCCGTAGCCGTCCAGCGCGGCATCCGTCCTGTCGATTGCTAGCTCGCGGAGTCCGAATCGGCTCGCGCCGGCAGCACCCAGTTCTTGCGGGGGAAGTGGCAGGTGTACCCACCGGGGAACTTCTCCAGGTAGTCCTGGTGCTCAGGCTCCGCCTCCCAGAACGGCGCCTCGGGCTCGATCGTGGTGACAGCTCGGCCCGGCCACAGGCCGGACGCGTCCACATCGGCGATTGTCTCGCGGGCGATCCGCTCCTGCTCCCTGCTGTGCGGGAAGATCGCCGAGCGGTAGCTGGTGCCGACGTCGTTGCCTTGACGGTTCAGCGTCGACGGGTCGTGAATCTGGAAGAAGAGCGCCAGGACATCCCGGTACGAGGTCCGCGTGGGGTCGAAGACGATCTCGACCGCCTCCGCGTGACCCGGATGGTTGCGGTACGTCGGAGAGTCGTTCAACCCTCCGGTGTACCCCACGCGCGTGCCGAGGACGCCGGGCTGACGGCGGATCAGGTCCTGCATGCCCCAGAAACACCCGCCGGCCAGGACAGCCGTCTCGGTCCCGGGAGTCGGGACGCTCCCGCCGCTGTTGTTCATTCCGCTGGTCATGCCTCGTTTCCCTTCGTGGAGTCGTGGTCGGTGTCGAACAACGAGCTGAATTCGCCGTAACCCTGCTCGACAAGCTGGGACGCGGGGACGAAGCGCAGCGCGGCCGAGTTCATGCAGTAGCGCCGGCCACCGGCATGCGTGGGCCCGTCGGCGAAGACGTGACCCAGATGGCTGTCGGCGCCGGACGAGCGCACCTCGGTGCGCGCAATGCCCAGACTCGCGTCGGTCCTGACCGTGACGGCGTCAGGGTCGATGGGGGCAGTGAAGCTGGGCCAGCCGGTTCCGCTGTCATATTTGTCGGTCGAGGAGAACAACGGCTGGCCCGAGACGACATCGACATAAATGCCGGGCTCGTGGTGGTCCCAGTAGGAGTTTCGGAATGCAGGCTCGGTGCCGTCCTCCTGGGTCACCCGGTGCTGCATGGCGGTCAGGTTGCTGACTGCCTCTACCGACTTGCTGTAGTGATGGGAATTCACTGAACTCCTCTTCCCTGACTCACACTCGAAGGCGTTCCGGCCGGCCTGGTCGAGCGCCGTGTGGTGTTGCTCCGCCATGCGACACGGAGGTGAGACGGCAATCCGGTCGGCTCACCGTGCTCCGGGTTCGGATCGTCACCCACGAAACTTGGACCCGGTCCGCGCCTCATCGCGTCGAGAAGGCGGTCGAGCGGCACGATCGCGTGCCGAACCGGACTTGCCGAACAGCACGTCACTCCGTGATGTCGGCCGTCGAGTTCAGGCCGGTCGCGCCGGCTCGGCGATAGATCACCTCCGGGTGGAGACCCATGATGACACTTATCAGCTAACCGGTCAAGAGCTTTAGATGGTTTGTCTAAGCGCGAGCGACTGGCCACTGCGGGCCGCGGTCAGCGTCTCTGCGGCCGGTCGAAATGAGAAAGAAACGGTCATCTTGCCGGTGAAGCCATGCGTCTCAGGTTCGGTGAGGTCTCGGTCGGCTAAATGTCCGTCCCCGGCCGGGGAGCGAAGCCGAGCTCCCAGAGCCGATCGGCTATGTGCGCGACAGCCTTGTCCCGGTGCCGACGGTAGGTGTTGAACGATAGGTGCATGGACTCGGCGACCCGCTCCTGCGATGTCACCGGACGCAGGAATGTGCGTGTGATCAGCTCACGGGGTGCCGACGGCAGTATTTCGGCCGCCCGCTCGATCTGCTCGCGCAGCGCCTCCGCGGTGGCCGGCTGGATCACTCCGGACCGGATCAGCGGGCTGGCCCGGAGCAGTCCGGGGTCGTTCAGGTTTCGCAGGGCGGAACGCACCGCCGCCGCGAACTCGGGCTTGGACAGCAGGCCGGCGGATTCTTTCGGGTACGCCCGGTCAGCCGCCGAGCTGCTCAGCCACTCGGCCGGCGTGATCCGGCGCCAGTCGTGCGCATACACCGGGAACCAGGTGCCGCCGACGGTGAACCCGGTAGCCGGCTGAAACCCGAGTCCGGCCAGGCCGGCAACCCACTCCTGGTGATCGGCGCAGGCACCGACCAACGTCCACGCAGTGTCGTCGCGGGTGACGATGTCGAGGACCTGACAGGCGGTGAACAGGGTCAGCAGGGGCGACACGGCCTGGCCGTGGTCGCGGTCGACGAAGAACCGCCAGGCCCGGATGTGTTCGCCGGACCGGCACGGCGCATTGTCCTGCGCATGACGCCACATCGCGTCCGTGCCGGGATCGACGCCCAGGTCGGCCTCGGTCAGGTCCAGGCAGGCGGTGAAACCACAGGGCTCACCCGCCGGGTCACGGAACACCCGGAAGCCCCCCGGCTGGGCGTCGAGCCAGAACTTCACGAGCTCGGCCTGCGCCGGGCCATCGACGGTGGCGCTCATGTTCACCAGGGTGTCCCGATCACCGTCGCGAAGCCGGTCGACGGACGCCCGTGTGGCCCCTGCCCGGGGCGGGCACACAGCGGCGCGGTCCCGGGCCGAGCCGATGGTGATCGCGTCCGCCACCAGTTGCAGCTGTTCCCGTTCGTCCGCTGTCGAACGGATCCGGGTCACCATGGCCGCGTTGAGCCGTCGACGCAGGTCGGCGTGGCCGCTCGGATCGCGCCAGCGCAGATCCGCGTCGACCAGGTCGCGGACGATGTCGTAGGGATACAAGCCGTACGGGCCCTGATAGATGAACGGCTGCGAGCGGAGCCATGCGAACAGTTCGGTTGCCCCGTCGCCGAGCACCGACCGGAGCAGATCCTCGGTGGTGACCGGAGCGTGCGCGCAGATCTCGAGCGCCGCGCGGTGCTGCGGCGACGGCGCCTCGACCACCCGGTCGAGCACTGCGCCGACCACGGCCGGCAGGTCGCTCAGCGTTCGTGGCTCGGCCCCACGGCGGACGGCGTCGGCCAGCAAAGCCAGGGTGAGTGGATGTCCATGGCTGAGGGCCGCCAGCCGCTCGTGGCGGTCGTCGGTGACCTGCTGGCCGGCCAGGTAGGCCCGGCAGTCCGCCGGAGTGAGGGGGCCGAGTGGTAACACGTGCAGGAGGCCACGCCAGGCCAGATCGGACAACCAGCCCGGGCCGGGTGGCTGCCGGCCGGCAATGACGGTGAGGGTGTCCGCCGGCAGGGCGGGAAGGAACTGACCGCGGATCACGTCGTCGGCGAACGCCAGCTGGTCGTACGCGTCGATGAGCCACGGGCCGGAGGCGGGGCCGTTCCGGCCGGGATCGAGGGCGCGGGCGTCAACCCGGACCGGTGCACGGCCGGCCGCCACCGCGATGTCCGCATACGCGTCCAGCAGGGCGCTCTTGCCGATACCGCCCTGTCCGTGCACGAAGATCACGCCAGGCTGGTTCAGCGCGTCCTTGAACAGCGTCAGCTCCTGATCGCGGCCCACGAACGACCGCCGTCTCAGGTCGGCGAGCTGCTGCCCGAGATTTGCCATCGATCGACTTTAGCGCCCGGCAGCATCCGTCCGATGGGCACAGAATGGGCAGACGGTGGGCTGTCCGTGCCGGACGGACTTCTTCATCATTCAGTCGTGCCAAGTGAACGCAGTGTCGATGTCCTCCCGCTTACGGCCGACTACATCATCGTCGGAAGCGGGGCCGCCGGGTCCGTGCTGGCCCATCGCCTCAGCCAGGATCCGGACTGCCAGGTGCTGGTACTGGAGGCAGGCGGCTCCGACGATGACGAACGACTGCTGATCCCGGCGAACTTTCTGTCGCTGGCTGGTGACGCGGATCATACGAAGCAGTTCGCCACCGAGCCGTTCGGTGACGGTCGTACCGAGCAATGGTCGGTGGGACGCGTCGTCGGCGGCTCGACATCGGTGAACGGCATGATCTGGAACCGCGGCTGGGCGGGCGACTACGACGCTTGGTCCGCGGCCGGGAGCATCGGCTGGGACTGGACCACCATGCTGGCGGCGTTCCGGGCGCTGGAACGGCATGAGCTCGGGGCCGGCGAGTACCGCGGCGGTGACGGCGGGCAGCCGGTCAGCGTGGCCGAGCAGGACCCGGCCAGTCAGCTCTGGATCGACACTCTGGCCGGGACCGGTGTCCCCGCTATGGCCGACCTCAACGGAAACGGCCGGGAACGGGTCGCCTACGCTCCCCTGACCATCGCCGGAGGTACCCGGTTCAGTGCGGCCCACTCGGGCCGTGGACACCGAGGTCAGTTACTACCCTTTCGCCGTGCCCGGCCCGGACGGCAATCAGGCCCGGATCGGCGGGGCGGCAGTCGGCTCCTACCCGCGCTCGCCCACCAGCACCGGATCCATCCACATCACCGGCCCCCGGTCGAAGGACACGCCGCGGCTCGTCCCGGGCTATCTCGCCACCGATCACGACCGCGCTGTCCTGGTCGCCGGCTACGCCCGGATCCGGGCCGTCATGGCGGCTGATCCGTTCGCCACGGTGGCCAAGGACGTCGCACCGTTGCCGGACCCCAGCGATGCGGACAGCATCGTGCGGCTCTCCCTCGACCACGGATCGGTACTGAACCACCAGGCCGGTACCTGCGCCCTGGGGCCGGGCGGCGCGGTGGAGGACGACCTGCGCGTCCGGAACACCAACCGGCTCCGGGTCGCCGATGCCTCAGTGATGCCGACGCTGACGACGGGCAACACCGCCGCACCCAGCATGGCAATCGGCTGGGTCGCGGGCGGACTCATTCTGGGCTGACTCGCTGTTCCCTCCGCATTCGGCAAGGAGTTTCAGGTGGCAATACCGAACACAGAGGTCACTCTCGGGGATCTGACCGGGACGCGGGTCCTTGTCACCGGTGCCAGCAGCGGCATCGGGCTGGAGCTGGCTCGCCGGTTCGCTGCGGCGGGAGCCGACGTGCTCATGGCCGTACGCAATGTCGTCAAGGGCGAGCGAGCGATACGTGACATCCGGGAGTCCGCGCCGGTCGAGAGGCTGCGCCTGCTCCGGCTCGATCTCGCCGCACTGGCCAGTGTGGCCGAGGCCGCTGACGAACTCGCGGGCGAGGGCCAGCCGCTGGACATACTCGTCAACAATGCCGGGATCATGGCGCCGCCGCGGAAGGAACTCACCGAGGACGGCCATGAATTGCAGATGGGCAGCAACTACCTGGGCCACTTCGCACTCACCGCGCGGCTGATGCCTCTGCTGCGGGCGGCGGCGACACCCCGGGTCGTCTCGATGAGCACCGTCCATTGGCGTATCGCGCGGACCAGTCTGGGTAACCTCGATGACAGCGAGCGATACCGGCCGCACGGCGAGTATGCCCGCTCCAAGCTGGCCATGCTGATGTTCGCGCGGGAACTGCACCGTCGGAGCCAGGCCGCCGGCTGGAGCGTCCGGAGTTTCGCCGCGCATCCCGGCTGCACGGTCACCGATCTGCAGATCACCGGACCAGGACCAGATGACCTGGTGATGCGCTTGTCCCGGCTGGCCCATGGATTTCCGGTCCTGTGGCAACAGACCAGTACGGGCTCGTTGCCGGCGTTGTACGCGGCGACGAGCCCGGCGGCAGCCGGCGGAGAGTTCTACGGGCCAGCCGGATTTCAGGAGCGGACCCGCGGCGTGAAGCCGGCCAAGGTGCCGGCCTCAGCCCTCGACCCGAAGGCCGCGCTCCGGCTATGGGAACAGTCGGAAGAACTGACCGGTTGCCGGTTCCCCGGTTGAGGGTCGTGCGCCCGGCCGACGACGTGGGCTATTCGATCGTCCCGGAGCCACGCTGATCGGCCGAGAGCTGGTCGCGAAGCGCGGACTTCTGGACTTTGCCGGAGCTGTTGAGCGGAAGTCGGTCAACGAAACGCCACATTCGGGGAACCTTGTAGGGAGCGAGCCGGTCCCGTACGTATCCGGAAAGGATCTGCTCCTCCGCTTCGGCCGCGGTGGCCGGCACCACGACGGCGGCGACCTGCTCCCCCCAGACCGGATCCGGCACCCCGAGGACAGCCACATCGGCCACCTGGGGATGACTCAGCAGCAGGTGTTCGATCTCGCGGGGATAGATGTTCTCACCGCCCCGGATGATCATGTCGGACTGGCGTCCGGCGATCCGGCAGTAGCCGCGCTCGTCCAGGCTGGCCAGGTCTCCGGTGTACAACCAGCCGTCGTCGTCGATGGCTTCCGCCGTTCGAGCGGCCTCGCCGAAGTAGCCGGTCATCACGTGATATCCGCGGGTGCAGAGTTCGCCCACCTCGCCCGTCGGCATCGACACTGTCCGATCCACCGGGTCGACGATCTTCAGCTCCACTCCGGGCAGAGGGCGGCCGACCGTGGTGCGCCGGTCCTCCGCGGAGTCGTCAGCCGTGGTCATGGTGATGCCCGGCGAGGCCTCGGTCTGGCCGTAGACGATCAACAGTGGAGCGTTGATCACAGCCTCCACCCGCTCGACGAGCTGGGGCGGGGTGAGTGCTCCGCCGCTGAGGCCGAACCGCACCGAGGACAGGTCCGTCGTGCTCAGGCTGGGGTGGTCGAGCATGGCCTGCAGCATCGTCGGCACACCGGCGAACACCTTGCCGTGCTCGGCCTCGATCATCCGCAGTTGCAGTTCCGGATCGAACGCCGGCAGCAACACGTGCGTGGCCAGGCCGGCGATCGACGAGAGCGTCGCGAGCACACAGCCCGCGGTGTGGAAAAGCGGCATCCCGTTGACAAAAGTGTCGCCCGGCTGCAGATCCAACAACCGCCGATATGACAGCCGAGCGTTGTTGACGATGCCCTTGTGGTGCAGCACCGCACCCTTCGGCCTGCCGGTCGTGCCGGAGGTGAACTGGATTTGTGCCGGGTCATTCGGACTTACGACCGGCAGCACTTGCGGGCCGGAGCCCTCGCGCAGGAAGGCCGGCCAATCCGGGAAGAGCACCGCTTCCCGCAACTCCGGCAGGTCCGGACGCACGGAAGCAAGCGACTCCCCCAGCGGATTGCCCCGGTACTCAGGCAGCAGGAAGATGCCCGCGGCCCGCGACTGCTGGAGCACGTGGCGCACCTCGGCCGGACGAAGAGCCGGGTTCACGGTGACCAGTGTCATCCCCGCCAGCGCGGTCGCCATCTCCAGAACGACCCATTCGGGAATGTTGTTGGCCCACACCGCGATGCGCTCGCCCGGATCGAATCGGCCGAGTAGCGACCGCGCTGCCCGTTCGGCATCGGAGAGCAGCTCGGCGTAGGTCCACGTCCGAGCATCGGGCTCGCCGCTGCCCTCGACCAGCGCCCGGGCGCCGGGCGCCTGCTCAGCAGCCCACCGCAGGAGCGACCCCACGGTCTGCTCCCGAAGCATCTCGGACATCTCCGCAGCACGATATGAGACAGCCATGACCACCGATTCCTGAACGTCAAATCCGCCGGCAATTCCGCTCAGCACGACGTCAGGCGTCGTGCCGTGGTTCATTCGGCGCGATCCTCACGATCGGTGCCGAGCGCCCGGTACTTTGTGGTCCCAACCGGAGGCTGCTCGGTCGCTCTCCGGGCACGTTAGCTGCGTCACTTCCTGAACCTCGTCCCCGTCGCCCTCGCTCTTGTGTGCGTGACGAACAGCAATGACCGCAGCCGATGGAACTGGCTGCTCGCCATCCCGGTAGCCGTACCGCTGGCCACCTTTCTGTTCAACTTCGACGGTCCGCGATGGGGCGGCTTCCCCTTGTTCTACTGGCTCCAGCTGGCGTTCATCGGCCTCGTCGTCGCAGTGACCACGCTGGTCTACCGGCTCTCGAAGCGGGAGCGGTGACCATGTGGCGTGACCATCTCACCCAGATCATCGTGTTCGGCGTGCTGTTCCTCGGAGTCAGCGCACTCGGCTTCGCCGCGTCGCGCTGGCGCCGCACCGGCCCGCTCAACCACCTCGACGAGTGGGGGCTGGGTGGCCGTGGCTTCGGTGGCTGGATCACCTGGTTCCTGCTCGGCGGTGACATCTACACGGCGTACACCTTCGTCGCCGTGCCGGCGCTGCTCTTCGCGGCCGGGGCGACCGGGTTCTACGCCGTGCCGTACACCGTGATCGTCTATCCGCTGGTCATGTTCGCGCTGGTGCGCCTCTGGTCGGTGTCGTTCCGGCACGGCTTGGTGACCCCGGCCGACTTCGTCCGCAAGCGCTACGAGTCACGGACCCTCGCCCTGCTGGTCGCGGTCACGGGCATCGTCGCCACCATGCCGTACATCGCCCTGCAACTGGTCGGCATCGAGGCTGCCCTCAAGACGATGGGTCTGGTCGGCGACTCCGGCTTCACCCGGCACCTGCCGATCCTGATCGCCTTCGCCATCCTGGCCGCCTACACGTACTCCAGTGGGCTGCGCGCTCCGGCGCTGATCGCGTTCGTCAAGGACACTCTGATCTACCTGGTCATCATCGTCGCGGTGATCTATCTGCCGGTCAAGCTGGGCGGCTGGGGCAGCATCTTCGACGCGGCCGCGGCGAAGTTCGAGGCCAGCGCGGCGCCGGGCGACGGGATCCTGCTCAACGCCAACAATCAGCTGAACTACGTCACCCTGGCGCTGGGTTCCGCGCTCGCTCTGTTCCTCTACCCGCACACGGCCACTGCCATCCTGGCCAGTCGGGACCGCGGGGTCGTCAAGCGCAACATGGCAGCCCTGCCCGCGTACACCCTGGCCCTGGGTCTCATCGCCCTTCTGGGCTATGCGGCGATCGCGGCCGGGACCAAGCCGGTGCTGGGCGACAACAACACCATCGTGCCGGCGCTGTTCGACGACTTGTTCCCCGCTTGGTTCGCCGGGGTGGCGTTCGCCGCCATCGGTATCGGCGCTCTGGTGCCGGCGGCCATCATGTCCATCGCGGCGGCGAATCTGTTCACCCGCAACATCTGGGTCGAGTTCCTCGACAAGAACGCCTCGCCGGCCCGTGAGGCCCGGGTATCGAAGATCACCTCGCTGCTGGTCAAGTTCGGCGCGCTGCTGTTCGTGGTCGGCATCAGCCCCCAGTTCGCGATCGACCTTCAGCTCATCGGCGGCGTGATCATCCTGCAGACCCTGCCGTCGGTCGGCATCGGCCTCTACACCCGCTGGTTCCACAAGGGCGCGCTGATCGCCGGCTGGGCGGCGGGCATGGGCGCCGGCCTGTGGATGCTCTACCTGGTGCCGAACGCGGCCACCAAGCACGAGCACTTCGGCGGCTCGGCGATCGCGCTGTCCAAGCTCGGCTTCGACTCGCCGCGAACGCTGTACGTAGGCTTCCTGGCCGTCGCGGTCAACCTGATCGTCGCTGCGGCCGGCACGCTCATTCTGCGGGCGGCCAAGGTTCGTGACGGCGGCGACGGGACGGACCCGCAGGATTACCTGACCGACCGCGAACCCGCTGCGGCAACGCCTGCAGCCGAGCTGATTCTGAAGTAAATGGCTGCACAAGAAAGCCACCTGATCGACTTGATCCGGCGGTGATGATCCGAGGAGGAAGACCTCGGACAGCGCCGCCCGCGAGCCGTCCGGGCCAGGTCCCCGTCGTGGACTGGACGGCGACGCACCGACGGCCGGCGGTACCCCACCGCCGGCCGTCGGCCTAAACCGATAGTCAAGGCATCCGGCGTGAGTCAGTCCACCGGAGGGCACTCCAGGTCAGCCCGTCGGCCGCTCTGCCGCTCCGGAAGCGCGCCCGACGCTAGACATCTTTTGTATTGGGGGTCTGTGTCTGATCCACTGTGACGCCTGCGGGTGATCGTCACGGCCGGTGGGGG
>NZ_JAHWFK010000082.1 GCF_019710575.1 Paractinoplanes polyasparticus | reverse complement strand
TCAACACCCTCCCGATCATGGAAGGGGGGTCCAGGTTCAACCGCCGCCTGGGGGTCAGTTTTCACGCGCCGCCGACACGTGTTCGCGGTCCAGGACGTCGAGGGTTACTGGGAGTACCTGACCCATCCGGCGCACGTCCGTTCCGAGCTGGAAGGCATCGAGCTGCTCGCACGGTTCGAGGCCTTCGACATCACCGACTCCGACGACCCCGAGATCGGCGCGAAGATCGAGCAGCTCCAGGCGCGCCACTTCGCCGAAAGCCCCGAGCTCGCCGCGCTGGCGGCGCAGGCTCCCTCGTTCAGCGTGCCCGGTCACGAGGCACCGCCGCCGGCCTGACCCGGCTACGGAAGGGCCCAACCGATGCCGCCTGTACCGGCTGGGCCCGCACCATCCACCTGAGCTACAAGACCATGCTGAAGCCGGCCGGGAGCGGATCCCGGCCGGTGAGCGCCTGCAGCACCGGCAGACCGGCACCGATCACTGCTGCCCCTCTGGCCACCAGGGCAGCTGACTCGGATAGGGCATCGGCTGGAAAATCGACCTCCAGCCCCGTTGCCACGGCGATGTCGGAGCTGTGAACCACCAGTTCCAAGGTCCGAGTGGGCAGCCAGTCCCGCAGGCGCATCGAGCCGACCGGCGTGGCCACCAAGTCCTCGTCGTCGACGTTCTTCAGGGCGGACATCGCTGTCTCGACGCGCCTGCTCACCACCGGCCCCGGGTCTTCGCCCAGCTCGAGTCCGATCTTGCGGGCGTTCTGCGTCGTCAACGCATTGACGGACTGGATCTCTTCGAGTGAGGCGGCGTTGAGTACCGCGAAGTAGGCCGAAGGTGCCGCCAGATCCGGCTGCTGCCCGTCGTACGGCGATACCGGGCTCAGGCCGCTGCTGACGATGTGCCCCAGCAACTCGCGGACGGACCAGTCACCGAGACCCGGACCGGCCAGTTGGGTGGCAGAGACGCGGGCGGCCAGGTCGGCAAACGTTGCTGCGGCGGCCTGGTAGGTGTGGCGGGAATTCAAACCGGAAGGAACGCGGGTTCCTGGTGCCGGGTTCATTGCGCGGTCCATCAGCCCAAGTACGACTGCCTGCTCGGCCGGCGCTTGGTGCCCTTGAAGATGGTGGTGCATCGGTTGCGCCAAGAGGTAGGGGAAGCCTGCCGAGCCGGATGATGTGTGCCAGCCGACGTCGGACGCACGTGAACCTCGGTGCCGTCCCGGCCGTTGATCCCGGCGTGATCGACGACGTAGCCAATGCCTACTTCTGTGTGCTTGATCTTTTCACCGGGGGTCTCCCCGGGCGGCGGGACCCGACGATCGACCGGCCTACGTCTCTGCGATGACCGAGGGCCTCGGTAGGTCCGAGCATATCTGTACGGCTGATGCCCGTTCTGTCAGTCGGTTCCTCAAGATCGCCATGCTCGAGGATCAGTTGTTCCGAGAGGTGACTGAAGTATGGCGATATCCCTCGAAAGGCGGCGAAGCGGCGTAAATTCGGCCTTGGCTGGGGCTCGTCCGGGGAGGAACATTGGCCGCTCATGCTGGGTTTCTCCTGCTCGACGGCGAGCGCACACGAGTCGAACGGGTAGCGAACCCTGGTGGCGGCCGTGCGATCCGCAAGCGAGCCCTGGGCCCGGACGCGGCAGCCAGAATCGCCCATGAGCGCACGATCCTCAGGCGCCTCGCCGGCACCGAGGGCATCGCTACCCTCATGGCGATTCAGCCGGAGTCGCCGGTCGAATTGCTGCTGAGCGATGCTGGTGAGCTGGATCTGGCCTTGGTGCTGCAGTCCGGTCCGATCGAGGCGTTTCGGCTGCCGGTCGTCATGGCCCAGCTCGCCCGCACCCTGGGCGCGATCCATCGAGCCGGGGTCATCCATCGCGACCTGAACCCGTCAAACATTGTGCTCGACGGTAGACGTGGTGCGCCAACCATCATCGATTTCGACCTCGCGACCACCTTCACCGAGCTGAGGCCTGCCTTTACCCATCCGCGCGACATTCTCGGCAACCTCGCCTACCTCGCTCCTGAGCAGACTGGACGAACCGCCCGCCCGGTGGACATGCGGTCCGACATTTACGGTCTCGGTGCGACGATCTACGCGCTTGCCACTGGAGATGCACCGTGCCCCTCCTCAAGTGATCCACTGTCGACAGTACGGGCGATCCTGGCCCTTGTCCCTCCGCCATTGACTGACCGCGTACCTGGCATTTCACCGATGTTGAGCGCCATCGTGGCACGCACCTTGGAGAAGGAACCCGAACGCCGCTACCAGACCGTGGCCGGTCTGCTACGTGACCTGGAGCGGGTCGTGGCCGAGCCTGGCGTGACGTTCGATCTGGGCACCCGAGACTTTCCCGAGCGGCTATCGCCGCCGACCATGCTCATCGGCCGCGACGCCGAGGTCGCCACGCTGCGCTCCGCGTTCGAAGCTGCCCAGAACACTTCCAGCAGGGCCGTGCTGGTCACCGGGGCCGCGGGTACCGGCAAGTCCAGCCTGATCAACACGCTGATACCGGTGGTCACCGGATATGGCGGCCTATTTGTTGCTGCAAAGCACGACCAGTTCCGGCAGGACAGCACTCTTGACGGAGTCATGCGGGCATTGCGCGATCTGGTCCGGCTCCTGCTCGCAGAACCCCAGGAGCAACTTGACGTCTACCGCGAACGGATTCTCAGAAGGCTCGGCACACGAGTGAGCTCCGCGGCCGACCTGTTCCCGGAACTCTCCGCCTTGCTCGGAGCGGAACCGGTCAGTGAACCAGCCGATCCTGTGCAGGCAGCCGCGCAGATGCACCGCCTTGCGCAAGAGATTCTGCTGGCCGTTGTCTCGCCTGAACGCCCGCTGGTGCTGGTGCTGGATGATCTGCAGTGGGCGAGCAGATCGGCTCTGAGCTTCACCGACGCGCTGCTCACCGATCCTGACCTGCGTGGTCTTCTCCTAGTAGGCGCTTTCCGCGAGGACGAGGTGGGTCCCGGACATCCGCTGACCGCTCTGCGTGAGCGGTGGAACCGGATCGGCGCTTCCCCGCTGTCGTTACGCATGCAGCCGCTGCCGGCTGTCGACCAGGCGAGGATGCTGGCCGCTATGTTGCAGCTCGAGCCCGGGAGGGCGCGTGACCTGGCGGGTGCGATCGACCACGGGTGTCGAGGCAATCCGCTCGACATGATCGAGCTGATCAATGCGTTGCGCCGGAACAACGTGCTGGTTCCGGGTGACACGGGCTGGATCTGGGACGACGATGAAGTCGTTCGGCACATCGGTGAGGGGGATGTCCTCGATCTGCTTGCCGATCGCCTGCAACGGCTGCCGGCTGAGACCGTCGACCTCCTGCAAGTGATGGCTTGTCTCGGCATCGAGGTCAGCGCGGAGGTACTCGGCGCGGCCACCGGCCTGCCGCTCGTCGATGTCCGGGACCGGCTCGTGCCTGCCCTCGAGGACGGGCTGCTCGGCACTGTTGACGCCGACGTGCAGCGCGGCGACGACAAGGTGTGGTTCCGGCACGACCGGGTCCAACAGGCGGTGTACGCCGATCTCGGCGAAGAACGCCATGGAGTACGTCTTGCGGCTGCCCGCAATCTGACGGCGAACCCGAATTTCGAGCCTGAGGCCGCGGAACAGTACCTGGCCGTGTATGACCTCATCCAAGATGCCGCCGAGCGGGATACCGCAAGCTCCCTCTTCGAAGTCGCGGCGGATGCGGCCGGCCGGGTGAGCAACTTCGCCGCCGCCGATCGCTTCCTCGACGCAGCGATTCGCCTCGGGGCCGCCGATCCCGAGGTACCGTCCACCGTTCTCCTGCGACGGGAGATCGCTCGACACACTGCTCTGTACCACTTGGGCCGCCTTGACGAGGCCGACGCCCTGTACGGATCGTTGACGGAACGTGGAGCCGAACCGCTCTCGCTGGTGCCTGCGACATGTGTGCAAATTTCGAGTTTGACCCACCGCGCACGGCTGGTCGACGCTCTGACACTGGGCACCGCGGTCCTGGCCGAACTCGGTCGACCACTTCCCCGGGACGGTCTGCGCGGCGCGGTCGAAGAGCAGATGAACGGACTGTACGGATGGATCACGAACACCTCGCGTGAGGCCGACCTGGCGCGACCGGACACGGCCGATGCCAAGATCGTGCAGCTCTGTGCCCTGGTCAGCCGGATGACTCAACCAGCCTATTTCGCAGGCGAGGTCGACCTCCACGCCTGGCTTGTTCTGCAGGTCCAGCAGATGTGGGTCGAGTTTGGACCGTGTCAGCAAATGATCGGGGGTCTGGCCGCCGCGTGCGCTGCTGTCATCGGCGTGCGGCGCGACTATCAGACTGGCGCACTGGTGACCCAGCGCATGATCGACTATGCCGATGACCGCGGCTATCAAGGCGCCGGCGGGTATGCCCGGTTCTTGTACGCAAGCGTCAGCATCCACTGGACGGAGCCGTTGGAGAACACCCTCACGGTTGCGGCGGTGGCGCGCGAGGCGATGATCACTACTGGCAATCTTGCGACGGCGCCGTTCCCCTACATGTCAGCACTTGCTGTTCACCTGGAAGTCGGGCCGTCGGTCGACGACGTGGTCCATGCTTCCGCGGCAGCTCTGGAGCTGACTTTGCGTACCGGCAACAACATGTCCGGCGAAGACTTCATGGTCTATCGGCAGTTCGGCCGTGCACTCAACGGCACCACAACCGCGCGAGCCAGCTTGCTCGACGCCGATTTCGATGAAGAATTCGTTCAAGAATTAGCGGCTGCCAATCCGTTGTTCGCCGCTTACGTCCACATTCATCAAGCCTTGCTCGGTTTGATATTCGACGACGCTCCGGTACTCATCGAAAACGTGCGAGCAGTCGCTCCTTGGATGCCTGCCTTGCGCGGTGTCTATCTCGAGGTGCTCGGACGGCTGTTGACCGCGCTGGCCGCTGCCCGGATGCTGCGCGACGGATCGCAGGAGGAGCGGGACCGGGCCCGCGCCGACCTGCATCAGCAGTACGCCTGGTTCGTCGGGCGTGCTGAAGAAATGCCGGAGAACTTCCGTCACTTGCAACTGTTCATCAGCGCCGAACAGGCCTGGGCCGACGAGAACATCGTTGCGGCGTTACGCGATTTCGACCGCAGTTTGCACTTGCTCCGCGACCTGTCCCGTCCATGGCACCGCGCCGTGATTTCGGAGCGGAACGCTGCGCTGCATCGAGAGATCGGCCTCGATCGCGCCGCCGACGGGCTGCTCGACGAGGCCCGCAAGACCTACGAGATGTGGGGTGCCGCCGAGAAGGTCCGGCAGCTCGACGAACGACGGCCCCGCCCGGCGCGTGAACTGACTGCGCGTTCCGCACGAACCAGCAGTACGGGGATCAGCCAGGACCAGCTCGAGATGCTCGCGGTGCTGAGGGCCTCACAGATGATCAGCTCGGGAACCGATCTGGATCAGGTTCAGGCCACCGTGGCCGAGCAGATGCAGGTTCTTACCGGGGCCACGACCGTGCGGCTGCTGGTGGCCGACGACGGCAAGTGGAGCGCTCTGTCCGACGACAACGGATTACCGGTGACGGCGGTCCGATACGTCATGCGTACGGAAAACGTCTTGTCCATCGCCGACGCCACCCGCGATGAACGGTTCCGCCACGATCCGTGCTTCGCGAACGTCGAGCGCTGCGCATTGATGGTTGTGCCGATTCGGCGCCATGGCGCGGTGACCGCCATCCTCGTCCTGGAGAACCGGCTCAGTTCAGGCATGTTCACCGTGGAGAACTTGAACACGGTCGAGCTGATCGCCGGCCAGCTGGCGGTCACGATCGCCAACGCCACGCTCTATCGCACGCTCGAAGCTCGAGTCGAGCAGCGGACGGCCGAACTCCGCGAGGCCAACCGCAAGCTGGCTGCCCTCAGCGCGACGGACATGCTTACCTCGATCGGCAACCGCCGGCATTTCATCGCCGAGATGGACAGACACTGGCCGACGGCGAAAGGCTCGGGGACCCCGATCAGTGTGCTCATGGTGGACGTCGACCATTTCAAGGCCTACAACGACCACTACGGTCACCCGGCCGGCGACGAGTGCCTGCGTCAGATCGCGCTGGCCATCAGCACCACCATCCGAGGTTCCGATGTGGCGTGCCGGTACGGGGGCGAGGAGTTCGTCGCCATCCTTCCGGGAAGTACCGCCGACGCCGCAGTCCTGGTCGCCGAACGAGTCCGTGCCTCGGTGGAGGCATTGGCCTTGCCCCATGAGGGCAGTCCTCGAGGCGTCGTGAGCATCAGCGTGGGAGTTGCCGGAACTGTCCCGGAGGGCGACCAACTTCCGGAGAGCTTGGTCGAAGCCGCCGATGGCGCCCTCTACCGGGCCAAGCGCAACGGCCGCAATCAGGTCTGCCGATGATCGGGCAACTCGTCCGGGACGGCGATCGCAATACCCGTGCCCGCGGTCGTGCACTTCAGCTTCGGGGCCGAGTGCGGAAGGCGTAAAGCACCTGTTCCCGGACCGCATGGCGCAAGGGCACATCGGGCAATGTCCGAAGCTGTTGCAGGGTGAACCGCATCTGTTCGAGATAGCGGTCGCATCCGTCACACTCGGCCAAGTGGTTGACGAACTGGCGCTCGGTTTCCCGGGGGAGTTCGCCCTCGAGGAAGTCCGTGACCCACTCGACGAAGTCATCGCATCGCACCGTGTTCATCGTGCGGCCCCCCGTTCCGGCGTGAGGTAGGTCGCGAGCCGGGCCCGGACCGCGGATCGAGCCCGGTGCAGCAGAACCCGCTGATTGGCCAGGCTGATATCCATCGCCGCGGAGACCTCGTGAGCTGTGAAGCCCTGCACATCACGAAGTACGAGGACTTGGCGTTGCCGTGGCGGCAGTTCGGTGATCGCATCGTCGAGGTGCCGGACCAGCTCACCTTCTTCTGCCTTGCTCTCCGGGGAGGGCCACGCCGCTGGCGCCTGTCGCCAATGGCCTGGGTGGGGCTCGGCCGAGTTCTGGAAGGCGAGCGGATTGACGGCGGGAGCCGCTGTGTCCGCGACGGGCAGCGTCCGGCTCTCCTTGATGCCCAGCGTCTTGGCCTTGTTGATCAGGATGGCGTGGATCCAGGTTCGCAACGACGATCTTCCGGCAAAGCCGTCCAGGCCGGACAGGACCGCCAGCCACGTCTCCTGAACGACGTCCTCGGCCGCTTCCCGGTTGGGCACGTAGGTCAGGGCGACCCGCACCATCCCGCCCGACCATTGGTCGACGAGCAGGGCGAACAGCTTCTCGTCACTGGCGCGCAGACGGACGACGATCTCCGCGTCGGAGGGGAGTTCAACTCCCAATACAACCTCCTGAGCCGTACGACGTCGTCACTTAAGCTACCCGCTCCGGGTCTATTCAACCGGCTTGGCCCACAAAGAGTGGATCGTCACTCGACCGGTCACATCAGAGCAGCCGGTACTCGCGACAGTGTTGATGAGCCAGCGCTTCATCACACCTGACCTCGTGCACGCTCGGAGCTCCTTCCGGGAAATCCTGACATTTGCATTATCTCCGGTCAGGTCCAGGACATTCCGGCCCGCCTGGTGAGTCAGCAGCGTATGCAGCCAGTGCTCCTGGACATGGGCAGGCAGGTGGTTCGGCACTTCAATGACGGGTGGTCACCGACGAACCATCGGCCCGCACGCGGTGCGGTGCCGACCAGGCCGGACGCTCTTATAGGAACGGCCTATGGCGGCTATCGGTACTACGTCTTTCACATCTTATTTTGCCGCTTATCGTCGGAGCCGAGCTATAAGGACGGGAGCAGGAAATGACCGTGCATGAAAAGATTCTCGCCGGTAAGAAGGCGGTTGTGACCGGTGGTTCCCGGGGCATCGGTGCCGCTCTTGTGCAGCGATTCCTGGATTCCGGCGCCGAGGTGCTGACGACTGCCCGGTCGGAGTCGGCCCCGGTTCCCGCTGGAGCAGCCTTCGTCCGGGCTGACATGCGGACGCGTGTAGGTGTGGGAGCGACCGCTGAGGCTGCGCGCGACATCCTCGGTGACGTCGACATCCTCATCCACACAGTGGGTGGTTCCAAGGTGTTCCCGCGGACTCTGGACATTCCCGAGGAGGAGTGGCGGGAGGAACTGAACCGGAATCTGTTGTCCGCCGTTCGGCTGGACCTGTTGCTGGCGCCGGCGATGCGCGATCGTGGGACCGGTGCGATTGTGCATTTCTCCTCGGCCGCTGTCGCCAAGCCGGTGCCACAGGTCCTGCACTACTCGGCCGCAAAGGTGGCGCTCGAGGCCTACAGCCAGGGGCTCGCGGCTGAGTTGGCTCCATCCGGGGTTCGGGTCAACACTGTGACACCCGGCCGTATCGCCACGCCCGGCGGTGTGGCCACCAGGGAGCAGTGGGGACTCGTCGCTCCGGAGGGCTCGCTGGCCACCGCCACTCCGCTGGGCCGGGACGGTCAGCCCGACGACATCGTCGAGGCGACGATGTACCTGGTCTCGGACCGGGCCAGCTTCGTCACCGGCATCAACCTGATCGTCGACGGCGGCGAGTTCCCACGCGGCTAGGGGCCGAAGATCATGAGTTTCAGCGACAAGACCGCAGTGGTCACCGGCGGTGGCAGCGGGATCGGCCTGGCGACGGCCAAACTGCTCGCTGACGGCAGGGCGCAAGTCGTCTTCACAGGCCGTTCCCAGGACAGGCTCGACGCCGCAGCGGACAACTGGGGTCGAAGGTGATTCCGGTTCCCGGTGACACCTCCTCCCTGGCCGATCGCTCGATGGCGCGCAGCTTCGCCCGTGAACTGCAACCTCGAGCATCCGGGTCAATGTGGTCAGCCCGGGACCGATCGACACCGGGATCCTGGAGAAGACCATGACTCCGAAGGCTGCCGACCAGCTGAAGGCCGAAGTGCTCGCGGACGTGCCCATGGCGCGTTTCGGCAGGCCTGAGGAGGTCGCACGGGCCGCCGCCTTCCTGGCCTTCGAGGCCACCTGCACGACAGGTGCCGAGCTTGCTGTGAACGGCGGCGCCACTCAGCTCGGGGGCTGATCCGCGAGCGAGGACCGCAAAGTAGTAGGCCGATCACCCGCCGCGGTGAAGTTTTGCCGGCCTTCCTGGTAAGACCGACCGCTGGCGGTGACACCGACGTGTGACGGCAGGTTGCCGGACCGGCGGCGACGGACGTCGCAACTTGTCCGCTCGACCTACGCCCCGGCAAAGACCAATGACCGAAAGGCAGTCTCCAATGTCCGACCACTCGGCGGAACCCAAACCGTTTCATATCAGTCACAACACCGGCATTCATCACATCAACGTGTTCGCGTTCGACATCGACCAGACCATTGCCTTCTACGAGCAGGCGTTCGGCTTCCGCCTGGTCTTCCGCTGGCAAGGCGTCGACGGCGTCCGCGATGGCGCACATCACTTCTACAACCCGCTGGAGGGTGCGCACCTCGACATGGGTGACGGGCACATCCTGGAACTGGTGCCGGCACCCAATGCGGCGCCCAAGGAGGACAACACCGCCAGCTTCAATCACATGGGCCTGCGCATTCCCGACCTCGACAAGACCTATGCTCAGGCGCTTGCCGCGGGAGCCAAGCCCTATCCGATCCAAGGCGCCGACGGCACTGTCTGGGACGGCATCACCACGATCACGCTGAAGGCCAAGGCGCCGTTCGAGCGCTCGTTCACCGCGCGCGCCGCCCACGTGCGGGGCCTGAACGGCGAGATCATCGAGCTCTTCGAATCCTGACCGGTCCCGGCGCCCCGGTCCGGACGGCCAGGTCAGGTGCTGCTCCCGCACCTGACCTGGCCGTCGACATCGGTGACCGATCGAGGCACGCACCGCTCACATGCCGATCCACCGAGCCGCTGAACTGACCGCAAAGGTGTCTAGCTACGCGCTTCCCAGGTAATCCGCACAGTGGCGGACGCCCCCATGGCGCTGTTGGGAGCGTCGCTGGCGAGCTTGTAGTTGAACCGGAAGACCCGGGTGCTGGTGACGTTTGCCGTCGGCGTCCAGCCAGAGGACACGCTGGTGGTCTCGCCCGGGCTGTAGGCGTTCTTGGCGACGAAGTCGGACAACATCCGGCCGCTGGTGATGGTGGTGTCCGCGGGATTGCCGAAAATGGTGGTGCCGCTGAGGCTTGTGCACGAGGAACCGGAGCCGAAGATACCGGAACCAGTGGCGGTCTCGACACTCCAGTTGAGGTTTGGCGTCACGCCAGTGCCGCCACCCGCCGGAACATCGGTTGCGTCGCCGGGAGCGACGTACACCTGGACCGGCGCTGATGGTGCGACAGTCCCCGACCAGGAGACGGTGATACAGGATGAGCCGCTGGAGCCCGGTACGAGGCCGGCGGCACTGAACATGGCCGAGTTGGAGTCGTTGTCGGTCAACGCGAGCACGCCGGTGGTCCAGCTGTTGCCCGGATTCACAGTGCTCGTGCTGAACGCGGCTGATGAGGCCCGATAGACAAGTCCAGTGGCTACCAGGAGCCGCCCTGGCAATGAATCCCGTCGACGGGTTCCCTCGCTTCGCGCGTCGTTTCGCATTTCCCTGGATCATCTACCCGGCGATCACCGGCTCCGATGTCGCCGGCGAAGTGGTGGAGACGGATCGTCCGTGACCCGATTCGCTGCAGGAGACCGCGTCCTCGGTCACGCCCTGGGTATCGAGCGCCATCATAATCGAGCCGCCGAGGGAGCGTTTCAGCACTACGTAGTGCTCGCCGAGCACATGAGCACGCCGATCCCGGCCCACGTCAGGTTCGAGCAGGCCGCCGACCTTCCGCTCGCGCTGTCGACCGCGGCCAGCGGGCTGTTCGATCCGTCACTGCTCGGGCTGGCCCGGCCCGGCACGCCGAATCCACACACAGGAACCGTCCTGGTCTGGGGTGGTTCCACCAGCGTCGGCTCGAGTGCCATCCAGCTCGCGGCTATCGCGGGCTACGACGTGATCGCCACCGCCTCGCCCCACAACCACGAGTACGTCCGGAAGCTGGGCGCTCGAGCTGCCTTCGATTACCGCAACCGAACGATCGTCTCCGACATCGTTGACGAACTGCGGGGGAAGAGACTTCGCCGGGGCTCTGGCGATCGGTTCCGGCTCCGCGCGGCGATGTCTGCGAATTGCGCGCCTCGCCCGTGGAGAACGTAATGTCGCCTGCATGTCCCTCGACCCGTTGTCGGCGCTGGCGCGGATGGCGGCTCGCCGTCACGGCGTTCGATCCGGGAGCGTCTGGGGAGACTCGGTGGCCACCAACGGCCTCGGACAGGCCATCTTCGGCGAGTTCCTCGGCGAAGCCCTCCGCACGGGTGCCTTCACACCCGCCCCCGAAGCGCTCGCGGTCGGTGACGGACTCGAACGGATACCCGACGCCCTCGCCACTGTCGGCCGAGGTGTGTCGGCTCGTAAGGTCGTGGTCACGCTGAACGGCACGCAATGAGAGCACCTGGTCGGGCAGTGAATTCGAGGTAAGAGCCAGACCTCCGCTGCCGGCTGCCCCGCCTACATGACCGCGCAGGCCGTCTGCTGACGTCAGGCCGGCGTCACGACCGAAGTTGATCGCAGCGGCGACGCACTCAGGCAACGACGATGTCCTCGTTGCTCGAGAAGTACCACAACCGTAGGGCCGTGAACCTCGGCTTGGTGCGGGCCGTTGAGCAGTGAGATTCCGGCGGCGAGGAAGGACGTCGAGCGCGTACGTCCTCCGTCCGGTCAAAAGGAGACAGCCACGTGCCTGGCAGATTGACCTCATCGTTGCTGAACATCGCCGCTGGAACGTTGTTCTTCACCGCCGGACTCGCCGTGCATCGATCACACTTGCCTTATCCCGACGGGATCATCACCACGGCTACTGTCACGCACGTCGATGAGGACGTCGACGACGCGGGCAGCACCTGGTACAAGTCCGTCTATACGTTCGTCACCACCGACGGCCAACGGGTGTCCTTCCGGGATGACGGGAACACCGGCATTGAATCGACTGTCGGCGACCGGGTCGAGGTCTCTTACCGACCTGGTCGGCCTGAAGCCGTACGGCTTGTTCCCGGGTTCGATTGGGTGGGCTGGATCATCATCGGGGTCGGATCACTTTTTGTGATCCGTGGCTGCTGGTCCGTGCTGATCGCCGTGCTCCGCCGACTCCTCTGAACCTCGCGAGGTCGTCGGACTGTCAGTGCCTATGCGTTTCCCCAGGATGCTGATCCTGTGCCTCGCCCTGGCGGCCAGCCTCCGGACGCTGAGGCGCTCCGGGATGCGCGAGACCTCCGACGCGGGCTCTCAACGCCTCATCCGCCGGCGAAATCAGTCGGACCGATCCCGCCTCGACGCGAGCAGGGGAGAGGTTTCGTTCGCTCAGTGAGAGATCGACGCTGAGGCCCGGGGCCAGGAGGAGTGCGAAGACAAGTGCGGTCGAGCGCGGCCGGCACGCGAGGACCGGCTCACCGTCGACCCCAGAACAGCCGGCAGGCCACCGGGAAAAGGTAGCTTGCCGTCCGGCTCGCGGTAGGTCGTTGCGCCGTCGGTGACGCGAGTCTCGGCCTCGGCCCGGGCAGCGGGCTCGAGCGTCTTGAGGAGGGGAGCGAACGGGCCGTCGTTCAGTGTCTCGAGGAGAGCCTTCTGGTCGCGGATGCGGTTGCCCCAGCTGTGTACGTCTTCCCCGACCGAGCCCATGCCGGCCTCGCGCAGGAGACGGGCCCGGTACCCCGGGGCCGCAAGGTGGTCGGTAACGGAAGGGTCAGGAAGAGCTTCCGCCCTCGGGCTGCGGCTCAATGCCGTCCGGAACAGGTCGACCATTGTGTTCATCTCGCTCCGGTCCCACCTCGCAAACGAGTAGGCCTCGCCCGGCCGTAGTACTCGGGTTGCCTCGGTAAGCGACGAGTCGAGGCTTTGGTGGTCCAGAGCCATAAACAACGGGAGACGAGCAGGCCGACGGAGGCCGGCTCGACGGCCGTGTCGCTCATCAGCCTGACCTCGAATTTCGTGTCGCTGAGGCCGAGACGCCGAGCCTTGGACCGGGCGATCTCGACCATCGGCTCCGACTGGTCGATACCCAGCAGCCGGACCGCCGGATGGCGCTTCTTGACCGTGAGCCCGGGCTCACCGGTGCCACAACCCAGATCGAGTACGAGCGCACCATCCGGGGGGCTCCGGCAACCTGCCACGATCGCGTCGGCGACCGGCCGGATGAAAGACGCCACTCGATCGAATTTCGCAGCGAGCGCATCGTAGTCGGGAACTTGTGCCGTCATGAGAGGTCCTTCTGCCGAGGGTGAACAGGATCCAAGCGAAGGACGTTGCTCAGGCACACAGAGTTCACGCACCGGCGGCCGGGGAGCGCCACGGCCTGGCCGGCGGCAGAGTGGACTTGCCGGGCCGGTTCAGGGTTTCCAAGCCTCCGCAACCAGGCTGGTAGTTTTCGGGCCAGGCTGAGTCGCTCAAGATGAGAGATCATTCTCGGGTGGCCCCCAGTAATGATCTTGGAGTCGCGCTTCGGCGGTGGCGTGAGCGCGCAACGCCGCCGAGCGGGTTGAGTTCGAGGACGCGCCGGCGTACGCCAGGGATGCGTCGTGACGAGCTGGCCGCCTTGGCCGGCGTGTCCGCCGAGTACGTCAAGCGTCTCGAGCAAGGTCACGGACGGCCGTCCGCCCAGGTTCTGTACTCGTTGGCCCGGGCCCTGCGCCTGTCCAGCACCGAGTACGAGTACCTTTGCTCGCTGGTGGGGCACGCGCCGTCGCGCGTGGGCCGTGTTCCTCATGAAGTGGGTTCCGGCGCGCGGCGCCTGCTCGACCGGCTCGATGACGTGCCCATCTGCGTCTTGGATGCCGCCTGGACGCTGCTCGCTTGGAACGCGGCCTGTGACGCGATGTGCTACTTCTCGATGCAGGTCGACGGCCGGGATCGCAACCTGGCGTGGCGGGCCTTCACCGGCGGGGAGGCATGGGCGGAGGCTGGGTCCGAAGCGGAAGCGCGTTTCCAGCGCACGATCGTGTCGGATTTGCGGACCACCGCTCTGCGATATCCGGACGACGACTGGGTGGCGGACCTGATCACCGACCTGAGGGCGACGAGCAGACCGTTCGCCGCCATGTGGGAGTCGCCCACGGAGCCTCAGGATCGGCGTCATCGGCTGACCAAGCGCCATCCCGTCGTGGGGGACTTCACGGTCGACTGCGACATCATGACGATCCACGAGGGTGACCTTCGCGCGGTCATGTACACAGCGGAGCCTGGGTCGGTCGACGCCGCACGGCTGACCGCCGCCTTGGCCCGGTCGGCCCACGCGGGCTGACACCACTCGCCCCCCGAGCGCGTCTATCGGCGCGTTACTACTCCTCACGTAAGGAAGAAAGCAACGGTCATGAACGAGTTGATGCTGGATGCTGCCCGCAAGACGGTGCCGACACTGCTGGAGAACGCGGAACGTACCGAACGTGACCTGACTCCAGCACCGGACAGCGTGGCAGCAGTGCGGGCCGCCGGACTGTTCGCGCTCACGGTGCCGCGCGCGGCGGGCGGATCGGACGCCGATCTGCGTACGCAGGTCGAGGTGCTCGCCGAGCTCGGCCGCGGCTGTCCCTCCACCGCGTGGGTCGTCGGCCTGAACGCCGCGAACAAGGGCGTGGCCCGGCTGCTGCTACCTGACCCCGCCCAGGACGCCGTCCTGGCCGATCCGGACGCGGTGTTCGTCGCCACCCAGGTGGTGTCGCGGGAGAGCAGCGGCGTGCGGGTACCCGGCGGTCTGCGGGTCACCGGCCGGTGGTCGATGGCGTCCGGTTCGGAGCTGGCGTCCCTGGCCATGATCGCGGTGCCGCTGCCGGACGCCGCCACCCCGGTGCCGGCCATGGCTCTGGTCCCGCTCTCCGACCTGTCGGTGGATCGAACCTGGCGCGCGGCCGGCCTCGGCGGTACGAGTAGCCATACCCTGGTGGCCGAGGACGTCTTCGTGCCGGATGATTTCGTCACTCTCCCCGAGGCTTTCCGGCCGATTCCGCCCGAGGCGATGTTCGCGGGCGGTCTGACGGCGCTCGCCCCGATGATCGGGGCCACCCGAGGTGCGCTGGACCTGGTCGCGGACGCGGTCGCTGGCGGCCGGGCGCCGTACATGACCACCTATGCCCGGGTGGCGGACTCTCCGCTCGGGCGGTACTGGTTCACCGAGGCGCGGCAGCGCACCGATACGGCGATGCGGCGCACGCTCCGGGTCGCCGACGTCGTCGACGGACTGGCACCGGGTAGTGAACTGCCCATGACCGAGCGGGCCGAACTACGGGTCGAGCTGGCGGCGGCGGCCCGGGAATGCCGCGAGGCGATGGAGCTGCTGCTCGACCTGCACGGAGCGAGCGGGTTCGTCGAAGACAATCCGCTGCAGCGATTCTGGCGGGACGTCGCCGTCGGCACCCGGCATCCGTTCTTCACGCCGTACATCCTGGCCGAGGACTACGGCCGGCTCGCGTTCGACGTGCTGCCGACCGTGTCGCTCGCCCTTTAGGAATCCCCCTCAGGCCGGGGCGGAAGACTTTGGAGGCCATCCGCGCCTTCCGCCCCGCCGAATTTCTCACCTCGGGCCAGAACGAGAACACGTGAAAGTCACGTCCAGACTGATCGTGGAGTTGAGCGGCCAAAGCGATTGCCACCGCTGCGAATCCAAGGCACGTAACGCCCCTGAGCAGCCGTAACGGTTCTGTAAGGCGGTTGCGCGCGCAGCAGGCGCACGGTTCGCAGTAGGTTGGCGGAGTGGAGCGGGCTGGCCAGGCGGTCCTGCCCTGACGGCGTTCGACTCGAGAAGGTAAGCGATCACTTGAGTACGGTGACAATCGAGGACCACGCGTTCCTGTCCGACTGCTCCTCGGCCGCACTGATAACCGTTGATGGTTCGGTCGACTGGCTCTGCCTTCCGCGCATCGACAGCCCTGCCATTTTCGGCCGGCTGCTGGACCAGGATGCAGGCCATTTCCTTGTTCGCCCTGTTGACGACGGGGCCAGGGCGCAGCGGCGATATCTTCCGCAGAGCCTGGTTCTGGAGACGGTATGGACCTGCGCCTCGGGACGGGTCGTTGTCCGCGATGCGCTGGCGCTCGGAGAGAATGAGCGAGGCCATGATCTGGGACTGACGTCCCCCGGTGTCCTGTTGCGCCAGGCGATCTGCACCGACGGTGACGTGGACATGCTCGTGGAATGGGTACCGCGACCGGAGTACGGGTTGGTGCACCCGCGGTTGGAGAACATTTCCGGTGGCGTACTCGGCCTTGGAGGATCGACTTCACTGCTCCTTTCGGCCAACGTCCCGATACGGATCGACGGCGCCCTGGCTCGGGCTGAGGTGCGACTGCGTACGGGACAAGAGATCACCCTGGCGTTCACTCAAGGCAGCGCCTGGGAATCTCCGCCTCCGCCGTGGTCGAGCCAGCAGGTCGCACACCGCATCGACGACACAGCGCGTGCCTGGCGGAGCTGGTCTGATCTTCATCAGCGCTACGACGGCCCCCTGCGCGACCTGGTCCACCACAGCGGGGTGGTGCTGCAGGGCTTGACCTACGCGCGGAGCGGCGCGATCGCCGCCGCGGCGACCACGAGCTTGCCGGAGGGCGTCGGCACGCCACGGACATGGGACTATCGGTTCGCCTGGGTCCGGGACGCCAGCATGACTATGCGGGGGTTGTGGGTCGCGGCGTGCCCGGATGAAGCCAGCCGGTTCTTCACGTTCCTGTCCCGAGCGGCCGGCACGCAACTGCAACGAGGACTGCACCTGCAGATCATGTACGGCGTGGGCGGCGAACGTGACCTGACGGAACGGGAGCTGAACCACCTCGATGGCTGGCGCGACAGTGGGCCGGTCCGCGTCGGCAACGGTGCCTGGCGTCAGCACCAGCATGATGTGTACGGGGCGATACTCGACGCCGCCTACGTACTTCGCGATGAGCTGCAACCCATGGACGAGAGCACGCAGGAGTTCCTGATCGCGGCGGTCGAGGCGGCCGCGACACACTGGCGGAACGAGGATCAGGGGATCTGGGAGATCCGCGGACCATCCCGGCGTTACCTGCACAGCGCCCTGCTGTGCTGGGTCGCCCTCGATCGCGGCATCGAGCTTGCCGATCTCATCGGGGCGGCCGATCGGGTCTCGCGATGGAGTGCGGAACGCGAAGAGATTCGCGAAACGATCCTGACCGAGGGCTGGAATGACGCCGTCGGCGCGTTCACCCAGACCCTGGCCGGTGATGACCTGGATGCCAGCTGCCTGTTGATGGCCGTCGTCGGCATCCTGCCGGGCGATGACCCACGACTGCACGCCACCATCGACGCGATCGTGGCGAATCTGTCCGACGGCCAGGGTCTGCTGTACCGCTATCGGACGAGCGATGGTCTGACCGGCGACGAGGGCACCTTCCTGCTGTGCACCTTCTGGCTGGTCGAGGCGCTCGCCGCGACGGGGCGCACGGACGAGGCCAAGCAGGTGTTGCACCGAGCCGCATCCTTCGCCAACGACCTCGGACTGCTGGCTGAGCAAGTCGACCGGAACGACGGCCTCCTGCTGGGCAACTTCCCACAAGCATTCAGCCACCTCGGTCTGATCCTGGCGAGCCAGGCGGTGGCCATGGCCGACTCGAGAACACACACGACCGGTTGAGCGGGCTTTCTCAGCCCCGACCGGACCCGGCCGCCGGACTCCCGGTGAACGCGTGAACCGGTGTGCCGCTCTGAACGTCTATGAGGTCGACTTGCCCTGTCCGGTGCGTGTCCCTTACCGCACCAGAGCTTGGGACCGTCGCAGCGTGGGGCTCGGCGGTTTCAGAGGCCGGGTGCGTGCCGTGGGCAACGGCACGCACCCGCGCGGTCGCCGCGACGCCACCGCCCCGAGGTCAGCAACCTTGAAAAAGGGGACCATGCCGTGAACGCAGGCGAGCCGACGTACGTTTGGTGCTGCATGCGAATCACACCGATGCGCCATCTGCTCGTGATCGGGCTCGTCGTGGCCGCCGCGCCCTTGGTCGCGGGCGCCGGCACCGCGGGGCCCGGGTCGGCCGGGATCGGGGACCGGCTCTTTCCGCTGCTCGGCAACGGCGGGTACGACGTGGGCGCCTACGACCTGCGGTTGACCTACCCGGAGAAGGATCCCGCACAGACGGTCCGCGGCGACGTCAGTATCACCGCGACCGCCACCCAGCAGCTCTCACAGTTCAATCTGGACTTTGCCGGGGGCGGACCGTCCCGGGTCGACGTCAACGGCAAGTCGGCCACGTTTGTGCGGGACGGTGACGAGCTGGTCGTCACGCCGCAGTCCTACCTCCGGAAGGGCCGTGCATTCACGGTGACCGTGCACGGCTTCACGGCCGTACCGGAAGATCCTGATCCGAATGCTCCCGACGGTTTCACCACCACGCCGGACGGAACCGCCCTGCTCGGCCAGCCGGCGGCCGCGCATCGGCTGTTCCCGAGCAACGACCACCCGAGCGACAAGGCCGCCTACACGATCACCACGAACGTGCCGCAGGGCTGGACCGGCACCGCGAGCGGCGTGCTCGCGTCGACCCGTTCGGCTGACGGCCGGGTTGTCTCCACCTACCGTCACCCGCAACCCATGGCCAGCGAGCTCCTGCAGGTCGTGGCGGGCGACTTCGTCGTGCACGAGCGGGCGCCGGTGGGCGGGGTCCGCGTCCGCGACGTCGTGCCGCGCCGCCTGGCCACCGAGGCCCTCCCGCGCTTCGACGTCGAGCGTGAACAGATCTCCTGGCTCACCGGCCAGGTAGGCCCCTACCCGTTCGACGTCTACGGCTCGCTCCTGATCGACGTCGAGCTCGGTGCGGCGCTCGAGACCCAAACCCTTTCCGTGTACGACTCGTCGATCGTCGCCCTGCCCCGGCCGGTGCTCGAGTCGATCGAGGCCCATGAGCTCGCCCACCACTGGTTCGGCAACAGCGTCGCCCCGGCCGAGTGGAGCGACGTCTGGCTCAACGAGGGCCACGCCACCTGGTACGAACTGCTCTGGGCGGAAAAGATCGGTGCCGTCGAGGAACACACCGGCTCGCCGACCCGTGAGGAATTCTTCAAGCGGGTGTACGCCGTCAGCGACACCTGGCGCGCCCAGTTCGGTCCAGTCGCCCGCCCCACCAGCGCCGCCCAGCTCTTCGATCTGTTCAACAGCAACGTCTACTACGGTGGAGCGCTGGCCCTCTACGCCTTGGAGCAGGAGATCGGCACCCCTGCTTTCCAGCGACTGGAGCGAGCCTGGCCGTCGGTGAACCGCGGCCGATCGGCGTCCACCGACGACTTCATCACCCTCGCGTCCCAGGTAGCAGGCCGCGACCTGAAGCCCTTCCTGACCGCCTGGCTCTACGGCACCACCACCCCGCCCATGCCCGGCCACCCCGACTGGACGACGTCGCCGTCGGCGCGATCGCTGCATGTGCCAGGGAGCTTGAGGCACTAAGTAACCGGCAAGGCCGGCCGAGGTCAACCACGACCGGGCCTGTCCAGATGCCGCCTCCCGACCTGCCGCCCACAAGGAGCAGTCGGGAGGCGGCTATCCGGGGCTCAGGGCCGGCGGGCTACGACAAACGGGGTGACGGGGCCGGGGCAGGCGGTCGGTGCGGCGAATCCGGCCTCCTCCAATTCGGTGCACAGCTCCTCAGTGGTCAGGACCGGGATGCCCCAGCTCTGATAGAGCGCGACGTTCAGCGGATGAACCGGATCGGCTGGACCGGCGTGCAGGACCGGAGTGACGAGCAGCCCGCCGGATCGCAAACGCTCGTATGCGTTGGCCAGGGTCAGGGCGCGGGAGCCGGCCGGGAAGAAGTACTGACTCCAGAAGACCGCATCGAACGGCTCGGGGTCGCTGAAGGTCGCCGCGTCGCCGTGCCCGAAGCGGACCCGGTCGGCGACGCCCAACGCGACCGCCTCGGCCCGCGCCCGGTCGATGAGGTCGCCGGCCAGATCGATGCCGACTGCGGTGAGCCGCGGGTGCAGCTGGAGCATCGTAAGCATCGCGCCGCTCACACCGCAGCCGAGCTCGAGGTAACGCACATCACCGGCGTTCAGCATCTCCTGCCACGGCGTGATGCTCTGCGCCACCTGTGACATCGCCGCCATGGCGAGCGGTGTGGACGGTGCCAAGGTGACGCTGGCGGCCAACGCCAGCCGGTCGGCGCCAGTCAGATCCTGGTAGTTACCGCCGGCTTCCGGGGTGAACATCCGCTCGAGCAGGCGGGCCCGCACGGCCGTTCCGGCCAGCAGATTGGCGAATTGCTTGTCGGCACCGTGCTGGAGCAACGGGGCATACGTGGTACTCAGCCGGTACTGGCCGGGGCTGTCGGATTCCAGTACGCCGGCCGCGCTCAGGGCCAAGCACAGGTCCTGAACTCGGTCTGGGGCCAATTGGGTTGCCGCGGCCACTCCCTTGACGGTGCTCTCGCGGGCAAGGTGCGCCAGGAATCCGGATGTCAGGGCTCCCCGCAGTAGTGCCGACTGCTGTTCCGCCAACATCAGGGAACCAATTGCCATGTGAAGGTCTTCCATACGCCCCACGACGAGTGACGCCCGAGGTCAGTTCATCGGATCGATGCGCCCGGCAACCCCGCGAACCCTGCGCCGGGGACTGGCCAAGGCGAAATCGCTAGGAGGCCGCGACGGTCCTGCGTTGAAGAGGTTGGAGACGCGGGGCCGGCCGATCGCGGTCGATCTGCAGATCCGCACCGGGCCGGCTCTGCCGCGAGTGGGAAAGGCGGTGAACCACAGTCGGCTAAGTGTCGTCATGGAGGGCATGGAGAATCCTGGCGCCCCTCTCACGCACTACGTGGCCAGTTCGTCCGACAACGCTCGATGGGCAGAGCTGAGTCTGCGGCCGATCGGCATCGTGGTCGCGACGCCTATGAAGTCCGGGACCACATGGCTGCAGATGATCTGCGCTTTGCTTGTTTTCCAAAGTCCCCACCAGGGGTGACCGTCATCGCGGGGGCACGGCGTCCTCTCGATGCTGTTCTGTCGGCCTATCACCATTTCCACAACATGGATCTGCGGTCGTTGGCGGACCGGCCGGTCTGCCGGTCACGGTCGATCTCACCCTGAATAAGATCGTCTTCGATGGAAGCTGGGCCGCGATGATCGTCTGACTCTGCACGAGAAAGTGTCGACGCGCTGCTCGTCCGATTGTGAACTCGTTGCTGATTCGGCTCGTCGTACAGGGCGAAACCTACAATGAGGAGTAGCTATGGGTTTTCGAACGCGTGTCATCGCCACGGCGGCTGCGGTCACGCTCGGGGCAGCGCTGGCCGCCGCTCCGGCTCAAGCGGCGGAGCCGGTAGTAACGATCGATGCCGGCGGTCCGGGTGACATCTCCACCGACGGTCTCACCGACGTCAACCGCAGCGGCTTCACCGGTGTGCCGAACTTCGCCCGTACGGTCTCTCACCCGATCCCGCAGGAAGACTGGGACACCTTCCGCTACCTCGACTCGGACTACACCATCACCGGACTGACTCCGGGTGCCTCCTATGAGCTGCGCCTGTACTTCCTCGATTGGTACTGGAGCAAGGTCGGCAAGCGCGTCTTCGACGTGGCTGTCAACGGCCAGACCGCCCTGAAGGACGTCGACGTCATCAAGATCGCATCGGATGCCGGTGGCGACGGACGCTACTTCGGCGTCGAACGCGATGTTCCTGCCACCGCCGACGCCGCCGGTGCCATTGTCGTGAACTTCCTCCGCGGCACCGCTGACCAGCCTCTGATCAACTCGATCGCCGTCGTTCCGGCCGGTTCCTGATGACCCTCGAGCCGACTGAGGCCTTGCCGGTGCGGCCTCAGTCGGCTCGTAACATACTTCGGCAGCGTTGCGCCATCGCCCCCTGCGGCTCTGCGGCGACCTCTGCGTCAGCGGCAGCCTCAGCGGTGGATTCCTCGGTCAAGTAACCCTTGTGCTTGGCGACCAGGCGTTCGACCGCCGTGGCGAGGTTCTGCCAGAGATGGAAGCGGTCAGCGACCTGCACCGCGTCCGGTGCTCCGGTTCGAGCGCCTTCGGCATACGAAGTGGCCCGGTCCCGGCAGATCACCTCCGGAGACTCATGCTCAAGAAGCCAGCCGGCCAGCGGTGACGCGTCGCGTCCCGCGATGAGATCGAGAACGCGGTGGTTTTCGCGGTCGATCAAGACGGTGCCGTAGTGGTGTCCACGTTCGACGGCGAAGTCATCGACGCCGAACACCCGCACCGAGCCCACCTCTGGGTCGCAGCCCCGGCGATCCCGTGCCACTCATAATGTCCGCCACCACCTGACGGCCAGAACAGTCCTTATTGCAGTGGATCGAGGAAGGTCTGTTGCTGACCGCACCGGACCTCGCCGCTCCACGCGCGGGAGCGATAGGCGTCAGATCGGTGGCCGGGCTACTCGCGCGGGACGGCATCGTCCTCCTGGTCGACGGGCTCGACGACCTCCGGGAGTCAGATCGGGCGGGGCTCGTCCAGTCGATCAACGAGTATGGCTCGGACCAGCCCCTGGTCGTCACCTCACGGCCTGGCGAATTCTCGGCCGCAGTGTCCGAAGCTGGCCGAGGCGTATCCCGCGCCACGGTCATCGAGGTTCAACCGCTCCGGCTCCGGGACGCGCAACGCTACCTCCGGGACGCTACCTCCGGCGAGCCTGACGGGCGGACGCCGCTGTTTGCCGACGCCCGCCCAGGCCGCCCGCAGATCAGCGTGTTGACGAACCCTCTGACGCTGTGGCTGATCCGCACGGTGTACGACTCGGAGGACAGAAGTCCATCCGAGTTGCAGGACGGCTTCCCCACGGTGGCCTCGATTCAGAACCGCCTTTCGGTTAGGCCGTCCGGACCTGCCGAGGATAGTGAGTGCTCGCCGGGTATTGGCGCGAACGGCGGAACGAGAACTCCGCCCGGTTACCGGCGGCTGTCGAACCCCGGGGCGGAACGTCTGACTACCGGCCGGCCGGTGACCGGCTCGATGGCGTGCGCGAACGCGTCGTGCGGCGATCCGTTCTACTCGGTCGTGAGCAGATG
>NZ_JAHWFK010000081.1 GCF_019710575.1 Paractinoplanes polyasparticus | reverse complement strand
GCGAGCCAGATAACCTCACCCCTGCCCCGACCGGCGGCAGGTAACCACCGCTCCATCAAAGCGGGGGCAACTCAGGCCTTCCTCACCCATCGCGTCGAGCAGGTCGTCAGCGATGGCCTGCACCGATGCGCGTAACCCCGCAATGCGGCGTGGCGTGAACGCCTTATTAACCAGACGCCGCAGGCGGGTGTGGTCGGGCGGGTCGGACGTCAGCATGTTCGCAGCAAGAGGCGAGAGCGTGCCCGGCGGCGGGTTGTCCCCGTACGCCAGGATCTGTCGCGACTGGTCCGTGCTCAAGCGACGATCGCTCAGCAGCAGCCGGGCCTCGTTGTATCCGGTGACCAGCCAGCCACTCACACCGTCGGGTAGATCTACCCGGATCACCGGCCCGTCGGCCGCCAGCTGCTCGTAGGTGGCCCAAGGGTCCGTGAAGAACGGCCATTCGAGTCGAGTCGAGTTCATTCCCTACGTGACGGGCCGGAACGTACACCCGTTCATGCGCACAGCAATGGAGTTTTTCATGCTGTGTAGCAGTTGGCTTCGACGTGGTGCAGGACGAGGATGGCTCGAACCATTGCGGTTGCGCGGCGCGAGCAGTAGCGGAGTTCGACCAGGAGCCCTGCCCGCAGGGCGATTACGTGGTCTGGTGGCACGGCTGTGAGCCCAGGGCGCATAGGCGGGTCTGTCCGCGCCATCCAGGTCGAATTCCAGCTCTCCGGTCGCTGCCGGATCGCCGACCAGCAGCCCGGCACCAGCGATTCAGCGTTCTCCGGCTCGACTGCGTAAGACAGCACCGAACGGTCGGCCACCTGGGCGTAAGCGGCGAGGTAGATAAGTCGTCCGAACCGCTCTGGGGCCTCTGGCGGCCAAGCGCTCGGTTGACGGGCCCCATCGCGACACCTGCTGTTCCGGGGCATGACCGTGCAGAGAGATGGTGGCCCAGGCGTGCACCTGACCGGACCCGATCACGCTGTGGGGCACCTCGAGCACGATGACGGCAACTTGCCGGGGACCGAAGAAATCCTCCCGGCTGTCGAACGCCTCAGGCAGGTAACGGCCCTGCGCGATCGCGGCCAGGAACGCCTCGTTGCCGCCCGCATTACCGGCGAAAGCATCGCGGGCCTGCCCGGTGCAGGCCCGTCCGGACAGCCTTTCGGGCAATGCGCCCGAAAGGCTGTTGTTCGTGCCGGTGTCGTCAGGGATTCGGTCGAACCGCGTCGGGACGGTGCTGATAGGTCGGGTACGTCAAGTAGCCGTCATCGCCGCCGGCGTAGTACGTGGCCACGTCCGCCTTGGCCAGCGAAAGTCCTAGACGTAGCCGCTCAACCAAGTCCGGGTTCGCCAAGTAAGCACGGCCGAAGCTGATCAGGTCGGCGCCCTGATCGAGCCAGCGTTCCGCCGTGGCCTGGTCGGTCGGCGCGGACGAGTCGGGCATGGACGGGTTCACGATCATCGTCCCGGACCAGAGTTTGCGCAGGTGCAGAAGAACGGATTCGACCGGCGACTCGAGATGCACGTACGCCAGGCCGAGCTGGTCCAGCTCCTGCAGTAGTGCTGAATACACTTCTTCGGCGTCAGGCTCGTCCAGCCCGGCCAGCCCAACCCCCGGCGAGAGTTTGATACCGGTACGGCTCGGACCGATCGCGCCGGCGACCGCCGTGACCGCCTCGACGGCGAAGCGAATCCGGTTCGCCACCGTCCCGCCGTATTCGTCCGTGCGCACATTGGCGTTCGGGGCGAGGAACTGGTGGATGAGGTAGCCGTTGGCGCCATGCAACTCAACCCCGTCGAACCCGGCTGACACGGCCAGGCGGGCAGCGCTCGCGTAGGCCTGCGCATGTTCGGTCACCTCGGCCCGGTCGAGCGCTCGGGGCTCGCTGGCGGGCTTGGGGCCGGTCGGGGTGAAAACGTCGGAGGTGAGGGGGACCGCGGACGGGGCCACCGGTTGCAACCCGGTGGTCTCGCGGTGAGAGACCCGTCCGGCGTGCTGCACCTGCGCGAAGATACGGCCGCCATTGGCATGCACGGCGTCGGTGACCTGGCGCCACGACTCAGCGTGAGCCGGCGAGTGAAGCCCGGGAGTGCCCGGGTTGGACTGTCCCACCGGGTTCGGGAACAGGCCTTCGCTGATGATCAAGCCGGCGCTCGCCCGCTGAGCGTAGTAGGTGGCCATGGACGGAGTCGCCAGGCCGCCGGCCCCGGCGCGAACCCGGGTCATAGGCGACATCACCGTACGGTTCGGAACGGTCAGGTCCCCCAGGCGGGCGCTGCTGAGAAGGTTCATGTGCGACATGACGACAACTGTAAAACTTGACACTAGTGTCAGGGGCAAGCGTGATCGGTGCCGCAAAGCCTGGGGCTGGGCCGCTGATGCGAACCAGACCCTGCGCACACTGCGGGCGCAACGGTCCTGCTGGCAGCATCGGGGGTGTAGATTTCATGACCCGAGGATCGCGGTACTCGAGATCATGCTCTCGGCGAAATGGGAGCGGGGGAGGGGCGGGATCTGTGCGCATCGGTGAGCTGGCCGCCGCGACTGGCGTGAGCGCGCGGTCACTGCGATATTACGAGCAACAGGGTTTGATCTCCAGCGAGCGAACCCCGAGCGGTCAGCGTATCTATGCGGAATCCGTCGTCTCGCGGGTCACTTTCCTGCAGCGGCTGTTCTCCGCCGGGCTTTCCAGCCGAACCATCCGTAACCTGTTGCCTTGCATTGACACTCCGAGTGAGGAGAGCACGGCGGCGTCTCTGGATACGCTGGTTCGAGAGCGTGACCGGCTTGTCGCCCACATCGATGACCTGGTCTACACCCGTGGTCGCCTCGAGCAGTTGATCGAGGCGAACCTGGACAGCTGAGAGCAAATACGGCGTCCCTTGCCCAGCAGTCTTCCCTGAGGGATTCGGCGATCAGCTTGACCCAGGCGTGGTCGTCGAACGTCAACGCCAGTCAGCGCGGACGCTCGGCGGGCCGGTCGGCACTTGTGAGGCTGCCGTCGGGGGAGGGCCAGGACCAGAAATCATCGCCGAGCGCGGCCAGCGCAGCCATGGTTTCGGCGATTTTGTCCGCCCGGCTGTCACATGAAGCGCAGGCCTCCAAGTGGCGGTGGATGACGTCGCTCTCGGCCGGATCCAGATCGTCCATGAAATGCTGCGTCAAGAGGTCATCCGGTACGTGGTCCTCCGGCACCGTCTCCTCCTCACCTCGCCGCCTTCTCCTCATTTTGACGGCTCGCTACGCGGAGGGGCCAACGGCAATCGGTTTTCGGACTGCGTGCCGTGCCGTTGACCATACCCGGTGTTGGAGGCGTCCATCCGAACGCTGTAATGGCGCGCTGGCCCTGAGGCGTCAGCGAGCGTCAGAATCACCGGTCGGCCCGGCCGGTGACTCAGCAAAGAAGTCCTCCGCCTCGAGAAGCTGGCGGAGGGCCTTGAGCGCATAGAAGACCCGCGACTTCACGGTGCCGGCCGGCACGCCGAGCAGCCGACCGGCCTGCGTCGAATTGTGGCCCTGGAAAAAGACCGCCTCCAGGGTCTCCCGCATGTGTGGGGGCAGGGACTCGACTGCCGTCCGGACCTTCGCGGCGTCGCTGAGCTGATCGGTGAGACGGCCGGCGAAGTCCTCGGTCCACTCGCGAGCTTCGATCTGCTTGTCGTACACCTCCGGAGCGCGCACCGCGGCCGCCCGTACCTGGTCGATCAGAATACGCTTGGCGACGGTGTAGACCCAGGCTCGGCTCCACCGGCCGTCGTTGTTCCGGGCGGCCGGGTTTCGCCAGGCCCGCAGCATCGTTTCCTGCAGGATGTCCTCGGCCCATTGGTGATCACCATGGGTCTGCCGGATCAGGAACCTCATCAGGGGAGGACCGTGAACCTGGTGCAGGTGTCGTAGCGCCACGTCGACCTCGTCGAGAATCGCCAGGTCAATCGGGCGATGGTCCGTTCCATTCTGCTGCGCCTGTTGCATGTCCTGCCCGCCCGTCCGGAAGTACTCAGCGACATTTCAGCTCAGACATAACTCATTGACTTCATTCGCCCTCGCCACTGGGACTCTGCGAAAGAGTGTGCCGAAAGTTACCGAAATGGGTGTCGATGCCAGTCAGGGACGAGGTAGCGAGATCGCGGAGAACACGTTGGCCGGGTCGTATGCCTGTTTCGCGCGGAGCAGGCGGTCGGTGTTGGCCCCGAAGGCGGCGTCGGCCTGATCTTTCTCGTCCGGCCCGATGATGTTGACGTAGCCGCCCGGCAGCGAGTGCGGCTCGAGTTCGGCCCACAGGTCGTGAGTCCAACCAGCATGATCGCCAGGAAGGTCCGGGGTCCACGCCGCGGCGATCTCGATGACGAAGTGCGGAGTTCGATAAGCGAAGGCCGTCTCACTCATGTCGCGCGTGGCAGAGGGCCCGCGCAGATGGTTGATCGGGATCCCGGACATCGCAGTGGTGCGCGTGTTACCGGCATGCACGAGAGCACGCGCGACGGCCGGGGTAATTTCTTTCACCGTGCGAGTTCGCATGGCAACATACCGACCCGCCGGTGTCAGCGATTCGTACAGGGCCATCAGATCGGCATAGCCCATCTCAGTTACCTGCGAAGACGTCAGCGTTCCCAGGCCTGCGAGACTGTCGATCACGGCTCGGCCCTCATTCGGGTCGCCCGACCAGGCGGCCTGGACGAACAGTCCCGGTTCCCCGCTCGGCGTGCTGAAGACGCCGGGCTGGGTCGTGAGGGCCGGCGGTGCCTGCTGCATGAAGGCGGCAACGGCTGGGAACAGATTTTCGGCCTCCTCCCAGGCGAAGAAGAAGACTCCGACGGTGAGTTGCTCGACCGGATGGAGCCGAACTCGCAACTCCGTGACGACACCGAAGTTCCCACCGCCGCCCCGGATCGCCCAGAACAGCTCCGGCTCATGTGTCTCGTCAGTCTCGACGATGCGGCCGTCGGCGAGCACGACCTGCGCCCCGACGATGTTGTCCACGGCCAGCCCGTAGTTGCCGGACAGCGGTCCGTAGCCGCCGCCGAGGCTGAGCGCAGTGAACCCGACCGAACCCACGTTGCCGGCTGCGGCGGCCAACCCGTATTTGGCGGTGGCGGTTGCCACGGCCGAGGACAGGGTGCCTCCGCCGACGCGGGCGATCCGCCGATCGGCGTCGACCTGGACGCTGCCAAGATCGCGGAGGTCCAGCACGAGTCCTCCGTCACGCACCGCGCGGCCGGCGGGGTCGTGCCCGCCCGCACGGACCGAAAGCTCCAGGTCACCCCGCTCGATGACAGCTCGCGCCACCTCTTCGGCGGAGGCTGGCCGAACCACCGCGGCGGGGCGGTGCTTGACGGCCCCGTTCCAGACGTCCATCCGAACTCCTCTTGATAGATAGCGACAACCTGACCGGCACTATAGCCACTGGAGTGAAACTCTGGCCAAAACAGTGTTGGTATGGTCACGAGGTGGTTTCAAAGCAGCAGGTAGGACGACGGGCCGAGTACGCAGCCAACACTCGACAGGCGATCGTCGATGCAGCTCGCCGGCTGTTCGCCGAGCGCGGCTACTTCGCCACCCGCGTCGACGACATCGCCGAACTCGCCAGGGTCGCGCCGGCCACGGTCTATGCGGTCAGCGGCGGCAAGCAGGGTCTGTTGAACACGTTGACCACCATCTGGTCGACCGCCCCGATCGTTGATGAGAACCGCATCGCCATACTCGCGACGGCGGATCCGGCAGAAATCGTCGGCATCGCCGGTCACGTCACCCGCCGGATGCGCGAGGACTTCGGCGACATCATGCGCGTTGCCCTGAGCACCGCGCCCCATGACGCGGGCGCCGCGGAAAGCCTCGAAGCGGCGACGCGCCGCTATCGCAGCGATCTCGGCGAGGTCGCCACCCGGCTCGCTGATCTCGGCGCTCTCCGCGCCGGCCTCACCGAATCGGCCGCGGCCGATCTCCTCTGGTTCTACTTCGGGTTCGGGTCGATGTTCACTCTTACCGACGACCTCGGCTGGTCCTACGAACGGGCAGAACGGTGGCTGACCCAGGCCGCGATCCGTGACCTGCTCTGATCATCAGGCACTGTGGTGTCCGTGCTGGGTAGGCGACAGCTGCCATGTCGCGGTACCGACTCGGTCAGGCCGGTACCGAACGGGCCGGTGAACCATTCATAGCCGGCCGTCGTCTCACCGGGCATGTCGATGAAGGTAGTCCATGAGCCAGTCCCGTGAACATGCGGTGGTGCTGGGAGCCAGCGTGGCCGGGCTGCTGGCGGCGCGGGCGCTGGCCGACTCGTACGAGCGGGTAACCGTCGTCGATCGCGATCCTCTGCCGGCCGGCGGGTTGGACCGTAAGGGCGTGCCTCAGGCCCGGCACGCGCACGTGCTGATGCGCGCAGGCGTGCGGGCTCTGGACGATCTCTTTCCCGGCCTGCTGGAGAAGCTGGCCGCTGACGGTGTCCCGGTGAATTACGGCGGCGCGCACTCATGGACCGAGTTCAACGGACATGTTTTTCAGCGGGCCGGCGGCCCGAGGATCGCTCCGGGCTATCAGCCCAGCCGCCCCTATCTGGAGGCGCGGATTCGCGAAGAGATCCGCGAGATGCCCAATGTCCTGCTCCGTGACGAGCGGACGGTTCAGGGTCTGATCGCTTCGGCAACCGGGGAACGGGTCGCCGGAGTCCGGGTCGTCTCGCGCGACGGTGAGGAGGAGGCGCTGCCGGCCGACCTCGTCGTGGACGCGACCGGCCGAAGCGGGCGGGCTTTCACGTGGCTGCGCGACCTCGGGTACGACCCGCCGGAGGAGAAGATCCTGGCGGTCGACGTGATGTACGCGAGCCGTCGATTGCGTCTGCCGGGCGGCCTGCCCGAGGGCCTGCGGTCGGTACTGGTGGAGCCGCGTACGGGACAACCGGTCGGGATGGCCCTCATCGAGCAGGAGGGTGGCGAATACACCCTCACGCTGATGGGTTATGCCGGCCATCACCCGCCAACTGATCACGACGGATTCAGGGCCTCCACTGACCGCATCGCTCCGGCATTTCTCCCGGACGTGCTTCGCGACGCCGAGTGGCTGGACGAGCCACACCGCCATCGTTATCCGGCCAGCCACCGCCGCTACTACGAGCGCCTGCGGCGGTTCCCCGAGGGTCTGCTCGTGGTGGGTGACGCCCTGTGCAGCTTCAACCCGCTGTTCGGGCAGGGCATGGCGGTGGCGGCAATGGAAGCGGTGATCCTGCGGGACCTCCTGGCCGCCGGGCAGGAGAACCTGGCTCGTCGATTCTTCAAAGCTGCCGCCGAGCGCATCGATCCAGCCTGGCAGATGGTTATGACCACTGATCGGGCGCAGCTCGGCCTGCCGCAGTCGGCAGCCGAACGACTCATCGGCGCCTATGTGCGCCGGCTGCACGCCGCTGCCGCTCGAGACCGCGTCCTGGTCGAGGCCTTCTCGTCCGTCAGCAGCCTGGTCGAGCTACCGGTAACGCTGATCAAGCCAGCCGTCCTCATCCGAGTCCTGGCCGGGAATCTGCGGCGGGGATGAGTGTGGGACGACGACGGCCGGCGGCGTGTGTCCTAACCATCAATCCGGGGTTGAGCGGTTTGCAACGCGATGGCAGAATGACCTGCCGTAGGAGGAGGTGACCACGCATGAGCATCGTCTCTCGCGGGTTCGAGGGAAAGCGCCGCGCGTCGGAGCCTGACCTGCCGCCCGGTCAGTACCTGACCACTGACTTCCCGGTCCTCTCGGCCGGTCCCACACCCCGCGTCCCGCTCGACCGGTGGAGCTTCACCATCGCCGATGAGTTCGGTCAGAAGAAGTCCTGGGACTGGACGGAGTTCCGGGCTCTGCCGGCGGAGGATTTCACAGTCGACATCCACTGCGTCACCAAGTGGTCGAAGCTCGGCACTGGATGGCGCGGCGTCTCTCTCGACGTTCTGTTCGAAGATATCGAGTCGGCCGCTGACTACACGATGGTGCACAGCGTCGGCGGCTACACCACTAACGTGGCACTCGACGATCTGCTCGACGGCAAGTCCTGGATCGCCTTCGAGTTCGAGGGCGAGGATCTGGACCCGGAACACGGTGGGCCGGCCCGACTGGTCGTACCCCATCTGTACTTCTGGAAGTCCGCGAAGTGGGTCAGCGGAATCCGGATGATGCACGCCGATGAGCCCGGTTTCTGGGAGGACGCCGGGTACCACATGTACGGCGAACCTTGGCGGGAGCAGCGCTATCA
This sequence comes from Paractinoplanes polyasparticus, assembly GCF_019710575.1. Taxonomy (GTDB): domain Bacteria; phylum Actinomycetota; class Actinomycetes; order Mycobacteriales; family Micromonosporaceae; genus Actinoplanes; species Actinoplanes polyasparticus. The sequence goes on along the minus strand of NZ_JAHWFK010000081.1, from coordinate 16,488 downwards.
CGGCGATTGACGAGACAGAGGCAGGGGCATAGGTGCCGGCCGGTTACTTCTTCGATCTCATGCTGTCGGCTCGACCGCCGGAGGGAAAGTGAACGACGACGATCAGACTCTGCTGCTGCTCGGTGCCAGCGGCGACCTGGCGGGCCGGCTGCTGTTGCCGGGTCTGGGTAGCCTGCTGGCGGCAGAGCCAGGACCCGGGCTGTTGCTGATCGGCAGTGGCCAGGAGGACTGGAGCGACGACCGCTGGCAGGAACGCGTCGTGAAGTCGTTCGGCACGGACGAAGGTCGAGCCGGTGACACGGCCCGTGCCACCCGCTACCTGCAGGCGGACGCCACCGACGAGAAGGACCTGCGCCGGCTTCTCGATGCGTGCCAAGGACAGGTGACCATCTTCTTCGCGTTGCCGCCCGTCGTCACGGCGCAGGTGTGCCGGACTCTCAACAAGATCGGCCTGCCCAGCGGGACGAGGTTGGCGATGGAGAAGCCGTTCGGGACCGACGCCGCCGGCGCAGCGGATCTGAACGCGTTGCTCGCCGGCCTGGTTCCGGAGAGCCAGATCCACCGCATCGATCACTTCCTCGGTAAGTCCACGGTGCTCAACATTCTGGGTCTGCGGTTCGCCAACCGGGTCTTCGAGCCGCTGCTGAACGCCGACCACGTCGAGTCCGTCGACATCGTCTTCGACGAAAGCCTGGGGCTTGAATGCCGGGCGGGTTACTACGACGGCGCCGGCGCGCTGACCGACATGGTGCAGAGCCACCTGCTGCAGGTGCTTGCCCTCCTGACCATGGAAGCGCCACCGACGATTGATGCCAGGGAACTGCGTGACCGCAAGGCCCAGGTCCTGCGGGCAACCCGGGTGTGGGGTGACGACCCACAGACCTACAGCCGCCGGGCCCGCTACAGTGCCGGCGTCGTCGACGGTCGACGGCTCATCGCCTACGCCGACGAGGACGGGATCGACCCGTCCCGGCAGACCGAGACCTTGGCTGAAGTGGTCCTGGCCGTCGACAACTGGCGGTGGTCGGGGGTGCCGTTCCGCCTTCGCTCCGGCAAGGCACTCGTCAACACGCGCAAGGAAGCAGTTGTCACATTTCGGAGTCCGGCTCGGGTGCCCACCGGTCTCACCGGTTACGACCGGGCCAACCAGCTCCGCATCGGATTAGGTCCGGACCGGCTGTCCTTCGACGTCAACGTGAACGGCCCCGGTGATCCGTTCCGCATCGATGCGGCGACGCTGGAAGCCGGCTTCGGGCCCGGACACCTTCCGCCGTACGGGGAGATCCTCCACGGAGCGCTCGAGGGCGATCCCACGCTTTCGGTGCGCGGCGACACTGCCGAGGAGTGCTGGCGCATCGTCGAACCGGTGCTGCGAGCGTGGCGAGCCGGCGAGGTACCGCTGCTGGAGTACCCGGCCGGAAGCACCGGACCCACGGGTTCGCTGCTTCCCGATCGCACCTCCTTCTGAATTTGACGCCGGAAAGGGCTCGAGACCCATGAAACCCATCACTGACCTTCGGACCGCCTGCGCCGACTGCATCGCCCAACTCACGCACCTGCACGTCGATGTGCTGGACCCGAAAAATCGCACGACTGTGCTCGAACACCTTGCCCTCTGCCCGGACTGCTCGACCTTCGCCGGACAGCTCCAGGACGCCGATGCCCTGCTGCAGTTCCGATCCCGGGACATCCCGCGCGCCAAGGTCGATGGTCTCCCGCCGACCGATGAGGTCAAGGAGGCCGTCAGCGCGCTGCAGGAGATTGCGGCGTCGCTCGATGCCGAAAACGCTGACGACCTGGTCCAAGACGTGCTGAGCGATGCACTCGCCGCGGGCGACTCGTTCGAGCTCGCCGCCCTGACCCGCTCGCTCATTGATCGAGTCGACGCTTCCGGCGCACCGCCGGTGCGGACGGTCACTGCCCCGGGCGGGATCGCTGATCCGCAGAGCCTGGACGTCGACGCTGACGCCGACACGCCGGAGTTGTTCTATCCGGCGTTCTACACCGACGGGCCCGACATCGGCCGGTTCGTCGAGGCCCCCAACCAGTGGGGCGGTGACGATCGTCGGCTCGGCCCCGAATCCGACCTGATCACCGCCGAACTGCTGGACGAGGTCGACGACGCTCTCGACCGTCTTCCGCGGCCGGCCGCCCAAGTGGGCCGACTCGTCCTGATCGACGGGTTCTCCGTCGAAGCCGCCGCCGGCGCCCTCCGACTCCCCGTCGACGACACCGCGGCGGCGCTGCACCGGGCCCGTGTCCATCTGCGCGGAGTCGTCGACAGCGCCTTGGCCTGAACCTGAACCTTGCCGGCCGGCTGTTCGTCTCATCCGTAGACCGCATGCGAGGTCGCGCTCGTCCTCGTCCAGCTCTACCCATTCCGGAGTCCACCATGGCTGTTGTCTGGTCCGACGAAGTGCAGTCCGTCTTCGCCGGTGACCTGGTCGCCGCTGCTGCCTATCTGACCCCTGCCGGTGGTGCTGTGGTCATCCCGGTGAGCCCGATCGGCTTGGTGAACAGGGTTGCCGGGAGCGTCGCTATCACCACTTCCTTGGCCTTCCCCCGCAAGTTGCAACGTCTGAGCCAGGAACCGAGGACAGCGGTGGCATACCACACACGTCAGCACGGATTCGCCACGAGTTCGCGTTTCGTCCTGGCCCAGGGGACCGCTGTGATTCCGGACGGGCCATCGCCGGAACACCTGGCGCTCATCAATGAACACGCAGACAAGTTCTTCGGTGAGACGCCGACCGGTCCTTTCTGGGACTGGGCCCTGCGCGAATACCTGGAACACCGGCTTGTGATCGACATCCCGCTGAGCCGGGTGGCCAGCTGGCCCCTGGCGCGGCGTTCGGGCGCGTCGTGGACAGACACCGACGGCAGCACGGACGCTTCCGGCCCGCCCGAGGTGTCCGGCACCCCTTGGCCGTTGCCTCCGGAACCCCAGGAGCCGCCGGCCAAAGGCACCGGTCCGCGCGTCGACACCGCGAAATTCGCGAGGCAGGCTCAGAAATTGCCTCACCAGGTGCTGGCTTTTCGTGGCAGCGACGGATTCCCGGTGATCGCAGCGGTGCGAGTGACCGGCTACAGCGACCGCGGTCTGCATGTCGACGCCGCTCCAGGGGTGCTCCCGCCGGGTGGTCGCCGATCCGGATTCGCCGCGCACGCCTACCGACCGCAAGCCGCTGGGGTGTCCTGCCGGATCGGCACCGGATGGCTGGAGGTCACCGAAGGCTCGGCGGTGTGGGCTCCGCATACTTCCGGGGGGTTCAGCTCTCCGCCCGGCAAGACCTTCCACCTGCTCGGTAATGGCTTGTTGTCGAAATACCTCATCGCCAAGATGCGCCGCTCGGGTGCCCTGGATGAGCTGACCCGGCAGCGCGCGGCATAGCAATAGAACCGTCCGAACGCCCATTTCGACGACGCCAGTGATCACCTGTCACAAATCCACGTATCGATGTGAAAGGGCGACGGTGTCAGTGACAAGGCAGGCATCACGCCACGGAAAGGACCTCTGATGGCGGACAGCCGCGACATGATCGGTGCCCATGACATGTTCCGGGCCCAGTTCGGAGCTTTGCCGGCTCTGATCCTCCAAGTCGCACCGGGCGAGACCGCTCGGGCCGGAATTGTCGGCGCGCATGTGGACCTACTCGTCAAGCTGCTGCACGGTCATCATGGCGCGGAGGACGTCCACGTCTGGCCGAAGCTGCACGAGCGGTGCTCGGACAAGGTGCAGGGCCTGGTGGCAACGATGGAGACTCAGCACAGCCAGATCGACCTCATGTTGCAGAACCTGACCAGCCAGGCCCGGGCGTGGTCCTCGACGGGCTCTGCCGGGGATCGCGACGCGCTGGCGGCCGCCGCCGAACGGCTCGTACCGGCGCTGAAAGAGCACCTGGCCCTGGAGGAGTCCGAGGCGCTGGCGCTGATCGACGAATTCCTGACCGACGAGGAGTGGCGGGCCAGCGTGGCCTCGTCTGCGGGCAAGCTGACGCCGGAGCAGGGGCCGCTCGCCATCGGCATGATGCTGCACGAGGCGGATGAGCAGATGGAAGCCTTGATCCGCGGCGGCGCCCCCGAGCATTTTTGGAACGAGGTCCGTCCGGTCGCGGTCAGCGCCTACGCCGAATACGCGACGCGTGTGTACGGAAGCCCCGCGCTTCCCTGAGTCGCCGACTTAGCAAGAGGGCGCCATCCTGAAGGAGGCTGCGAGCACTGCCGAAGTATTCACGGGCGCGTGGGCATTGCAGGCAACAGCGAAGCCCACGCGTCCGTGCTCTCACATGCGCACGCCGTGGGTGCTCGTTAGCCTCGAGTCGGTGAGTCTCCGCCAGTACGAATATGCACTCGCCGTTGCTGAATACGGCTCCGTGACTGCTGCGGCCCGACGGCTGCACGTCGCTCAGCCTTCGATCTCTCAGCAGATCCGAGGGCTGGAGAGGGAGCTCGGGATCCAGCTGTTCGACCGTACGCAAGGCGGTCTGACGCCCACCGCGACCGGCCACGCGTTTTTACGTGAGGCAGAGGTCGCAGTGGCCGCTTCTCGTCGTGCGCGGGCGACGGCGCGGGCGAGCAAGCTGGTGAGCTGGTGATCGCGGTGCAGAGGGGTTACGGCACGCAGCAGATGCCCCGGGCGCTGAGCGCGCCAGGGGTCCGGCTCTGCCGGGACCGCGCTGCTCGAGCTTCGCGGTCCTCGTTCGCGGATCAGCGCCCGAGCTGAGCGGCTGCCCGAGCGACCTCCTCGGGACTGCATCCGCCAGCCCGTCGGTCTTCAGGCGGTCGGCCAAATCGACCAGTACTAGCCGCGAGCGGTGATCAGGCGGGCGGTCGCGGGCAGGCGGTAGCCACCGGTTGCGGTTCGGTGCCCGGCCAGCCTCTCGGTCATCACCTGCTGTGCTTCGCCGAGCCGTGCCTCACCGAGCGAGGCGAAGAGCGGCGCGAGCGGTCCGATGCCGGTGACGAAGGACCACCAGTCGGCGAATTCCGGGTACTCGGTCTCCCAGTTGTACCAAGTTCCCTCGACGTCTCGGAGTCCCGCCTCGATCAGATAGCTCTCCAAGGACTGAGGACGAGCGAAAGCGGTCTCGAAGCCGGCAAGCTCCTCCGGTGTGCGGAACCGGCTCAGGACGTCCAGCCCGATCCTGGTGTACGGGCTTCCGGCCAGATCCGCCCAGGTGGCGATGCTCATGGTCCCGCCGGGCCGGAGAATCCGGGCCGCCTCCTGAGCTGCTGCGGCGAATGGTGCGGTTCCAGCCAGCAGCAGACCCATTCGGGAGATGACCGCGTCGGCGCTGTCGTCGGCGAACTCCAAGCGCGTCATGTCCATCTTCCGGAAGTCGACTGCGAGATTGTTCCGGTCGGCTTCGGTGTGCCCGGCATTCAGCACCGCGGGATTGATGTCGATCGCACTGATTTTCAGGTCGGAGCGGCGGCGAGCGAGAGCGCGGCTGAGCCCGCCGGTGCCCGAGGCGATCTGGACCACATGCGCGCCCGACGGCAGCGAACTCAGCGGGGACAGCAGAGGCTCGACGAGCCCGGACAACAGCCGCATCAGGTTCTCGGTGTTCACACGACAATCCAACCTCCGGGCCGCCCGGCCGCCCATGTCCCGGAACACCTCGTACATACGCCCATGAACCACCGACTTCCCAGTTCACCGGGCTCAGTGCCCGCCCGGGTGGTCTGTGCCAGTGGGAGCCGGAGTGAGACGGCTGTCTCGTGGTTGCGGAGACAGGGATGCGAGGAGCCGCGTGATCAGTTCCGCCGACGAAGGAATCACGTGATCGGGGGCAGGCCCACCGTGGTCGGCGTCTCCTGATGCTCCTCCACCCAGGGCTGTTTGCCGCCGCTCAGGTCGCTGAGCTCGATGTTGTCGGTCGGGGTGAAAATCTCGGCCGGCTGGGTCAGCAGCTCGTAGGGCGAGACCGGCGGGGACGAAGCCGGGGCCGGATGAGCCGGCGGGGTGGATCCGAACGGCGAGACCCGCGGGCCGGGTGGCGCAGGCGGCGGCACGTCGATGCGAGTGCCCAGTTCAATGCCGGTCCTGGTCTCGACGGGCGGGGTGAGTCGCCGGTCGCCGGTCTCCTCGGAAGGCCTTTCCTCGACGCGGGGGCCTGCCATGGCCGGTGATGTCGCTGGAACTCGGCCGCTGCCGGCGAAGAAAGCCTCGTCCAGGTCGATCCGCAGCGGATCCCCGGACGAGCCGTAGAGCACCAGCGTCACGTCGTAGCGGTACAGATAGTAGCTCCGCTTCGCCTCCGAGTTCCGCTCCGCAACGCTGCTGCTGGTCGCCTCGTACGCCGACCCGCGGCCCCAGCCGAGACCGGGCACCTGCGATGTCCCGACCTTGCGTTCGCCGCCGTCGGCCCCTCCGCGCCCGAGTAGACCGCCGGAGAACTGCCACCCCGACCCGGAGCTGTTCTCATGGCTCGGTGTCTGTGCGGTCTGCTGATAGGTCCGGCCTTTGTGCTCGAAGGTCAGCGGTCGATGGGCGTCGCCGTCCGGCACCTGGTAGCCGCACTCGTTGCGAATGTCCAATCCCACCCTGATGTCCGTGCCCGGGATCGTGTAGTCGTGCCGGAGCATCTGCCCGATCCGTGGCCGCAGCATCGAGTCGGTGGCGTGCCGGGCCACGGTCAGGCCGAACCCGCTGTGCGGGCCGCGCCCGGGCACCTCTGCGGCGTCCGGGCGCGTCAACCCGGCATCGTCCGGCCGCCGGATCGGCGGCTCGGCCACCACCGCAGCCCACTTCGTGATCGCCTCGGAGACCGGCAGCAGTGTCCACGGGTGCAGGGTCTCGTCGTCGAGAAGTGTCTGGTTCCGGGTGGCAGCCGGCGGCGCGGTGTGCCACCGCACCAGCTGATCCGCCGCGGGCACCGGCGCCGCGGTCGGCTGCCATCGACCGCTGGTTCCGGTCGGCAGCGTCAGGTACGAGGGCACGAGCATGCGAGCATACCCGGCACCCCCGCTCCGGCTCGAGGTCCAGTCCCAGTGGAACACTCTCTTGCCGTACCACAGCTTCCGGGGTGTCGCCGCACCGCCGGTCACCGCGAAGGCCGTCTCCCTGGCGGCCTCGCTGATGACCCGAAATATCTCGGGCTTCTCGTGGGTGACACCGAGTTCGACATTGAAGATCAATGGCTGGTTGAACTCGTGCGACTTCTTTACACCGACCCGGAAGATGTCCTTCACCTCGACACCTTCGCCGCGGCTGTGCTGCGATCCGCTGTGCCAGCCGCCCTGGAACTCGCCGCCCAGGTCTCCATCGCCCACGGCGCCCCGGGCCCGGATCCCACCCTCGGCGTGCACGTCTGCGCCGTGCTCGTGCTTTACCGACCTCGCATCGTGCTGCTCGCCGCGCAGGGTGAGGCTGACCTCGTCGCGGGGCAGGTCGCTGCTGGGCGCCTGCGGGGTGGCCTTGACGCGCACCATCAGATATCGGGTCGGGGAATACGGAGCCACCACCGGCACCCACATCAGGATGCCGGACCCGGTCAGCGCGAGGTACTGCGACTCCAGGGCCGCGTCGGAGAAGCGCTCGACCAGCGCTCGTCCCAGCGGAGTCGGCGGGATCTGGCCGTCGGCGTTCTGCGGGGGCAGCAGACCGTGACTACTCAGCTCGTTGATGATCGCAAGAACCAGGGTGTCCGCCGTGACCCGCTCCGGATGGCCGACGGCGCGGGTCAGCCGGGCGTCGATGATCTCGCGTCCCGGTGTCTCGTTCGGTTCGATCGGGGTGGCATTCGGCAGGCCCAACTCATGTGCCTGCCGGTTCGGGACGATGAAGTCGACACCGTCGGTCACGGTGACGTAGCGGCTCACCGAGTCGCCCTCGTTGCCCTCGCCTGTGAATCGGAAGGCCTCGATCTCGAAGGTGGGGGTGCCCCGAAAGGCATGGACGGTCTGGCCGTACGTGGCCCGGGTGATGTCGATATTGCCGAACTCGGTCGACTTCGACGAGGACCACGATTTTTCGGCGCCTCCGGAGATGCCGGCGTTGATCCGGAACGTCTCGGTGTCCTGAACGGTCGAGCCGGAGGTCGGCGCCCCACCCGACCCTGCGGCCCTCTTCGTAGGGCCCTCCGGGTCCGTCGTGTCCGCTCGCACCATCGGCGCTAGGACACCGGCGCCGACCTTGCCGTCGACCTTCTTCTCGACGGTGTCGGAGCGCTGCTGGCCCGGTGCGGACTGCACATAATGTTCGATCTCGGTGGACATGCTCGCGCCCAGGTGCCGCGGGCTCTGATCGATCCGGGTGCGGATCAGCACGACCTGGCGACGGCCGTCGCGGTCCGGCAGCGGGATTACCCAGCCGGTGGGACCGGAGATTTCCGCGAAGTGCGCGGCGAGTTCGGCGGGCACACCGGCCGACCAGAGCGGCCGCGGCCAGTTGAGCGGCTCGGCGAACCAGGCGGCGTCGAGGCCGTTCAGGTCGGCATACGCCTGCGCGGCCCCGGCGACGACCTCCGGCATGGTGAGGAAGAACGGATACGTTCCGGAGGCACCCTGAGTGTCGAACGGGATCGAATCGCCGGTCCAGCCCGGCGGTGGTGTCGTGCGTACCGCCGCCCACCCGGCGGTATCCCGCTGCGCCTGGGTCACCGGGGTCCTAGCGGCGTGCTCGACCGGCACAGCGATCTGTCCGACCGCCCGGTCCGGGTCGTCTATCAGATAGGTCGAGCGGGCCCCGCCCTGCGGGCGGACCACGATCTCGTAGACCACGTTGTAGGTGTGTTCGGTCACGTCGCCGGTCGTCTCGGTGCGCCGGTAGTGCTTGATCGTGTCGCTGTACTCGTTGCTGTGGCCGGTCGAGTACGCTGCGCCTGCCTCCGCCCGGCCGAGCTGGAGTCGCACGCCCCCCGGCAGCGCGAGCACCACCGCGCCACCCAGTGACGCCTCGACCGACCGATCCGTGGTCAGCGAACCGGAGAACGAGTTGCCGTGCAGCGCCCGTTGGTTGACATCGATCTGGTACGACGTCTCGCCGATATGTTCCCGCAGATGAGCCAGCACCAGGACGTCGTACTGCTGCCCGCCGATCGTGACCGTGAAGGGGTCGCCAGCCTGCACCCGCCCGAAGTCCGCCTCGAGAGCGGGCCGCCCAGCGCGCGCGTTGATCTCGCTGACCACCTCCGCCCCGATGTCGGTCGTACCGGACGCGGTGCGGAGCGCGCCGGTGATTGTCTTGGCCACCGCCTCCGAGCCCGGCAACCCGACCGGCACGCCGGCGCCCAGCCCGCGACGGGTCACCAGCGGTAAGGGCTCGGTCGGCTCTGGGGTTGCCGGAAAGCGGGTCCGGCTCTGCGGGGCGGTCGGCAACGGTGCGCCCAGGCGCCGGTCGACATCCGCATCCGAGGTCGGCGCTGCCGGCGGTGTCACAGCCGGGCGGCTCGCCGGGTACTCGTGCCCCGGCAGGACGTCGGTCCCGATCGTGCTCTGCTCGAAGTCGCCCTTCTCCGCTTCCGGAACCGCGACCTCGCCTCTCAGATCGACGACATGCACATCCTCGACGTCCTGTCCGTTGCCGCTGGTACGCAACGTGGCGTCGAAGGTCATCCAGTACCGGGCCTGATCGGATTGCCGGCGCAGCACGGTGTGGTTGAGGGTCTCGCTGCCGTGTTCACTGCCCGATGCGCGGACCGAGCCGACCTCGACCCCGCCGCCGAAGACACCCTTGCGGCGCTCATCCTTCGCCTTGGGCTCGGAGGGCGGATCCAGGTGCGTCAGCCCGTACCCGAACACTCGGAAGTCGACGCTGACCCTGCTGCTGCCCTCCTGTCCGTCGGCGGTCGCGGCAACGATGCCGAGGTCGTCGCGAACCGCGACGTTCGGCGAGGTGCCGACCGAGCCCAGGGTCCTCGGCGTGATCGTCAGGTCCAGTGTCAGCCACGTGCCGCCCGCAGCGAGTCCACCCTCGTGATCGCCACCGGTCATCAACATCCGGTTGCGGTTCAGCACCGCTCGCTCGTTTAGCAACTGCTTCACGCCTTGCTCGGCCAGGGGCAGCGCCTTCGCCGCGCCCATCGACCGGACCAGCGCCCGGTGCCACGCCGTGATGATCGGCGTCATCGCGAACGCGTTCACCACCTCATGCGCGCGCGTCGGCCGCCGCCTGGTCAGAGGTGTCGCCGCCCGCTGCGGCCCCGCGGCCGGCGAGTCGGTGTCGCCAGTCCCCGGCTCGGTGTACTCCGTCGGAAACACCACGGTGAGCAGTCCGCCGGCCGGCGGATACTCCCGGGTACGGCCCCAGAGCCGCCCGTCGACGTGGACCTCGAAGCTCAGACCAGCGTCGAACTGCTGCGAGTTCAGGATGAACATTTGCCGGCCGGCGACCAACCGGCGCTGCGACGAAGCGGAAGACTCGACGCTGCTGCCAACGCCGATGGCCGGCATGTAGGGAATCAACCGGGTGATATGTTCGCCCAGCCGGCCGAACGAGCCGTCGATGGACGCCTCGTGGTCGCCAGAAGATTCCTTCGTGCCGGAATGGTTGATGGCTCTGGAGCCGAACGAGACCTTGAATACCCGCGGTCCGGGTGGGGTGGGCACCGGTGTAAGCGCGCCGATCACGGGGCGCACCCAGACCAACCTGCCGTCGACCGCTCCGTGGATGCCCTGGTAAAGGACCTCATCCCAGCGTTCCAGAAAGGCGTCGTGCGCCGGGTTCTCCCGGCCGGCCCGCTGTGCCGGCGGGTCGAACAGGCCGGTGATGCTCTGCCGCACAAAGTCCCGGACGGCGTGCCGCGACGACTCACCGGTCCCGGTCGGCGAGGTGAGCTCGGCGGCGAACCCGGCGGCGAGCACGTCGGAGTCGGCGACGTGTGGCCCGCGTCCGGCGAAGGCGACGCTCACCTGCCCGAGCGCATTCTGATCCAGATACCAGGGCCGTCCTCCTTGCGCCTGATCCCGCACGGGCATGGAGTGGACCGGCGGGGCCGGCCGTCCCGGCTCGGAGATCGGGGGGAGCTGCTGCCGGACCTCTTCCAAACTGGTGCTTGCGTTCACAGCCAGCGCGGAAGAGGTCCCGTTCGGGTTCGACGGCCAGAATGACTGGACGAGCGAGGGTGAACTCCGTCGACACGACGTCACCGAATAAATGATATTTATCGGTGTTGATGGAGCGTGACTTCCTGGTGTCTTCGCAGCGACCAACGCGAAAAGTTTGGTGGCTGATTTCGTGCGGCTCTTCGTGACTACAAGTCTTGGAGGCCGCGACTGTTCTGGTCGGTCAACGATGCAAAAAACACCTGGAGATCATTGCGCACGAATTTCGGCTGCTCCCATTCAAGGAAGTGGCCCCCATGATCTGTGGTCGTCCAATGGGCGACCTTGCCTTGACGTTCGACCCAGGCCCGGGGGGTCGGGAACATGTCCTTGTCGGACATCAGGTAGCCGAGGGGTACAGTCGCGGGCTGCCATCCGGCCGGATCGCGAAACGCCTCGTAGTACAGGCGCATGGACGGCGTGATGGTACGAGTGGCCCAATAGATGGTCAGGTTGGTGAGGAAGGAGTCGCGGTCGATCGCATCTTCGATGGCGCCGTTGTTGTCGGTCCAGCGCCAGAACTTCTCCCCGACCCACGCGGCGAGGCCGGCTGGACTGTCGTTCAACGCGACGCCGAGAGTTTGCGGCTTGCTCGCTTGGAGCTGCAGGTAGGCCATTTCGTTCGCGTTCCACTGCCGGGCATCGGCGACGAATCGTTGCTCTTCCTCGGTCAAGTCAGGCGGTAGCGGTGAAGGAAGGGTCGGATTGGTTCCGCTGGTATGGATACCGATGACCGAGTCTGGATGAGCGACCGCGATGGCGTTGGCCACGCCGAAGCCGAGATCGCTCGCGCGGATGCCGTAACGCTCGTACGCAAGAACCTCAGTCATCAATCGGTGCGTCAGGTCCGCGATCGTCGAGAAGTTCATGCCAGGAAGACGTGGGATGTCGGAGAAGCCGTATCCCGGCAGGGAGACGGCGATGACGTGAAATGACGTCCCACCGTGCTCCGGGTGGGTCAACATGGGGATGATGTCGAGCATCTGCACGTAGGTGCTCGGCCAGCCGTGCATCATCAACAGCGGTACCGCATCCGGGTCCGAGGACCGCTCATGGACGAAGTGCAGCGTCATGCCATCGATGTCGGCGGTGTAGTTCGCGAAACTGTTCAATCGGTCTTGCGCGGTTTGCCAGTCGAAACCGTTGGCCCAGTAGTCGAGGATGTCTCGCAGGTACGATCCGTCGAAGCCGAGCTCGTGACCGGTCCCCGGAAGCTGGTCCGGCAAGCGGGCGTCGCGAAGACGGCTCCGCAGGTCGCCAAGTACTCGTTCGGGGATGTCAACGGTGAAGCTTCTGGCTCGCGGTCGGGCGGCGAGGGCCTCGAGATCGCGGACGAACGCCTCCGCCGTGGGCAGGGCCGCCACCTCCGCTTCCCACTTGACGGCTTCGGCCCGATAGCGCGGTTCGGACAGGACGGCGGCGCACGCCCGTCCGATCTCATCGGCGGTGGCCGCGGGGTCGAGGGAGATGGCTACACCGAGGTCGGCGAGACGCCGGGCGTTATCCGGCTGCTCCGAGTGCAGGGGCAACGCCACCATGGGCACACCGGCAGTCAAACTCTCACGAAGACTGCCGAAACCGGCGTGGGTGACGAACAGATCGCAGGAGCGCAGCAGCGTCTGCTGGTCGGCGAACCCGGTCAACTCGACGTTGGCCGGGCGGGGGCCGGTCCAGGAGGCAACGGCGTCGTCGTCGCCCAATGCCACCACGGCGGTACATTCGAGGCCGCCGAGCGCCTCGACGACCCGATGCGCAGGCGAGTTGTCCAAACCGACTGTCTGGCGAAGCAGAGAGCCGAACGCGGCCAGCACCCGAGGCCGGTCATCGGTCGGTCGGCTTGGCCGATGGACCGGCGCTTCCTTGGGCGGTGCCTGGTAGTGCCGATAGTCGCCCGGCGCCGGCGCGGACGGTTGCCACCCGGGGGAGAACCAGCTCACCCACCGGCTGTTGATGACACCGTTCAGATCCTCGGTCACGGATAGACCGAGGGCGGCCCGTGAGCGGTTGAGCCACTGCAGAATGCCGGCATCGCGAGTAATGGCCAACGGGGCGATGTCAAGGGTTACCAATGGGACGTTGTGGTGTTCGGCGAGCAGTACACCCGCGAACTCGAGCGATTCGCGTACCACCAGGTCCGGCTTCCACGACTCGGTTTTGGCGATGAGTTCGGTCGCCGCGCGCTCGGCCAGAACTCCGGCGAAGAATTGGCCGAACATTGATCCTGGGGTGGCGGACGGGTCGTCGCGCAGGTCTCCGTGGCCACCGTAGCCGGCAGCCCGGGCGAGATCCGGGTCGGCCGCCAGCTGCTCGTGGTTGAGCATCTTCTCCAGCGGAATCATCGGAGCGCCGATGCGGTCAACGTCTTCCGACATGGTGGCTCCGGTTGCGATCGCGATCTCATGACCTGCCGACCGGAGCAGCCGAGCCGTCGGTGCGATCATCGTCCACAGATGTGAGTGCACGGCCAGGCTAGTGAGCACAACCTTCATGGCAAATATCTAAGTATGGGGCTTTTGGGCTCGCCATGTCGTGGTGACCCGGACCCATGTCACGGTATGCCTCGCGAGATATCGTCGGCGAGTGGACTTGCTCAGCGAAGTTGCCGACCGGATCCGGGGTGGGCATGCCTTCACCTGCCGGACCAGCGAGTCCGGCCCGTGGCGCCAGACCTTTCCCATCAGGACGGGTATCGGCTTCCACGTCATCGAACGCGGCACCATATCGCTGACCGTGAACGACGGGCCATCCCTGAAGGCGGTCGCCGGAGACGTGATTTTCGCCCCGACGGGTTCGGCCCACAGCCTCCAGGGCGAGGACATCGCTTTCCTTTCCGGCTGCTATCACCTCGCCGACACGCAAGTGCATGCGGCCTTACGCCAGCTCCCGCCCGTCTCCGTGGTCGCCGGCAGCGTGCCCCGGTTGGCCGAGCTGTGTGCGCTGCTCGGTGATGACCTCATCGAACGGCCCGGAGCGGAAGCGACTCGGGCGTCGTTGGTCGGCCTCATCGTCGTGCAGGTGCTGCGCCACGTGGAACTGGTCGGCGCATGGCCGGTCTCCGATCCGGCTGTCGCGGCGGCCGTGCGTTCCGTCCACCGCGATCCCGACGTGCCATGGACGGTTGAGCTCCTCAGCAGCCGAGCCGGACTCTCTCGTACGGCGTTCACACGGCGGTTCACCGCGCTGGTCGGAAGCCCTCCGATGGCCTATGTAAGAAATGTGCGACTGAGCGCAGCTGCTCGCATACTGCGCGAGACGAACGCGCCATTGGCCTCAGTTGCTCGGCAGTCGGGCTACTCCAATGAGTTCTCCTTGGCGACGGCATTCCGTCAGGCGTACGGCATCGCACCAGGCCGCTACCGCACCGGCTTCCACAACAAGGCCCATCAGCGCGAAGTTACGCACACTGCGACCGCCACCGGTTCCCGCGGTAGTGCCTGAAGAGGTACCGGTTCGCCACCCGAACCATCCCACGCTGGCCCGTCATCTACCCAACGACCCGATTTGGCGCAACGCCGACGCCCGCCACTCCGATGTTCTGGCCGCCCACCGGTGTGATTGCGCCAGAATTCGCAGCGAACGCCGGCGACGCCGAGGCCAACCCACCACCCAGACAGCCTGACCCCAGCACCTGGACGTTTGGTCAAGGAAATAGTTAGACGGCGCGGCCGGTCAACGAGAGGAGCTGGACGACGGGGTCGGTGCTGTCGGTGGGAATGGGCGGGTCGATGATGCCCAGGCCGTCCCAGCGTCCGACGTTGGCGCGGGCATAGGCGAGGCAGACTTCGACGGCCTGCGGATCCAACGAATCACGCAGGGCGATGCCGCGGGCCAGGTCCCACTCGTGGACTGTCAGGTCGACGAGCATCTGGTCGGCGTAATCGCTCAGCGGGGCCTCACCGAACGAGAACCGATAAATTACCGATGGGTCGGCGTCGAGCCAGGCCGTCCGGGACCGCTGAGCCGCGTGCTCCCAGGCCCTGACCGGATCGTCACCGAGCAGGTCGCCGTCGTAGCGGGCGCCGACCTGCTCCATCGGTTCGCCCGCGATGATGTGCGGTGCCCAGAGGTGCTCGTTGACCAGATGGTTGACCAGGTCGCGAACGGCCCATTCGGTACACGGCGTCGGATCGCTCCAGGCGCCTGCGGGCACCTCGAGCACCCGGGCGCCGAACCGGTCGATGGCACCCGGAATGAGGCTTACTGCATCTGTCATGGCAGCAAAAGTACCGATCAAGCTGGCGTATGGCCGCTGTTACGTCGATTGTGCACTTTTGTGCAGTCCCTGTGTCCGCTAAGCGGTCACCTGTGATCCTTTGACGCCGCGCAGTGAACCGAGGGAGGCTCGACCGCGTCGTACAGGTGTGTCGGATCGCGATTCTCCTCTCCGGGTTTACGCCCACGCCACCTTCGACAGCCGCCGGTGGAGCCGACTGACCCTCCGCGCCGACGATGTTCTCGTCGTTACCCGGTGAAATCGGGAACCACTTGGCTTCAGATGATTTGTGCCTTACTCGTCTTTCAGAGCCGGGAGTTGCCTGACCGTCTGTCCACCATCTCTCCTTGGCTGGACAGCAACGAGTTGCCGATCGAGACCGTCGTCACTGAACTCGATAGGCAGCAGCACCGCCGGATCATCAAGTCGCACACCCCGGTCGACGGCATTCCGACCTTGCCTGGCGTAACCGTTGTGGCCGGTGCCCGGCATCCGTTGGACGCCGCCGTCTCCTGGTATCACTACCTCCGGAACCTCGACCTCCCGCCGTAGCTGGCCCGGCTGGGCCTGCCCCAGTCGATCGACATCAGTCCGTCGGGGGGCGAGCACGATTTCCTCACCGCCTGGATCGATGGGCAAGACCCATATGCGCTTCCTCATGCGACGCTGACGGCTGTGCTGCGGATGATCCGAACGGCGTGGGAAAGGCGCGACGACCCAGGAATCGTGCTGGTGCATTACGCGGATCTGACGAACGACCTCGAGCGGGAGATGCGTCGCATCGCGGACCGGCTGAGCATCGAGATCCCGGCGGCTAGATGGCCCGAGCTGGTCGAGGCGGCAACCTTTTCGCGAATGGCAGAGCGAGCCAACCGGCTTGTTCCGGACCAGCCGATGAAGAGCGAGGCCGCTTTCTTCCGTGGCGGCCGGTCAGGCGACGGGTCACGGTTGCTCAGTGCTGCCGAGCGCGGTCGATATCACGACCAGGCCCGCGCCGAGCTGCCGGACGACATCTACACCTGGCTGCACCGGCCCTAGCCTTCTGCGACGCATTCACGAGCAGCGGCGCCCCAGGAGGCCGTGTTGATTTACGGGTGACTCGAACTCTTTCGAATCCTGAACAGTGGAGGGAGTTCGAGTACGGAGCCGTGTTGTCAACGGCGGCTGAATCTGGACCCCTCTGGGACGGTTGAAAACGGACCCCCCCTCGTGTGGTTGATCTTGTTTAG
>NZ_JAHWFK010000080.1 GCF_019710575.1 Paractinoplanes polyasparticus | reverse complement strand
TTCACCCTGCTCCGCCACCGCATCCTCCTCAACTGAGATCACCCGCGGTCACCACCGAAAGAGCGCCAGAGCCGTTTGTTTTACAGTCCCCAAAAACCCCAACGGCGCTTGTCTGATGTTCACTATCGCCGAATGGGCCGCCTTCGTCGGCGGCGCCAAGGACGGAGAGTTCGACGCCAGCCACTAGATTCGGGATGCCGGGGCGCATTCCCACGGGCTACCTTCGGCAACTGACCACATGGCATAAATGGTGTATTTGAGGTAGCGTGCCTAAACGCCCCGGGTATGGTGCCCGGAACACATCATGCGGCTATTGATTACGTGAACGCGTTTTCGCGAGGGGGAGAACATATGGTCCGGCAAGTCATTACGATTCTCACTGACGACCTGGATGGTGGGAACGCCGACCGAACCATCGAGTTCTCTCTCGACGGTATAAATTACAGCATCGACCTGTCCGACAAGAATGTGGACGAGTTCAGGTCCCGGCTCGAGCCCTACATCAAGGCCGGAACACGAGTTGCCCGTGCCACGCCCACCCGTCGTCGGGGAAGCGGACCGGCGGCCGTCACCACGCACCTCAGTAACCGGGATCAGAACAAAGCGATCCGGGAGTGGGCCGCCCGCAACGGTCACGAGATTTCTGATCGCGGTCGCATCCCGATCCCGGTCGTCGAGGCGTTCCACCGCCAGGCTTGAGCGCTGGGGGACACAACCTCTGTTCAGCAAGACACAGGCGGCCCAGCAGCCGGCGTTGCAGGACGCCCGGCGCTGGGCCGCCTTCACGTGCAGACTTATCCGGCGCCTGACGTTGGCCCGGCATCGGCGGGTACGCCCCGTTCGTCGGCTCGGCCCTATGTCATGGGGCGGGCAACACGGTCGGCTTCCGTACTGTGTCGCGCGTTGATGCTCGCGTGCAGGGCCAGGGCTGCCCGTTTCCGGACGCCGAGCTTGGCCATGATCCGCTTGACGTGGGTATCGACCGTGCTCGCCGCGATGTGGAGCTGCTGGGCTACCTCGGCGCTGCTCAGCCCCTGAGCGATGAGCTCGGCGACCTCACGTTCGCGGTCGGAGAGCCCGTCCGGTGTGGCAGCTCGTGGCCCGCGCGGCACAGGGTCACCGAGGGCCACGCTGATGGCGTGGGTATGGCGTCGGCGGCCGTCGGCGGTGGCTGCCGCCGTCGTGAGTTCGTCGAGGACATCGGCGATTCTGGCCTGCGCCTTGGCTCGCCCGGCGGCGAAAGGGCGGAGCCCGGTCAGGGCCACGCCGAGTTTGTCTTGACGGGCCTGGGCGGCGCCGAGCAGCCAGGCAGCGCGGCGCGCCTGTTCCTTGGGCTTCGCCGCTTGGGCGAGTTGTGCTGCGGTGATCCAGGCGCCGAGTTCGACTGACCAGGTTTGTCCCCACTGGTCGTCCATCTTGCTTTGCAGGCGCAGACATTGACCGATGAAGTCCTCGGCAGCGGTCCAGTCCTCACGTTGCAGGGCGGCAAGAGCGCTGGTCCACAAGGCCCAGGAGACAGCCCACGGCGCACGGGCCTGTATGGCCTGGTTCAGGTAGGCATGGCTCGCTTCGCGGCTGGCGTCGGGTTCTCCGCAGAATCCGTACGCCATCGCCCAGACCATGGTTGCCATGTGACGGTCGCCGACAGAGCTGGAGTCGTGGAACAAGCCCCGCGCTGCTGACAACAGGCCGATGCCCTCGCGCATACCGAGTCCCAGCGCCTTGCGCCCGCCGTCGGCGAAGACCATCGGCGCGATCGTCGGCAGGTCCCACCGAACCAGAAGGTCTTCGCTGCTGGCGAGCAGACGGTTCGCATCGTCGGACCGGCCGATGGTGACCGTGACCCATCCCGCCAACGCGACCGTGGCCGCCAGATCCGCGGCGTCGGCCTGATCCGTGACCTGGTTGTACGAGGCGTCGATGACGCCCTGCAATTGCTGGCTGACCAGCCCCATCGAGCCCCAGAAGAACGGGGCCCGGCAGCGCACCAGATCCCGCAGAATCGCGCGCGCGGAAGGCAGGTCGCCGTCGGCGACGCAATGGTCGACCGCGGCGATGATCTCGGACATCTGCCGGTGCACGCCGGCCATAACGTCCAACTCGTTGGGTCCCAGCCAGCCGGCGGCGGCCTCGGCGACCAGGCTACGGACGTAGTCGCGGTGCAGGCCCTGCAACACTGCCCGATCGCCCCGCTCGACCAGGCGGTCGCGGCCGTACTCGCGGACGGTGTCGAGCATCCCGTAGCGGCTGGCACCGTTGGCGGTGTCGACGGTGAGGACGGACTTCTGCGCCAGCCCGGTGACCAGGTCGACGACACGGTCGGATGCGATACCGGCGGAGGTCGCGATGGCCGTGACAGCCGGCAAGTAGAAGGCGTCGGCGAAGATGGACGCGATCATCCACAGCCGCTGCTCGTCCGGCTCGCACAGCTGGTAACTCCACTCCACCACGCGCTCGATCGCCTTGAGCGTGGCGAACCGGTCGTCGAGCAGGATCGCCAGATCGGCTGCACCCAACGCCGGGATACGTCCCGCAGCCAGCCGGACAGCGAGTGGAAGCCCATCGAGCCGGCGGCACACCAGGTCCACGTTCGGGTCCGCGAGCAGGCTCGCCCGGTCTGCGCCCGCAGCAGCAGCGTGCTCGATGAACAAGGTGACCGCGTCCGGCAACCGCAACGGCGGCACCACCACCGTGTACTCACCCTCGACCGCCAGCACCTGCCGGGATGTGGCCAGAATACGTACCTGAGGCGCCGCCACCAGAAGCGTCCGTACGAAGGCGCGAACCTCCGGGACCAGATGCTCGCAGTTGTCCAACGCCAGCACGACCTGCCGCTCCTGCAAGTGCTTGACAATGATCATCAAGTCGGCGGGCCCGTGGTGCCGAATACCCAGCTCCAGCGCCAAATGCGCGTACAGGGTCTCGGCATTACCGCGTGTCTTATCCGCCAGCGCCCGGATATCGATCATCCAGACCACATCCGCTTTCACTCGCTGGAGCACTTTCAGCGCCAGGCGGGTCTTCCCGACCCCGGGCGGACCGGTCAACGTGATCATCCGGACGTGCGTGAGAAGGCGGGATGTTCGATCCAGGAGGTCGTCGCGGCCGACGAACGGCGTGATGTCCAACGGCAGGTTCCCCTTGATACCCGCAACGATCATCAATGGATCTTACCCGAAAGTAGGTATCCAATGTGGACGGGTTTACCGCGTTGTGGCGATGTAATCACCGTGTGAGACCGGCATCATCTTTGATGATCTCAGTTCCCGCAGCTGAGGGTCCCGATCTCTTCCCTCGAGAGGGTCATCATGACGGTAGCGGAAAGCCACGAGAGCGACGTCCGACGCTTCTACTCCGAGGACCCCGGCGGCGAAGCCGCCGCGCGCGCCTACCACGCACTGATGGGCGACATGTGGTTCCACGGCGACTGGTCGGTCCAGAAGGCCGGCGGAACAGCGCACGAGGCGAAGCTGGCGATGCTGCATCGCCTCGCCCGCCATGCCCGCCTCGAAGCCGGCAGCCGGGTCCTGGAATTCGGATCCGGGTACGGCGGCGCCGCGGTCGAGCTCGCGGCCACCTCCGGCGCCACGATCGTTGGCGTGTCGAACACCGACTCCATCAATCGATACGCCCGACGCCTCGCCGCCCAGCACGGCATGGGCGAGCGGGTCAGCTTCAAGACCATCGGTGACCATGATTACAAGACCTTCGTCGACTGGCAGTCCGAGACCTTCGACGCGGTGATGTTCATGGAATCGGTCTGCCACTTGCCGAACAAACATGCATTCTTCACCGCAGCGCACAGGATTCTGAAGCCCGGCGGCCGGCTGGTTGGCTTGGACTGGATCCACCGGCCCTTCGGGCCACACCGCACCACCGAGCAGATCTCGCGACTGATCAATCCCGTCTGCGAGTATTTCCGACTGGCCGATCTCGGCACCCTCGACAGCTACGCCCAAATGATGAAAAGAGCCGGGTTCGTCGTCACCCACGCTCGCGACGAGTTCGCCGACGAACTCTGCCTGGGCAGCACCGAGCCCTCACAAGCTTGGCGGGACTACGACGGACGTTCACAGGACCTCATCATGGCCGGCAAGCACAGCCTGGACATTGCCCGTGCCGCCGGTGTGTTCACTGTCGGCTGGTGGGTCGCCGAACGGTCGTAGCACAGCGCGACCTAGGTCATTGTCAAGCGCAGCCGAGTGCCGATCGGCCACTCGGCAGGGCGAGATCGCGCGTTCTCGCTGGACGCTCGTTGTCGGACGCGTGTCATCGCCCGCGCGAGATCAGCCTCCGGTCAGGGCGTCGCGATAGCTGATCATGTGAGAGACGGCGGACGGCTGCCGCGCTGCTCCTGAATTTGGAAAAGGAGGATTCGAAGGGAGGCGCGCCGCCCGCCCCACATAGTGCTTGATCCAGGAGATCGGGCATCCAGCACTCCACCCGCAGAAGGCGTAGCTCGATGAGGTCAGACGGACAGCACTCCCTAGACGGGCGAGAATATGAGGCGCTCGCAACTATCCAGAATGTGGTGCACCACCTCTGGGACGCCGCCGCCCTCATGTGCCTCGACAGCGAATCGCTGCGGTATACCGACTTGCATCGCAAGATGACGACGTTGGCAGACCGCTACCTCAGCGAGTCAGAGTTGACGAGAACCCGGCACCGGCTGATCCGGCGCAACATGATCAGCGAGACTCCCCAGACGAGTGGTAGCAAGCTGTACACGATCACCGATACGGGCAGGGAACGTCTCTATCAGATTCGCGTCCTCGTCGCCGTTGCGCCGAGGCTCGCCTCGCCGGAAGCATGACGGGCGCCACTTGGGTGCGGGCGCCGCATACCGCGGGATCCAGATCAGTCCATGTCGAGCGCGCGTTCGCCGGACTTCATTGCAAGGCTTCGGCTATGGCAAAGCCGGGCTCGCGCCGTTTGACGGGGCGGCGGATCGAGGGGCGGTGCACCGCCAGCGGTCCCGATACGGCTTGCACCATCCGTGACTGCGCCATTGAGGGCTTCGGCCGCAGTGCCAGGACCTGCCGGTCGGATTTCCCGATGTCCGCGGGGCAGAGATGCTAAGCAATGCAGGCCACACCGGCGTAGATCGCGACCTCATGAGGTGGCGGCGGCGGCCCGTCAGCGGCCGGGTCGGGCCTCCACTGACTGACCGCAACGATGCCGGGATCGAGTAGCTGTGTGCCGGTGAAGAATTCGGCGAACTGGTTGCGGGTGCGGGTTCGAGCATCGGTGTCGCGGTTGGCGAGCATTTCTTCGTAGGCGGCGTTGTCGTCGGGGGTGTTGAAGTCCATGGTGGCGTTGCTGATGACCAGGTGGCTGCCGGCGGGTAAGGCGTCAACGAGCCCTCGGACGATGGTGACGGCCTGGTGGTGGTCGTGGATGAAGTGCAGGACCGCGACAAGCAGGACGGCGACCGGCCGAGTGAGGTCGAGGACTGCGTTCACGCTGGGGTGGTTGAGCAGGCCGACCGGGTCACGGAGGTCGGCTTCGAGGTATCCGGTGCGCCCGTCGGGATTACCTGTCAGAAGTGCTCGTGCGTGGGCCATGACGAGGGGATCGTTGTCCACGTACATGATTCGTGCCGCCGGGTTGATCGTCTGGGCGGTGTTGTGGGTGTTGACCGGCAGAGGCAGGCCGCATCCGATGTCGAGGAACTGGTCGATGCCTCCCTCGCGAGCTGACACGGTGACGGCCCGGTACAGGAACTTTCGGTTCTCGTGGGCTGCATTGACTACCGTGGGGAACTTCGTTCTGATCAGGTCGCCTGACGCGCGGTCAGCGGCGAAGTTGTCCTTGCCTCCAAGCCAGTAGTTGTAACGACGGGCGGGATGCGCGGTCAAAGGGTCCAGCCCGCCATCGACCGTCCGTGCGGGAGCGGGCTCGGACTCACCGGTGGGGCGGTGGTCCGTCAGGCCCAGCTCGGCATCCGTTTCGGCGTTGAATACCCGGCGCAGGGCAGCGCGGCGTTCAGTTCGTGGCCAGCAGCTGTTGCCACGTTCGAGTAAGCCGATCCACCGGTCGTCGACCAGCAGGCTGTCGACCGGTTGGCCGGGGTACAGCTCTTGCAGGGCGGCGTTGACTGTGTCGGCCAGTTCGCGGCGGGACATCCACTGGCCGGGCCGGGCCGGGGAGGGCAGCTGGCGGCGCCGTTGCGCGATCAGCTCGTTGGGGTTGTGGCGGGGCATGGCGAGTCTGCGTCTCCCTGTCATTCGTACGCTTGTCGGTGTTCGCTGGCCCGTCGTGCCGGTGGCCGTCGCGGAGCCCGGTGGGTCATGGTTTGCGGGCCAGCCCGGCCCAGTAGTGGGCGGTCGGCAGGTCCTCGCTGTCGTCCTCGGGCCGCCACGCCGAGACCGGCACGAGGCCGGGCTCGAGCAGCTCCCAGTCGCCGAAGAACCCGTGCACCGCAGCTTCGGGCCGCGGGTACAGCCTGATCCCGGTCTTGGCGGCTGCGGTTAAGGCCTTGGCGAATGGGCGGGGGGCGAAGTCGGCGGTCAGGTGGGAGATCGCGAGCAGGCTGCCGCAGGGCACCGCGTCGCGCAGCTCCGCGACGGCCGCGGCGGGGTGGTCGGTGTCGGCGAGCTGTGCCAGGACACCGAGCAGCGTGAGTCCGACCGGCTGGGTCAGGTCGATAGTGCTGGTCAGGGACGGGTGGTCCAGGATCGTGCGGGGTTGCCGCAGGTCGGCCTCAGCGAACGGGCAGCACCCTTGCGGGGTGCTGGTCATCAGGGCCCGGCCGTGGACGGCGACAATCGGGTCATTGTCGACGTACACGACCCGGCTGTCCGCCGCGATGTTCTGGGCGACCTCGTGCAGGTTCGGGCTACTGGGCAGCCCAGCGCCGACGTCCAGGAATTGCCGGATCCCCGCATCACCGGCCATATGTGTGACGGCGCGGCGCATGAACTCGCGGGTTGCTCGGGTCATCTGAGGCAGGCCCGGAATCTCCCTACGCAGCGCGTCGCCGGCTTGGCGGTCGGCGGCGAAGTTGTCCTTGCCGCCGAGCAGGTAGTTGTGGACGCGGGCACCGTTGGCGACGCTGGGGTCCAGCTCCGTCACACCGCCTCCGTTCGTGCCGGGGCGGGGAAGGGGAGTGGAGGACCGGGTGGCGTGGCCGGGCCTGGTGAGGTGGTTCATCGGTGTCCGCCCTGGCTGTGCTGCCCGGTGTGGTGAGTGGGCCGGGTGCGTGCCCGGTGAGATGGGCGGGGTGGCACGCACCCGGCGTCCGGGACGACGGTGCGTCCCGGCTTCACCCGCGCCGGCGGCTGGGGGAGCCGCCTGCGGGTGGCCCAGCGCCCCGCGCGACCGCCGCGCTGAGGCGTGGATGCAGCGCCGGCAGCGGTAGGAAAACCGTCATGGCGCCGCGCAGTCCGTGATGCCGATGGGCGGCAGGCGTTGCCGTCGGCGCGGACTTGACGGGTCGTACAAGCGGCGGTCATGACAGCTGCCCGCGGGCGAGGGTTGACGAAGGCCCAACAGCCATGGCTCCTTTGAGCCCGTGGCCAGCCCTCGGCGGGCGACGCGGCCTGTGTGGTGGCGGTGTCGCTCGGACAGCTGATCTGCGGTGGGGGCGCCGGGAGGGCCTGGGCCCATGGCCAGTCGCCGACGACCCGGCCCGGGTCGCCGGAACCAAGCCCGGTGTCGGTGTCCTGTGGCTTTGGTCGAGTGCGGTCGAGGTAGCGCAGCCATGCCGGGTCGGGTGTCCGGCTGGTGTAGATCGCGGCCGCGTCGATCAGGGTGTCGAGGGTGGGTGCGGCGCCCGGGTCGAACCGCGTGAGATATGCGCCGACAAGCCGAGCCGCGGTCGAGGCGACACCCGCCTGGATCAGCAGCCGGGCGTCGGCGAGGGCTGCGTCGAGCTGGTCGAGGTCCGTGCCGACCGGTGACTCGAGACGGCGTGGGTTCGGGCCGGTGGGCTGGTGCGGGCGGGTGGTCATGACGCGGCCTGCGGCCATGTTGTCTGCTTGGCGCCGAGGACGGTGTGGGCCCAGCGGGCCTGATCACATGGGAAGGGTTTGAGGTGCCCGAATTGGGAACGGCAGCCCGCGCACAGGCCTGCGCCGTCGTCACGGTGTCCGGTGAGGACCGCCCCGGCCGCGTCTCGAGTGCCGGCTGACGGTGTCATGCCTACAGCACTGTCGGTTGCGGGCCGGGCCGCCGGCACGGGCTCGGCGTCCTGCAGCTGACCGATCGTCATCACCGTGCCCCGCCGACTACGAGCGCGAGCGAATCGCCCGACCGGTCGCCCGCCAACGCCATCAGAGGCAGCGGTCGTGGTGAGCGCAAAGGGGTAGCCAGCGAGCATGATGCCTCGGCTTTCAACAACGGGCAGGGGTGGAAAGAGAGCCGGGTGGCGCGGCGTGCATTGGCAAGGCCCGCCGCGCCACGACAGGTAGTCAGTCGTTGTTTGTGTCACGCCACAGCCGCAGCAGCGGTTCGCTGTCGCCGACCGGGATCTCCAGGGGTGTCATGTCGGTGTAGCCGTGGTGGTGGTAGAGACGCTGGTTCTGCGGGTTGGTGGCTTCGAGGTAGGCGGGAATGCCGTCGGCGTCGAGGCGCTGATGGGTGTGAGCCATCAGCTGACTGCCCAGGGCTTGGCCCCACTGGCTGGGGTGCACAGCGAGGAACAGCAGGTGCCAGTGCGCGCCGGTGGGGTGGTGGGCGTCCATCTGCGCGTCGAGGTGCTGGAAGCGTGGTAGATCGTCGCCGGTGATTTCGGCCAGCCGGGCGGTGTAGTCGTCTGGCTCGGTCGGTTCGCGGGTGCGGTCGAACCAGACGGCGGCTGCGGAGCCGTCGGC
The DNA here is from genome assembly GCF_019710575.1 of Paractinoplanes polyasparticus. Taxonomy (GTDB): domain Bacteria; phylum Actinomycetota; class Actinomycetes; order Mycobacteriales; family Micromonosporaceae; genus Actinoplanes; species Actinoplanes polyasparticus. The sequence goes on along the minus strand of NZ_JAHWFK010000080.1, from coordinate 16,633 downwards.
GGTGAGGATGACGTGGCCGGCGCCGTTGATGGCGTGAGCGATGTAGAGCCGGTACCAGGCGCGAGACACCGGGCGGCGGCGCTGTGGGTTGGGGACGAGGTAGCGGATCACGTCGAGGTGCAGGAACGCGTCGGCGACGATGTCGGCGACCAGGTCGACGTCTGGTTCGGTGGCGTTGCGTAGGGCGGGGGCGGTGGTGGGGCTGGTGCTGCTCATTGCCGGGGGGCTCCGTTCAGAGGATGGTGGACAGGCCGGAGGCGCTGGCGGTGGCGCTGCGGGTGCCGTAGCCGATGCCCTGATAGACCTCCGGTCGGGTGTGTTTGAGGATCAGGCCGTACACGGTGCCGCCGGCGAAGATCGCCAGCAGGACGATCGGCACCCACCGGGCGGGCCCGGTGCCGGAGTCGACGCCGAACAGGGTGTGCAGGTTGGTGACGGCCAGGTAGGCCAGGAACAGCAGGATCGCGGTGGACAGCAGTGGGGCGATCAGCCGTTGCCACAGGCCTTCGCCGCGTGCGTCGCGGGCGAAGAAGGCGATGACGGCGATGCTGGTCAGGGTGTACAGCATGAGGACGGCGAACCCGCCGGTGGTGGAGCCGAGGTAGAACAGCTGGACCAGCGGGTCCCACCCGGCCACCGCGTACACGATCAGCACGACGGCGGCGAACGCGCTCAGGGCCAGCGACGCGACCCGCGGCGCGCCTTTGAGTGTGCAGCGACCGAACACCCGCCACAGGACCCCTTCGCGGCCTAACGCGAACCCGTACCGGGTGGCGGCGTTGTGGAAGGAGATCGCCGCCGCGATCAGCCCGGTGCAGAGGAACGCCCGTCCGACGATGACCGCGATGTGGCCGAGGGTGCCGGCGGCTTGGTTGAAGAATAGGTCGCCACCCTGGGCGGTGGCTTGCTCGATGATGGTCGGCCCGCCGGCGGAGACTTGCACCAGCGACGCGTACGCATAGACCGCGGCGATGATGGACACGGTGGCGTAGGTGGCGATCCGGATGGTGCGTTTCGGGTTCTTCGATTCCTCGATGTAGACCACCGACTGTTCGACCCCGGCGAACGCGGTCATCCCGATCACGACCAGGACACCCGCGCTGGGACTCCACAGGTTGTCCAGCGACAACGCGCTGAGGTTGAAGGTGAATCCGGCGGTGAGCATGATGGCCAGGCTGTAGACCAGCACCAGGATCGTTTCGGTGACGACCAGCGCCACCAGGACTTTCTCCGACAGGCTGATCTCGTTCGCGCCGAGCACGGCCACCAAGATCAAGGCGGCGAAGGAGAGCACCCACCAGGGGACGCCCAGGCCGATCCAGCCCGAGACCAGTGGTTCCACCAGTGCCCCGAATCCGCCGAAGCAGCACATCAGGAAGCTGGTGTAGGTGGCCAGGGCGAACCAGGAGGTGCCGACCCCGAACGGCCGGCCGATACCTTGGGCGACGTAGGCGTAGAAGGCTCCGGCGTTGGGGATGTGCCGGGCCATCGCCAGATAGCCGACCACAAACAGCATCAAGATGGCGGCGACCGTGATGACGGCGATCGGGAAGCCGAGCAGGCCGGTGACCGCGATCGCCGTGCTGACCACCAAAGTGACCACCGTCAGCGGAGCCACGGACGAGGCGATGGCGGCGCCGATCGCGAACGGACCGAGCCGGTTCGCGGCCAAGGCATGCGACACGCTGCTGCCCGGCGACGCGAGAGAGGTTGAAGCGGCCACGACGAGGTCCTCCAGAACAAGGGGTGGGTGTGTGCAAACAAAGGGGTGCGAAGCCGAGGGTCACCGCATGGCGGCCTCACCGACGGCGGCATCTGCGGCACGCAGCAATGTCCGCGTCGGCTCGTCCAAGCGATCGCGGATCTCGCCGGTCAGATACGACCGGTCAGCCGCGTCTAAGGTGGCGAACGCGTGGTGGTGCAGGCCAGTGGCCAGGATCAACCCGGCCAAGCACAACTGCGTCCCATCCAGACGGCGCCAATCCATCCGTCTCCGGTTCTGCACTGCCGTGCTGATCTTGTTGGCCGGGTTCGCCGCAGTGACCGAATCACACGGCACATACGCCACCACCGGACGACGCAGCCACCGGGATCGTTCCTCACGTTTGGCCAATCCCATCCGGGACAACCGCTCGATGACCAGCCGCTCGGCACGCCGGTCATAGGACAGATACGCCAGCCAGGTGCCGAGATCGTGGCCCGGCCTGGTGTGCCGAGCTGGGCCCGGGTGCGGGCTCCACGTGCCGGAGGGCTCCGCCTCTCGTTGATGGCCTGACATGGTGGCCGGCGGACGGCCCAGGCCGTAGCCCGGCTGCGCTGGCCAGTCGCCAAAGAAGACGTTCGGCGGTGATGCGCGCGGTGCAACCGGTCGAGCCGCCGCCAGGTCGGCTTCCTCCGCTTCCATCTGGATCAGGACCGGGCGCAACGCCAGATCATCAGTCGGTGCCGCTGTCCGAATCAACACACCATCGTGCAGCTCGAGATGCCCGCCGTGAACAAGTTCGGCCAGCAACCCGGTGGCCAGCCCGACCCCCAGCGTCCGGTCATTGACTTGCAACCTGCCTCTGACACCGTCATGCGCCGCAAGCCACAGATCGTCGGTGAGCCTGGCCGGCCCCAGAGACTGCATGACAAAGGTCCTCTCACATGTCGAATCTGATCGCTGCTGGCCGGGCCACCACCGGCAGTGTCGGAACTTGCCGGTGCGTCTGAACCAATCGGCGCGGAGTTACAACTGTCTAATGTGGACTCTGGACGCTGTGCCCTGTTGTTCGCTGTCGAGAAATGTGTGCGGGCGGGATCGTGCACGGGGCTGTGCCAATGCATGGCCGTCACGGACTCGCCTGTCGTTCGATGGGCGGCACTCGCATGGATGTAGCCGACGTAGGCGCCGTCGATGTGCACGCTCTAGCCGTTCGAGGGGAGACCGCCAGGGACGCTTCAGCGACAACGCAGACACGGCTTGGCGCCTGACGCTCAGCCACGGCGGACCCTCTCGCCCGTCGGCCACCGTCGCGCCCACGACGCCACGCACTTGGCGAGCAAAGACTTCATCGCCGCTCCTCAGAACTAATCGACAGGGAACAAACGTAGGCAGGCATGAGATCAAGAACAGTTCTTCAGATTCTTAGGCCATCGGCGGTGTTCGGGCCATGACTAAAGATGCATGATCACCATTCATGGCGTATTCCACCCTGCGGAATCCCTGCTGATCACGCACGAGTAGATCGTAAATGAGCCTGTGACCAGGGGCTTCATATCTCGCTAGCTGGTGAAGGGGCTGACGGCCGACCAGAGTGGCGCGCAAAAACCACACCGGATCTCAGTTGACGGGGCGGTGGCGAACTATGAACGGCCCTATACGATTGCCAGCAGATGGGGCATCCTGTCAACGACGCGCTGCTGCATCATTTAAATTCTTGGTCAAGGGGATATGCCGCATCAGCACCCGTTAGTTGCCAGTACAGATCGGAGGATGGCGAATGCCACCTGTTGCCCGACGGTGCGTGCGATGCCGGGGACTGCTCCCCGCCTCCACCTCGAGATCGCTGTGCCCGCCGTGCACTCAGTGTCTCGACAGCCTTCGGCAGCGCCCACCTTCAGTTCCGGAAGCCTTCTGGGCCGACGGGCAGATCACGCAGGCCGCGGCGGAGCGACACATGGGTCGCCTTGTCGCTGCATACCGGCGGCACCCCTTCCACGGGATGCCAATTTCGCAGGAAATCGTCGGCAGCTGGGTGGGACGTTCGCAAGCCCAGATCAGCCGTATGGAGCGAGGTCGGCCGGAGAAGCAGATCGACACGCTGACGTACTGGGCCAACCTGCTCAGCATCCCTCAGCAGATGCTCTGGTTCGAGACATCAGGCCGCAGCGGTCACGACGATGCGCCCCTGGCGATGGTGGGGTCGCCACTCGCGAGTCTGCGGGCGCTTCGGCTGCGGCTCGATGAGGCGATCGCGGCGACAACCGTGTCACCGGCGCAGATGCGCATCATCGAAGAAGCTACCCACCGCCACATCCAGGACTACCCCTCGAGCCCGCCAGCGTTGATGCTGACCGCCATGGCAGCCGAGTGCTCGGAAGTCGTCGCGCTGTCACGGCGTCGCCAGCCGGCCGCCATCCAATCGCGACTTTCCGCGTGCGCGGCACTGCTCGCGACGCTGTTGGCCGACGCGCTGATGCGCCTCGGCGCGATATCCGACGCGCAGAGCTGGTATCGCACCGCTCGCATCGCCGCCGACGACAGCGCGCAAATCCCGCTGGCCGTGCTCGTTCGTGCTCAAGCGGCGATGCTGCCGTTCTATTTCGGCGACCCCCGTCGCACCATCGAACTGGCCGACGAGGCGCTGGCACTACCCCACCCGGCCCGCGCCTCCAGCGCCCTGGCCGCCGCCGGTCGAGCCCGGGCGCTGGCCCGCATCGGCGCTGCTGAACAGGCGCGCGCGGCCGTCGAACTGGCCAAGAAGATTTTCGACGATGCCGGGGAGGCCGACAGCGATGCCGCGTTCCGTTTCCCTGCTAAGCGACTGCTGTTCTATCTCTCCGGCGCCGCAACCTGGAACGGGGACACCGCGACCGCGTATCGCCTCCAAGATGAAGCACTAGAGCTATACCAGAACGGCGGGACGCCATCGATCGATCCGACCCTCATACTCATGGATCGCGCACGGTGTCTCGTCACCGACAGACGAGTCCAGGAGGCAGCCAACGTCGCGCATCAGGCCATCGCCGGTCTCGCCGAACCGCAGCGCACTGAGATCGTCCTGACCCGCGCAGAGGACGTCCTCGCCGCCATACCGAGCGTCGAACACCGCGGCGCTGTGCATCAGCTCGACGGCTACCTTCGTGAGTGTCGTCGACAGGCTCGTATCCTGGACGGAGGGCAAGCTGTCCTTCAGGCCTAGGAGGGTCCATGTTCGTCGAAACGCGAACACGACCCGTGCTCGCCGAGGTCTGCGAGCTCCTTGGCCGGTCACCGGACGAAGCTACCCTCATCCGGCATCACACCAACGCCGTCTACTCACTCGACGACCTCGTCATCAAGATAGCGCCGCCCACCATCAGCATCGACCGCTTGAGAAAAACCGTCACGCTGGTTCAGTGGCTGACATCAACCCGCTTCCCCACCGTCCGTCTCGCTGGCGGGATCCAACAGCCAATGAAGGTGGCCGGACACGGCGTCACAGTCTGGGAGCGACTCGACGCAACACCCATCACAACTGGCGAGCTCGGTCAACTACTACGGCGACTGCACGATATCCGCGACGCACCACCACTTGAACTGCCGCGGCTGGACCCCATCGGCAGCATCCGCCGTTCCATCGAACAGTCCGTCATCCTTAACCACCAAGAATCTCAGCTACTCAAAGACCGCCTGGCCGACTTGACGGCAAGCTGGCACGAGATCGACGCGTCGCTCGGCTACGGACTTATTCAATCGGATCCCCAAATCCGCAACGCACTGCGCCAACCGGACGGCTCCCCAGTCCTCGCGGACTGGGACGCCGCCTGCATCGGCCCACGAGCGTGGGACGTGGCCACCGTCTCCGTACATTGCCACCGGTTCGGCACTGACGCCCACCTCACCGACTTCATCCATGCTTACGGCTTCGACCCACGCGGTTCCGAAAGCTTCAAAAACCTCTGCCGGCTCCGAGAGCTGCAGATGATCGCCACCAACGCCCGGAAGTCGCAGGCAGACAGCCCCGCTGCTCGAGAAGTCCAACGCAGAATTGAAGGCCTTCAGCGAGGCTCAGAACAAGTGATGAGCTGGAACATCTTGTAGTCCTACCCCGGGACGTCGTCAGGCCCGTGCGAAAACTCGAACTGAGACTGGAACGGTGCATGAGCTTGAATCGTGATCATGCACCGTTCGGCATAGCCAGATCGAGTCGCCTACGAGAAGATATTAATAACCCGGTTGAGTCGCAGAGACGCTCTTTCTAGGGCCAGAAATTCGTCGTATTTATGGCCATGCTCCAACGGTGAAGTGCTTGATGTGCGCTCTAGTTATCCCCTGGGCGAACTCAGGCGCAATAGGTAGAAGGAAAGTTCCCCGGCGGGGTCAATCTACTTGGGGAGCGTTCTGGTCAGTCTTGCCCGGCCGAACCGCGTCGGCCGTTCAACCTGCCAAACTTGACCTCCGTTAGGGCACCTACAAGCGAAGTGAGAACTGCTCATGACGGTAACCCAGGATAATGACCCAACTGCCTTGCGCGCCGCCATGGTGGAGTCTCTGCGAACTCAAGGCCTGCTGACCTCCGAAGCGGTGGCGGCCGCCCTGTCAACGGTGCCTCGCCACCTGTTCGCGCCGAGCGAGAAGGATCTCAAGCGGGTGTACGACATCAACGCCACCTTGGAACCGGTGCGGTTCGCCGATGGCACCGAGTCCAGCGTCGTATCGGCCCCTCACATCCAGGCGATTCAGTTGGAGATGGCAAGCATCGAGCAGGACATGAGCGTCTTGGAGATTGGCTCCGGGGGTTACAACGCGGCGCTACTCGCGGAACTCGTCGGCCCGGGCGGGCGGGTAACGACCGTGGACATCAACGCCGGTGTGGTTCAACGGGCGAAGGAATGCCTCGCACGAGCCGGCTACGAGCGGGTCACGGTCGTACAGGCCGACGCCGAGCACGGTGTCGCCGAGCACGCACCCTATGATCGGATCCTGGTAACGGTGGGAGCCTGGGACATTCCCGGATCGTGGCTGGAACAGCTCACCGAGACCGGGCGGATCGTCGTTCCGTTGAGATTCAACGGCATCACCCGACTGATCGCCTTCGACCGTAACGGCTCGGCCCTGACCGCCAACAGCTACCGCCTCGGCGCTTTCGTGCCGATGCAGGGCGACGGGGCGGTCAGCGAGCAGCTGGTGCAGGTCACCGAGGACGTCGGCCTGCGGTTTGAAACGCAGCAGAAGACCGATTTCAATGTGGCAGTGTTGCGCGAGGCGTTGCACAAGCCGGCCGTCGAGCTGTGGGCCGGTAGTCCGTTTGACATGCCCGACGAGCTCGCCTTGTTCCTGCTGACCACCGGCGGATCCGGGATGGTGATGATGCATGCCGCGCAGAAGGCGGTCGACGCGGGCTTGGTCGACCCGGCGGTGCGGCACGGCATCCCCGCGCTCGTGCAGGGCGGCAGCTTTGCCTACCGGATCAAACGTGCCAGCGACAGGTTCGCCAGCGGTTATGAGGCGGGCGTACGCGCGCACGGAAGCGACGCCGAGGCGGTCGGCCAGCAGCTACTCGCGCTGATTCAGGACTGGGGCACTGACCATTTCCGCCGCGGCGCCGCCCGCATCGTCTACTACCCGACCGGCAGCGACCTCAGCGGCCTGGCTGGCTGGCGAACCACGAAGAGCCACGGCACCCTCGCGGTCAGCTGGTCCTGAAAGTGAAGCTTCCGGCCGACTAGCTGGGAGAACCACCCCCCCGATTTCAGGAGGTTTGTTGTGACGGCACCCACCGTTGAGCGCACCACTGTTCCCAAGGCAGCCCAGGACCCGCAGCCGAACATAGGCATTGAGGACTTGGACATCACGTTCATCGAGGCCGGCGGCACCGTCGATCACATCATCAAGATGACCAACGACGGCTGCGGCAGCACCTGCCAGTCCGCCTGCACCAGCTGCTGACGCAAAGTCGCAGCTGTGCGGAGCCAGGGGTGCCCGGATCGCCATCCGGTCGGACTGGGTGCCCCTGGCGTGCAGATCAGAACAACATGCTGGGAGGGGCCGTGTATCGGAGCTTGAACAACGCGCTTCTGATCCGCGCGGCCGTCTGCTCGCCGGGGCAAGTCGACGGGTGGCCTGACCTGAGCAGCCAGGACGCGGCGACAACGTGGCCGCGCTGGCTGAGCCAGATCCTGCAGATCCCAGGATTCGCCTCAGCCCTGGAACACGCGAGCCCGGACCTGACCCAGCGGGTCCGCGCCGTGCAGTCCGGACAGACGTCGGTCCGCGATGGCCGCCGTGTGGTCCTGGCCGTCATGCGCTACCTCATCCGCGCGACGACCCGGGCCACCCCGTACGGGTTGTTCGCCGGCGTTGCTGCGGCCAAGACCGGCTCGTACGGCGTCGCCCGGGTCGGCACAGGTCACCGCCCAATAGCCCGGATCCGAATGCCGTGGTTTGCCGGTGTGCTGGCACGCCTGGAGACCGATCCCGGGATTCGGCCGCACGTGTGGCTGCGGGTCAATGATCTACTCGCCGAGCGCGACGGTGATCTACTGCTGGAACACCGCGCAAGTACCTCCGAGACAGGAGCACCGCAGCATCTCAGGGTCCGTGCCAGCGTAGCCGTCGCCATCGCGTTGACAGCCGCTGCCCGACCAGTCCGGTGGACGGATTTGAGCGCTACCGTCGCCGCCGGATGCGCTGCCGAACCGGCAGCCGCCGACCGGCTGGTCCTCCAACTGGTGCAACAGCAGCTGCTCCTGACAAGCCTGCGCCCATCGATGACGGCCACGGACCCGCTCGCCGTCCTGGCGACCGCGCTGGAGCGGCTTCCCACCAGCGACTCCCCTCGAGAGCACGACGGCTCAGCCAGTCTCCGCGAGACGTTGAGTCGGCTCGCGGAGCAAAAGCGGCGGCACGATACCGCCACCACTGAAGTTGAGGCTGCCATCTGCCGACGCGAGTTCATCACGACGGCCGCAACGATCACATCAGAGCCTGCATTAGGCGTCGACCTCAGGCTGGACAGCGACGTCACTGTGCCGCCGGAGGTGCCGGCCGAGGCGTGCCGAGCGGCGGTCGCGCTGACTCGGTTGGCTGTCCCGGCGCCAACGGGTTGGGCACGGTGGCACCGTCGGTTCCTCGAACGCTTCGGCTCGTACGCGCTGGTTCCGGTTCGCGACGCCGTCGATCCCGTTCTCGGCCTCGGCTACCCCGCCGGCTTCGAAGGCGCCAACCCTGCACCCGGTCCGGCGGTCACCGACCGTGATCGTGCGCTGGTAGCACTGGCACAGCGCGCAGCACTGAGGCGGCAGCACGAGATCCTCCTGGACGATCAGCTGTTGTCCGCCCTGGCGCTCGAGCAAGCGGAAACGGTGCAGAACACTACCGAGCTGACGGTGCGGGTCCACGCACACCACCTGGACGACATCAGGGCAGGCCGGTTCACGTTGTCGGTGGTGCGGGTCTCGCGCAATGCGGGCACCACCACCGGACGGGTCCTGGACCTGCTGGATCCCGCCGACCGGGATCGGATGGCCGCCGCGTACGCCATGGGGACTCCGCCGATCGCCGAAGGATCGCTGATCTCGCAACTTGCAGCGCCCACCCGCTACACGATCAGCATGGACGTGGCCCGCGCACCGCAGGTTCTGCCGTTCCTGACCGCTGTGGGGGAGTTTCACACAGATAACAATGCGCGCCGGATCCCACTGGAGGACATCGCCGTCACTGCCGACAGGTACCGGCTTTACCTGGTCAGCTTGACTCGGCGGCGTCCGGTGCAACCCGTACCGATGACAGCGGCTGCACCAGACCGGCAGATGCTGCCCGTCGTGAGGTTCCTGGCGGAGGCAACCACCGCGCTGTCGGCCCCCTGCCACCCATTCGAGTGGGGCCCGGCTGCCCACGATCTGCCGTTTTTGCCCGCGGTCCGCTACGGCAGGACGCTGCTCAGCGCCGCTCGCTGGCGGTTGACCAGGGACGACCTGCCCGATGCCACCGCCAGCGACGACGTCTGGGACCGCGAACTCGCTCGGTGGCGTGAGGTCACCGGGTGCCCAACGGCAGTGTCAGTTGGCAGCGGCGACCAGTGTCTGGTCATTGATTTACAGCTACCAGCTCACCGTATATTGCTCCGTGACTATGTTCGGCGGTATCACGTCGCGGTGCTGCGCCAGGCACCTGCCGGCGCGGGCTGGATCGACGATCGACCCCACGAAATCGTCATTCCGATGGTCGCGACAGCCGGGCCCGTGCCGACTCCACGCCTCGGTGACGTGGTGGACGTGCGCCACCACGGCATGCTGCCGGGCGGCGCGCACAGCTATCTGAAGGTGTACGCCGCCGGTGAACAGCAGGACCGAATCCTGACTGAACACATCGCTCAGTTGATCGACCACATCACCGGCACGTGGTGGTTCCAGCGTTACCACGATCCCGACCCTCATCTACGGCTGAGGCTGACCGACGTCGACCCGGCACTCACGCAGCGGTGGGTGCAGCAGCTTCGGGAACACGGACTGAGCAGCCGAGCACAGATGGACACCGACTTCCCCGAGCTGAGCCGATTCGGTGGCATCGACGCCTACCCGACGGCGGAGCAGGTTTTCGCCGCCGACTCGGCCGCGGTCCGGGCACAGCTGACCGCCACCGCTCGCCGGGACGGACCAGCACAGCAGGCGATGACCGCGGCAAGCATGCTCGACATCACCACCGTGTTGCTCGGCGGCCGGGACGAGGCCCGCCGCTGGCTGACCAAACATGTCCGCACCCAACGGCCGGCGCCGGTGCGCGCCCTCTATGACGAGGCTGTGCACCTGGCCGACCCGGATCGAGCAGCCCTGGCGGCGGCGCCGACCAGCAGAACGATCCTCACTTGCTGGCAGTCGCGGGCTTCCGCGCTGGCCGACTACCGCAAGGTCCTGCACGCCATAGGCATCCAACCGGCCGCCTTACTTCCCGATCTGTTGCACCTGCACCACACCCGCGTCGCCGGCCCCGACCGGGCCGCGGAAGCCGTCTGCCTGCACCTTGCTCGCGCCGCGGCGCTGAGCTGGGGAGCCCGAGCCGGGAGCCGTTCATGACCATCCCCGTTGCAACCTGTACGGACCTGGGCGACAGCGTTGCCGCCATCGCCGACCGGCTCACCGACCCAGCCGTCATCGGTGCCTCCGACGACGGCCGAACCCATCCGCAATCGCTGGCCGGCGGTGCCGCCGGTATCGCACTGCTGCACCTTGAGCGGGCCGTGTCCGGGTACGGCGACGAAGCCCTCGCCCATCGCTGGATCCGCGCGGCGGCAGCCGGGCCGGTCAGCACCGGACCCGCCGCCAACCTGTTCGCCGGAGCGCCTGCCCTAGCTCTCCTGCTACACAACACCGCGACTACCCTCGGCGGCTACCAGCGCGCGGCAGCTGTTCTCGAGGAACAGACCACCATCCTGACCCGCCACCGACTATCCGCCGCGCTCACCCGCCTGGACACCGATGCTCCGCTGACCATGCGCGAGTTCGATCTCATCCACGGCTTGACCGGACTCGGGGTCTACCATCTGCGCCGCCACCCCGATGCGCCAATCACCCGCGACATACTCAGCTATCTGGTCCGACTGACCGCAGAAAGAGAAGAACCATACGGACGTCCGCCGTGGTGGCTGGCCGAGGGCCTCAGCGGCATCCTCGACGCCCGCTTCCCGCGCGGACATGGCAACCTCGGGGTAGCCCATGGCATGAGCGCGGCCACGGCCCTGCTCGCCCTGGCCGTACTCACTGGCCAGCATCCGCCTGGCGCAATAGACGCACTCTCTCGACTGTGCGCGTGGTTCGACCAGCATCGCCAGAGCGATGACATCATCGGAGCTTCCTGGTGGCCCGCATACGTCACCGACGACCCAGCTCCGCCGACGCCACACCGGCCGTCCTGGTGCTACGGCACTGCCGGCACCGCTCGCGCCCAACAACTAGCCGGCCTCGCCCTCGACGACGCGGTCAGATGCCGCCGAGCCGAAGCCGCGATGGTGACCGCGATGCGGGATCCGCATCAGCAAACCCTGCTGCCCGAACCTGGACTGTGCCACGGCAAGGGCGGGCTGCTGCAAGCCGCCTGGCGCACGGCCACCAGTAGCTCCAGCCCGGACCTGGCCAGCCAACTGACCACCGCGATTCCACAGCTAGCCGACATCCTGGCGCAGCAGCTGAGGATGGCACCGCCGAAGTCTCCCGAGCTCATGGACGGCGCCGCGGGCACAGCCCTCGCCTTGAACACGGCCTACACCGGGGCCGCCCTCACCACCTGGGACGCGTTCCTCCTGCTTGCGTAACCCTCTCCTGCGGAGGCCACCATGAACAGCATCGCCTGGCAGCAGGCAAACTTAGAGTTCACTGACCCGGATCTTGCTGAGCAGGTCGCAGTAACCCACGTCACCCCGGTGCTGACCGCCGCTGAAGACAACCGGCTGATCATTGCCTGGTTCATCGTTCGCAAGGGCCACCAATGGCGGCTGCGTTACCTCCCTGCCCATACCAGCGGAAACCCAGCCACTGGTATCCGCGATCTTCTCGAAGGCCTGCAGCGTTGCGAGTACCTGACCACAGTTACCTACGTGATCTACGAGCCGGAGACCACCGCTTTTGGCGGCACCCGGGCCATGCGTCTGGCTCACCGGCTCTGGCATCTCGACAGCCGCCACCTGCTGGCTCCGCCGGCGGCGCATCCGCAACACACCCGCGAGCTTTCGATGATGCTGTGCAGCGCGATGATGCGCGCGGCCGGTCTCGACTGGTACGAACAAGGTGACGTCTGGTCCCGCGTCGCCGACCACCGTGATCCGGCCGACCCCTCCCACATCGACGCATTGCGCGACGCCGTCCGGCACCTTCTCATCGTGGATCCGAACAGCCTCACCCACGCCGATGCCGCGCTCGCCGGGGAGAGCGCCCTGTTCGATGCATTTACCAGCACTGGCGCCGCGCTGCGGCGCACCCACGAAAGCGGACAGCTGTGCCGTGGACTCCGGGAAGTCCTCACCCACCACGTGATCTTCATGTGGAACCGCCGAGGCGTCCCTGAGCATGACCAAACTGCCCTCGCCGCAGCCGCCGGCAACATTATCTTCGGGCCCCACTCTGCGCTCACCGGATCGGCGGCCGCCTGATGGACGACACCACCGCACAGCGCTTTCCGCTGATCGCTCGGCCACGACCTGCCTGCACCCCGCTAACCGACCGCATAGCCGACATGCACACGCTTGCTGAAGCCGCCCTCGCCACGGGCAACCTCGCCGACGCAACCTACGTCTTCAACAAAGCGGCCCTGCTCGCTTCGGACTGCGGCGCCCACGACCTCGCCCGACAGTGGTGCCACCAGCTCGCCCGGTTAGCCTTGGCCGGCCACCAGCCCGGCCGTTTCGCCCTTGAACCCGTGGTTAATTTGGCTCGCCTGCGCATTCGAGCCGGCGACGGCCCTACCGCGTGGAAGATGCTAGAAGCCCTCCACCAGGCCGTCACGGACCGCGCAACTGTCACCGTCGACGGCCTCTCCATCACCGCCGCAGACCTCACCGCTACTCCGGAAAGCCACCGTGAGCTACGCGAATGGTCCTGGAAAGTGCTGCTCGGCACCGGATCCCACGCTTTAGCCTCGGCAAAACGATGGGACGAAGCCTGCGAACGTCTCGCACACCACCGAGGCATAGGAAAGAGGATGTTCGACGGCCGGCAAATCGCCGTCATATCCCATTCGCTCGCAGGCCGCACGGCCGAAGCCCAGGCCATGCTGCGCGACACCATCGCCGGTGCACCGTGGGAGAACGCCGTTACTAGCTGCTTGAGCATGCTTTGCATTCCCACCGACAACGCCGACACCGACACGCTCTACCACCAGCAGCCGCCAGGAGAGGGGTTAGCAGTCTTCTGGACTCGACTGGGCCTCAGTCTGATCGACGCTCTCGGCCATCACCATCCCCAGTCGCAAGTGATCGCCATTCGCGTTTTGCGCCACTCCACTAAGGACGGCTACGCGGCTCGCGACGTCCTAGCCCACGCCGGCTGTCGAAGGACGGCTACTGACGAACAAGTCCGTCAACTCCACCACGTCGTTCACGCCTGCGGCCTCGATCAAGGACATCTCAGTGCAGGCAGCATATCTCGGATAACGAACCTCTTCGAGAGAATCGAACCACTGATCTGCTCCAACAGCATTCAGTAGCCGCTTGCCGCCCCTTGACGACTGCCGCCGCGATCCCGCTGCCCACGTCGCCGGGCGTCGTCGTGAAGCAGACCTCAGGAGGTGTCAGCCGGAAGGCCGGCGTCATTCAAGCGGCCCGATTCCATCTGCCGGCGCTCGTCGTAGTGCCGTTCGCCGCGTACGGGCTGGTCGCCTGGACAGCGCGCAGCACCTTCGGCGTGCGGCTGCCGACGTGGCTCCCGTCGACGCGCGTCGTGATGACATACGTGGTGGTGTTCGTGCTCTACACGACTGTGCTGCGCAATGTGCCGTGGGAGCCCTTCGCCGGGCTGCGTACCGACGCCGCGGGGTAGGGCCCGGGCTCCAAGGTGGCACTCAGGTAGCGCCGTTACGCTGCGCGGCAAGCCCCTGGTAGCGAGGCGATGATGCTGAGCGGTGCACGGCAGGCAAGGGTGTGCGTGGCCGATGTGTGGGCCGCCGCCGCAGCCGTTGCGGTGGGCGTGTTCGGCTGGCTGATGGCGCACAGCCTGAACTTCTGGCTGATCGCCCATAGCCACCACGGCGTGCTGAGCGGTCCGGCCCATCACGTGCATGAGTTCACCGCCGCAGCCGCCGTGCTGACCGGTGGGCTGGCCGGCGCGTCGCTGATCGCCGTCGTGGTCAGTTCGGCGCTCGGCCCACCAGCTCGAGCCGTCTCCCGGCGGCGCAGGTGCCATCTCGTCCGCCTCGCCGCCGGTCTGTCCACCGTTGCGTTCATCGCCGCTGACGCGCTTGAACACGCGGCTCTCGGCGTCGACAGCACTCCACCTTCGGTCTACGTGACCGGACTGCTTCTGCACGCCGCGTTCGGTGCGGGAACCTCGCTCTACTCGCTGCGTTTCACCGACGGTGTCCGCTCGCTGGTGCGGCCGCATGTCACGCGATGGGCAACGCCGCTTGTGCCCCAGCCGGCGGCTCTCCGGTGGCCGCGGCGGTGGCGGCGATTCCTATGGGCGTACGCCCTCGCCGGCCGCGGACCGCCGATCGGCTGACGTTCCTGTCCCGTGGCCAAGCCCGCGGGCGAGTACGCCTGCGTTCCTCACCTGTTCCGGCGGCACCGGCCGCCGTCAACTCTCGGTAGCTGCGGCTAGTGCCGCAGCGGAGGGAGCGAAATGCCACCGTATAGACACCTTTCGAACCTTGTCCGCCGGCGTGCCATCACGTTCCGAAACGCGGTCCGCGCAGCACACGACGACGGCGGCCGACCAGCCGCCGTCCGCGAGGCCGCTCAGCTGTTCGGCGAACTGGTCGCCCGGCCGGTGCGCCGGCAGAGGGAACGGCGCCTGGACCGCGCCTTCAACCTCGACACGGCAGGCCTCTCCGTGGATGCCACCACGACCGCGGCGACGTTCGACGACGCGGTCGCATACTCGCCGATCCCAATCCACCACTTCCGAACTCTGATGCGGCAACTGCCCGTCACCGCCCCAAGCGACTTCGCCTTCGTCGACCTGGGCTGCGGGAAAGGGCGCACGTTGATTCTCGCCGCCGAGCACGGGTTCCGGCCCGTCGTCGGGGTCGAGCTCGACGCCCGGCTGAGCGCTGTCGGGCGATCGAACGCGTTCGCGTATGCGGCCGCCTCGAACCACAGCGAACCGGTCATCGCCGTGGTCACCACGGACGCCGTCGACTACACCCTTCCTCCGTCGCCGACAGTCGTCTTCCTGTTCAACCCCTTCGGCCCCGACACGCTCAGCGCGGTGCTGGCCAACCTGGAGCGCTCAATCAAAGAACATCCCAGACGGCTGATCGTCGCCTACTTCAACCCTGTCCACGAGCAAGTCCTCGCGGACAGCCCCGCGCTGCGAAGGACATCGAACGCACGGCACTGGTCCATCTACGAGTCAGCGAGCTGAAGGTCAGGGCGCCCGCCCGGGCGGGCGCCCTGACGCCGAGCCGCGGAGGTCTCAGAGCTGGACCGCGCCGACCATCTGCGGTTCCGGAAGCAGGATGCGGGACATCGTCTGCCGCGAGGCCATGTGGTTCGCGGCGGCGCGACGATGCCGCACCGGCCCGCCAGGCCAGCGCGCCGCTCACACGCGAGTAACGGTGCCGAGGGCGGACGCGCTTTATCGGCGGCAGATGAGGACGTCGGTCACCGTGGGTCGATGACCTCGGGAACAACGGCGCCGTGGCACAACCTCCTGTCTGCGCGTCGCAGGGTCAGGCGATCGGCAGGTCGACGCGTCGCCCCATACCGAACTCCTCAGCTTCGTCATCAGTCACCATTGCAAAGGCACCCGACGGCACCCCCTCCAAGGCCGCGACTCGCGATGCCGCCCTCAGCAGTGTCGACTCGTCCGCACCGGCGATGAAGAACACGTAGACGTCGCCGTACTCCTCACCGTCGTCAAACTCCTCACCTTCTTCCAGCCCGGCGAGGAACTCTTGCACCTCGTCGATCCAGACGACCGGATGCGGCTGCTGGCCGGACTCCATTTCTTCAAGGCTCGGCAGCGGTACGTGAATCTCAACAAGAAGCGCCATGCCGCCATCATCGGTTGACAACCACGCATTTAACGGCAGACATGCCGTCGTCCCAACTGCCATGCGTGCGCAGAATGGGTGGTCCTCTCGTTCATGAGGTTGTCGTCGAGCCGGACGCCGTCGTCACGCAACCGTTCGCGCTCGCCCAGCGCACCTTGTCTGCGGCAGATCCGGTGCGCCACGAGGCGCCTTGTTGTATCCCCGGCGCAGCCGGGAAGAACTCGGAGGGAGGTTCTTGGGTCCGATGGC
>NZ_JAHWFK010000008.1 GCF_019710575.1 Paractinoplanes polyasparticus | reverse complement strand
ATGCGAGGCCGGTCAGGGTCAATGCGAGGCCGGTCAGGGTCAATGCGAGGCCGGTCAGGGTCAATGCGAGGCCGGTCAGGGTCAATGCGAGGCCGGTCGGGGTTCATGCGAGGCCGGTCGGGGTTCATGCCAGGTCGGCCGGATTGGTGTTGGCGCCGCAGATCAGCACGACGACCCGTTCGCCCTCGGCCGGCCGGTAGGCGCCGGACGTCAGGGCCGCGTACGCCGCCGCGGTGCCGTGCTCGACGGCCAGGCGGTAGTCGTCCCACAGGCGGCGGCGGGCGTCCACGATGGCCTGGTCCTCGACGAGCACCGAGGGCGTCGAGGCGAAGACCGCCATGTCGTACGCGATCTCGCCCACCCGCCGGGCGCCGAGCGAGTCGGCCGCCACGCCCGAGACCGGGACGTCGACCGGACCGCCCGCCGCCAGGGCCGCGTGCAGGGCCTGCGACGTCACCGGCTCGACGGACACGACGCGTACACCGGGAAGGGCCGCGATCACCCCGGCGATCAGACCGCCGCCGCCGACCGCGACCAGCACGGTGTCGAAGCCGGATGGGATCTGGTCGAGCAGTTCCAGGCCCAGGGTCCCGTTGCCGGCGACCATGGACGGGTCGTCGTAGGCGTGACAGAAGAGAGCCCCGGACGATCGCGCGGCGACCACCGCGGCCGCGTAGGCCTCGGCGTACTCGTCGCCCACCTGGACGACCCGGGCGCCCAGCTTGCCCAGCTTGGCCACCTTCACCGCCGGGGCCGTCGTGGGGACGTAGATCTCGGCGGTGATGCCCAGCTCGCGGGCCGCGTAGGCCGCGGCCAGCCCGGCGTTGCCGCCCGAGGCGGCGACGATCCCCGCCGGGGGCACCGAGGGGGCGGCGAGGATCTGGTTGACCATGCCGCGGGTCTTGAACGAGCCGGCGTGCTGCGTCTGCTCGAGCTTGAACCAGAGGTTCTCGGCCGCGTAGATCACCGGCGTGCGGCGCACCCGGCCCTCGAGACGCTGCGCTGCCGCCCGTACGTCATCGGTCTTGATAATCATCGCTTCCGACTCTAGGGCACATCTGGTGGGCCACGCCTCGCTCCCACCTGATCCACCAGATGTGCCCTAGGCGATGCTCCAGCTCATGTGCCGCGACGTCACCGGGGTGCGTTCACCCACCAGGCGCGCGAGGTCGAGTAATCGGTTGGAGAAGCCCCATTCGTTGTCGAACCAGCCGCGCACCTTGACCCCGCCGTCGGCCGTGGTCTGGGTGCCGGACGGGTCGAACAGGCACGACGCCGGGTTGTTCTTGACGTCGATCGAGACCGTGGGGTCGGGGTCATAGGCCAGGACGCGCCGCAGCGGACCGGCAGCGGCCTCGGCCATGGCCCGGTTGACCTCCTCGACGCTGACCGGGCGACCGGTCGTGCCGGAGAGCTCGGCCAGTGAGCCGATCGGGGTGGGCACGCAGTAATAGCTGTAGCGCATCTCGCCGATCTCGGGCAGCACCACCCGCACCAGGTCACCGACCACATAGTTGTGCGGGATGATGCTCTCGCCGCTGGCGCGGCCCAGGCGCGGGTCCTCGCGGGAGGTGTCGACCACCGAGTCCTGCGCCTTCTGCCAGCCCTGGGTGGCCAGCACCACCGACGTGTTCACGCCTTGCAGGCCGAAGCGGTCGAGCAGCACCTTGGCCATCACGGTGAGGGCGTTCACGCCGCACGAGCCGGGGGAGACGACGTCGTGCTGCGCCGGGTCGTACGTGGTGTGGTTGGCCCCGAAGACCAGGAACGCGTCCGGCTCGTCGGCCGAGGCGCTGATCACCACCTTGCGGGCGCCGCCGTGGGTGATGTGGGTGCGGGCCAGCGTGCCGGCCCGGAAGCGGCCGGTGGCCTCGATGACGACGTCCACACCGGCGTCGGCCCACGGAATGCGTTCGGGCCGTTCATGATGGAACGCGCGGATGGCATGGTCGTTTACGACCAAATGATCGGCGCGGGCCGTGACGGTGCCGGGAAATGCGCCACGAATGCTGTCCCGGCGCAGCCCGTAGGCCATTTTCTCGGTCGAGGCAAGGTCGTTTACGGCGGCAATGGATATTCCCGGGTCGGCCGATGCGGCAACTATGCGCGCCAGGCTGCGGCCGATACGCCCGAATCCGTTGATGCCGATCGTGACACTCATGGAACGTTCTCCTGGGCCGGTTTTGACGGAGCTGTCGCGCGCCCGAGGTCTTCCGACACTCGGAGTCACAGGCTCGACACTAAGAGTCGTGCAACTTGCACGTCAACGCACGGAGGGTCACATCTGTCCATGATCGACGGACGTTCCCGGCATCCATGGCCGTCTTCGTGCCTTCCTAGCTGCTGATTCTTGCTCAAAGACAATCAAGGTTTCGTGCGCCTTCCGGACTGGCATTGCGTAAATCGGCCAGGGGATTCGTGTGAAACAATTCATCCGACGGGATCGGTTTCGCGAATCCATCAGTGGGCCGCCGCAATCACCCGTGTGAGTGCCGCGTGCAACGACTCCAGCTCGTCGATTGGCATACCCAATCGGGCGACGATCGCGGGCGGGATCTTTTCGGCCTCGGCCCGCAGTGTCCGGCCCCGGGCGGTGAGGGTGACGGCGAGGCTGCGCTCGTCGGCCGGGTCGCGCTGCCGGTCGACGTACCCGATGGTGTCGAGCCTCTTGAGCAGTGGCGAGAGGGTGCCCGGATCGAGCTGGAGCAGCCGGCTGAGATCGCGCACGGACAGCGGCGCGTGCTGCCAGAGAGCGAGCATCACCAGGTATTGCGGGTGGGTCAGGCCCATCGGCTCGAGCAGCGGGCGGTAGAGAGCCACCACGCTGCGCGAAGCCACCGACAGGGCGAAGCACACCTGGCGCTCCAGTTCGAGGGGGTCATCGGCCACCTCCCCAGGGTAGCGATTAGTTTGTGCCCCAACGATCCACGGTGAAGACGGTGCCGAGCAGGGTCAGCAGGAGCCCGGTGAACCACAGCATCGAGGTCGTCGCGGCCACGTGCTGGCCGGCCAGGCCCAGTCCGAGCACCGGGCCCACCAGGCCTAGGTAGGCGATCAGGAAGAGCCCGGCCAGGCTCTCGCCGCGCTGGTGGGCGGGGGCGCCGGCGGCGATCGTGCCGACCGCCGACTTGAACAGGATGCCCGCGCCCGCGCCGGCGACCGCGCCGCCGATCAGGAAGAGCGGGAGCGATGCCGTCTGCATGCCGGTCGCGAGCGTGACCAGGCCCGCAGCCTGCGCGGCGAGGCCGCTGACGAATCGGACGCGGGGGGCCAGCCGGCCGCTGACGGCCTGGCTGGCGGCGCCTGCGCCGAACACGACGAAGACGGTGACGCCGGCCAGCAGGCGGCTCGGGTGGTGCAGCGTGCCGGCCACGAAGCTGGGCGCGAGCGAGGTGAACAGCCCGAACACGGCGAACGCGGCGAAGGCGGAGGCGGTGGCGACCACCACGGTCCGGCGGTTTCCGGCGATCTTCACGCCCTGCGGCCGGTACTTCGGCCGGGTGGCCGGCGCGATTACCGTCTCGGGCGCGACGGCGACGGCGACGACGCTGAGGGCCAGCAGGATCAGAAAGACGACGTACGGCGTACGTAGGGGAGAGGCGACGAACTGGGCCAGGGCGCCGGCGACGAGGGTGCCCGCGCCGAGACCGCCCAGATTGGCGGCCGACGACACGACCTCGAAGCGGGTGCCGGTCGCCCCGGGACGGTGTGCCCGGTGCAGTTCGAGCAGGTACGCCGTGGCGGTGGCGGTGAGCAGCCCGACGCCCAGGCCGGTGAGGAGCCGGGCGGCGATCAGACCCGGCAGCGCCGTCCAGGTGAGGAACACCACGCCCGCGAGGATCTCGAGCCCGAGCGCGACCAGGAGCACCCGTCGCCGCCCGGTCCAGTCCGAGACGTGGCCGGCGAGCAGCAGGCTGATGATCACGCCGACCGCGTAGACCGCGAAGACGACCGTCACAGTGAACCCGGAGAAGCCGTCTACCCGCTGGTAGAGCGGGTAGAGCGGGGTCGGCACCGTCGAGAAGGCGAGGGCGACGAGATAGACGGCGGCGATCAGCCAGAACCCCCGGCCGTGCCGTGGCGAGTCGCTCGCGACCGGAGCGGGGCGGTGCTGGGTCAAGACGGTCATGCCATGAGCCTGCGTCGCCCGAGCATCAACACCAACGATGATCGATGCTGACTACAATCACGATTCGTGCTGGAACTGCGCCACTTCGAGTACTTCGTCGCCGTCGCCGAGGAACGCAACTTCACCCGGGCCGCGGCCCGCCTGCACGTCGTGCAGTCCGGCGTCTCCGCCGTGATCAAGGCGATGGAGCGCGAGCTCGGCGCCCGCCTGCTCGACCGCACCTCCAAGCGGGTCGAGCTGACCGACGCCGGCGAGGCGCTGCTGCCCCGCGCCCGGGCCGCGCTCGACGCCGTGCGCGACGCCCGGGACGCCGTCGACGAGGTGCGCGGCGGCCTACGCGGCACGGTCCGCATCGGCACGCTCATCTCCGTCGGCCTCATCGACGTGCCGGCCCTGCTCGGCGCGTTCCACCGCGAGCACCCGAACGTCGGGCTGCGTCTGCACGTCTCGCCGCGGGGCTCGGTCGGCCTGCTCGACTGGCTGGCCGACGGCACGCTCGACCTGACCTTCGTCTCGGCCCCGGGGCGGCCGCCGCCCGGCATCCGGGTGCGGCCGCTCGGCAGCCGCCGGCTCGAACTGGTGCTGCCCGCGGGTCACCGGCTGGCCGGCGCCGACGAGGTGCGCATGGCCGAACTGGGCGGCGAGCCGTTTGTCGACTTCCCCTCCGGCTACGGCAACCGGACGGTCGTCGACAAGGCGTTCACCGACGCCGGCGTGCAGCGCCACGTGGCGATCGAGGTCACCGACATCGCCACCGGCGCGAGCTTCGTCCGCGAGGGCCTCGGAGTGGCCATCCTGCCGCCGTTCGTGGTGCCCGACGACCGTACGGGCCTGGTCATCAAGAGCGTGGCCGACGCCGACCTGGAGTGGCCCCTGGGGGTGGCCTTCTCCGCTGTGCGCCGGCCCAGCGCCGCGGCCCGGGCCCTTCTCGCCCTCATCGACGAGAAGGCCGGTTAGACCGAAACGGTCCCATGAATGCTTTTCGTCCGTAAAGCTGCAAGAGTGACACAGCAACAACCAGCCGAGTCGGTGCTGCGGTTCCGGCGGTTCGCGCTGGCCGTGTGCGTGATCGGTGTACTCGTCCAGCTCGGCCTGACCGCCTATTACCTCGGCATGGGGCACAAGGCGCAGCCGCGCGACGTGCCGGTCGGGCTGGTGGCGCCGCCGGGCGGCCGCGCCGAGGTGGCGAGCCTGCTCACCGAGCGGGGCGTGTTCCGGGTCACCGACTACGCCACGGCCGACGACCTCGAGATCGCCATCAAACGCCGGGACGTGTACGGCGGTGTCGACATCACCGGCGCCCAGCCCCACCTCTACGTCGCCTCGGCCGCCGGCCCGTCCGCCGCGAACCTGCTGCGCACCACCTTCACCTCGGTCGTGCAGCAGCGGACCGCAGCGACCCTGGCCCAGCTGGCCCGCAGCGGCAACCGCATCTCCGTGGCCCGGGCCCAGGCCCTCAACGCGCCGCCGCCGATCACCGACGTCGTGCCGCTGCCCGACGACGACGTCAACGGCGTCTCGCTCGGCTTCCTCACGCAGGCCCTCGCGCTCGGCGGCACGGTCGCCTCGATGGGCCTCGGGCGCCTCATCCCGCGCACCCGCCGCTCCTGGCGCCGCGGCATCGCCCACGTCAGCACGCTGATGGTCTACGCCGTCGCCTCGGCCGCGGTGGTGCTGTGGTCGATGGGCTGGTTCGGGGTGGGTGTCACCGCCGACCGCGGCGAGATGCTCGCCATCTTCTCGCTCATCTCGCTGGCCATCACCGCGTCCACGGCCGGCGCGGTGGCGATCTTCGGCTCGCCCGGTGCGGTGGTCGGCGCGCTGTACTTCACGCTGGGCACGGTGATCTCCGGGGCCAGCATCCTGCCCGAGTTCCTGCCCGACTTCGGCCGGATCCTCGGCGTGAACCTGCCCACCGGGGCCGGGGTCCAGGCCGTACGCGACAACCTGTACTTCCCGGCGGCCGAGATCAGCCGGCACCTGATCGTGCTCGCCCTGTACGCCGGCATCGGCGCGCTGATCGTGCTGGTCACCAACATGCTGCCCAACCGCCGCAACCAGACCTCGGAGGTCGAGCTCGACCTGGCCCACCGCCTGGAGGGAGCCGAGCGTCGCGAGCCGGTGAATCTGCCGTAGCGCCTCAGGTTTCCGGGCGGGTGCCGAACAGGAGTCCGTGGGGATCGAGAGAATGGGCTCGCGGATCGCGGACATTCAGAGCCGCATGATCGCGCTGCAGACGCAACAGGCCGGCCGGAACATCCAGCAGCAGGGGGTGAAACCGGCATCGGGCGCGGAGGGCGGCACCTTCGCCAACGCGCTGGAGGACGCCGTCGCGCAGACCTCCACGTCGAACAAGTCATACTCGCTGAACAGCAAGGGCATCCCGACCGACCTGGCCGGCTACGGCAACGGGCGGATCCCGGCGAGCGCGCTGGAACAGGTCGGCAACACCCGGCACAAGCTGTGGGCGCCGGCCGCCCAGTCGCTCAACCAGATGATCGGCGACGCCAAGAAGGACGGCGTGCACATCGGCATCACCGACTCCTACCGCCCGTACGCGGAGCAGGTCGATCTCGTACGGCGGAAGGGTCTGTACTCCCAGGGCGGGCTGGCGGCCAAGCCCGGCACCAGCGAGCACGGCTGGGGCATGGCTACCGACCTCGACCTCAACTCCAAGGCGCTCGCCTGGATGAAGCAGAACGGCGAGAAGTACGGCTTCGAGATGAACGTGCCCCGGGAGAACTGGCACTGGGCCTACAAGCCCAAATCCCTCTAGGCGCTAGGCGCGGGCGATCAGCTCGCCGTGCAGCAGTGACATCCAGCCGTCGGGGTCGGCGGCCCAGCGCTGCCAGGCGGCCGAGATGCGGGTCAGGTCGGCCCGGGTCGCCGCGCCGGTGCGCTCGGCTGTGGCCGCCATCTCCGACTTCAGGATCCGGTCGGCCCACATGCCGCCCCACCACTCGCGGTCGGCCGGGGTGGCGAAGCACCACGTGCTGGACGTCGCCGTCACGTCGGTCAGCCCGGCCGCGTGGGCCCAGGCCAGCAGGCGCCGCCCGGCGTCCGGCTCGCCGCCGTTGCCCCGCGCCACCCGCTGATAGAGGCCGAGCCACTCGTCGAGCTCGGGCAGCTGCGGATACCAGGTGAAGGCCGCGTAGTCGCTGTCGCGCACCGCGATGAGGCCGCCCGGCCGGGCGACGCGGCGCATCTCGCGCAGGGCGGCCACCGGGTCGCCCACATGCTGCAGCACCTGGTGGGCGTGCACGACGTCGAACGTGTCGTCGGCGAAGTTCAGCCGGTGCACGTCGCCGACCGCGAAGTCGACGTTGGTCAGCCCGCGCCGGGTGATCTCGGCCCGGGCCAGGTTCAGCGCGTCCTCCGTCACCTCCAGGGCGGTGACCCTCGCCGGGGTGACGAGGCTCGCGAAGTCGCCGGTGATCGTGCCGGGACCGCAGCCGATGTCGAGCACCGTCACGCCGGAGGAAAGGTGCGGCAGAAGGTACTCCGCCGAATTCTCTGCGGTGCGCCACCGGTGCGAGCGCAAGACCGATTCATGATGACCATGGGTGTACGTCGCCATGCCACTGACCGTATGCCCGCTGTCCCTTCATGTGGGACACATCTCCCACTGTGTGAAACTCGACGAGCAAACCGATTTCTCCGTACGCAGATCAAGCCGTACTTTTGTCGCCATGAGGATCGGCATTGTGGGCGCGACGGGACAGGTGGGCGGCGTCATGCGGCGCATCCTGGCCGAGCGTGCCTTCCCCGTTGAGCAGCTTCGTCTTTTCGCCTCCGCCCGCAGCGCGGGCCGCACCCTTGCCTGGGGTGACGGCGAGGTGACCGTGGAGGACGCGTCGACCGCCGACTACAGCGGTCTCGACATCGTCCTGTTCTCGGCGGGCAAGGGCAGCTCCAAAGAGCTCGCGCCCCGCGTGGCCGCGGCCGGCGCCGTCGTCGTCGACAACTCGTCGGCCTGGCGCATGGACCCGGAGGTGCCGCTGGTCGTCAGCGAGGTCAACCCCGATGCCGCGCGCAACCGGCCCAAGGGCATCATCGCCAACCCCAACTGCACCACCATGGCCGCCATGCCGGTGCTGCGCCCGCTGCACGACGAGGCCGGGCTGGTCGCGATGGTGGCCACGACCTACCAGGCCGTCGGTGGCGCCGGGCTGGCCGGCGTCAGCGAGCTCGACGAGCAGATCAAGAAGGTGGCCGACCGCGCCACCGAGCTGACCTTCGACGGGTCCGCCGTCGAGTTCCCGGCCCCGCGCTCGTTCGCCAAGCCGATCGCGTTCAACGTGCTGCCGCTGGCCGGCTCGATCGTCGACGACGGCCGCAACGAGACCGACGAGGAACAGAAGCTCCGCAACGAGAGCCGCAAAATCCTCGATCTTCCGTCGCTGCTCGTCTCGGGCACCTGTGTGCGTGTCCCGGTCTTCACCGGCCACTCGCTCCAGATCAACGCCCGCTTCGCCCGTCCGATCACCCCGGCCCGGGCCCGCGAGCTGCTCGCGAGCGCGCCCGGTGTCGAGCTGTCCGAGGTGCCGACGCCGCTCGAGGCGGCCGGCCGCGATCCGTCCTACGTGGGCCGCATCCGCGCCGACGAGACGGTCGACAACGGCCTCGCGCTGTTCATCTCGAACGACAATCTGCGCAAGGGCGCGGCGCTCAATGCCGTCCAGATCGCCGAATTGGTCGCCGCCGAGCTCCGGTAGCAGCCCGTAATACAGAACCGCCCCGGCCGTACGGCCGGGGCGGTTTTTGTGCTCTTCCCCTCATCATCCAATGTGGAAATCTAGGACTTTTTGCCCGAATCGGTGGCGGATGGTCGGTTTGAGGTGCAGAGTGATTGCATGAGCGACAGTGGGTCCGGCGGCGGCTGGTTCTGGTGCCTCCGCCACCATCGGGTCGAGCACGGCGACGACGTTTGTCCTGCTCAATATCGACTCGGCCCCTACGCCACGGCCGACGAAGCTTCGCATGCCCTCGAGACGGTCGAGAAGCGCAACGCGGACTGGGACGCCGAGGATGCCCGCTGGAACGGGGAGGTCAGCTGACCGAGGCGCCAGCTGAATCAGCCGCCTCCAGCTTCGCTATCGATCGTTCTCTTACTGAACGTCGCAGTCTCCGTGCGGAGACGAGCCCGCAGCCATTCGCGCAGTCATTCGCAAGGAGGAAACACCCAGATGGCCGCTGCCAAAAAGGCCCCCCGTTCTGCCACTACGGCGGACAAAAGCCGTATTTCGCGTACGGGGGCAAGTCAGTCCACGAAGTCTTCCGCGTCCGCCGCCGCCCGTAAGCCGGCCGCCGCGGCCACAGCCCGTAAGCCGGCCGCCGCGTCCGCCGCCACCCGGAAGCCGGCCACTGCGGCTCGGCCCGCCGCGGCTCGATCGGCAGCAGCCAAGGCGACCACGAAGCGGCCCGTGACCCCGCGGCGCACCGTTGCGGCGGCCGAGCCGGGCCCGGCCACCACGACGGCGACCATCGCCGCGCCCAAGAAGACGACGGCCAGGACTGCGGTCAAGAAGGCTGCGCCGAAGAAGACGGCGGCAACCAAGGCTGGTGCGATGACGACTGCGAGCAAGAAGACCGCGGCCGCGAAGAAGGCGGCGACGGGGGCCGGCAGTGCCGCTTCGCGCAACGCCACGGCGTCGGCCAACAAGTCGGCTGCCGCCGCGTCGAAGGCGGCAACCGCGGCCGGTAGTGCTGCCGCGCGTAGCGCCACGGCGTCGGCGAACAAGTCGGCGGCTGCTACGTCGAAGGCGGCGACCGCGGCGGGTAGTGCTGCTGCACGTAGTGCCACGGCGTCGGCGAACAAGTCGGCGGCCACCACGGCCAAGGCCGGCTACCACCGCAGCTCCACCGCGTCGGCCAACAAGGCGGCGGCGACCAGCGCCAAGTCGGGCGCCAACCGGGTCGCCGCGTCGGCCGACCGCAGTTCGGCGGCGTCGGCCAACCGGGCCGCGGCCGCCGCGGCCAAGGGTGCCAAGGCGACCGCGACGGCGCGGAAGGCGGCGGCCGGCGCGGCCAAGCCAGCTACGAAGAAGGCCGCCCCGGCCAAGAAGGCATCGCCGGCGAAGGCTGCCGCCACCAAGGCGACGGCGGCCAAGAAGGTGGCCACCACTGCGGCTAAGGCGGCCGGTACTGCGGTGAAGAAGGCCGCTGCTACTGCGGCCAAGAAGACCGGTACTGCGGCCAAGAAGGCCACCGCCACTGCGGGCGGTAAGACCGCTGCCACGAAGGCGACGACAGCCCGGAAGACCGCGGCGACGAAGGCTCCGGCGACCAAGGTGGCCGCGAAGAAGGCGCCCGCCACGAAGGCCGCCGCGAAGAAGGCCCCGGCCACGAAGGCCGCCGACAAGCGCGCGTCGACGACCAAGGCAGCCGCCGCCAAGAAGGCGCCGGCCACCAGGACGGCCGCGAAGCAGGCGCCCGCGAGCAAGACGACGACGGCCCGCAAGGCAACGCCGCCCCGCTCGCTCGGGCGCACGGCGATCGAGGGCACGGCGGCCTCCCGGCCCGCGACCGGCTCACGCTCGGCGAGCGGTTCCCGGCCGGCGAGCGGTTCCCGGCCGGCGAGTGGCTCTCGCTCGGCGGTGGCCAAGGTGGCCGGGCTGAGCCCGGTGGCGGCCCGCGGCGGCAACAAGCCCGCCGCAACGCCGACGGCCAAGCGCAGCACCGCCAACGAGGCCGGGGCGACCCGCGGCCGGGCGGCGCGGACGGCGAACGCTCCGCGGGCCGGAGCCACCGCCAAGACTTCGGCCACCAACGCGTCGCGGGTCAAGCGGGCCACCACGGCCGCCGCCGCCCGTGAGGCCGCGCTGGGCAACACCCCGGCCGCGGACATGATGGACGCCGCCCCGGCCAAGCCCCGCAAGACGACCACCCGCCGCGGCCGCTAACACCACCGCACGACGGAGGGCCGCGCCACACCGGCGCGGCCCTTCTGCATTCCTGCCACCCGCGTCGGTAACTGGTAGGAATGAGCCGTGCCGATCAGACGAGTGTGGGCGCCGCATATCGACTTCGCTGCGCTGCGGGTTGAGCTGGGGCTCCCGACGGAGTTCCCGCCCGAGGCGCTCGGTGAGGCCGAAGCCGCGGCCGCCGGGCCGATGCCGCCGGTGGCCGACCGCACCGACGTGCCGTTCGTGACGATCGACCCGGCCACCTCCAAGGACCTCGACCAGGCCATGCACCTGAGCCGGCGGCCGGGTGGCGGTTACCGGGTGCTCTACGCAATCGCCGACGTCGCCTCCTACGTGAGCCCGGGGGGCGCGCTCGAGGCCGAGACCTGGGTCCGCGGCCAGACGATCTATCTGCCCGACGGCCGCATCCCGCTGCACCCGGCGGTGCTGAGCGAGGACGCGGTCAGCCTGTTTCCCGACGTCGAGCGGGCCGCCGTGGTGTGGACGATCGAGCTCGACGCCGACGGCGCGACGACCTCGGTGGCGCTCGAACGGGCGCGGGTCCGCAGCCGGGCCAAGCTCAGCTACGAAGGCGTGCAGCAGCAGGTGGACGCGGGCGCGCCGCCCGAGCCGCTGGCGCTGCTGCCGGAGCTCGGCACGCTGCTCGCGGCCCGTGCCACGGAGCGCGGGGCGGTGAACCTGCCGCTGCCCGAGCAGGAGGTCGAGGAGCACGAGGGCGGATGGCGTCTGGTGCTGCGGGCGCCGCTCCCGATCGAGGAGCACAACGCCCAGATCTCACTGCTCACCGGCATGGCCGCGGCCGACCTGATGCTGCGGGGCGGCGTGGGGCTGCTGCGCACGATGCCGGCGCCGAAGCCGGAGGCGGTGGCCAAGCTCCAGGTCGCCGCGAAGTCGCTGGGCGTGCTGTGGCCGGCGGGCGCGCCGGTCGGCACGGTGGTCGCCGCTGTCGACCCGGCCAGCCCGCGCGGGGCCGCATTCCTGGATCAGGCGGCCGATCTGTTGCGGGGCGCGGCGTACACCCCGTTCGACGGGACGCCGCCCGAGCAGACCGGGCACGGCGGGGTGGGCGCGCCGTACGCGCACGTCACGGCCCCGCTGCGGCGGCTGGCCGACCGTTACGCGACCGAGGTGTGCCTGGCCGTCGCGGCCGGCGACCCGATCCCGGAGTGGGCCCGGGCGGCGCTGCCGCGGCTGCCCAAGGCGATGTCCGAGTCGGACCGGCTGGCCGGCGCGGCCAACCGCGGCGCGATCGACCTGGCCGAGGCGGTGCTGCTGCACGGCCGCGTCGGTGAGCTGTTCGACGCGGGCGTGCTCGACCTCGACGAGCCCTCGAAGAACCGCCCGCCCGGCGGCACGGTCGCGATCGACGATCCCGCCGTGCGGGCGCGTTGCCTGGGTGCGCTGCCGTTGGGCGCGCGCATCCAGGCGCGTCTGATCGAGGCCGACCCGACCACCCGCAAGGTGCGATTCGAACTGGCCTGACATCAGTCGGGCGGCCCGGCGCGCCGGGGTTCGAGCGTCACCACTCACGCACGTCGCCGTGGTGGGGTGAGCGTTCAGGGCGCGCCAGCGCCCTGCTCGCCCCGCCACGGCCCTCGACGGGAGTGACGGTCTGTACCCACCACCCCGCTACGACATCTGCCTCTGAGACTTAAAACGTGTGCTCGGAGGCCGGGAACTCGCCGCCTCGAACTTCAGCTGCAAATTGCTGAGTAGCCGAAGCAAGCGTCCCTGCCAGGTCGGCGTACTGCTTCACGAAGCGCGGCATGCGACCGGTGCGCAGGCCCGCCATGTCCTGCCAGACCAGCACCTGGGCGTCGGTGTCGGGACCGGCGCCGATGCCCACCGTGGGGATCGGCAGCTCCTTGGTGATGGTCTTCGCGACCTCGCCCGGCACCATCTCGAGCACCACGGCGAACGCGCCCGCCCCGGCCACCGCGCGGGCGTCGGCCAGCACCTCGGCGCCGTCCTGCTCGCGGCCCTGCACGCGGTAACCGCCCAGCGTGTGCTCGCTCTGCGGGGTGAAGCCGACGTGGCCCATGACCGGGATGCCGGCGCCGGTCAGCGCCTCGATCTGGGCGGCCACGCGGCGCCCGCCCTCGAGCTTGACGGCGTGGGCGCCGCTCTCCTTCATGAACCGGACGGCCGTGCGCAGGGCCTGGGTCGGGCCCTCCTCGTAGCTGCCGAACGGCAGGTCGGCCACGATCAGCGCTGTCGTGGTGGCCCGGACGACCGCGCGGACCAGCGGCAACAGCTCGTCGACGGTGATCGGCAGGGTGGTCTCGTGGCCGAACACGTTGTTGGCCGCCGAGTCGCCGACCAGCAGCACGGGCACGCCGTTCTGATCGAAGATCGAGGCGGTGTACTGGTCGTAGGAGGTCAGCATCGGCCATCGGTCGCCGCGGCTCTTGGCGGCGATGAGGTCGCGTGTGCGTACCCGTCGGGTGGGCGGGCCACCGTACAGGGTCGGGATCTCCGACATCGTGCTTCTCCTTCCCTCGAGGCCGCGGAATTGCAGTCCCCGGGTATGGAGAAATCGTCGCACCCGGGACAGGGCGGCAGTCAGGGTTGAGTGGAGGTTGTCACAACGGGATTATCGCTACCCGGGGCGTCGGACCGGGGCCGGGCCAGCGTAATCTCGGCGTAATCGAGTCGGGCGAGACTGGCTCGTCAGGGCATGACTACGAGGGGTGAACGTGGACCGACAGCAGGAGTTCGTGCTCCGGACTCTCGAGGAGCGCGACATCCGTTTTGTCCGGCTCTGGTTCACCGATGTGCTCGGCACGCTCAAGAGCGTGTCGGTGGCCCCGGCCGAGCTCGAGTCCGCCTTCGAAGAGGGCATCGGCATCGACGGCTCCGCGATCGAGGGCTTCGCCCGGGTCTTCGAGTCCGACATGGTGGCCATGCCCGACCCGACCACCTTCCAGGTGTTCCCGTTCGAGGGCGGTGCCAGCGGCGAGAGCGCCCGCATGTTCTGCGACATCCTGCTGCCCGACGGCAGCGCCGCCTGGGCCGACCCGCGGCACGTGCTGCGCCGCGCGCTGGCCAAGGCGGCCGAGAAGGGCTTCACCTTCTACACCCACCCCGAGGTCGAGTTCTTCCTGGTGCAGGACGGTCCGCTCGACGGCTCGCTGCCCATCCCGGTCGACAACGGCGGCTACTTCGACCACACCACCCACTCGATCGCCCGCGACTTCCGCCGGCAGGCGGTGCTCGCGCTCGAGCGGATCGGCATCTCGGTCGAGTTCAGCCACCACGAGGTCGCTCCCGGCCAGCAGGAGATCGACCTGCGCTACGCCGACGCGCTGACCACGGCCGACAACATCATGACCTTCCGTCACGTGGTCAAAGAGGTGGCGCTGTCCCAGGGGGTGCGGGCCACCTTCATGCCGAAGCCCTACACCGACCAGCCCGGCAGCGGCATGCACACCCACCTGTCGCTCATGGAAGGCGAGCGCAACGCCTTCTACGACGCCGACGACCCGCAGAAGCTGTCCAAGACCGCGCGCTCGTTCATCGCCGGTCTGCTGGTGCACGCCCGCGAATACACCGCCGTCACCAACCAGTACGTCAACTCGTACAAGCGCCTGTTCCCGCTGCAGCTGCCGAACGTGGTCACCGAGTCCCCGGCCTTCGTGAGCTGGGGCCACCTCAACCGGTCGGCTCTGGTCCGCGTGCCGGCGTTCGGCAAGCCGAGCTCGGCCCGCGTCGAGGTCCGCTCGATCGACTCGGCCACCAACCCCTACCTGGCCTTCGCGGTCATGCTCGGGGCCGGCCTCAAGGGCATCGAGGAGGGCTACGAGCTGCCCCCCGGCGCCGAGGACGACGTGTGGTCGCTGTCGCCCGCCGAGCGCAAGGCCGCCGGCTACGAGGCATTGCCCGAGAACCTGTCCGAGGCGATCGACGTGATGAGCAAGTCGGAGCTGGTGGCCGAGGTTCTCGGCGAGCACGTCTTCGACTTCTTCCTGCGTAACAAAACGGCCGAATGGGAGCAGTACCGGCGCGAGGTGACGCCGTACGAGCGGCAGCGTTACCTGGGCGCGCTGTAAATCCAGGTTCGCCTGCGGTTTTCGGCTGCAGGGATGCGCAGACATAGCTACTGTCTTGTACGGTCTCTCCTGACGTCGCGTGACAAGGGAGAGGCCGTGCTGGAAGATCTGCTAGAGGGCGCCGGGCGCAGCATCGTGTTCGGGCTGGTGGGCATCGGACTGATGGCCGTCGGTTACCTGCTCATCGACGTGCTCACGCCGGGCAAGCTGCGCGACCTGATCTTCGTGGAGCGCAACCCCAACGCCTCGCTCCTGCTGGCGGCCAACCAGCTGGGCATCGCGGCCATCGTCTTCACCGCGATCTTCACGACCTACGACTCGTTCGGCCAGGGCCTGGCCTCCACGGTCATCTTCGGCCTGCTCGGCATCGGGATCATGGGTCTGGCGTTCATGGTGCTCGACTGGATGACCCCGGGCAAGCTGGGCGAGGTCATCTGCACCCCCGAGCGTCACGGTGGAGCCCTGGTCAGCGCGGCCTCGCACTTCGGCGCCGCCTTGATCGTGTGCGCCGCCATCTCCTGACGGCGCGATGGCACCCGACCCGACGATCGAGCTGGTTCCGGTTACCGCCGAGAATTGGCGCGACTGCGCCGAACTGTCTGTGCACGGCGAGCAGCAGCGGTTCGTGAGCGCCGTCAGCTACTACCTCTGCCTGTGCAACTACGGCGACACCTGGAATCCGCTGGCTGTCACGAAGGACGGCGAGGTGGTCGGGTTCGTCATGTGGGGGATCGACGACGACCGCAGCGCCTGGATCGGCGGGCTCGTCGTGGACGGGCGGCGCCAGCGGCAGGGGATCGGGCACGCGATCGTCCGGCAGCTTCGGGAGCGGCTGATCGCCGAGCCGGGCACGCCGAACGTCGCGCTCAGCTATGCCGCCGACAACGCGGCCGCCCGGCATCTGTATCGGACGCTGGGGTTTCACGAGACGGGCGAGACCGAGGGTACGGAGCTGGTGGCCCGCTGGAGCCCGGCACGAGGGTGACGCCGGCGCCGGCCAGCGTCACCAGGGCGAGCGCGATGACCTCGGGCGGGCCCAGGCGCTGGTTCAGCACGATCAGGCCGGCCAGCGCCGCTGCGGCAGGGTTGAGGCTGGCCAGGATGCCGAAGACCCGGGTGGGCAGCCTGCGCAGGGCGGCCAGCTCCAGGACGTACGGGAAGATGGTCTGCAACAGCGCCACCGCCCCGGCGCCCACCAGCAGAGCGGGTCGCTCGACGACCGCACTCGCGCCGGTCGCGCCGAACGGCAGGGCCACGGCAGCCGCGACGGTCAGCGAGACCGGCAGCCCGCCCGCGCCCGGCACCAGACCGCCCAGCCGCGCCGTCAGCAGGATGTAGCCGGCTCCGCACACCCCCGCCAGCGCGGCCAGCAGCAGCCCGCCGAGCGGCACCGAAGCCCCCGGCTGCCACCACAGCAGTGCCACCCCGCCGCCGGCGAGCAGCGCCCACAACAGGTCGAGCAGCCGGCGCGTCTGCACCAGCGAGACCGTGAGCGGCCCCAGGAACGACACCGTGACCACCACGCCCAGCGGGACCGTCCGCAGCGCCAGCGCGGACAGCAGGTTCAGACCGGCGACCGCGACCCCGAGCAGCGCCGCCGCCCGCCAGGCCGCCCGCGTCCAGCTTCGCAGGCGCGGCCGGGTCACCACGGCCAGCACCACCGCCGAGATCGCCACGCGCAGCAGCACCACACCGGTGGCGCCGAGATCGTCGAACAGGGTGCGCCCGACCGCCTGCCCGAACTGGATCGAGACAACCGACACCAGCACCAGCAGCGGCGCCGCGGACATGTCGTACCCCCGGTCTAGGTTTCCGGCCATGGACGCTATCGAGCCGGTCAACGGGATCAAACTCTTCGTCCGCCGTCTCGGTGACCCCGCGCTGCGACAAATCCGGTCGCCTGGCTCGCCTCCGTGCGTGAGTTCCTGAGGGACTAGCCTCGTGACTGTGGCGACTGCACTTGTCATCGAGAACGATCCGACCGACGACCTGCGCCGGCTGGGCGATTGGCTGACCGAGGCGGGGCTCGAGCTCACCGTCCTGCGGCCGCACGCCGGTGACGAGCTTCCCGAGACGCTCGACGATCATCTGGCGCTCGTCGTCCTGGGCGGCGACCAGAGCGCGTATTCGGACGCCGAGGGAATGCCCGGGGCGCCCTGGTTCCCGGCGCTCGAGGGGCTGCTGCGCAAGGCGGTCCGCCATCGGGTGCCGACGCTCGGCGTCTGCCTCGGCGGTCAGCTGCTGGCCACGGCGCACGGTGGCCTGGTCGAGCGCAGCACCAGCGGGCCCGAGATCGGCCCCGGCCTGGTCGGCAAGCGCGACGCCGCCGACAAGGACCCGCTCTTCAAGTGGGTGCCGCTGCTGCCCGACGTGATCCAGTGGCACCGCGACGAGATCACCGAGCTGCCGCTCACCGCGGTGCTGCTCGCCGCCTCGAGCCGCTTCCCGAATCAGGCCTTCCGCATCGGCGACCGGGCCTGGGGCATCCAGTTCCACATCGAGTGCGACGCCGCGATGATCGAGCAGTGGGCCGCCGGCGACCGGGCCGCCCTCGACGAGCTGGGTTACGACCCCGAGGCGGTCGTCTACGCGACGGCCGAGCAGCTGCCCGACGTCGAAGAGGTGTGGCAGCCGTTCGCCGCCCGGTTCGCCTCGCTGGCTCTGGGCACCCTGCCCGACGCCGACATACCCGACGCCGGCACCGGCCGCACCCTGCCGCTGCTGGGGAACTGACCGTGACCCGGCCCAGCCGGCTGGCCCGGTACGGCTTCGCCGACAACGGCGTTCGCGCGTCCGACCTGCTCGGCGCGACCGGTCTGCGGCTGTGGGACGCCGAGACGCAGGCGCCCAGCGACGCCGACGCCGCCGAGCTGCTCAGTTCGCTGTCCCGCGCGGCCGACCCCAACCTCGCCCTGCGCCAGCTGCACCGGCTGGTCGAGGCGGCCGGGCGGGCGGCCGCCCGCGGCAACGGCGGCCGGGTCACCGGCCCGGGCGGCGAGATCAGCACCAACGAGGCCACCGACGAGCTGATCGGCGCCCTGGCCCTCGACGCGGGCCTGCGCCGCCGCCTGATCGCCGTGCTGGGCGCCTCGTCCGCGCTCGGCGACCACCTGGTGGCCAACCCCGACGACTGGCGGGTGCTCGCCACCGGCAAGACCGGCCTGCCGCCCAACGCCGAGGGCCATCTCGAGGTCGAGGGCGACGAACCCAGCGTGCCCGCGCTGCGCCGGGCCTACCGCATCGCCCTGCTGCGCATCGCCGCCGCCGACCTCACCGGCGGGCGCGGGCTCGAGCCGACCATGGCCGCGCTGTCGCGCCTGGCCGACGAGACGCTCGCCACCGCGTACGCCATCGCCCTGGCCGGTCTGACTGCGGGCGCCGCCGAGCCGAGCCTGGCTGTGGTCGCGATGGGCAAGTGCGGCGGCAACGAGCTCAACTACGTCTCCGACGTCGACGTCATCTTCGTCGCCGACAACGACGACGACCTGAGCGCCGGCACCGTCGTCGCCGCCCGGATCATCGAGATCTGCGGCATGGTGGCGTGGCCGGTCGACGCCGCGCTGCGTCCCGAGGGCAGCCGGGGCCCGCTGGTCCGCACGCTGGCCAGCCACCAGGCGTACTACCGCCGCTGGGCCCGCACGTGGGAGTTCCAGGCCTTACTCAAGGCCCGTCCGGCCGCCGGCGATCTGGCGCTGGGCCGGCGCTGGATCGACGATCTGGCCCCCCTGGTGTGGCACGCGGCCGAGCGGCCCGAGGCGGTCGCCGACGTCCGCGACATGCGCCGCAAGATCATCGACAACGTGCCCCCGGGCCTGGTCGACCGCGAGATCAAGCGGGGTCCGGGCGGGCTGCGCGACATCGAGTTCGCGGTCCAGTTGCTCCAGCTCGTGCACGGCCGGATCGACGAGACTCTGCGTGCCCCGGGCACCATCCCGGCGCTGCGCGCGCTGGTCACGGGCGGCTATGTGGGCCGCGACGACGGCGAGACCCTGCTGCGCGGCTACCGCTTCCTGCGCAGCGTCGAGCACCGCCTGCAACTGCAACAGCTCCGGCGTACGCACACCGTGCCCGACGACCCGGACGGCCTCCGCTGGCTGGCCGCCTCGATGGGCTACACGGCCATGCCCGGCAGCGACGCCGTCGAGGCGTTCCGCTCCGACTGGGTGGGTCACGCCGCCCAGGTGCGCCGCCTGCACGTCAAGCTGCTCTACCGGCCGCTGCTCGAGGCGGTGGCCCGGGTGCCGGCCGAGGCGCTGCGCATGACCACCGAGTCGGCCGGCCGCCGCCTCGAGATCCTCGGCTTCGCCGACCCGGCCGGCGCCCTGCGCCACCTGCAGGCGCTCACCGGCGGCGTCACCCGCACGTCGGCGATTCAGCGCACCCTGCTGCCGATGCTGCTGCAGGAGTTCGCCGACGCCCCCGAGCCCGACCGCGGCCTGCTCAACTACCGCCACGTCTCCGACAAGCTGGGCAGCACCCCGTGGTATCTGCGCCTGCTGCGCGACGGCGGCCCGGTGGCCCGCCGGCTGGCCCGGGTGATCAGCCTTTCCCGGTACGCGACCGACCTGCTCACCCGCGACCCCGAGGCGCTGCGGCTGCTCGCCGACGACACCGAGCTGCTGCCCCGCTCCCGCGAGTCGCTGCTCGACGGGTTCGTGGCCGCCGCCGACCGCTACGCCGACGACCCGGTGAAGGCGATCGCCGCCGTTCGTGCCCGGCGCCGGCGCGAGCTGTTCCGTCTGGCCTGCGCCGACATCCTCAGCCGGGCCGGCGAGCTGGCTCCGGCCCATCCGCTCGATGTCAACGCGATCGGCATCGCTCTCTCCGACGTCACCGACGCCACGCTCAACGCGGCCCTCCGCGTGGCGCGCCGCGCCCATCCCGGCCCCGAGGGCCTGCGTTTCGCCATCATCGGCATGGGACGCCTCGGCGGCTACGAGATGAGTTACCCCTCCGACGCCGACGTCCTGTTCGTCTACGAGCCGCCGGCCGGCATCCCCGAGAACGAGTCGAGCGCCGCCGCTCGGGTCATCGCCGAAGAGCTGCGCCGCGCCCTGAACGCCCCCGCCCCCGATCCCGAGCTGGGCATCGACGCCGACCTGCGCCCCGAGGGCAGGCAGGGTCCGCTGGTCCGCAGCCTGGCCGCCTACCAGCAGTACTACGCCCGGTGGTCGCGCGTCTGGGAGGCGCAGGCCCTGCTCCGGGCCCGCTTCGTCTGCGGCGACGCCGAGCTGGGCGGCCGTTTCGAAGAGCTGGCCGACAGGATCCGCTACCCCGAGGGCGGCCTGACCCGCGAACAGGTCGTCGAGATCCGCCGCATCAAGGCGCGCGTCGAGGTCGAGCGGATGCCGCGCAACGCCGACCCGCAGACCCACACCAAGCTGGGCCGGGGCGGCTTGTCCGACGTGGAATGGGCCGTCCAGCTGCTGCAACTGCGGCACGCGTACGCGGTGCCCGAGCTCCGCCGCACCCGCACCCTCGAAGCGCTGGACGCAGCCGTCCAAGCCGAGCTGCTCGACCCGGCGGACGCGGCCGCGATGACCGTCGGGTGGACGCTGGCGGCCCAGGTGCGCAACGCGTTGACGCTGGTGCGTGGCCGCCCCAACGACCAGCTGCCGCGTCACGGCGTCGAGCTCGCCGGCACCGTTCAGCTGCTGGGTGGCGGCGACCCGGGCGAGTTCGTCGACCGCTATCTGCGCCTGACCCGGCGTTCCCGCGCTGCCATGGAAAGGGTGCTCGAGTCTTAAGTCGCGCCCGGGTGGGTATTACACCTTCATGCTGTTCAACATGGTGAAGCGCTTCGCAATCATGGCCGTTGCCGTTCCGCTCGCGGCGGCGGGCGCCCGCAAACTCAGCGAGAGGCTGGAAGCCAAGCGTGGCCCCAGCCGCGGCACCCGCGCGCTCCGGCAGGGCGCCGACTTCCTCGGCGGCCTGCGCGGCCAGCAGAAGAAGAAGCGCCGTTTCGCCTGGTGACGACGCTGTCTCAGGCTTGCTTACGAATCTGGTCGGCGGCGGCGAGCAGAACCTCGACGGGAATCTCGACGAGGCGCTCGCCGTCGGGCACCTCGACACCGGCGTTGTCGTCGTTCACCACGTAGCCCTGCACGACAACTGTCGCGCGGTTCGTCCCGTAGACGGTCGGGCACGAACCGCCGCTGCAGTCGGGAGTCAGGGCGTGGAGGCGCAGGTCGGCGGTGGCCGTCTTTGCGGTGGTGACGGCGTCCTCATGGGTCGTCATGACACCCAAGGTACGGACGGGAGTGCCGTAACTACAATGGGTCAGGCTGCGGCGCCGGGCAGCATCTGGACGTATCGAGCTTCGTATTTGTCCAGGATGGGCTCGATATCGGTCGTCGCGACAGCTTCGAAGGCGTCGAACACGTGCCGATGCTGGCGGACGGCACGCCGCCCGGCCCGGGAGACCAGGCTGCTGTTGATGAGGTCGGCCATGACGTGCCGATCGCCCATGAGCTCGAAGCCATTGGCCGGCGGCACGGGCCACCGCTGGGTCAGGGTGACTATGCGAATCGCGACATTGGGCCTTTTTGCGATTTCACGCAGGCGCTTGATCTGACCCAGCATGTCGAGCGGTCCGCAGACCAGGTTGCAGAGAACCGTCTCGGCCATGACGAAGTGAAATTCCCGATCCGGCTCGTAGAGGGCCTGGCTTCGGGCCATGCGCGCGGCGACAGCCTCTTGTACAGCCAGGTCGGAGCCGGCGGCCTTGCCGTCGCCGACCTCGAAGCGGAACGCCTCGAGGATGGCGCGCGCGTACTCGCTGGTTTGCAGCAGACCGGGCACCACCGCGGGCTGGAACACTCGTACCTCGCGCACCGGCGCTTCGAGCGACTTCACGAAGTTCTGCCGGTTCGGCAGATTCGGCTCCACTGCCTGCCACTCGACGAACTGCTCATCCGACTGCTCGGCCAGGGCGGCCAGACGTTCGACCTCGTCCGCCGGCAGTTCGAGTCCCCGGGCGATGAGCCGGACGTCCTGCGGATCGGGGGTGGAAGCTCCGGTCTCGAGCCGGGAAATTTTGGCCTGGCTCATGCCGACCTTGTCGCCGAGGACCTGTCCGGAGATCTTTTTGCGTCGGCGCCAGCGTGCCAGCGCGGCGCCGACACTCTCGCCGGCGCTACGGGATGAGTTGGGCGAGTCGGTCATTCCGTGCTCGCCCCCCTCCTCAATAT
The DNA here is from genome assembly GCF_019710575.1 of Paractinoplanes polyasparticus. Lineage (GTDB taxonomy): Bacteria > Actinomycetota > Actinomycetes > Mycobacteriales > Micromonosporaceae > Actinoplanes > Actinoplanes polyasparticus. The sequence goes on along the minus strand of NZ_JAHWFK010000008.1, from coordinate 283,019 downwards.
GTCTTGCTCGTCGCCCGGGCGGCCGCGGCGATGAGGATCTCTCGGGGAATCTCGACAATCTGTTCGCCGGCAGGCAGGTCAAGACCCGCGTCTTCGGCCGTGACGATGTATCCCTGCACTAGAACAGAGTCGGTGTCCGTGCCGTAGACGGTCGGGCACGTGCCTGAGCTGCACTCAGAGGCATACATATCGAGGCGCCACTTTGCGCCCGGTTTCGGTGAGTTTGTCACGTGCGCGAACTATACAGCACGGGTCAAGATTCTATGCGCGATTCCCGAATAGAGCCATGCAACCACACCTCGGAGGGAACGGAAACCCCGGTGGTCACATCGTGAACAGTCTGAAGAGCTAATTCACGTCGGCGCATCAGTCTTGCGGTTTCCTGCATAACGCTGCATATTCAAGTGCAGAGGGTCACGCCGGGACAACCACACGCTGTCGGTTCGACTTCGCTCTGTGGTTGTCTCGTCGGAGACGTCGAAGTCAGGGCCCTTGGTAGTGCATATGCGGCCTGAACCGGAGGTCGATCACATGCCCTTGTCTCCGCCAGCCTCACCAGCGAGTAGCGACCGGGAAGCGACACGCTTAACCCGGCCGATCGTGTATCTCACGCTCGCTGCGCTCTCCGTCCTGATTGCTCAGCCGTCGCGGCGACGGCAGTTGTCAGGACCCCCTGTCCTGGTGGCCGCAGCCGCGGTCAGCGCCCACCGAGTGGTCGCCTCCTCCGAGCCGCCCGGTCCCGCACCGGGCGGATCCACCCTCGTCCGACGGACAGGAGACTCCCGATGGCTACTTCCGTGCTGGTCGGTGTCGTCGCGCTGATCGTGGTGATGATCGCCCTCAGTGAGATCCTCGCGGCTGTCATTCCTCTCGTCATCGTGCTGACCTGCGTGCCCCCGGGGGAGCGGGACGGGCTCGCCCGCGTGCTGGCGGTGCTCGACTCGTCGCGGCGGCTGCGGGTGTGGTCGGCGCTGCGGCTCGCGGTGGCGCTGCGCCGGCAGGAGATCGAACAGGCCCGTGCCGCCGCTGACCCCTGCCGGAACCCGTACGCGCACCTCAACGCGCACTTCGCCGACCTGCCGGGGGATGCGCCGCTCAACCCGCCGTACGACCGGGTGGAGCCGGTCAGCCCGCCTGCCCGCGACTGACAAGACGCCGACGGGCCTCGGCCGTGGCGGCGGCGCTGGGGGTGATGCCGTCGCGCTGCGCGGACGCGAACACTTCGGTGAGCGTGTCCGCGATGGCGTCCAGGCGGGCCGTGACCTGCTGGGGCGATTCGTGGTGCAGCTCGACGGCGGTGGCGCTGATGACGCCGCCGGCGCTGACCACGTAGTCCGGGGCCCAGAGGATGCCCCGGTCGTGCAGCAGGTCAGCGGTGGCGGGGGTGTCGAGCTGGTTGTTCGCTGGGCCGGCCACAGCGGCACAGCGCAGCGCGGCCACGCTCGTGGGGGTCAGCAGTCCGCCCAGGGCGGCCGGCACCAGGACGTCGACGGCCGCGGTCTGGGCTTCTTCCGGCGTTGCCCAGGTGGCGCCCAGCTCGTCGGCCAGGGACCGCTTGGCCGGGTCGACGTCGGCGACGACGAGCTTCGCGCCGGACTCGGCGAGCAGCCGGGCCACCCGTCCGCCGACCCGGCCCAGGCCGACGACCGCGAAGGAGCGTCCGGCCGGGTCGGCTGAACCGAATCGGGCGCGGCACACCGCCCGCAGAGCCGCGACCGTGCCGGCGGCGGTGCCCGGGGACGAGTCACCGCTGCCGCCCGCGCCGGCCGGGCGGCAGAAGACATGGTTCGTACGGTGGCCGATCGTGACCATGTCGTCCGGGCCGGTGCCGACGTCGGGGCCGGTCGCGTAGTGGCCGCCCAGCTCCTCGATCACCGAGCCCGCGTCGTGCAGGGCGGCCACCCGTAGGCCGGGATCCGGTGTGGCGCCGGTGGGAAGGGCGATCACGGTCTTCCCGCCGCCGTTGGGCAGCCCGGCCAGGGCGCACTTGTCGGTCATGGCGGCCGAGAGCCGCAGGGCATCGGCCAGACCGTCCTGCCATTGCGGGTACGCCTTCAGGCGGCAGCCGCCGAGGGCCGTCCCCAGCGCCGTCGAGTGCACGGCCACGATGATCGGCAGCTCCGACTCCGGGCCGCGCCGGATGATGATCCGTTCATGCGAGAACATGGGGTCCAAGTTAGGCATCCACCCGCCCGCGGAAGCGTCGTGCCGAACGAAATTCGGTGCGACACCCGAAGGTGGTCGCCCGGCCGACGTTGATTCGGCGATCGCGCGGGAACGAGGATCAACTGCTGATCGTGTAGCGGCCCTGGTCGGTGACCTTGACGGTGAGCCAGTCGCCCTGGCGTTCCAGGGTGGCGTCGTTGTCGATGGTGAGCCAGCGGTTCCAGCGGATGCGTACGGGGACGGTGCCGGGAGTGGCGTCGAAGGTCACGGAGGCCGCGTCCTGGCGGACCAGGCGGGCCGGCGCGGCGACGAGGGGCCGGGGGTCGGCTACCGCGTAGAGACGCCAGTCGGCGTTGCTCCACAGTTCGGTCAGATAGGGCAGGCCGGCCTTGATCAGCTCTGCCTCGGGGCGGCCCGACCAGGTCAGTTCGGCGTCGGGGACGGCTACGAACTGGACGGCCAGCTCGTCGAGCCAGGCGCGGTAGGTGTCGGCGGTCAGAGGCACGCCGGTGCCGCGGGCGCCGGGGAGGTCGGTGAAGAAGAGCGGGTTGCGGTCGATGTCGGCCTGCCGCAGCCAGCCGCGGGCCAGGGGGACGTCGCCCATGTGGGCGGCTTCCCAGTAGTCGCGGGTGGCGGGGATCTCCACCCGGCCGGTCAGGTTTTCCTGGGCCAGGCGGTCGAGCAGGGGGCGGAAGTAGGCGGCGTCGGCGGTCGGGTTGCCGATGTCGCGCACGTCGCCGGTGACGACGGGGGGCTGCCACCAGCAGGCCACGGCCAGCAGGATCACGACCGCCCATCCGGGTAGCGGCCGGACGGCACCCGTCCGCGGCGAGGTGCGGGAGAGGACGGGGAGAGTGGCGTAGGCGGCCAGCAGGGGAAGGGTGAACATCACGGCCAGGCGGGTGGCGTTCAGGCCCACCGGGGTGTGGATCAAAGCTGCGGCCAGGACTCCGGCCGAGGAGAGCAGGGCGCCGATCCGTACCGGGCGGCGGGGGACCAGGGCGGCCACGACCAGGCCGGCGATCACTGCGCGCACGGTGTCGGTGCGGCTGATGTTCATCCAGCCGCCGTCGCCGAAGAGCAGGGCCGTCAGGGCCAGGGGGACGGCGGCGGGAATGGCCAGCAGCAGGCCCGAGCGCAGCCGGCCGGACAGGATCAACGCGACACCGGCCAGGCCCAGGAACAACGCGACGACCGGGCTGGTGGCTCCAGCCAGCAGGGTGAGCAGGGCGGCGAGCCAGCCGTCAAGAATGGAGGCACGCGGCCGGCGGGTGGTCAGGGCGACCAGCGCGCCGAGGGCCAGGCACACCCCGAGGCCGTACGTCACCCGGCCGCTCACCAGGTTGCCGGCCAGGCACGCGGTGCCGACCAGGGCGCCGAGCAGGGGACGCGGGGCGTCGGTGCGGCGCAGCAGGACGGCGAGGAGCACGGCTGCGAACGGCAGGCACAGGGCGCCGGTCAGGCGTACGCCCAGCAGCGCCATCACTGGCTGTGAGATCAGGCTGTAGCCGAGCTGGTCCACACCGGCGTACCAGCGCAGGTCGACGGGGGTGTAGCCGTGCGCGGCGAAGAAGTCGGCCCGGGCCACCTGGGCTGCCAGGTCGGAGCCCATGGCCGGAAGCAGCAGATAGGTGGCGCCGAGCACCGCCGCGAGCACGGCGGTGAACACTTCCAGCCGGTGCCGGGCCCACACGCGACCAAACCCTACAGCGCGTCACGATAGGGTGCTCGCCATGCCCCGCCTCGCCGCCGTCCGCTACGCGGGCCTGGGCGGCAGCGTCCTCCTGGCGGTGGCCGCCTGGCTCGGCGGCGCGACGAATCCGTGGCAGCCGACGATCAAACCCGGGACGATCTTCGCCGGTGACGACGGCGTGCTGCTGCCGGTCGCCTGGCTGCTCGGCACGGGGCTGCTGATCACCGCGTGGGTACTCGGTGTGCGTGCCGTGCCGTCGGCGCGCTGGGCGTACGTGACGGCCGGGCTCTGGATGCTGCCCCTGCTGGCCTTCCTGCCGTTGGGGAGCTACGACGCCTACTCGTACGCGTGCCAGGGCTGGCAGCAGAGTGCGGGCCTCGACCCGTACGCGGGCGGGGTCGATGTTCTGGGTTGTCCCTGGGCCGACGCCGTGGCCCCCACCTGGCGCGACGCCCCGGCCCCGTACGGCCCGCTGTTTCTGGTGCTGGCCGGGCTCGCGGCCAAGACCGGCAGCCTGGCCGGGACGCTGGCCGGGCTGCGGGTGATCGCGCTGGTCGGCGTCGCGCTGATCGCCGTGTCGCTGCCGGTGCTGGCCCGGCGCGGCGGTGTTCCGCTGGGTCGTGCGGTGTGGCTGGTGCTGGCCTGCCCGCTGGTGCCGATCCATCTGATCTCCGGCGCGCACAACGACGCGCTGATGGTGGGGCTGATGGTGGCCGGGCTGGCGTTCGCGATCAGGCGGAAGGGTTGGGCGGCCGGCCTGCTGCTGGGCTTGGCGGTGGCTGTCAAGGCGACTGCGGTCGTCGTGGCGCCGTTCGCCCTGCTGCTCGTGCTCGACCGGCAGAAGCGACCCGCGGCGACGCTGGCCGGGGGGCTGCTTCTCGCTCTGGCGGGGGTCTCGCTCGTCAGCGGGCGCGGGTTCGGGTGGGTCACGGCGCTCAGCGGCAGCGGGGTCTCGGTGCAGTGGACGTCGCTGCCCACGGCGATCGGCATGACGATCGACCTCGTCGGCCCGGATGCCGTGCCGGTCACCCGGGTTCTCGGCATCGCGGCGCTCGCGGTCGTCCTCGCGTGCCTCTGGTGGAAAGCCCGCCATCGCGACGCGCTGCTCTACTCCGGGTACGCCCTGGCGGCGACCGTTCTGCTCGCGCCGGTCTTCCACCCCTGGTACGCGTTCTGGCCGCTCGCCGTCCTTGCCGCCACCCTGCACACACACCTGAAGTGGCTGGTCGTGCCGTGCGCGGCCGCCTCCGCCCTGTGCCTGCCGGACGGTTACAACCTGGCGCTGGCGGTGAAGGCGCAGGGTGCCGTCGCCATGACCGCGTTCATCATCTACTTAGCCTGGAAATCGGTACATGAAGCGAAAAATCGCGCTGCTGAGCGTCGCCGGGCTGATCACGTTCCTGGTCGTCTATCTGGCCCAGACGCGTAACGGGTACTTCGACTCCAAGGTCTACTACGGAGCGATCCAGTACTGGTTCCGCGGCGACGGCGGCATGGTCTACGACTGGCTGCGGGCCGGAACCCCCTACGGCTTCACGTATCCGCCGTTCGCGGGTCTGGTCATGTCGCCCATGGCCTTCCTGCCGTTCGGCGCGGTGGTGGTGATCGCCATCGTGGCCACGGTGCTCACCACCGCGCTGCTCATCTGGTGGTTCGCCCGGGACCTGATCCGTCGACGGGGATGGACGGTCTGGTTCGCGTACGGCATCGCGGTGTGCCTGGCCATCTCGTTCGAGCCGGTGCGCGAGACGATCACGTTCGGTCAGGTCAACACGCTGCTGCTCACGCTCGTGGCCGGGGACCTGCTGTTCGGCCTGGGCCGGGGGCGCAAGTGGGCCGGCGTCGGCATCGGCGTGGCCACCGCGATCAAGCTCACGCCGGGCATCTTCATCGTCTATCTGCTGGTCACCCGGCGCTGGCGGGCCGCCGCCACGGCGAGCGGCGCCGCGGCCGGCGCGACCCTGCTGGCGGCCGCGATCTTCCCGGACGAGTCGCGGGAGTTCTGGACGTCGGCGCTGTGGGACACCAACCGGGTCGGCGTGCTGTCCTTTCTGTCCAACCAGTCGGAGCGCGGCTTCCTGGCCCGCCTGCCCATTGCCCAGGTCGAGGCGAGGGTGTGGCTGGTGTGCGTACTCGTCACCCTGGCCTTCTGGGCCTGGCGGGTGGCCAAGGCGCCGGACGACATCATGGGCGGCCTCGCGCTGACCGGCGTCGTCGGCTGCCTGATCAGCCCGGTCACTTGGATCCACCACTGCGTGTGGCTGCTGCCCGCGATCGTCCGCTGCGTCGACCTGGGCACCCGCAACCAGAAGATCCTGGGCGGCGCCGCCTACCTGCTGATGACGAGCCGGCTGACCTGGCTGTGGGAGAAACGCCCGCGCCCGCCGCTGGAGCTGATCGGCGGCAACCTCTATGTCTGGTTCAGCCTGGCCCTGCTGATCTGGACACCCATCGGCACCCCTCGTTCAGCGGACGTCCATGAGGAGGACAAGATCCTCACGTAGTCAGAGCGCATGCACAAACGCTCGGCAATCGCTCTGCTCGGCCTGGCCGCCACCTTTGTCGCCACGCCGGCGGCCGCTCACGCCCCCGATGGGGAATTCCGCCGGCTGGCCACCTTCCCGGCCTATCTGAACTCGTCGATCGACGACACCGCGGCGGCGGAGATCTCCACGGTCACCGGGGACGGCCGCACGGTCGTCTACACCGACAGCCCGGGCAAGCGCCTCGGCTTCGTCGACATCAGCGATCCCAGCCGGCCGCGGGCGTCCGGCACGCTGGCCCTGGACGGCGAGCCCACCTCGGTGGCGCACCTCGGTCACCTGCTGCTCGCCGGCGTGAACACGCGCGAGAGCTTCACCAACCCGTCGGGCAAGCTCGTCGTGATCGACGACCGCAGCCGCAAGGTCGTGCGGCAGATCGACCTGGGTGGGCAGCCCGACTCGGTCGCGGTGGCGCCGAGCGGCCGCTACATCGCCGTGGCGATCGAGAACGAGCGCGACGAGGACGTCAACGACGGCGCGATCCCGCAGCTGCCGGCCGGCTACCTGTCGGTGATCGACACGAAGACGTGGAAGGCCTCCAAGGTGGGCCTGACCGGGCTGGCCGCGGTCGCGCCGACCGATCCTGAGCCGGAGTACGTCAGCATCAACTCGCGCGACGAGGCGGTCGTCTCCCTGCAGGAGAACAACCACCTGGCTGTCGTGTCGCTGAGGTCGGGCAAGGTCGTCGAGCACTTCCCGGCGGGCGCGGTCACGGTGTCCGGTGTGGACACCAAGGACGACGACGCCATCACGCTGGACGGCTCGATCACCGCCGGGCGGGAGCCGGACGGCGTCGCGTGGATCAGCGACGACCTGTTCGCCACGGCCAACGAGGGCGACTACGAGGGCGGCTCGCGCGGCTGGACGATCTTCTCGCGCGACGGCCGGGTCGTCTGGGACGCCGGCAACACGCTCGAGCACCTCGCCGTCGAGCACGGCCTCTACCCGGACAAGCGCTCCGACGCCAAGGGCATCGAGCCCGAGAACGTGGCGTTCGCGAAGATCGGCCGTACGCCGTACGTCTTCGTCAACTCGGAGCGGGGCAACTTCACCGCGGTGTACGACGTGTCGAACCCGCGGAAGCCGAAGTTCCAGCAGCTGCTGCCGACCACCAACGGCCCCGAGGGCGTCGTCGCGGTGCCGTCGCGGGGCCTGCTCGTGGTCTCCAGCGAGGAGGAGATTCCGGACGCCAACATCCGCGGCTCGGTGCAGATCTACGGAATTGGCCGCGGCCGGTTCCCGTCGATCGTCTCGGACGACCTGATCCCGTTCGGCACGCTGTCGGCGCTGTCCGCCGTGCCCGGCAAGCGTTCCCAGCTCGCCTCGGTCACCGACTCGGCGTACACCCCGACCCGGATCCTGACGATCGACACCGCCTCCTCTCCCGCGAAAGTCAACAAGCAGCTGACCGTCACCAAGGCCGGCCGGCCGGTCGGTTACGACGCCGAGGGCATCGTGGCGCGTCAGGGTGGCGGCTACTGGTTGGCCAGTGAGGGCTCGGCCGAGACCCCCAACCTTCTGGTACGCCTCGACGCCCGCGGCGCGGTGCAGCAGGAGCTCCCGCTGCCGGCCGACATCGCCGCCGCCGTCACGACCAACGGTTTCGAGGGCGTGGCCGAGACCGGCGCCGCCGTCTGGGTCGCGATCCAGCGCCCGCTCAAGACCGACCCGGCGAACGTCGTCCGGATCGGCCGGCACGACCTGAGGACCGGCGCCTGGTCGTGGCTGCTCTACCCGCTCGACGCCGCCCCGCTGGGCTGGACCGGCCTGTCCGAGCTGGTCGCGGTCGACGGCGACACGTTCGCGGTGATCGAGCGCGACAACCAGCGGGGCCCGCAGGCCTCGATCAAGAAGATCTACCAGTTCGACGTCCCGGCCACCTGGACCGGCACGCCGACCGTCAGGAAGACGCTCGTCAAGGACCTGCTGCCCGCGCTGAAGGCCGGCAACGGCTGGGTGCAGGACAAGGTGGAGGGCCTGGCGGTCGGCGGTGACGGCCGGACCTACGCCGTGACCGACAACGACGCCATCGACGACGCCACCGGCGAGACGGTCTTCCTGCGGCTGGGCCGGCTGCTCTAGAGAAGGCCCACCGCGTCGGCCACCGTCGTGCCGGTGGCCCGGCGGTAAGCCTCGTCGAAGCCCGCGTCGCCCAGTGCGGCGCGGGCTTCGGCCATGATGCGGTCGACGTCGGGCACCGAACGGTCGCGGTAGCCGCGCACCGCGTCGGCCGCGCCCAGCAGGAACGCGGCGCGCGCGGCGTCGCCCATCCGCAGGGCCACATCGGCCCAGCCGACCAGGGTGAGGGCGACCACCGGCGAATCCCGCGACTCGACGGCGGTCCGCACGGCGTCGTCGTGCTTGAGCCGGGCCGTGGCCAGGTCGCCGGCGGCCGCGCTGATCAGGCCCTGGGTGTGCAGGGCCATCGCCCGGAACTGCGGAACCACCGCCGGGTGGCGCATCTTGGCCAGGGCCGCGTCCATGCCGGCGCGGGCCTCCTCGAGGTCGCCCTCCATCCGGGCGAACGTGGCGTGGCCGTACGCGACCGAGGCCAGCACCTCGGGCAGCGCCACCTCCTCGGCCGCCACCCGGGCCTGCTTGAGCACCGTGCGCGCCTCGGCGACCTCACCCGCCATCCACAGCTGGTGGGCCAGCTTCACCTCCATCTGGGGCACGTCCTCCCGGATGCCCACCTCGCGCACGAGCGCGATCGCCTCCCGCTGCCAGCCCACCGCCGTCGCGAAGTCGCCGCGCGCGGCGGCCAGGTCACCCAGCAGGCTGAGGGCGAAGCCGATGCCCCAGCGCTCGCCGATCGCGCGGAACCCCGCCAGCGCTTCGCGCATCTCGGCCTCGGCCAGCTCGGGGCTCTGCCCGAAGTTCAGCCGCAACTGCGACACGAACATCTTGGCGACCGCCCGCAGCCACGGCTCGGGGTCGTCGAACAGCGGCTCGATCAGGCGGAATCCGGAATCCGGCCCGCCCGGATCCTCGAACATCGCAGCCAGCGGCGGGATCAGCCGCAGCGCGGGGTGCTTCGATTCGAGCCCGGCGCTGTGCAGCTGGGCCAGGCCGAACTCGCTCTGCACCCGCTCGATCGTCAGCCCGCCCTCCAGCCCGTTGATCGCCGCGTAGGCGTGGGTCAGGGCCCTGTCCTCGGGGTCGGGCTCGCCGCTCATCGACGAGACCTCGGCCGCCAGCGCGGCCCCTTCCGACCGGTGGCCGCTGAGCCACCAGTACCAGCCCAGCCGGGCGGTCAGCGCGGCCCCGGTCGCCCGGTCGCCGGCCTCGATCGCGGCGCGTACCGAGGCGTGCAGGTTGTCGTGCTCCTCGGCCAGCCGCCGCAGCCAGGCCAACTGGTCGCGACCGCGCAGCTCGGGGTCGGCCCGGCCCGCCAGCTCGATGAGCCAGCCGGCCAGGGCGAGCCGCTGCGACTCGGACTCGCCGGCTTCGGCCAGCCGCTCGAGCCCGTACTCGCGAATGGTCTCGAGCATGCGGTAGCGGCCGCCGGGGCCGAGCACGAGCAGCGACTTGTCGACCAGCGCGGCCAGCACCTCGAGATCGGTGGCGCACACCTGCTCGGCCGCGTCGACGCCGGCGCCGCCCTTGAACAGCGCGAACCGGCGCCACAGCTGCCGTTCCGGTTCGCTGAGCAGCTCCCAGCTCCAGTCGACGACCGCGCGGAGCGTCTGATGGCGGGGCAGCGCGGCGCGGTTGCCGCCGGTGAGCAGGCGGAACCGGTCGGCCAGACGGTCGGCCAGCACGGCCACGGGCAGGGTGCGCAGCCGGGCGGCGGCCAGCTCGATGGCCAGCGGCATGCCGTCGAGCTCGCGGCAGACACGGACGACGGCCCCGGTGTTCTGCGCGGTGAGGGCGAAGCCGGCGGCCCGGTCGAGCAGAAGCCGTACGGAAGGAAAGGAAGCAGCGGTCGACGCGTCCGCATCCACCGGCGGCAGAGCCAGCGGCTCGACCGGATGAAGCTGCTCGCCCGGAATGCCGAGCGGCTCGCGGCTCGTGGTCAGCACGCGCAGCCCGGGCGCGGCCCGCAGCAACTCGTCGGCCACCTGGGCGGCCGCGGTGATCAGGTGCTCGCAGTTGTCGAGGATCAGCAGCATCGTGCGGCCGGCGAGCGCCTCCCGCAGCCGGGCCGCCTCGCTCCTCTTCGGACGGTCGAGCATGGTCTGACCGCGCAGGCCGAGGGCGGTCAGGATGGCCAGCGGCACCTCGGCCGGGTCGGTGACCGGAGCCAGCTCGACCCGCCAGACATCGCCGCCGTGGCGGGTGCCGACCTCGACCGAGAGGCGGGTCTTGCCGCTGCCACCCGGCCCGATCAGGCTCACCAGCCGGTGCTCGCCGAGCAGCCGGCGCACGGTGCTGACATCCGCCTCCCGCCCGACGAAGCTGCTCACCTCGGCCGGCAGGTTGCCGCTCGGCCTGTCCTGGAGCAGTTCGACGTGCAGGGCCCGCAGCTCGGCCGACGGGTCGGCGCCGAGCACCTCGGCCAGGCGGCGGCGAGCCTGCTCGAAGACCTCCAGCGCGCGGCCCGGATTGCCGGCGGCCTGCAGCGCGCGCATCAGCAGGGCCACCAGCTGCTCGTCGAGCGGATGCTGGGTGACCAGGCCCTCGAGCGCCGGCACGGCCGCCGGCCCGGTGACGCTGCGCTTGATCGCGTCGAGGCGCAGCTCGTGCAGCCGCGCCGCCTCGGCCCGGGCCACCTCGGGAAAGTCGAGATCACCGCGCCAACAGCCGAGCGCCCGGCCCGGATCGGTGGCGGCGAGCCGGGCGAAGACGTGCGCGTCGATCTGATCGGGCTCGATGACCAGGCGATAGCCGTACGAGGCGGCCTCGATCACCAGCCCGGCCTTGCGCAGCCGCGAGACCAGGGCCTGAAGCGCGTTGCCGGACGGTGGCTCGTCACCCCAGACGCCGTCGATCAGCCGCTCGGCCGAGACGACACGCCCCGGTTCCAGGGCGAGCAGCACCAGCAGGCTGCGCAGACGCGCGCCCGCGACCGGCACGACCTCGCCGGCCGGGCCGCGCAGCTCCAACGGCCCGAGCACGGCGATCTCCACACCTACGATTCTGCCCGCTTGTAGTGGGCGATGAGTACGCCCTTCGTCGTGGCGACGCAGTCGATCAGCTCGAACTCGGCGAGCGGGGCCGGCTGCTCGAACAACCGCGCGCCCGATCCCAGGGTCAGCGGGTGGATCAGCAGCGTGTAATCGTCGATCAGACCGGCCGCGTGCAGGCTGCGGACCAGCGCCGCGCTGCCGTTGACGGCGAGGTCAGGGCCGGGTGACGCCTTCAGCTCGGCCACTGTCGCGGCGGCGTCACCGCGCAGCAGGATCGAGTTCTCCCAGCCGCCGGCATCGTTCAGGGTGGTCGAGACGACGTACTTGGTCGCCTTGTTCATGAGAGCCGAGAACGGGTTGCCGTCGGTGGCGCGCCCCCAGACATTCGCGAAATCCTGCCAGGTGCGCCGGCCGAACAGCAGGTCACCGGCCTGGGCCATGCCTTTGCCGAGCTCCTGCCCCATGACCTCGTCGTTGTACCGCGGCCCCCAGCCACCATGGGCGAATCCACCGCGCGTGTCCTCGTCCGGTCGCCCCAGCCCCTGCACCACCCCGTCCAGAGTCATGAACGTCGTCACACTGATCGAACGCATGCCTGTCTCCCTGTCCTAATCCTGCCTTTCCTCCTGTACGAACGGCGTGCGCAATCTTCTACATCGCCGGGCTGCCGGCCCCGTTCTCCCCGCTGCGAACCACCCGGAAGTTGGCCGATGTCGTCGCCTCGCTGTGAACGCCTGTTCGTCACGGGCGGCCCTGCCGTGGTTGTGAACAGCGCTCAGACCGGTGAGCGGTTCGGATCCGCCGGGTGAGCGGGAACGGCGCCGTAGTACGGCGGCATCGGCGAGGGCGGTTCGGCCAGGAAGTAGGCGCGGGCTGAGCGGGGAGCGGTCAGGGTGAGCAGGGCGCCGAGCGAGGTGGTGAGGAGGGCGGCGCCGGCCAGGGGAAAGGCGCCAACACGGCGCGGGCGCCGGCGTCCCAGTCGTCCTGGCTGAGGTTGGTCAGCACACCGTAGGCAACCCGGCCCGCACCGACCAGGCCGACGGCCGCCAGCAGGCTCGCGCCGATCTCGACCGTTGTCGGGCGCGGTCTTTGTTCGTACGACATTTCTCGTTCCCCCGTGGCATCGAACCTGATCGTGGCGGTCATCGTAGAGCGCCGCCGACGGGACAGCGGCCGCGCGATCGGCGGTGTTAGGCTCGCGGACCTTCGCCCCGGGGGATGCCCGTGGGCTGAGGCCATGGGGGAAGCACTATGCACAGACGTCTGGGGAGAACTCTGTTCTCTCTGCTCGTGATCGCCGCGATCGGGCTGGCCCAGCCGGCCGTCGCGCACGCTGCCGCGGATGAGGGAACCGCGCCGCCGAGCATCGAATCGAGCGAGTACTTCACCGACAAGTCGGCGCCGATGGGTACCCAGGGCTCGTTCCGGTTCGGGCCCGGCGTGGCCGATGTCGTGTCCTATCTGTACAACTTCGACGACGGGCTGGACACGACCCTGCAGGCCGGCCCGGACGGGACGGCCACGCTGCCGTGGACGCCGCCGCGTGAGGGCTACTTCAAGCTGACTGTGCGCTCGGTGACCGGGGGCGGCGTCGTGTCCGACCCGGCCGTCCGCGCGTTCTCGATCCTGAGCCGGAGCCCGGTTGTCACGATCTATCCCAGCGAGAACGACGGCGTGGGCCGCCCGGTGCTGGTCGAGTTCCTGAGCGAGCTGCCCGGGGTCACCGGCTTCGTCTACCGGTACGACGGCGGCCGGTGGAAGAGCGTCGACGAGGGCTACTACAGCCTCGTCAACATCATTGCCAGTCGCGCCGGCACCACCAAGCTGGTCGTCCGGGCCAAGCTGCCCCACGGCAGGTTGTCGCCGGCCACCACGCTCGGCATCTATACGACCGATTCGCCGTTGGTCGAACTCGAGGGCCCGTACGGTTCGACCGCGATCGCCGGCGTGCCGATGACCGTGCGGGTCGACCCGGCCGTGAAGCACGTCAAGGAGTACCGCTACTGGGGCTTGAACAGCGGCGAGGAGCAGACCGTGCGCGCCGGTCGGGACGGCCGGCTCAGGCTGCCGTGGACGCCCGCCGAGCCGGGCTACCACCTGATCAATTTCCGCAGCGTCACCTCCGGCGACCGGGTCTCGGCCAGTCGCGAGATCGCGCTGACCGTGCAGCCCGCCGTTCCGACCGTGCTGTCCACGTGGAACAACACGACCCCGCGGGGTGGCGTGGGCGTGCCCGGCACGATCCGCTTCTGGTCCACGATCCCCGCCGAGCACGTCAAGGGCTTCCGCTGGCACGTCGACGACGGCCCGGAGCAGTTCACCGCCCGCAACCCCGTCGGGTACGACACCCGGACCCCCTACACCCCGACTCACGCGGGCTCGAACAAGGTGTACGTCCAGATGGAGTTCTCCGACGGCCGGCTCTCCCCGGTCCAGGAGTACTCGTTCCTGGTGGCCTGACCGACCGCCCGGCCGCCGGCACGCGAGAGCGGGCGGCCGGGTGCGGTTTCAGGCCGGCTCGGCTCGGCGCAGACGCAGCGACGGCATCATCATGACGACGGCCACTGCCGTCAGCACGATCGCGACGCTGACGCCGACCAGCACCCAGCCGGGCGCGCGGTCGTCGAAGAACGCGCCGATGCCCAGAAGCGCCGACAGGGCCCGCGAGCCGATCACGACGGAGGCGGCCTTGCGGTTCCCGTGCCACGCCGGGACGGCGGCGGCCAGGCTGATCAGGCCGAGCGTGAGCCCGGCGATGACGACCCCGACCGGTGGGCGGTTGTCGCCGAAGGGCAGTGAGCTCACCACGTCGAGCAGGGCGAGCAGGACAAGGATGACCAGGCCGGTGCGATACAACGGAACCTCCCGATGACAGGTGCGAACATCGGGAAGGGGCGGCGGCCCTCAGCGAGATACGTCCTCAGCCCAGGTCGCGGCCCGGCTGGGACGTGACCACGGCCCTGCTCATCACCGGAACGGTCGGTTCCGGCAAGACGTCGGCCGCCGAGGCCGCCGGAGACCTGCTGACCGCGCGCCGGATCCCGAACGCGGTCATCGACGTCGACTGGCTGCGACGATGCTGGCCGTCACCGCCGGGCGACCGCTTCAACGGCGCCCTCACCCTGCGCAACCTGAGCGCGGTCACCCACAACTTCGTCGACGCCGGCGCCGAGCGGATCGTGCTCGCCGGGGTGATCGAGAGCCGAGCCGAGAGGCACGCGTACGAGAATGCTCTGGGTCTGCCGCTGGCGGTTTGCCGCCTCCGCGTGGCGCTCCCGGCCGTGCACGCCCGCCTGCGTCGCCGCCACGCCGCCGACCCCGAAGGGCTGGCCTGGCACCTGGAGCGTTCCGGCGAGCTCGACGGGATCCTGGCCGCGGCCGGCGTCGAGGACATCCTCGCCGACGTGACCGACGAGACGATTCCGCAGGTGGCGGAGCTCGTACTCCGTGATTGGATGGGGTCGTGACGATTGCGGTGACCGACGCGCCGGAGAAAAGCCGTTTCGAGGCGCGCGACGACGACGGGACGCTGGCCGGGGTGATCACCTATCAGGTGACCGGCAACGTCATCGCCTACACGCACACCAAAGTCGAGCCCGCCTACGAGGGCCATGGCGTCGGCGGCCTGCTGGCCCGCGCCGCCATGGAGGACGCGCAGGCCAAGCAACGCCTGGTCGTGCCGATCTGCCCGTTCCTGGCTGCCTGGCTCGACGAGCACCACGAGTACGAGAAGATGGTCGCCCGCAGCCACCGGCGCGTGAAGTAGCCGCGCTCACGAGAACGGCGTCACCGGCCGGGCCTGGGGCTCGCCGTCGAGGACGATGTCGACCCGCTCGTTGTAGAAGCAGAGCAGGTCACGGATCTTCGGGATCTCGCCGATCGGGTCGGGGTAGCTCCACGCCGCGTCGGCCAGCAGCGGGTGCGACCAGTAGCGGGCCACGCCCTTGTACGGGCACCGCGACACCGTCTCGCTGGCGGTCAGCAGGTCGGTGCGCACGTCGGCGAACGGCAGGTAGTAGCGCGTCGGCAGGTGCGTCTCGAAGAGCAGCACCGGCCGGGTGCTGTTGGCCACCTCCTCGCCGTCGATCAGCACCTGGACGCGGCGTGAGCTGTGCACCGTGTCGACGCGGTGCCGGGGCGAGCGGGCGTGGACGAAGACCTGCTCGTCCTCCTCGTACCAGTCGAGGGTTTCCCAGGAGAACGTGACATGGCCCTTGAGCTGCTCGAACCGGTCGTCCGACCAGGCCGCGTCGTCGGCTCGCCGGCCGCCGGCGACCACGGACCACCGCCCGTCGGCCCGGTTGTCGAGCACATCGGGTCGCACATCCTCGTACGGTACGAAGTAGGTCGGGAAGCCGTGCTCGCTGATCTCGTCGAGCAGCAGGGCACGCTCGCTGTCGGCGACGACGGTGGGGCCCAGGCGCACCCGGATGCGGCGCGGGGTCGGCTCGATGGTCGTCTCGGGAGGCCGGAAGACAAACATGACTCCGGCATACACCCGTACGGCGCCCGCTGGGAAGCCGTTACGAAGCGCAGGCGATGCAGGTCGTCGCGAACGGCCGGATCTCGAGGCGCTCGCCCGCGATGGCTTGCCCGCACGACTCGCAGTGTCCGTAGGCGCCGGCGTCCAGGCGGGCGAGTGCCTCGTTGACCGCCACCAGCTGCGCCCGGGCCGCAGCGAGCACGGCCGTGAGCTGCGCCCGCTCGTACGCGATGGTGGCGCCCTCGGGGTCGTGCTCGTCGTCGGCGTTGTCGGCGCGGGACGCCTCGAAGAGCGCGTGCAGGTCGGCGTCGAGGGCCGCGATCTCGCCCTCGGCCTGCTCGCGGAGCCGCTCCAACGCCGTGCGGTGGCTGTCCATGGTCCCTCCACGGTAGCCAGCCCGGCGCCGCTCTTCCCGGCGTTGACTCGTGTGGCGGAGTTGAGGCCTGGATCGCTGCCTGCCCGGCGTGTTCTTCGCGGCGGCGGTCTTCACGCCGGCGTTCTTCACGGCAGTGAGCCTTGTAGCGGTGGGATGAGTGCCGCGATCGCTGCCTGCCCGGCCGCGTTGGGATGATCGCCGTCCGGGGACAGCAGGCCGGTCGGGTCGCGGCCGCCGTCGTCGCCGTGGAAGGCCGCTGCGGTGGAGAGATAGTCGGCGCCCGTTTTTGCGGCCGCTTCCTGTAACGCCTGGTTGACGAGGCTGGTGGCTCGGGCCGCGTCGCGGACACCGTCGGTGCCGTACGCGGCCGCGCCCACCTGACCATCCTGAACCACATTCCAGTAGCCGAGCACGATCACCGGAACCTGGTGGAGTTGCCGGATCGCGGTAATCGTGGCGGCCACATCGTTTTCGACGCCGGCAGCGACCGAGGCGTAGCGCGACGGCTGCCCGAAGACATCGGCCATGTCGTTCGCGCCGATCATGATGACCACCTCGGCGGCCGACGACAGGTCGTCCCGCATGTCGCCGAGGCCGGCCCGCACGTCGGCCGCCGTGGCGCCGCCGCGCGCCAGATCGACGTCCGTGGCGTGCTGGGCCCGGGCATAGAGCGCGGGAAACGGATCGCACCCGCACGCCGCGCCCGCCGCAACCGAGTCCCCGAGGGTGACGACGCTGGGCGGCGACGACGTGTGCCGGGTCGGCGCGCTCGCGCAGCCGCTAACCATCAGGACCACCAGCAGCGCGGTCAGGCGCCGCAGGTAGGCGATCGGGTTCCGCTCCTGCGTCGCCGGCCGGTGGGAGCTGTTCACGGCAGGCCCCATGAGTGGCGCAGACAGGCGCCGTGGTGTCGGTTTTCCGGCGGCACGTGGCCGCTGCTCCGATGCCTGCGACAACCGTCTTTCGCCGGCCGTCGGAACGCGTCCGCTGTCCATATCTGCGACAACCGCTTTCCGCCGGCCGTCGGGAAGTGGCAGCTGTCCAATGCCGGCAGAGCCTGCGACAACTGAGTTCCGCTGGGCGCCGGCAGGGGGCAGGCGGGAGCGTGTGGGCCGGGGGTCATGGCAGAGGGCGGGCCAGGTGGGCGGAGAGCCAGTCGAAGGCCGGGGCTTCCATCTGGCGCCAGACTGCGCTGCTGTGGCCGCCGTGTGCCACCACTGCGGTGGTCGAGGCCAGTGGGCGGTGGATCTCGGCGGCCAGCCGGCGGGAGTCGTGGGCTGATTCCTTGTCGTCGGCCGCCCAGCCCAGCCACAACGCGATCGCCGGCTGGGGGAGGTGGCGTAGCCGCCACGCTGGGTTGTTTGTGGTGTTCTGTGAGCCGTCGCCGACGTTGATGCCCGGCTCGGCATAGCCGGACAGGCTCGCAGCTGCCGCGTACTGCTGGGGGTGTCGTAGCGAAAGGTTGATCGCGCAGAAGGCGCCCGCCGAATAGCCGGTGAGACCCCAGGCGGCGCGATCGGTGCGTACGCGGAAATGGGTAGCGGCGTAGGCGGGCACGTCGACCGTCAGGAACGTCTCGGTCTGCGGGCCGTCGTGCAGGTTGGTGCACTCGGTGTCGAGCAGGCGCTCGGGCGTCTGATAGGGGAACAGCACGACGGTGGGGGCGATGCGTCCGGCCGCTGTCTCACGGTCCAGAGAGGACTGCACGTTCAGCTTGCGCAACCACGTCAGGGGTGTGCCGGGATAGCCGTGCAGCGCCTCGATCACCGGAAAATGGCCGCCGCCGCTGCGATAGGCGGCGGGCAGGTAGACGAACATCGGCATCGAGAGGCCGCTGGCCGGCCCGCGGACCGTGACGCTCAGCATCTCGCTGCCGCTGCTGCCGGCGGCCGTCGTCGCGGCGACCGCCTCGGTCGGATAGGCCTCGGTCAGCCGGTTGACCTGCACGGCCACGGCAGCGACGACGCTCAACAGGGCCAGCACGACGAGGGCGGAACGACCGATCGTCCGCACCCTGTTCCATCCCGCAGCGAGCAGCGCGGCCGTGGCCGGGACGGCGGCGAGTGTCAGCACGGTGCTCATGTCGGCCTGCCGTTCGACGGGAGTCTCAGCGGGGCGGCGAGGGCGGGCGGCAGGTCGCCGGTCGGCTGGTTGAGCACCGCGAACCCGGGCGGCTCGGCGGCCACGAAGGCGGCGGGGAGGGGGCCGGCGCCCACGACGTCCCAGCCCGCGGCCGCGACCCGCAGATCGTGGCCGAGCGCGGTGGGCAGGCTGCGCAACGCGGCGGCGGTGGTGGTCGCGGTGGGTGTCAGCGTCACGGTCACCGCCTCCGGCGTGTGCCGGGCATGCTCGCCCGGCGCGGTGAGCACCAGGACCACGGGGAAGGTCACGTCGGGCCGGGCCCGGTAGTCGCGCGGGAGGGCCACGGTGGGCGGGCCGGTCAGGTGCCACGCGGTCAGCTCGGGCGGGCGCCACGGGAAGCGGCTGGAGTGCATACGGGCGTCGAGCGAGCCCGCCCGCAGGTGGTCGGCGACCGCGACCGTACCGGTGTCGCCGCGCAACGCCTGCCAGGACGGATAGAACTGCTCGTGCCGGTTGACGGCCAGGCCGGCGGTGAGCACGACGAGGACCTCGACCAGCAGCACGCCCGCGGTGCGGCTCACCGGGCGCAGCCGGCCGCCGCGCGGCCACGACCACACGGTGGCGGCGCCGGCGGCAACGGTCGCCGCGACGGTCAGCGCGAGGAGCGGCAGGCCGGTGAGCGTCATGCCGCCGCCCCTTTCCAGGTCATGCCGCCAGCCTCTATGCGTCCGCTGTGAATTCCCTGCCGAAAAAGCTGTGTGCTAGCTCCATGCCCCTTGACCTGCGGGTTCCCGACTGTGTCGCACGTCGCTGGGTGACGCGGAACGCTATCCGACCAGGCGGTCGACGAAGGCGGTCAGAGCTTCGTCGGGGGTCACGCCGGCGTCGATCGAGGTGGTCAGCATGTCGAGGAGCAGGCCGTCCAGGGCGTAGCGGAGCAGGGCGATCTCGAGCGGGCCGCCGGGCAGGCCGGTGGTCGCGTGGAAGGCGACGTCCTCGCGGTAGCCGGTGCGCAGGGTCGTGCCGAGGATCTCGGCCAGGCCGGGGCGGCGGGCGGCCTCCAGACGCAGCTCGATGAGGGCCCGGGTCAGCTCGGGGTGGGCCGTCGTGCGTTCCAGGATGTAGCGCAGATAGTCGATGAACAGCTCGCGCCCGGCTGGGCGGCCGGCGAGCCGCTCGACCACAGCCGGGTCGGGCGCGAATCGTTCGAAGATGCGTTCGCCGAGCGCGCCGAGCAGGGCGTCGCGCGAGCGGAAATAGTTGGACGCCGTGCCGCTGGGCACGCCGGCCTCGGTGTCGACCGCGCGGTGGGTGAGACCGCGGGCGCCCGACTCGGCCAGCACGCGCAGGCCCGCGTCGGCCAGCAGGCGGCGGCGTTCCGGATTTCTGACCACGAGGAGAGACTAGCTCAACCACTACAGCTGTTGTAGTTTGGCCGCATGCGAAAACTCATCTACTACGTGGCCTCCACCGTCGACGGGTTCATCGCCGCGCCGGACGGTGACTTCGCGTTCTTCGGCCCGCTCAACGAAGAACTGAACGCCTACATCAACTCCCGTTATCCCGAGACACTGCCGACGGCGCTGCGCGAGCACTTCGGGGTCACCGCGCCCAACCAGGTCTTCGACACCGTCGTGATGGGCCGCGGCACGTACGAGCCGGCTCTGAACGCCGGCATCACCAGCCCGTACGCCCATCTTGAGCAGTTCGTCTTCTCGAGCACCCTCGACCCCGCGATCGACCCGGCGGTGACCGTGGTGACCGAGGACGCCCTGCCCTATGTGCGGAAGCTGAAGGAGCGCCCGGGCCGGGACATCTGGCTCTGCGGCGGCGGCGCCTTCGCCGGCGCCGTGCGTTCCGAGATCGACGAGTACGTGATCAAGCTGAACCCGGTGCTGGCCGGCGACGGCATCCCGCTGACAGCGGGCCCGTTCGACCCGGCCCGGCTGACCTTTATGGACGCCACGCCGGTCGGGTCGAGTGGAGTGGTGGTGCTGCGGTACCGGGGGAACCTGATGACCGACGACCGGGCCCTTCCTACCGAGGGCTAGTTCGAGCCGACGCGCTGGCAACGGGTGTGACGTCGCGGACGAACACGACTCCGTCGACGCCCGCGAGCCGGGCCGGGTCGAGCGGCGCGTAGCCGTACCAGGGGGACTCCCTTCGTGCCCCGGGCAGGTCGCGGGCTTCTGTCACGAGCTGATCTTGCGCGAACGCGTACAGGTGGCCCTCGACGGTGTCCGGGGGCGGGGCCGGCACGCCGTGCTCGTGGATCGTGCCGACGGCGGTGGCGACGAAGGCGTAGGCCGTACTCAGTTCGGCCTCGACCAAGGACCCGGCGCCCCACCACTCAAGAGGCCGGCCGCCCATCCGCATGCTGCTTCTCCCGCGCTGCAGATGCGAGTTGTGCCCGTACGCGAAGGTCGGACCCCGGTCGGCCAGGGCGCGCAGGTTGTCCGCCATCATCGAGTCGCGGATGCCGAGCAACCAGGCCAGGCGGTCGGGGGAGGGGTCGGCCATCCAGTAGTGGTAGCGCAGCAGGCCGGTGGCGGTGCGGGCGTACAGGCGAGCGCGTTCGTCCTGGTGCGGCTGCATGGCCAGGCGGGCCGCCAGGTCATCGGCGAACAGACGCAGTTCCTTGGCCTCGGGGGAGCGGCCCACCGACTGCGACGGATCCATCATGGCGGCCGGGTTGGTCCAGCGTTCGTCGTCGCCCAGCAGGCGGTCCATGTCCGGCGCGTGGCTGCCGGTGCTCTCGGCCAGAGCGGTCAGGACCGGGCGCGGACTGGCGGCGGCGGTGATCTCCAACGGGCCGTCGAAACCGGCGAAACGGACCTGCTCCCCGGGTGGGCGGCCGTCGTTGTGCGAGCGCATCCACCGTACGAGATCGTGGTTGCCCTGGAAATGGCCCCACTCGTGGCTGAAGCCGTTCCGAACCACATCGTCGAGGTCGCCGGCGCCCGTGGTGACGTAGTCGTCGACGGCGAGGGCCCGCAGGCAGTCGCTCTCCAAGGCGATCGTGCGGTATCCCTCGTACTCGACGAGATGCTTCCACAGCACGTTGCGCAGCGTGAGCAGGTTGTTGTCGCCGTGGGTGGGCTCGCCCAGAGCCAGCAGGCGGGGCCGGGCCGGGAACAGGCGCATCACATCTTCGACAGCGAAAGTCATGCCTCTGAACAGTATCGTTGAACCGTCCATTGAAACTTCGGCGCATTGGGCGAGGGTGAATGGCTCGGAACCCTCAAACGCTGCGACCGGTCGATCTGGCGCGGGCGCATGGTTTGTCGACTCAGGCGATCCGGAACTACGAGGAGGCCGGCATCCTTCCGGCGGCCGGCCGCACGCCGTACGGCTATCGCACTTACACGCCACGTCACGCGCAGGCGCTCCGCGCGTTCCTCGCCCTGATCCCCGGTCACGGCCACCGGACGGCCTCGCTGATCTTGCAGGCAGTCAACCGGGACCTGCCCGCCGAGGCTTTGCAGCGCATCGACGAGAGCCACGCCCAGCTGCTCGACGACCGCCGTACGCTGCGGGCCGTCGAAGCCGCACTTCGCGACCTGTCCCCCATGCCGGTGGAACGCGGTGACATGTTCGTCGGCCGGCTGGCCGGGCTGCTTGGCGTCCGGCCGGCCACGCTCCGCAAATGGGAGCGGGCCGGCCTGATCCACCCGCGGCGCGACCGCCGGACGGGGTATCGCGTGTACGGTCCGGCCGACATCCGCGACGCGCAACTCGTCCACCAGCTCCGCCGAGGCGGCTACCGGCTGGAACGCATCGCCCCGCTCATCGCCCAGGTGCGCACGGCCGGCGGCGTGGAGCCACTGGAGTCGGCGCTCAGCGACTGGCACGCGCGGTTGGCGGCCCGCGGCCGCGCGATGCTGGCCGGCGCGGCCGCCCTGGACGCCTACCTCATGCTCATATCACCGCTCATCGATGTCCATGGGTCCGCGACGAGCCCCCGCACGCGAAACGGCGGCCACCCCGGCCGAAGCCGATCGTGACCGCCGTTTCTTCCCTGAGCGGGATCAGACGTTGTAGTACATCTCGAACTCGTGCGGGGTCGGGCGGAGGCGGACCGGGTCGATCTCGTTGGTGCGCTTCCAGTCGATCCAGGTGCTGATCAGGTCGTCGGTGAAGACGCCGCCGGCGGTGAGGAACTCGTGGTCCGTCTCGAGGCTGTTGAGGACCGCGTCGAGAGAGCCGGGCACCTGCTTGACGCTGCCCCACTCCTCCGGGGGCAGGTCGTACAGGTCCTTGTCGATCGGGGCCGGGGGCTCGATCTTGTTCTTGATGCCGTCGAGGCCGGCCATCATCTGGGCCGAGAACGCCAGGTAGGGGTTGCTCGACGGGTCCGGCACGCGGAACTCGACGCGCTTGGCCTTCGGGTTGCTGCCCGTCACCGGGATGCGGGTGCAGGCCGAGCGGTTGCGCTGCGAGTAGACCAGGTTGACCGGGGCCTCGTAGCCGGGAACCAGGCGGCGGTACGAGTTGACCGTCGGGTTGGTGAAGGCCAGCAGGCTGGGCGCGTGGTGCAGCAGGCCGCCGATGTACCAGCGGGCCGTGTCGGACAGGCCGGCGTAGCCGGTCTCGTCGTAGAACAGCGGCTCGCCGTTCAGCCACAGGCTCTGGTGGGTGTGCATGCCCGAGCCGTTGTCGCCGAACAGCGGCTTCGGCATGAAGGTGGCGGTCTTGCCGTGCTCCCAGGCGGTGTTCTTGATGATGTACTTGAACATCTGCATCTGGTCGCCGGCGTGCAGCAGGGTCGAGAACTTGTAGTTGATCTCGGCCTGGCCGGCGGTGCCGACCTCGTGGTGCGAGCGCTCGACGGTGAAGCCGACGTCGATCAGACGGCGGACCATGGCGTCGCGCAGGTCGCTGTAGTGGTCGAGCGGGGCGACCGGGAAGTAGCCGCCCTTGTAGGCGGTCTTGTAACCCTTGTTGCCGCCCTCTTCGTCCTTGCCGGAGTTCCAGGCGCCCTCGATCGAGTCGATGTGGTAGAACGCCTCGTTGGCACTGGTGGAGTGGCGGATCGAGTCGAAGATGTAGAACTCGGCCTCGGCGCCGAAGAACGCGGTGTCGGCGATGCCGCTGGAGGCCAGGTAGGTCTCCGCCTTCTTGGCCACGTTCCGCGGGTCACGCGAGTAGGCCTCGCGGGTGAACGGGTCGTGGATGAAGAAGTTCAGCGCCAGCGTCTTCTGGATCCGGAACGGGTCGACGAAGGCGGTGGTGACGTCCGGCAGCAGCATCATGTCGGACTCGTGGATGGCCTGGAACCCGCGGATCGAGGATCCGTCGAAGGCGAGGCCGTCGGTCACCACGCTGTCGTCGAACGACTCGACCGGCATGTTGAAGTGCTGCATCACACCGGGCAGGTCACAGAACCGTACGTCGACGAACTTGACGTCCTCGTCCTTGAGGTATCGCAGCAATTCCTCGGGGTTGGCGAACAACACGTCCTCCTGGTACAGGATTTCGATACCGGGGCGGCGTTCTTCCGCCGCATGGCTGGGCTGGTCGCGACGCTATGGGGCGGGAGTTGCCCGGGCGTATCCCTATTGTTTCCGTCATGTTACGGAGTCTGTGGGTCTCCGCCGACGGTCAGGGCCGACCCCAGCGAGGCTATCGCGAAAACGGACGCGGTTACGCTGGTTGCATGGTTTCGGCAGGCAAGACCCCGCCCGGTACGCGGGGTGCGCTCGATCTGTCCGGCGTGACCCACGCCTCGTTCGGCCGCCGGTTCGGCGCCCTGCTGATCGACTGGGCGCTCGCCACCGTGGTGGCCGCCGTGATCGTCGACGACCTGCGCGCCAACCCCTGGCCCCAGCTGGGCATCTTCGTGCTGGTGCACGCGTTCTTCGTGGGCCTGTTCGGGCAGACTCTCGGCATGGCGCTGGCCCGCATCCGCTGCGTCTCCATCGTGGACGGCGGCGCGATCGGCCTGCCCCGCGCGATCCTCCGAGCCCTGCTGCTGGCCGTCGTCATCCCCGCGGTGATCAACGACGGCGACGGCCGGGGCCTGCACGACCGCGCTGCCCGCTCGGTCATGGTCCAGCGCTGACCTTGAAGTTAGGTCGCGCTCAGCGGGGGCGCTGCTGGCGGATCCCCTTGTTGGGACGCATGTTCTTGGGGATGGCGCCCTTGGGCATCTGCGGGCGGGCCATCAGGGCGCCGAGGCGCTTGTCGAGCGCGTTGACGTCCTTGCCGGTGAGGTTGCGCGGCAGCCGCATCATCGTCGTGCGCAGCTTCCTGACCGGGAGCTGGCCCTCGTCGGAGCCGATCACGTAGTCGTAGAGCGGCGCGTTGCCGATGACCTTGGACAGGCGGCGCTTCTCTTGCCCGAGCAGGCCGCGGACGCGCTGCGCGTTGCCCTCGGCCAGCAGGATCACGCCGGGGCGGCCGATCACCACGTGCACCATGTCGAACTGGGTCGTCGAGGCGGCCGCGGGACGGACCCGCCAGTCACCGCGCATGTTCTCGATCAGGGAGGCGGCGGCGCCGGGCTGGCCCTCGGCCGCGTTCATCATCGCGGCGTTGGAGCGCAGGTTGAGCACGATGACCGCGGCCAGCAGGGTGACCATGATGCCGATCGGCAGGTAGATCCAGCCGAACATGATTACCAGGACGACAGTCAGGGCGAGCGGGATCAGCACGGCCGCGAGGAGCAGCGGGACGAACCACTTGTCCTGCTTCGCGGTGAACGAGAACACCTGACCGATCTGCTTCAGGCGCGTGCCGAACGACACCTTCTCCTGCTCTTTTGCCATAACTCGAAAGTGTAGTGGGGCGGGTCCTTACCCACGCACCGGTGGTCCTCCCCATGGGTAAGGAGGCGCCGGACGCCAATATGAGGCAGGTTCCCCATGCCCGGCGGGTGCCTTCCGGCGAAGAGTTCCTTCCAGAAGAACTCCGACGGAAGGACACGGGATGTTCCCGTACAACGACCCCCGAACCATGCTCGACCTGCACCACCAGCGCGCCATTGAGCTGAGCCGCCGCGCCACCGACGCCCGCCGCGTGCGGGAGGCCGGCGCCGGCCGGTCCCGCCGCTTCGGGCGATGGCCCCGCAGGCGGGCGGAGCAGCCGGCCCGGGCCGCCGTGGCCGCATGACGGCCGTGGTGTCCGGGGGGCCCGGGCCGGTTTCCGCGGCGGAAAATCTGTCGCACCCCCATGGCATGCTCGACCTCATGACAGCGCATGCGCACAGCGAGGTGCTCGTCGGCCGGGGGGCCGACCTCGCTGTCCTGCGCGATGCGCTGAAACGGGCCCGCCACGCCGAGCCGTCGACCGTGCTGGTCGGCGGCGAGGCCGGCGTGGGCAAGACCCGCCTGGTCGAGGAATTCGCCCGCGGCCTGGCCGGCGAGCCCGTGCGTGTGCTGTCCGGCCAGTGCCTCGAGCTGGGCGAAGAGGGTCTGCCCTTCGCCCCGTTCGCGGGTGCGCTGCGCGAGCTGGTGCGGGCCGAGGGCGTCGGCGCGCTCGACGGTCACGAGCGCGAACTCGCCCGTCTGCTGCCCGAGCTGGGTCCGCCCCCGCTCGAGGGCGACGCCCGCCGCGGCCTGCTCTTCGAGGCGGTCGCCGCGCTGTTCGGGCGGGGTCCGCTGGTCCTGGTGATCGAAGACCTGCACTGGGCCGACCGTTCCACCCGCGATCTCATCGCCTTCCTGGTGCGGGCGGCCCGCCTGCCCCAGCTGCTGCTGATCACCACCTATCGCACCGACGAGCTGCATCGCGGCCATCCGCTGCGCGCGTTCCTGGCCGAGCTCGACCGGGTACGCGGCGTGCTGCGCCTCGAACTCGACCGGCTCGACCGCGAGGGCACGGCCGAGATGCTCACCCACCTGCTCGGCGCCGAGCCCGACGCGCGCGTGGTCGACGCGATCAACGAGCGCGCCCAGGGCAACCCGTTCTTCATCGAGCAGTTCGCCGGCTCGGGCCTCAACGAGATCCCCGCCAGCCTGCGTGACCTGCTGCTCTCCCGGGTCGACCAGCTGCCCGAGCCGGCCCAGCAGGTGCTGCGGGTGGCCGCCGTGGGCGGCACCCGCTTCGGCCACGGGCTGCTGGCCCGCGTGGCCGGGCTCGACGACGCGGCCCTCGAATCGGCGCTGCGGGTCATCGTGGCCGCCCAGCTCGTCGCGGTCGTCGACGCCGAGGGCGGCTTCGAGTTCCGCCACGCCCTGGTGCGCGAGGCCGTGCACGACGACCTGCTGCCCGGCGAGCACGCCCGGCTGCACGCCCGCTACGCCCGCGCCGTCGAGGCCGAGCCCCACCTGGTCCCCATGGGCCGGGCCGCCGCCGAGACCGCCCATCACTGGCACGCGGCCCGCGACCATCCGCGCGCGCTCATCACTGCCAAGATCGCGGCCGACGAGGCCAAACAGCGTTTCGCGTACGGGGAACAGGCGCGCCTGCTCGACCGGGTGCTCCAGCTGTGGGAAGACGTGCCCGACGCCCAGACCCTGCTCGGCCTCGACCACCTGGACCTGCTCGAAGAATCCGCCCTGGCCGCGATCGACTCCGGCGAGCACATGCGGGCGCTCACCCTCACCCGCGCCGCCCTGGCCGACCTCGACGCCGAGGCCGAACCGCTGCGGGCCGGCCGCCTGCTCGTGCGCCGGGCCAAACTGCTGCGCACGGCAGGCAAGTCCGACGGCCGGGCCGAGTGCGAAGAGGCGTTCCGCCTGCTCAGCAAGGCCCCGCGCGGCTCCACCCGGGTGCGCCTGCTGGCCGACGTGGCGCACCAGCTGGCCGGCCTCGACCCCGACCGCGCGGCCGAGGTCGCCCGCGTCGCGATGGCCGACGCCACCGACCAGGGCGACCTCGCCGCCCTGGTGACGGCCGAGGTGGCGTTCGGGTCCACCTGCTCGGGCCGGGTGCCCGCGGGCGAGGTGCTACCGGTCATGCGCGACGCGGTCGAACGAGCCCGCGCCGCCGGCGACCTCCCCGCGTTCACCAGCGGCCTGATCAACGTCTCCGACACGCTGTTCGAGCTGGGCCGCTACGAGGAATCGGCCGCGGCCGCCGCCGACGGCCTGCCCAGCGCGGGCCGGGTCGGGGTCAGCCGCACCACCGGCGTCTTCCTGCTGGCCAACCACGCCGAGGCGCTGATCGCCCTGGGCCGCTGGGACGAGGCCGACGCCCGCCTGGCCGAAGCCGCCCGGCTCGACCCGCCCGAGACGCTGGCCCTGCCCTGGCTGCGCCTGCGCGCCCGCATCCGCCTGGCCCGCGGCCGCGAGGGCGCACAAGCGCTGGTCAACCGGTCGCTGGCCTTCCTGGGCCGCCCCTACCTGAGCAACGAGGGCCGCCTGGCCACGCTCGACCTGAGGCTGCTGGCCGCCCTCGACGACCCCGACCCGGCCGCCGCCGTCGAGGCCGCCCGCTCCGCCCTGGCCGACCCGTCGCTGACGGTCCTGCCGCGCTACTGCTGGTCGATCCTGTCCCACGCCGCCCGAGCCGCCACCCGCGCCACAGACGCCGAGCTGGCCGCCGAGGTAGCCGCAGCCGCCACCCGCCTCCCGATCCGCCACCCGGCCGAGTTCGCCTTCGCGGCCGAGGTCCGGGCCCTGCTCGAGGGCGGCGAACCCCGCTGGCACGAGGCCGTCCAGGCCTGGCGCGACGACGGCCATCGCCACGAACTGGCCCGAGCCCTCCTCGACCTGGCCGAGGCCCAGGCCGCAGCCCGCTCAACCCACCGCTCCGACGCCGCTGCCGCCCGCGATGCAGCTTCCCGCTCCGATGCTGTTCCTCACTCTGAGGCCCGGTCCAGTTCTGAGGCTGCTTCTCGCTTTGAGGCTGGGCCTGGTTCCGGGGCTGCTTCTCGCTTTGAGGCTGGGCCTGGTTCCGAGGCCGCTTCCCGCTTTGAGGCCGGGGCTGGTTACGAAGCTGCTTCCCGATCGGAGGTCGCGTCTCGTTCGGAGGCCGCTTCCGGTTCTGTGGTCGCCTCTCGTTCTGAGGCCGCCGCTTCTCGCTCTGACCCGGCCGAGTCGATCGCTGAGGCCGTCGCGGTGGCGTCGGCGCTGGGTGCGACCCCGCTGGTTGAGGCGGCCGACGTCTTGTCGCGCCGCCTTGGCATCCGCCCGTCGACCCCGGCCGCTGTGCGCGACGACCTGCTGACCAGTCGCGAACGCGAGGTCCTGCGCCTGGTCGCCGAGGGTCACACCAACAGCCGCATAGCCGCCGACCTCTACATCTCACCCAAGACCGCGAGCGTCCACGTCTCCCGCATCATCGCCAAGCTCGAGGTCACCAACCGTGGCGAGGCCGCCGCCGTGGCCCGTCGCCTGGGCCTGCTCGACGACTGACGGCAACACGGCTGGCTGGGGTGGTCGCTGTCGTGCTGGGCGGCTGGCTGGGGTGGTCGCTGTTGTGCTGGGCGGCTGGCTGGGGCATGTCTGTGGTTGGGACGGTCGCTGTCGTGCTGGGCGACTGGCTGCGTTAGGTCTGGCTGCGGTGGTCGCCTGCCACGCTCGGCGGTCGGCCGCTCAGCGTTCGGGCACGGGCGCCGGGTTGGCCATTATCGACTCCGACCGACGGGGTGAGGAGTGCTGGGCCGGCCTCGGTGGCGAACCGCAGGCAGGGGCTGTTCACTCCTTACGGCGCACCGATCCCGCCGAGTCAGTCGTCCAGGTGTGCAGTCCAGCGACGTCGGTCGAGCTGTGCGAGGACGCGCCTTGCTGATAGACGAGTGAGGCACCCGATGCATAACCGGGCTGCCCTGGAGCCGAAAACCTAGGAGCCGCGCTGCTCGGGAGCCGAAAGCGTAGTGCCGGGCTGCCTGGGAGCCGAGCGGCCCGAAGATGAGCGGCCCGAAGCCGAGCAGCCCAAGAGCCTAGGAACCGGGCGGCCAGGTGCCGGGCGGCTGGGGTGCCGGGCGGCTGGGGTGCCGGGCGGCTGGGGTGCCGGGCGGCTGGGGTGCCGGGCGGTCAAGGTGCTGGCGGCCCAGGTGCTGGGTCAAGGAGCCGGGCGGTCAAGGAGCCGATTGCCTCAGAGCCGAGCAGCCTTAGAGCTGAGTTGTCCTCAGAGCCGAGCAGCCTGGGACCGGGCTGCCTAGGAAGTGGAGTGAGTCACCGACAAACGGCACTAGCGCCAATAGGTTTGTTGTGGAAACCTATTGGTATGGCAGCTGATTTGGTGTCCGGCGGTGGCGAGCCGCGGCGATTGCTGTCCGATGTTGGAGCTGATCGTCCGGAACATCGCCGAGCACCTGTGCGTGCTGGGGCCGCCCGTCTGATCGAGGAGGAGAAGGGCTACGTGCACCGGCTTCACCAC
Source organism: Paractinoplanes polyasparticus (assembly GCF_019710575.1). Classification (GTDB taxonomy): domain Bacteria; phylum Actinomycetota; class Actinomycetes; order Mycobacteriales; family Micromonosporaceae; genus Actinoplanes; species Actinoplanes polyasparticus. Next base: position 253,342 of record NZ_JAHWFK010000008.1, on the reverse strand, counting down.
CGTCGGCGCCAGTGGAACCTATGCGGCCTGTCCGCGCCGCCGTCCGAGGTTGTTGGACACGGCGGCCACCGCTGCCGTCGGCAGGCGCGTGTCCGATGAGAAGTGCGACGCCTCCGGCTCGGCTGGTCCGCCGGCCGGACGATCGGCAAACCAGCTCGTGGCGTCCGTCGAAACCACCAATAGGCACGATCGGGACCCCTCCCGCCCGCCGTCGGACGCATTTGAGCAGGTTCTTCAAGCCCTCGCCGGCACGAGCCATACATGTCGGCGCCGCCGTCGATCCCGTTGGCCCGTGATGGTGATTCCGCGTCAGCGACACATCCCGACCGAAAACCGTCCCGCATCCGGGAGCGCGGCGATCCGTGCGGCCCCGGTATGCGCCACGCCAAAACAGCAGGAGGCGCTATGACCCGTACACCGCCGATCGGCACTCATCTGTCACGCCGTGATCTCATCACCGGTGCGTTGGCCGCCGGGCTCGCCTTGCCTCTCGGCCTCGCGGGGCGCGCGGAAGCGGCTGCGGTTGCCGGTCCAACGGAAGCGGCTCCGGGCGCACCGCGCATGGTTCTGCCCGCGCCGACCGGTCCGCATCCGATCGGGTCGGTGGCATTGCGGCTGGTCGATCGGTCGCGGCCGGATCCGGTGGCGGGGCCGGGTCGCTACCGCGAACTGATGGTCAGCGTCTGGTATCCGGCCCGCGACGTCACTCGGTACCCGCGGAGCGTCTGGTTGTCCGATCCGCTCCTGCGTGCCCTGCTGGAGTTCAACGGGATTCCGGCCGGCTCGGTGGGCGGGCCGCCGATCACGGCTGGGCACGTGGGTGCGCCGGTGCAGCGGTCCGGTGGGCGGTTGCCGGTCGTTGTGTACTCGCCCTTGGCGCACGACCAGCGCGCTGACACCACGATTGTGGTTCAGGAACTCGCCAGTCACGGATACCTGGTGGTCACTGTGGACCACACGTACGACGCGTTCGTCGAGTTTCCTGACGGGCGGCGGCTTTCTCCGGTCGACGAACCGTCGCTGGGTGCTCCCGACTTCGCTGACGACATTCCGTACGTGCTGGATTGCATCGGTCGTCTCGCGGCGGGCCGGAACCCCGACGCTGACGGCCGTACGCTGCCGGCGGGGCTGGCCGGCGCGCCCGATCCGGGGCGCATCGGTATGTTCGGCACCTCGAAGGGCGGGACCGCGACGGCGCTGGTCATGAGCATGGATTCGCGCGTACGGGCGGGGTTGAGCCTGGACGCCCCGATGGAGCCGGTCATCGCCACCGATCTCGACCGGCCGTTCATGCTGATGACGGCGGACTACGGCCGGGACACGGCGCCGGTCGCGCAGCTCTGGTCGCGCCTGACCGGTTGGAAGCTCAACGTTCGGGCCTGCGGCGCGGTCCACAACGCCTACGACGACTATCAGTTTCTGCTGCCGCAGATCGGCGCGGCGGTCGGGTGGAGCAAGGAGATCCTGCTGTCCTGGATCGGCACCCTGCGCCCCGACCGGGCGGTACGCATCCAGCAGGCGTACCCCCTCGCGTTCTTCGATCTGCATCTGCGCCACCAGCGGCAGCGCCTGCTCGAAGGGCCCAGCCCGGCGTTCCGCGAGGTGCGCTACCTGCCGTGATCCGACGGCGGCGCCACGACTGAATGAAAACGGTTCGCGGTGGCGTGGAGGATGTGGCCGTTCGGGGTTGTCTGTGCCGTCAGGCGCCAGCCGAGCGGCGCCACGGCGGCGGACAGGTCGGCGGGCTGCCAGAAGCGCTTGACCACCCGGAACTCGCGGCCTCGTTGAGGGTGCGCTGCTGCACGTGGCCGGGCAGTTCGGCGGTGTGGTGGCTGTCGATCAGGAAGACGCGGCCGCCGGGGCGCAGCGCGGAAGCCACCTGGGCCCAGAACGCGGCGAAAAGGTCGGCCGGCACGTGGGACAGCCAGTAGCTGAAGAAGACCACGTCGTACGCGGCCGGCGGGGGCGTCCAGGCGAAGATGTCGGCCTGGTGGTAACGCACGTGGGCGCCCAGGTTCCGGGCCTGGTTCAGGGTGATGACGGCGGGGGAGGCGTCGACGGCCAGAACCGACGTGGCGTGCCGGGCCAGGCGGCGGGTCCAGAGGCCGGTGCCGCAGGCGTACTCGAGCACGTCGCCGGCCGGGGCGAAGGCGTCCAGGGCCTGCTCGGCGGAGGCCACGTCAGCGAACCAACGGCGTTCCTCGTCGGGTTGCAGCGCGTAGCGGCCCTGGCGGTACCACCACTCGTCGTACTCGCCGGCTCGTGCCTGATAGTAGGCGCGCTGCTCATCGAGAAGGCCCATGGCGCGACCGTAGAGCCGATCGCCCGAGTGACCAACCCGATTTCGGGCCGCCGGAGGCCTCGCAGGATGGCAGGGAAGCGACGGCGTTCGCGCTGTAGTTGGACCACGCCACGAAATCAGGAGGGATCGCGGAGGGAGCGGATCACGCGGACCAGGAAGTAGCCGCCGCCGCCGATCAGGAGCAGGCCGAACGCCACGGCGAACATGCTGCCAGGGCTCATGCCGGGGCGGGCGGCCTGAACCTCCGGGACCGCTGTGGTGGGGGCCGGGTAGTACATCGCGGGGGCATTGTCGGTGGCGGGCGTGGCAGTCGCGGCGGGGGAGGGCGGCGCCGGGGCGGGCGGAGCGGCGACGGCCGACGGCTGGGTGGGGGCGGGGGCGGGGTTCGTCGCGGGGGCGGGGGCCGGTACGGAGGTGCAGCCTGCCGTGGGCGGGCGCCAGCTTCCGACGTACGTGGTGAAGGTGTTGACCCTGATCGTCAGAGAGCCCTGGCGAGGGCCGCGCACAGTGGTGGAGCGGCCGGGGGCCAATCGGGTCAGTCGGCCGCCGATGAGGAACGCGGCGCTGACGTTGGCGGAGGCGGCGTTGGCCAGCGTGGCCCGGTAGGAGCCGTCGCACGCGCTGGTGAAGGCGACCGTGGGCTCGGGGGCGCAGTCGGTCGAGCCGCCCCGGTAGTGCGCCGGCGTGCCGGTGGAGCGGTTGCCCGGGGCGCCCAGGGTGGACGCGCCGTACGGGTTGCCGCCGCTGGTGACCTCGTCGAGCAGGCCGGTGCCGGTGATCGCGGTGACCTGGGTGCGGCAGGGCGGCACCACGACGTCGAGCCGGACCGTGCGGGCCCTCGACGTGATGGTGGCGCGGTCGGTGGCGTACGTGAACTGGCCCCCGCTGCCCTCGGTGTACGAGGCCAGGCCGAACGACTGGGTCTGACCGGCGCAGAGCGGACGGACGGCGGTGACGGTCGCCTTGCCGGAGTCGCCGTTGAACGTGTGGCGGAAGGTTGCCGACGAGGCGGAGACGCAGGTGTCAGCGGCCGAGGCGGCGAGGGGGGCGCTGAACACGACCGCCGGCGTCGCCGCGGCGAGCAGGAGCCTCAGCCAGCGCATACTCACAGAATCGGCTGATATCCGGCTTTCTGAGGCGAAGCGCACTGACGGACGCGAGGGGAAGACAACGATGCCCCGGCCGGGAAGGGCCGGGGCATCGGGAGGATCAGGTCAGCCGCGGGCCTCGAGGGCCTGCTTGTAGAGACGCCCGGCCCGGTAGGACGACCGGACCAGCGGGCCGCTCATCACGCCCGCGAACCCGATCTGCTCGGCCTCTTCGCGCAGCTCGACGAACTCTTCGGGCTTGACCCAGCGCTCGACCGGGTGGTGCCGCGGGGTCGGCCGCAGGTATTGCGTGATGGTGATCAGCTCGCAGCCGGCGTTGTGCAGGTCGCGCAGCGCCTGGGAGATCTCGGCCCGTTCCTCGCCCATGCCGAGGATGAGGTTGCTCTTGGTCACCAGGTCGGCCGCGCGGGCCTGGGTGATGACGTCGAGCGAGCGCTCGTAGCGGAAGCCGGGGCGGATGCGCTTGAAGATGCGCGGCACCGTCTCGACGTTGTGGGCCAGCACCTCGGGCTGGGCGCCGAAGACCTCGGCCAGCTGGGCCGGCTCGGCGTTGAAGTCGGGAATCAGCAGCTCGACACCGCAGCCGGGCTGGAGCTTGTGGATCTGGCGGACCGTCTCGGCGTAGAGCCAGGCGCCGCCGTCGGGCAGGTCGTCACGGGCCACGCCGGTCACGGTCGCGTACTTCAGGCCCATCGTCGCCACGGACTCGCCGACGCGGCGGGGCTCGTCGGCGTCGAACTCGGCCGGCTTGCCGGTGTCGATCTGGCAGAAGTCACAGCGCCGGGTGCACTGGTCGCCGCCGATGAGGAAGGTGGCCTCGCGGTCTTCCCAGCATTCGTAGATGTTGGGACAGCCGGCCTCCTGGCAGACCGTGTGCAGGCCTTCCTTTTGCACCAGGCCGCGCATCTGGGTGTATTCCGGACCCATCTTCGCTTTGACCTTGATCCACGGAGGCTTCCGCTCGATGGGAGTTTCGGCGTTGCGCGCTTCGATGCGCAGCATGCGGCGGCCCTCGGGAGCAATAGTCACAGCCCCGAGATTACGCCTGAATAGGATTCCGCCAAGACAGGGGCGACGAGGCTCACGTGACACGAGGTGTGACGGCGCTCATATGAACCGGTTAAATTCTCTTTCGCGGCGTGTACGCCTGGTGTTAACGTCCCGCCCACGGCAGTGAGGGAACCGAGTAGCCCCCGGAAGGCCGGCCGAGAGAGCCACCGATCGCTGTGAAGGTGGCCCGGGCGCCGGGGCGTGAAGACACTCCTGAGCCGCAGCAACACAAAGAGGCGCCCGTCAGGGCGCGAAGGTGTGGTGGCACCGCGAGGATCCCGCTCGCCCACGCCTCCCTGGGGCCGCGTTGCAGCTTTCAAGGAGGTCAACCGCCATGCAACGCATCCTCTCGACCCAGCTCCGCGCACACGTCGACGCGACGGTGACGATCGCGGGCTGGATCCACCGCCGCCGACTGCTCAAGTCGGTGGCCTTCCTGATCCTCCGCGACGCCGAGGGACTCAGCCAGGTCGTCGTGACCGAACCCGGTACCCGCGCCCAGCTCGAGGAGCTCGCCGAGGAGAGCGTCGTCGAGGTGGTGGCGACGGTCACCGCCAACGAGCAGGCGCCGGGCGGGGTCGAGCTGACCGCGCCGAAGATCCGGGTGCTCTCCGCCGTCACCGCGCCGTTGCCCTTCGAGCTGCACCGCCCGGCGATCGGCGCCGGTCTGCCGGCCCAGCTCGACCACGCCGCCCTGGCCCTGCGGCACCCGGAGCGCCGGGCGGCCCTGCGCGTGGCCGCGGCGGCGACAGCCGGCTTCCGGGCCGCGCTGACCGAGCAGCGGTTCGTCGAGATCCAGACGCCGAAGATCGTCGCGTCGGCCACCGAGTCCGGGGCCAACGTCTTCCGGCTCGACTACTTCGGGCGTACGGCGTATCTGGCGCAGTCGCCGCAGTTCTACAAGCAGCTGATGGTCGGCGTGTTCGAGCGGGTCTTCGAGGTCGGCCCGGTCTTCCGCGCCGAGCCCAGTGACACCGCGCGTCACCTGTCGCAGTACACCTCCCTGGACGCCGAGCTGGGTTTCATCCAGGACCACCGCGATGTGATGGCCGCCCTCACGCGGACGCTCACCGTCATGATGGCCACCATCACCGCGCGCGCCCGGCTGGCGACGCCGCGGGTGCCGTCGGAGATCCCCGCCGTGCACTTCAGCGAGGCGCTGCGGATCGCCGGGGCGCCCGCCGACGAGCCCGACCTGGCGCCGGCCCACGAACGAGCGCTGGGGGAGTGGGCACTGCGTGAGCACGGTTCCGAGTTCCTGTACGTGACCGGCTATCCGATGCGCAAGCGGCCGTTCTACACGCATCCGGACCCGGCCGACCCGGCGTACTCGAACGGCTTCGACCTGCTGTTCCGTGGGCTGGAGATCGTGACCGGCGGGCAACGCCTGCACCGCTACGAGGACTATGTGGAGGCGCTCGCCCGCGCCGGGGAGCCGCTGGAACCGTACGCGGGATATCTCGACGGCTTCCGCTACGGGATGCCACCGCACGGCGGGTGGGCGATCGGGCTCGAACGGTTCGTCGCCCGCCTGACCGGGACGGCTAACGTGCGTGAGGTGACCGCCTTCCCGAGAGACCTCAACCGGGTCGCCCCGTAGCGATGACGATCGACCTCGACGTCGCTCCCGCCCGTCGCACCCGGCGGGGTGAGCGGCGTACGAGGTCCGGCGTGCTCGTCGTGGCGGCGCTGGTGCTCGCGCTGGTCGCAGCATCGGCGCCGCCCTCGCACGCCGCCGGGATCACGCCCGTGTTCGAGGGCGACGGCCGGGGGATCACGGCCGGCCTGCTCACCCGGACGGCCGTCTTCACCCAGCACGGCACGTCGGAGGATCAGTCGGCCGACATCTGGGCGCGCCCCATCGCGCCCGGTGGCCCCGAGTGGATCACCAAGGTGGCCGGGCCGGGCGCGGGCCTGTGGCTCGACCGGTCGGGCACGGTGCTGGTCAGCGAGTCCGGCGATGGCGGGGAGACCACCCTCCTGGACGCCCGCACCGGCCACGTGCGGTGGCGGGCCGGCCAGTACTCGTCGGTGCAACCTCTCGGCGCCGCTGTCACGGACTGGGTGCCGCCCGGGCTCCTGCGGGTACGCGACGTGGCCACGGGACGAGTGCTCTGGTCGCACCCGGCGCGGGCCTTCGCCGTCGACCAGCCGCAACGGCACGTGGTCGTCTTCGACGTGCGGCGCCGGGCGACGGTGCTGTCGGCGGCCGACGGCCGGGTGGTCGCCCGCTCGGGGCGGCTGGACGTCGAGTGGAGCCTCGACTACCCGTCCCCGTTCGCCCCCGTCCGGTTGATCGGCGAGAACCTGGTCACGGCGGGAACGACGTCCGTCGGCGCCTACCGCCTGGCCGACCTGGCCCCACTGTGGCGGACGCCGATCCCCAGCCCGGCCGCCATCGTCGGGTGCGGTGGCCGGATCTGCGCGTTCTCGGCCGGCGAGCTGGCCGTCCTCGACCCGGCGACCGGCGCGGTGCGCTGGACCAGCGGGCGGTGGCGAAGCCTGGCCGACGACGGCCGGACCCTGCTGGACGAGGCCGGCCGGGCGGCGCGGGTCGACCTCGCCACCGGGCGCGTCGAGGCCGAGCTGGGCGCCGGCGATGTGGTCAACGGCCTGCAGTTCGCCGACGGCGGCGGCGAACGCACCCTGGTCCGCGGGATCGCCGACGGACGGGTGCTGGGCGAGGTCCCGAAGGTCGCGGAGGCCGCGTGCATCGCCGCCGCTGACCTGTTCGCCTGCCGGACGGTCGACGCCCGGTTCCGCGTCTGGCGGGTACGCCGGGCGTAGAGTCCGGTCCGTGGTGATCGATCTCGATGTCGTGCGGCCCGCGAGCGCGATCCCGGCCAAGCCCCGGCGACCGGCCCGCTACTGGGCCGTGGCGGTGGCCGCATTCGTGCTGGCCCTGACGGGCGGAGCGGCTGCCCCCGATCGGGCGGCCGGCATCACCGAGGTCCTCTCCGTCGACGGGCAGGGATCGCTGACCAGCCTGCTGACCGATGAGGCGTATTACACCGTCCGCACCGACGGGCACGTCGAGGCCCTGCCGCTGTGCGCCGGCTGCCCGCGGTGGAGTTCGCGGACGAAGCCCGGGCAGCGGTTGACGGCAGCCGGGGAAGACACGTTGATCGTCGATGTGAGCGAAACCGCCGAGGTGACGTTTCTCGACGCCCGCACGGGCGCGCTGCGCTGGCGGTTGCGCGACACGCTGGCGGTCGACGTGATCGGCGGGCGGGTCGCCGCGTGGGATGTCGAGAAGCACATCCTGCAGATGCGTGACCTGCGCACCGGGCGGGTCCTCTGGTCACGCCCGGCCTTCAACTACTCGGCCGACGAGGCGTTCGCGGTGATTCTTGACGGGGCGGGCGGCGCCACCGTGGTCGACGCCGCGAACGGTGCCGAGCTCACGCCCCGCCGCGACCTCGGCCGGCCGAATCCGGCCGCCCGGCTCGTGGGTGACCGGCTGGTCGTCTTCGGCGGAAGCTACCTCGCCGCGTTCTCGCGCGACGGGCTGTCCCGCGAGTGGATCACGGCCACCAACTCGCCGTACGGGGTGATCCCGTGCGGCCCGGGCCTGCTGTGCGCGTTCGGCTCCGCGGGGCTGACGGTGATCGACCCGGCCGACGGGTCGGTCCGGTGGACGAGCCCCACCTGGACCGGCATGGGTGAGAACGGCGTGCTGCTCGAGGAGAGCGGCCGTTCGGCCGTGGTCGACCTCGAGACCGGCCGGGTCGAACGGGAACTGGGACGCTCGGGGCCGGTCGGCGGGCTGCTGCTCTTCCCCGAACCGGGCCGGACGTCGGTGATCGGACTGGCCGACGGGCGCCTGCGCGGCGTCCTGCCGCTGGTGCTGCCGAGCGCGTGCAGTGCCGCCGGGCCCTACCTGGGCTGCGAGACGCCCGACGTCAAGTTCACGGTGTGGCGGCTCGGACGCTGAACTCGTTGCCGTCCGGGTCGGCCAGGTGGACCGTGCCGTCGTCGCCGGGACCGAGCCGGGTGGCGCCGAGCGCGATCAGCCGGTCGACCTCGGCCTGCTGGTCGGCCTCGACCGGGACGAGTTCGAAGCGCTGACGGTTCGGCCGCTCGTTCGGCGCCACCGGCGGCCCGCCCCACGCGACCTTCGTGCCGCCCCGGGGGGACTGGATCGCGGTCTCCTCGTCGGAGTCCCAGACCAGCGGCCAGCCCAGCGCCTCGCTCCAGAACAGGCCCACCTCGCGAGTGCCGTCGCACGCGTACTCGCCCAGGAAGCCGGTTCCGGCCAGGTACGAGTTGCCGGGCTCGATCACGTCGAACTCGTAGCCCGCCGGGTCGGCCAGCACGATGTGGCCCTCCTCGGGGCGCTGCCCGACGTCGAGGTGGTGGGCGCCGAGCTCGATCGCCCGGGCCACCGTACGCTGCTGGTCGTCGAGATCGCTGCTGGTCAGGTGCAGGTGGATGCGGTTGTGGCCGAGCGCGCCGCCGCGTCCCGGAACGAACCGCAGAGCGACCCGGGCGTCGTCGGCCGGACGAAGGCCCAACAGGGCGGCCCAGAAACGCGCCGCCCGATCCGGATCCTGTGCCTCGTAGGTCACCGCGGTCAGCAAGGCGGGCATCAGGCGAGCACCGCGATGGTCATGCCGACGACGATGACGAACGGGATGATCGTGGTGCAGACGAGGATCACCCAGGCGATGGGGTGCCCGAAATTCAGGGACACCCCGCCGCCGCGCTTGGGGACGAAGACCCGCTTGTCGGCCGGGTCTCGATAGAGAGCCATCAGAGCAGGGTAGTGAGGTGCTTCTCGACGACCGGCAGCACCTCGGCCACTGTCACGTCGCGGCCCAGTTCGGCCGAGAGTGACGTCACGCCCGCGTCGCGGATGCCGCACGGGGTGAAGCGGTCGAAGTTGGCCAGGTCGCAGTCGCAGTTGATGGCGAAACCGTGCTGCGTCACGCCGCGGGCGACCCGGATGCCGATCGCGGCGATCTTGCGGTCGGGGCCGCGCTCGTCGGCCAGGACCCAGGCGCCGCTGCGGCCCTTGATGTCGCTGCGGGCGGCCGTCACGCCGAACTCGGCGCAGACGTCGATCAGCATCTGCTCGGTGCGGCGGACGTAGGCCACCACGTCGATCGGGTCGGCCAGCTTGAGGATCGGGTAGCCGACCAGCTGCCCGGGGCCGTGCCAGGTGATTTTGCCGCCGCGGTCGACCTCGACCACCGGGGTGCCGTCGATCGGCAGGTCGGCGGGCTCGGTGCGCTTGCCGGCGGTGAGCACGCTGGGGTGTTCCAGCAACAGGACTGTGTCGGGCCGGGTGCCGTCGGCCACGGCCTCGTGCAGGCGCCGCTGCTCGTCCCAGGCCTCGCGATAGTCGACCAGGCCGGGCCGCAGGACGGTGAGCGTGGAAGTTGTCACGCGTCCCACGGTAGTCCCCTTGTCAGCGGTCGGCCGGATCCACTCCGGGACGGATGCGCCACACCAGCACGTCGTCCACGCGCTCGGGCGGACCGAGCAGATCGGTCGCGGTGATCTCGACCGCCGAGCGGAACAGCGGCCCCTCGGGTCCGGTGATCACGTCGGGCAGGAACAGCGCCTCGACGCCCCAGCGCTGGAAGTCGGCGCGCGCCGTGGCCCGGTCGGCGTTGTCCAGATCGGCGAGGTAGCCGTAGAGGGCAGCCCGCAGGAACAGCCAGTCGGTGGCCCGTGGCAGGGCGCCGATGCGGCCCTTGCCCTCGGGGCCCTCGGCGTCGGGACCGAGGAAGTAGCCGTCGGGGATGCGGAACTCCTTGCCGGCCCGAGCCATCGTGTACGCCTGCCAGCGCTGCCCGTCGGCGGCCACGTTGATGGCGAACGGCAGCGCGCTGATCACCCCGCCGTCGCCGACGTACCTCTCCCACGTGCCGTCGGCGATGAACCGCGGCTCGGGCGCCCGCTCCCGGTAGTGCAGCGGCACCGGGAAGATCGGCACGAGCGCGACCACGAGGCCCATCGCGAACCACGGCTGCGGAGCGCCCGCGCCGAACGCGCGGTCGGTGGCCATGGCGAGGATCACCCCGAACACTCCCACCAGGACGAGGGCGTAGCGGGCCGGCAGTGCCGCGTCGAACAGCGGCACGTGCTGCAGCAGCGCGTACAGAAGCGGGATGTCGGTCTCGGTGTCGGCCACCCGCAGGCGGGGGCCGAGCGAGATCAGGAAGAACAGCCCGCCGACGGTCATCAGGGCCCGCAGGGTCGCCCGCCGCCGGTCGTCCGCGCTGCGCCACAGCATCACCAGGGAGACGGCGAGCAGCACCAGCAGGGGCAGGCCGAAGAAGCTCGTCTCCTCGGTCTTGTTCGCCGCGAGGTCGTTGCCCAGCCCGGCCCAGCTCGCCAGCGAGCGGTCGCTGAAGGCGAAGAAGGAGAGCAGGTCCTCGGAGTAGTGCCGCTGGTTGAAGCCGGTGCCCTTGAAGGTCTGCGGCCCGGCGAAATGCATGTACAGCGGGTACGCCAACAGGGCGCCGGCCACCACGGCGGTGACACCCAGCCCGGCGGCGAACTTCGGCAGCGCAGCCCGCGCTTCGGCCCGGTTGATCGGGGACAGCGACCACGCGATCACGAAGACCCCGCCGGCCAGCGCCGTGAAGAACAGCCCCTCGGCCGCGATCGAGAAACCGACGGCCAGCGTCACTCCCAGGATCAACCCGTTGCGCAGCCAGTGGGCGGTGTCGCGCATCTTGAGCAGCCGCCACAGCACCAGCGGCGCGATCCAGCCCGAGGTCCAGTTGAGGTGGCCGTTCGCGTGGGCGACGAAGCCCGGCGCGAAGCCACAGAAGAAGCCGGCCAGCGCGGCCGCCGCCCGGTTGGCGGTGACGAAGCGGCTGAGGAACAGGAACCAGGCGTACGCCGAACCCGCGAGGTTGAGCGTGAGGACCGCCAGGAACGTGACCTGAGGGCCGGCCAGCATGGTGAGCGGCGCGAACAGGATCGCGTAGACCGTGATCGAGGTGTTGGCGGCCAGGTTGACGCCGTCCGGCACGTTCATCAGGTCGGTGAAGAAGGGGTCGCCGCCGTGGTGCAGCAGGTGTACGCCGTACGACAGCACCCACTCGAAGAACGCCTGGTCACCCACGTTCTCGGCGACCGCGTGCTGGAACGGGTCGCGCCAGAGCCGGCTCACGACGTAGCCGCCCAGGGCCAGGGCCATGAGCGCGACGAACAGATGGAACCGCCACTGCCGCGTCGCCCGGGGGGCGTCGGGGGGTGCCGGCTGATCTGACGAGGACGTGGAGGTGGGAACGGCGACGGACATCACGCGCAGGTTAGCAAGCCTGCGCCGCTGCTCAGCGCGACGCCGCCGGTTCCGGGTTCACTGTGGCCTGCACGGCGCCCTCGATCGTCGGGTAGGCCCACCGGAAGCCGGCCCGTTCCAGCACCGCCGGCACGACCCGTGCGCTCCGCAGGGATTCGCCGGCGAGTTCGCCCAGCACCACGTGCAACGCCGGGCCGGGCACGCTCAGCAGCGCCGGGCGGTGCACGGCGGCCGCGACCGCCTTGGTGAACTGGGCGTTGGTGATCTGCTCGCGACCGACGATGTTGACCGGGCCTGAGATGTCCTCGCGCTCGAGCAGGAAGTCGGCCGCGCCCAGCCAGTCGGGCAGGCTGACCCACGGCATCCACTGCCGGCCGCCGCCCAGCTTGGCCCCGCCGCCCAGCTTGAACAGCGGCAGCAGGGGCTTGAGCAGGCTGTCGAGGGTGAGGCCGGTGCGCAGCAGCACGACCCGGACGCCGGCGTCCTCGGCCGGGCGGGCGGCGGCCTCCCAGACGCGGCACAGGTCGGCCAGGAACGTCGTGCCGGCCGACGCCTCCTCGGTGGCGGGCGTGTCGCCGGTCTCGCCGTACCAGCCGACGGCGGAGGCCTGCAGCAGCGTGCGCGGGCGGTCGGCCTCGGGCAGCTTGCGGATGGCCCGGGCCAGCGTGCCGGTGGTGTCGACCCGGCTCGAGCGCAGTTCGCTCTTGTAGCCGGCGGTCCAGCGCTTGCCGCCGACGTTGGCGCCGGAGAGGTTGATCACCGTGTCGGCCGCGGCGACCACCTGCGGGTCGATCTGGCCCTGCGCGGGCTGCCAGGTCGCCTCGTCGGCGCTCCGCGCGGGCCGCCGCACCAGCTTGGTCACCTCGTGGCCGTGGCCGCGCAGGCGCTCGACGAGGTTGCCGCCGAGGAAACCGGACGCGCCCGAGATCAGGATCCGCATGTCCCCATCATGCCCTGAAGTGAACCTGTTCAAAACGAAGAAAGCGCGCCGGCGAACCGGCGCGCTCTCTCGGTGCTGCTTTGTTACGCGAGCCCGAGGTCACCCTCGAAGTGGCCGCCCTCGAGGCGGTCCTTCAGCGTGACCAGGAAGCGGGCGGCGTCGGCGCCGTCCACGATCCGGTGGTCGTAGCTGAGCGCGAGGTAGACCATCGACCGCGGCACGATGATCTCGCCCAGGTTGGGGTCGTCGATAACCACGGCCCGCTTGACCACCGCGCCGGTGCCGAGGATGCCGACCTGCGGCTGGTTGATGATCGGCGTGTCGAAGAGCGCGCCCCGGCTGCCCGTGTTGGTCAGCGTGAACGTGCCGCCCGAGATCTCGTCGGGGCCGATCTTGTTGTTCCGGGTGCGGTCGGCGACGTCGGCGATCCGCTTGGCCAGGCCGGCCAGGTTGAGGTCGCCGGCGTCCTTGATCACCGGAACGATCAGGCCCTTCGGGGTGTCCACGGCCATGCCCAGGTGCTCGGCGTCGTGGTAGGTGACCGTGCCGGCCTCCTGATCGATCGACGAGTTGACCACCGGGTGCTGGCGCAGCGCCTCGACCGCGGCCAGCGCGAAGAACGGCAGGTAGCTGAGCTTCACACCGTTCTTGGCCAGGAAGTCGGCCTTGGCCTTGTTCCGCAGCTGGGCGATCTTGGTGACGTCGACCTCGACGACCGTGGTGAGCTGGGCCGAGACCTGCAGCGACTCGACCATGCGACGGGCGATCGTCGCGCGGGTGCGGGTCAGCTTCTCGGTGCGGCCACGCAGCGGGCTCGGCGCCGGCTTGGCGGCCGCGGGCTTGGCTGCCGCCGGGGCGGCCTGCTGCTGCGGCGCGGGCGCCGCCTTGGCCGCCGCGGCCTTCTCGGCGGCGTCGATGACGTCCTGCTTGCGGATGCGGCCGCCGACGCCGGTGCCGGTCAGGGCCGAAAGGTCGACGCCCTTCTCGGTGGCGAGCTTGCGCACCAGCGGCGTCACGTAACCGGCGTCGCCGGCGCCGTTCGGGTTCGCGGTCTCGACCCGCGGCTGGGACGGCGCAGGCGGTTCGGCGGCACGCTCGGCCGCGACCGGGTCCTTGGCCGTCTCGGCCTCGGGAGCCGGGTCGGCGTACGACCCGCCGTTCGGCTCGAACGTCGGCGCCGGAGCCGAGTCGATCTTCGGAGCCGGAGCGGCTTCCTGCTTCGGTTCCGGGGCGGTCTCCTGCTTCGGGGGCGCGGCCTGCTGCGGGGCCGGAGCCGGCTTCTCTTCGGCCGGCGCGGGAGCCGCGCCCTCGGCGCCGATGATCGCCAGGTCGGCGCCGACGTCGGCCGTCTCGTCCTCCTGCACCTTGATCTCGAGCAGGGTGCCCGCGACCGGCGAGGGGATCTCGGTGTCGACCTTGTCGGTGGAGACCTCGAGCAGCGGCTCGTCGACCTCGATGGCGTCGCCGACCTGCTTGAGCCACCGGGTGACGGTGCCCTCGGTGACGCTCTCGCCGAGCGCCGGCATCTTCACCGCGGTGCCCTCGCCGCCGCCGGTGGGTGCGGCGGTCTGCGGCGCCGGAGCCTCCTGCTCGACCGGCTTCTCGGTCGACGGGGTGTTGAGCGCGGCCGGCTCGGGCTCCGGCTCCTGTTCCTGCTGCTGCTGGGCCGGAGCGGCAGGCGCCGGCTCGGCCGAGCCGGCGTCCTCGCCCTCGCCGGCGATGACCGCGAGCTCGCTGCCGACATCGGCCGTCTCGTCCTCGCCGACGACGATGCGGGTGAGCACACCCGCGGCGGGCGACGGGATCTCCGTGTCGACCTTGTCGGTGGAGACCTCGAGCAGCGGCTCGTCGGCCTCCACCCGCTCGCCCTCCTGCTTGAGCCAGCGAGTGACGGTGCCCTCGGTGACGCTCTCACCCAGTCGCGGCATGGTGACCGATACCGGCATGTCTCAGAACTCCTTAACCGCTGTGAACGGGGATCAGCTGTGTGCGTGCAGGGGCTTGCCGGACAGGGCCAGGAACGCCTCGCCGAGCGCCTCGTTCTGCGTCGGGTGGGCGTGGACGAGCTGAGCGACCTCTTCCGGGAACGCCTCCCAGTTGTAGATCAGCTGAGCCTCGCCGACCAGTTCGCCCATGCGCGCGCCGACCATGTGGACACCCAGCACCGGCCCGTCGTTGAGCCGGACCAGCTTGACGAAACCGGCGGTCTTGAGGATCTGGCTCTTGCCGTTGCCGCCGAGGTTGTAGTTGTACGTCGAGACCTTGTCGGCGCCGTACTGCTCCTTGGCCTTGGTCTCGGTCAGGCCGACCGAGGCGATCTCGGGGTCGGAGTAGGTGACCCGGGGGATGCCCGCCTCGTCGATCGGGGCCGGCTTGAGCCCGGCGATCTCTTCGGCCACGAAGATGCCCTGCTGGAAACCGCGGTGCGCGAGCTGCAGGCCGGGGACGATGTCGCCCACGGCGTAGATGTTGCCGACGCCGGTGTGCAGCCGCTCGTTGGTGATGACGAAGCCCCGGTCGAGCGTGACGCCCTGCTGCTCGTAGCCCAGGTCGGCCGTCGTCGGGCCGCGGCCGACCGCGACCAGCAGCACCTCGGCCTCGACGGTCTCGCCGCCGGCGATGGTCGCGCGCACGCCGTTGTCGGTGTGCTCCACCTTCTCGAACGGCTTGCCGACCTTAAAGTTGATCTTGCGCTTGCGGAAGGCGCGCTCGACCGTCTTGGAGATCTCCTCGTCCTCGGCCGCGACCAGGCGGGGGAGGGCCTCGAGGATGGTGACGTCGGCGCCGAACGACTTCCAGACGCTGGCGAACTCGACGCCGATGACGCCGCCGCCCAGCACGATCGCGGAGGACGGCACGCGGTCGAGCTTGAGGGCGTGCTCGCTCGTGATGACGCGCTT
This sequence comes from Paractinoplanes polyasparticus, assembly GCF_019710575.1. Classification (GTDB taxonomy): domain Bacteria; phylum Actinomycetota; class Actinomycetes; order Mycobacteriales; family Micromonosporaceae; genus Actinoplanes; species Actinoplanes polyasparticus. The sequence goes on along the minus strand of NZ_JAHWFK010000008.1, from coordinate 237,780 downwards.
GCCGTCGACCTCGAGGCCGGGCAGCGAGCGGGAGTACGAGCCGGTCGCCAGGATGACGTTGCGCCCGGTGTAGCGCTTGCCGTCGACCTCGACCGTGTCCTTGCCGACCAGCTTGCCGGCGCCCTGCACCAGCGTGATCTTGTCTTGCTTGAGCAGGCCCTGCAGGCCTTTGTAGAGGCGCGCGACCACGCCGTCCTTGTACGCGTTGACACCCGCCATGTCGATGCCGACGAGGTCGGCCTTGACACCGAACTGCTCGCTCTCGCGAGTCTGGTCGGCGATCTCGGCCGCGTGCAGCAGCGCCTTGGTCGGGATGCAGCCGCGGTGCAGGCAGGTGCCGCCCAGCTCGGCCTTGTCGATCAGCGCGACGGAGAGGTTGAGCTCGGCCGCACGCAGAGCGGCCGCGTAGCCGCCGCTGCCGGCGCCGAGGATGACGATGTCGAAGGTTCCGCCGTTCGGCTGGCTCACGTTGACTCCAGTGTTCGCGTCGTTGCCATGCGGGTCACACAATGGAAACGGTCACAGTATGTCCAGGCCATCTTGTCACTTGGCGAACCGATCGATGCAGTCAGGTTCCCCACGCACGGGCCCGCTCGACGTACTCTTGCCGCAATTGAACGTGAGGAGCGGGTAGTGGCCTGGTTTCGGCGCCGCCGGGAGCCGCAACGAGCGGCCGGTCGGTCGGTCGACCGTGCCGATCTCGAGTATCTCGCAGAGTTCGTGCGCACCCGGCGCGGGGTCGAGGCGTTCATCGAGCCCCGTACGTCGGTGACCGAGACGACGGTGCTGCTCGTGGCCCACGACGGCGAATGGACGCGGCGCCGCACCGAGACGCCCGAGATCGCGCGACGGTGGGCCCATCAGCTCAGCGTTCCCATCTACGACGTGGCGTTGCTCGGCTACCCGCAACGGATGCGCGATTACAACGAGCGCCGGAAGCGGCGTCCCGCCCAGGAAAACTGACACGGTTCCGGGCGCCGTGCGCCCGGAACCGGAAATAATCAGCCTAACTGGTCGATCACGGACAACAGGGTACGAATCGGGACGCCCGTTCCGCCCTTGCTCCAATATCCGCTCGGCTCGCCGGTGTGATAGCTCGGGCCCGCGATGTCGATGTGCGCCCACTCGACACCCTCGGCCACGAACTCCCGCAGAAAGACTCCGCCCTGCAGCATGTGCCCGGCCCGGTCCAGATTGGAGTTGGTCTGGGAGATGTCGGCGATGTCGGACTCCATGCCCTTGCGCACCTCGTCCGGCAGCGGCATCGGCCAGGCCGGCTCGCCGACCCGGTCGCCCGCCGCCCGCACCAGCTCGACCGCCTCGTCCGAGCCCATCAGGCCCGCGATGCGCTTGCCGAGCGCGATGACCTGACCGCCGGTCAGCGTCGAAGTCTCGAACACGTAGTCGGTGCCGTCGGCGCAGGCGCGGGCGATCGCGTCGGCCAGCACCATGCGGCCCTCGGCGTCGGTGTTGTAGACCTCGACCCGCTTGCCGTTGAACATCGTGATGACGTCGCCCGGCCGGTACGCCGTCCCGGACGGCATGTTCTCGGCCATCGCCAGGTAGGCGCTGACCGCGACGCGGGGCTTGAGCGCGGCGACGGCGAGCATGGTCGCGCCGACCGCGGCGGCGCCGGCCATGTCGGACTTCATCTCCCACATGCCGGCGGCCGGCTTGATGCTGATGCCGCCGGTGTCGAACGTGATGCCCTTGCCGACCAGCGCGACCCGCTTCGGCGACTCGACGCCCTCGGGGGTGTAGGTCAGCTTGACCAGGCGCGGCGGCGCCTCGGAACCCTGGCCCACGGCCACGATGCCGCCGTAGCCGCCGGCCTTGAGCTCGTCGAAGTCGAGCACCTCGACCTCGAGGCCGGTGCCCGCGGCCGCGGCCACCACAGCGTCGGCGAACTCCGGCGGGCGCAGCACGTTGGGCGGGGTGTTGACCCAGTCGCGGGTCAGCCGCACGGCGCGGGCGACGGCCTCGGCCCGGGTCACCTCGGCCGCGGCCGAGGCGTCGTTCGCGTCGGGCACGTGCACCTGCAGCGCGGCCACCGGCTCGCGGCGGTTCGGCTGCGGCTTGGTCTTGTAGCCGGCGAACCGGTACGACCCCAGCAGCGCGCCCTCGAGGATGGCGCGGAGCACGCCCGGCGCGTCCTCGTCGTCGGGCAGCGGCAGGGCAAGCGCGACCGTGTTGCTGCCGGCCAGCGCGCGCACAGCGGCACCGGTGCCCCGGCGCAACGTCTCGGGGCTGGGCGCCGAACCGGTGGGCTCGTCGCCGAGGCCGACCGCGACCACCAGCGGCGCCGAGATCGTGCCGAGAGTGGCCAGCTTGGTCACCTCGCCCGGCGCGCCGCTCGCGCCGAGCAGCGCCAGCGTCGAGGTCAGCCTGCCGTCGAACGCGGCGGCGATGCTCTCGGCGCCGGCCGCCGGCAGCAGGGCGCCGCCCTCGTCAGGCTGGCTGTGCAGGCCGATGACGATGGCGTCGACGGCCAATTCGGCCGGGTCGGTGTCGACCAGGCTGAGGCTGGGCTGGGTCACTCGGGCACTCCGCGGACTGATGAGCCAGGCGCCTCATGGGCGCGCCGGCTGGTTCGGTGGGCCCCGGCGCGGTGACGCCGGGGGAGGGTTCCCCGCGACTCTAACCAAGCGCGAGGTCACGGGTAAGTTGACTCTCATGTCTGCCGACGCTCTTTCCCACTCCCCCCTGCACGAACGCCACGTGGCACTGGGCGCGAAGTTCGCCGGTTTCGGGGGGTGGGAGATGCCCCTCGAGTACGCGGGTGGCGGTGTCATCAAGGAGCACACGGCGGTCCGTGAGGCGGCGGGCGTGTTCGACGTCTCTCATCTCGGCAAGGCGCGCGTACGGGGAGCCGGCGCCGCCGCCTTCGTCAACGCCTGCCTCAGCAACGACCTCGGCCGCATCGGCCCCGGCCAGGCGCAATACACCCTGTGCTGCGCCGAGGACGGCGGTGTGGTCGACGACCTGATCGCGTACGTCATCGCGGACGACGAGGTCTTCCTCATCCCGAACGCGGCGAACACGGCTTCGGTCGTACGGCTGCTGACCGCCGCCGCCCCGGCCGGCATCACGGTCACCGACGAGCACCACGAGTTCGCTGTCCTGGCCGTGCAGGGGCCGCAGTCGGCCGAGGTGCTCGCGAAACTGGGCCTGCCCACCGGGCACGACTACATGTCGTTCTCGTCCGCCGGTCACCTGATCGTGTGCCGCACCGGCTACACCGGCGAGCACGGCTACGAGCTGGTCGTGCCCTGGTCGTCGGCCGTCGAGGTGTGGGACCAGCTGATCGCCGCTGGGGTGCGCCCGTGCGGCCTGGGCGCGCGCGACACGCTGCGCACCGAGATGGGCTATCCGCTGCACGGCCAGGAGCTGACCCTCGAGATCACCCCGGTGCAGGCGCGTTCCGGCTGGGCGGTCGGCTGGAACAAGCCCGCCTTCTGGGGGCGCGACGCTCTGCTGGCCGAGAAGGCGGCCGGGCCGCGGCGCACCCTGCGCGGGCTCGAGCTGACCGGGCGCGGCATCCCGCGCGGTCACATGCGGGTGTACGCCGGTGACCAGCTCATCGGCGAGACCACGAGCGGCACGTTCTCGCCCACCCGCAAGATCGGCATCGCGCTGGCCCTGCTCGACACGGCGGCCGCCGTGGCCGACGGCGACCTGGTCGAGATCGACATTCGCGGCCGCCGCGCCGAGGCCCGCGTGGTCAAGCCGCCGTTCGTGAAGACCTCGGTGCGCTGAAAACTGTCTCTCACATCACCGCCCGCAGCCTGTGGACAACCCCGTTCTCGGCTTGCGGGCGGCGTAGTTTGGGCCCGCCCCCTTGGTAGGGCGGGGCAGGGCTGGTTGGCCTTTGCCTTTGTCTTCGCCTTCAGCCGAGCGAAAGGCCGACGAGCGCGAGCGTGGTGGTCACCTCCACGGCTGCGCCCAGCACGTCGCCGGTGATGCCGCCGAAACGCCGTACGCAATGGCGCACCAGCAGCACCACGACGGTGAGTGAGATCGCGACGGCGACCGGCCCCTGCCAGGAGCGGCCCGGGGTCGCGGCAATCGCCGCCGCCGTGACCAGCGCCGCGCCCAGAACGGCCACAGGCGTCGGCACAGTGCCCGCCACGAGCGCGCCCAGCCCTTCGGGGCGGGCAGCGGGAATGCCTCGGCGGCAGGCCAGCGGAATGGCGACCCGGCCGGCCGCGAACGCCACGACGACCGCAGCGAGCGGCACGACAGCCAGTGCGGAAGCCTGCATCAGCAGCGTGAGCGCAATCGCGGCCACGCCGAACGGGCCGATGTCAGACTTTTTCATGATGTCCAGGGCGGCGTCGCCCCGGCGGTAGGAGCCCAGCGCGTCGATCGTGTCGGCCAGCCCGTCGAGGTGCATGCCCCGGGTCAACAGAGCCGCCGCGGCGACCGTCACGCCCCCCGCGACCAGGGCCGGAGCGTGCGCCTCGCGCAGCAGCCCCAGCAACGCTGCCAGCAACAGGCCGAGCAGGGCGCCGACAGCCGGCGCCACACTCATGGCCACGGCGGCCGCCGTGCGGTCGACGCGCCCGGCCCGGACCGGCAGAACCGTCAGCGTGGTCACCGAGAGCCGCAGACCCGCACCGAGGCTCACTCCGGGTGGGTGGTCGCCGGTCCCGGACCGTCCGGCTCGGGCTCGGCGAAGTCGGCGTCGTCCTCCGGCTCCAGCGCCGGATGCACACCGATCGACGACGCCAGACCCACGGCCGTGCGCAACAGCGGCAGCGCGGCCAGCGCGTTCGCGCCTTCACCCAGACCCAGACCCAGGTCGAGTACGGGGGTCAGGCCGAGCACATCGCCGCCCTGGCGCACGAGCTCGAGGTCGCCGGCGTCGGCCAGCAGCGTCCAGTGCCGGATCTGACCGCCCAGATCGCGCGCGATCAGCCCGGCCGCTATCCCGACCGGCCCGTCGAGCACGACCGGCAGTCGCCGGGCCGCGGCGCCGAGCAGCGCGCCGGTCGCCACCGCGACGTCCTGGCCGCCCAGCTCGCGCAGGATGTCCTTGGCGCCGCGCGGTTCCCGGCGGATGCGGTGCAGCGCGTCCCGCACGGCGGCGGCCCGCTCCATCCACGACTCGTCGTCGTAGACGCCGCCGGGCAGCAGCACGCGGGGAAGCACCGCAACGGCCTCGGCGCCCGTGGTGGCGGCGGAGATGGCAGCCGCGACCGCGTCGGTGCCGACGCCGATCGACGCGATGACGAGCAGATCCCGGCCGGCCTCGGCGGCGGCGTCGGCCAGCAGCCAGCCCTGCTGCAGGGCGCGGTCGACGTCCTCCAGGGACGCCGCGGCCATGTCCTCCATCGGGGTGGCCTCGGGAGTGCGCAGCACGGCGATGTCGGCCCCGGCCGTGCCGGCGAGGCGGCTCAGCACGCCCTCGCCGTTCTCGACCTGGGCGACGCGGCGCTCGACGTCGGCCACGTCGTCGCCGGCCGCGGCGCCGCCCGAGTGGCGGCCCGAGAGCAGCAGGACGCGAGGGGAGCTCCACGGCTGCGGGGTGACGGTGGCCTGGGTGGCGGCGGCGAAGGTGACGGCCTCGGCCAGGCGGCCCAGCCCGATGCCGGGGAAGTCGAGGGAGGGCAGGCGGTCGCGGGCGTCGGGGCCGGCGTCGCCGTCGGGCATGGGCAGGTCCATGCCGGGCTCGAAGACGACCGCCGAGGCGACCAGGGGCAGGATCATGGTGGGCTCGTTGAGCACGCCGGCTACCGGGGTGGCCGCCGCGGCCTCAGCTGCCACCGGGCTGACCAGTTGCGGCTGCGCGGTGGTGGCCGGCGCGACGGCCGGGCTCACGATGGCCGCGTCCGATTCCACCGCTGCGCCGGCATCCGCCTGCGTGGCCGCTGCCGGTTCCGCGACGGCTGTTTCGTCGGAGGAGCCCTTCAGCCACACCGGGCGGCCGGCGACGACGAGCGCCACCCGGTCGCAGGCGTCGGCCAGGGCCTGGTTCGTCGTGCCCAGCGCGTCGGCGAAGGCCCGCCCGACCGGCGTGGTCGGCACCAGCGACAGACCCACCTCGGGGCTCACCAGAACCACCCGCGCCGTGCAGGCACGCACGGCGGCGGCCAGCGCGGCCACGTCGGCCTCGTCGTTGTTGGGCTGCCGGGCCGGGTCGAGCAGGGCCGTCACCCAGCCGCCCAGGTCGTCCACGAGCAGCGTGTCGTCGGGCTTGGCCTCGCTCAGCAACTCGGTCAGCCGGGCCGGGTCGGCCGCCGTCTCCTCCGTCGACCACGACTGCGGCCGGCGGCGCTGATGTTCCTCGATCCGGGCCAGCCACTCCGGGTCGTCCTCGCCGCCGGCCGCGGTCGCCACATAGCGCACGGACGGAGCGCCGGCCAGCAGGGACTCGGCGAATGCGGACTTGCCGGACCGGATCCCGCCGAGCACCAGGACCGTGTGCCACCGATCATCGGACATGCCCCGTACCTTAAGGCCGGGGCGCACAGCGTGACGCCGTAGGGTGGAGGACACCGACCGAGGACGTGAAGGGGGCGGCGCATGCCGTGGAGTTGGCGCTACGAGAACGTCGACGGTCAGCCGGTGGCCGGGCCGGCCGAGACGTTCAGCAGCCAGGCCGACGCGGAGTCGTGGATCGGCCAGGAGTGGCGCGGGCTGGCCGAGGCCGGCGTGGCCAAGGTGGTGCTGGTCGAGGACGACCGGGTGGAATACCCGATGAGCCTGCTGCCGGCGGAGTGACGTGACCTACGACGATCCGGTCCACACGAGGACACCGCGCCACGCGTTCGTGCCCAGCCCGGTCTTCGTGGGCATCGTGGCCGTCTTCGTTGTCAGCGGCTGGATGACCTGGGTCGGTTTCGGCAACGTCCGGGTCGACGTGTTCCTGTTCATCGTCGCGGGCTGGCTGGTGTCGCTCTGCCTGCACGAGTACGCGCACGCGCTGATCGGCTACTTCTCGGGCGACCACACGGTGGCCGAACGCGGCTACCTCAAGCTGAACCCGCTGAAGTACACGAGCCCGCTGCTGTCGATCGTCCTGCCCGTGGTGGTGGTGATCCTGGGCGGCATCGGCCTGCCCGGCGGCGCCGTCTGGGTCGACCACCGCTACATCCGCAGCAAGGTCAAGGACTCGCTGATCAGCGCGGCCGGTCCGCTCACCAACCTGATCCTGGCCCTGGTCCTCGCGCTGCCGTTCCTGATCGGTGTCGGGCCCACGCTCGACCTGGTCGGCGGTCAGTTCGTCGCGGGCGGCTCCGGCGACCACCTGGAATTCTGGGCGGCGCTGGCCGCGCTGGCCTTCCTGCAGGTGACGGCGACCATCCTCAACCTGCTGCCGATTCCCGGCCTCGACGGCGGCAGCATCCTCGCGCCGTGGATGAGCCCGGCCTATCAGCGCGCGTGGAACCTCTTCGCGCCGTACGGCTTCATCCTGTTGTTCCTGCTGCTGTGGCAGACGCGGGTCGGCGACTACTTCTACGACGTGGTCTTCTGGATCACCGACAAGCTGGGCGTCTCCCAGGTCCTGATCCAGGTCGGCCTCGAACTGATGCGGTTCTGGAACTGAGCCTGCCGGCTCCGCTTCGCTCCGCTGGTGATCGCCCTTTTAGCTGGTGAGATGGCACGCGATTTTCCGCCGTCCGCAAACCCCGCGGCCGTCGGAAAACCGAGTGCCATCTCACCAGCGGCGATCACCGGGTATGGCAAGTTCCGTGGCTAGGGACGACGGGCCGGCGACTGGGTCTTGGCCGGGTCACGCTCGGCCACCGGGTCGAGGGCGGCGTCGATCGCCTTCATCACATCGGCGTCGAGCTTCTTGCCCGACGCCGCGGCGTTGTCCCGCACCTGCTCGGGGCGGGACGCGCCGATGATGGCGGCCGAGACGTTCTGGTTCTGCAGCACCCAGGCCACGGCCAGCTGGGCCAGGCTCAGCCCGGCCTGGTCGGCGATCGGCTTGAGCTGGGCCACGGCCTCCAGCACCTCGTCGCGCATGAGCCGCGAGATGAAGTTGGCGCCCGACTTCTCGTCGGTGGCCCGCGAGCCCGCCGGCGGCTGCTTGCCCACCTCGTACTTGCCGGTCAGCACGCCCTGAGCGATCGGCGAGAAGACGACCTGGCCGATCCCCAGCTCGATCGAGGTCGGCACCACCTCGGCCTCGATGACCCGCCACAGCGCGGAGTACTGCGGCTGGTTCGAGACGAACGGGATCTTCAGGTCCTGGGCCATTTCCCAGCCGGCCCGGATCTCGGACGCGGTCCACTCCGAGACGCCGATGTAGAGCGCCTTGCCCGAACGCACGACGTCGGCGAACGCCTGCATGGTCTCCTCGAGCGGGGTCGAGTAGTCGTAGCGGTGGGCCTGGTAGAGGTCGACGTAGTCGGTCTGGAGCCGGCCCAGCGACGCGTCGATCGACTCCATGATGTGCTTGCGCGACAGGCTGCGGTCGTTCGGGCCGGGCCCGGTCGGCCAGAAGACCTTGGTGAAGATCTCGAGGCCGGCGCGGCGCTCGCCCTTGAGCGCGCGGCCCAGCACCTCCTCGGCGCGACCGCCGGCGTACGCGTCGGCCGTGTCGAACGTCGTGATGCCCACGTCGAGGGCGGCGCGCACGCACGCGACGGCGGCCTCCTCCTCGACCTGGGAACCGTGGGTGATCCAGTTGCCGTACGCGATCTCGCTGATCAGCAGGCCGGAACGGCCAAGATGACGAAACTCCATACCCCGACCCTAGGCCCAGCTCGAAGAACTTTCAGAGTACGGGCCGGGTGTCCTTGATCAACTTTTCGATCTCGTCGAGCACGTCGGCGCGATCCCGGTACTTCAGCTCGACCAGCGACTCGCCCTTGCGGTCGAGCGCACCCCACAGCCCGAACCGGTCGGCAATCAGGAACGCGGCCGGGTGGATCAGCAGGGCGGCGTGCACGGGCGGCACCAGCAGGTGGCCCTCGCGGTCCACCACGCCGTACACCTCGCCCGCGTCGACCACCGCCAGTCCCTCCTCGGTGAAACCGTCCACCGGCTCGCCCGAGGCGAGCATCGTCGCGAAAGCCTGATAGTTCGGCTGCACGACAACCCGGGAATGCTCGTCGACGACACCCCAGCCGCCCCGCCGCACCAGCGCCAGCCCGTTGTGGAACGGCCGCGCGTCGTCGAACCCGCCCGGCACGATCACCCGGTTCTGCTTGTCGATCGCATGCCAGCCGCCCGCGTCGTCCCGCGATACCCAGGCCAGCCCACCGGCGAACCGCCCGGCCGCGCGATACCCCGAGGAGGCGTCGATGAACAGCACGCCCGACTCGTCGATCAGCTCCCACGCCGGCGCCTCGGGCCGCCGAACCCAGGCCACTCCGTCCGCGAACGGCTGAGCCTGCGCGTACCGCGGCGGCAGCAGCCCCGGATACCCGAACAGCCCCGAGCTTTCGTCCCGGGCGGGCCGGGGCGTCTCCATCTTGCCCAGAATGTCTTCGGACGAGCGCGGATAGGGCCCCCACCCCTCGGCGGCCCGTCCGGTGATCGTGTCGAGGGCCAGCTCGATCCGCTCGACCAGGTCCGGGTCGGCGCCCCGGCGCAGGTCGAGCGCCTTCTCCAGGTGGTTCACGGCCTCCAGGTAGCGCCCCTGCTCGAACGCGGACCGCCCGGCCAGCTCGGAGATCTCGGCCCGCAGCCGCGCGGGCAACTCGGCCGAGCCGGCTTCGGCATAGACGCGATCGGCCTCGGCGAACTCACCGCGCCACTGAAGCACATGCCCGAGCCGGGCACGTACGGTCGCCGTCCGCACCAGCTCCCCGGCCGCCTCCGCATGCACCAGGGCCGCCCGCGCGTCCTCCAGAGCCGGATCGAGATCCCCGAGCAGCCGCGAAGCCACCGCCCGCAAACTCAGCAGGCGTGCCCGGTCGCTGTCCCGCTCGGCATACTCGAGTTTGTCCGTGAGCCGGTCGATGACCACCCACATCGGCTCGTCGTCCTCGATCTGCTCCCGCAGCGTCCGCGGGTCGTAGGTCACCGGGTAGGCGGCCAGGATCTGCTCCGGGTCGGTGCGCCGGTTGCGCGGGTCGGCCCGCTGCTCCCGCTTCTGCCGAATCGGTTCGCCACTGCGCCGCCCGGTTTCCCCGTACGCCGGAGAACCGCCCCCAGCCGAGCCGCCCTCAGCCGAGCCCGTCACGTCATCCTGTTCGCCGCCCTCGGAGGCCGCGACCGGGGCGTCCGTCGAACTTGTGGCGGTTGTTGCCGCAGGCTCGGCCTCCGGGTCTGTCGCCTCCGGGCTCGTCTTTGTGGCGGTTCCCGCGGCAGGCTCGGCTTCCGGGTTCGCCGCCTCTGGGTTCGCTGTTTCAGGGCTTGTCGCGTCCGGGCTTCTCGGGCCCGTGGCGGCGTCGTCTGCCAAGTCGGACGGGGCCGTTGTCGCGGGGTCGGTGCCCGGGGTGGCGGTGGCGTCGTCGTCCGCCGAGCGCGTGGCGGCGTTGTCTGCCGAGTCCCCCGTGGAGGTTGTCTCGGAATCCGTGTCCGGGATTGGCGCGGAGGCCGTGACCGTGTGGTCCGTCGCCTCGGGGCCGGTTTCGGCGCCTGCTTCAGCGGTCGGAGCCGCCTCGCTCGTCAAGTCCGTTCCCGCGGCAGCCGACGAACTTGCCGCGGCAGCAGCCATTTCGGCAGGCGGCACAGCCTCCTGCCCGGCGGCGGACGATGAACCTGTCGCGGCAGTAGCCATTCCGGGGGACGTCACAGCCTGTCCCGAGGCAGACGACGAGTCTGTCGCGGCAGTGTCCATTTCGGACGAGGTCACAGCCTCGTGGCCGGCTTCCTCCGTGGCCGTTCCAGGAGCAGCCGCCACCGGGCCGTCGGAATCCTCCGAGCCGGGGTCGCGACCGGCAGTACCGACTTCGGTTGCCCGGCTGTGCGCTCCGGCTGCTCGTCTGTGGACCTCGGTTAGCTGGCTGTGCGCCTCGGGTGCTCCGCTGTGGACTTCACCCGGCGGTCCGTTCTCGGCGTCAGGCTCGTCGATGGCGCCGGCCTGGACCGTGGCCGTCCGCTCGCCGGTGTGGACGGCTGTCGCGACATCGTCGCCCGGCAGCCCCTCATCCGGCGCCGAAACCTGCCCGGTCGCGTCCGGACCGGAAGCCTGGCCGGAGCCTTCGGCGACGAAGGGCTCAGCGGCAAGGGCAGGCGAAGCCGACGGGCCTTCGAGAGCGGCAACCACATCACCCGGCGTGTCGTCGATGAGCTCGGCGTCCACGATGTCGTCATCGATCGCGCCCGCGGGCCGCACGACGACGGGCTCCTCATCGACCAGCTCGAATTCGACGAGCTCGACCTCGATGGCCTCGGCGTCGAAGTGCACGCCCTCAACACGGAACCGGGCCGACGGCGCGTGGTCGCCGCGATCTTCCGAGTCGCTCTCCAGCGTTCCGTCGCCGACATCCCCATCGTGAAGCGCGTCGGAGGCGTTCGAGCCTCCCTCTTCGCCCAAGTCCTCCGAGCCGGATTCCGACACGGCCGGAGCGGGCCGCCCGAAGGCCGCCACCGGTTCCGAACCAGTCGCGTAGGGCTGCGAAGACGCCGGCTGCGCCGAGCCGCTCGGCGTGGAGCCGTCTCGTGCCGAGTCGAGGCGCGACGAGTCGGCCTGCGGGAAGTCGCGCTGCGCCGTTTCGGCATGCGTGGCGTCGTGCCGCGCCGATCCAGAATGGATGGCGTCGTGCTGCGCCGTTTCGGCATACGGGGCGTTGTGCCGGGCCGATTCGGAATGCGTGGCGTCGTGCCGCGCCGGCTCGGAATGCGTGGCGACGTGCGGCGTCGGCTCGGGGTGCGTGGTGACGGGCTTCGCCGAGCCCGAATGCGGGGAGTCGAGCTTCGCGGATGCCGACAGCGCTGAGTCGTGCCGCGCTGGTTCGCGCTGAGTGTCGGCGGGCTGAGTGTTGCCGGGCTGAGTCGTGCCGGGCCGGGTGGAGTCGTGCCTCGCCGTACCGTGCCGCGCGAAGTCGTGCCGCGCGGATTCGGTGTGTGCCGAGTTGTGCGGCGCCGATCCGGGGCGAATGCCGGCGGGTTGTGTCGTGCCCGACTGTGCAGAGTCGAGCGTTGCCCGTGCCGATTCGTGCCGCCCTGGTCCCGGACGCTCGAAGTGGTGCTGCGCCGGTTCGGGCTGAGTGTTGGCCGCCTGTGATGGGTGGCGCGGCGAGGACGCGTGCTGCGCCGGTTCCGCGTGTGTGGTGCTGTGCTGGGCCCGGACCGGCTGCTCCACGTCCTCGAGGTGCCCGTGCTGTGCCGAGGCCTGGTGTGCGGTGACAGGCTGCGACGAAGCCACGTGCGAGGTGGTGGGCTGGGCTGCGGCCGGGTGAGATGAGTCGAACTGTGCCGAGACCAGGTTCGAGTGGTCAGGTCGCGCCCAATCTGGCTGGGCTGAGACGGGCTCGGCCGAGACCGGCTGTGCTGGGACCGGCTGGCCTGGGACTGGCTGCGCTGGGACCGGCTGGGCCGAGACTGGCCGGGCTGAGAGCGGGTGTGCGGACACCGGCTGGCCCGATACCGGCTGCGCGGACACTGGCTGGGCTGAGGCCGGCTGGCCCGAGACCGGGTGGCCCGAGACCGGGTGTGCGGATACCGGGTGGGCGGACACTGGCTGGGCTGAGAGCGGGTGTGCGGACACCGGCTGGCCCGAGACCGGGTGTGCGGACACCGGGTGAGCGGACACTGGCTGGGCTGAGACGGGATGAGGCGCGGTGGGCGGCTCTGCTGTCGGCTGTTGTGCCGAACCGGGGCCGGCCGGGTAAGGGCGCTCCGCGGCGGGCTCGTCGTAGTGCTGATCGGGGAAGACCGGGCCGGTGCGGGGCGTGGTGGGCTGCCTGACGATCGGCTGGACGGCCAGGGGCTCGTCGTAGTCGGCGTAAGGCAGGTCGGCGTAGTGCTGGGTTCCCGTACCGGGGGCGTCGGCGGCTGAGCGATTGATGTCGCCGGCCGGTTCCTCGGGGTCGGGGGTGGGCTCGCCGGCACGCCTCGGCGTGATGATGGGTAGCGCTCCGGACGGGACGAACCAGTCCTCCTGGCCCGGCGCGGCGCTGACTGGGTCCGTGCCGGTGGCGTGCGGCTGCGCGGATGTCGGGGCGACCGGCATGGTCGCGGAGGCCGTGTCCGGCCCGGGAGCCGGCGGCTGGTAGCTGGGCGGCTCGGTGGTGGGCTCAGGCCCGAACTGCCTGGCGATGGGCGCCGGGTGAGCGCCTGCCACGGGGTATGCCGGGTCGAACGCGGGCGCCGAGCTGACCGGTCGGGCAGTGGGCGCTGAGCTGACCGGTCCGGCAGCGGAGGCCGAGCTGACCGGCCCAGCGGGATGTGCGCTGACCGACCGCGCGGAGGAGGCGCCGGCCGACCCAGCAGGATGTGCGCTGATCGGCTCAGCAGGGGATGTGCTGACTGGCCCGGCGGGGACTGCGCTGACTGGCTTGGTGGCCGGCGTCGTGCTGGCCGGCGTCCCGCTCGTGGGTGCTGAGCTGGTGGGTCGGGCTGCGGGCGCCGTGCTGACAGTGGGTGCTGGACCTGCGAAACCGGCCGATCCCGCTGCGGGAACTGGGCCGGAGGGAGCGCCGGTCGCGGGCTGGGCGGTGGTGGGTGTCGACGCGGGCTCGTCGACGGGTTCGAGCACGGCCGGCTGGGCCACCGGCGGTGCAGCGGGGGCCTCGACGATGGGTGGCGGCAGCGGGGTCACTGCGCCGAGGCCGCTCTGGGAGAGCAGCCAGCCCAAGCCGTGCGACTCGCCGCTGTCGTCGGCCGGGGAGGCGGACGGCGGTGCGGATGAAGGCAGCGCGGAGGAAGGCACTGCGGAGGAAGGCACTGCGGACAAAGGCCGCGGGTCCTGGTCGGCAGTGCTGCCCTGCTTGTGGGCGGCGTCCCAGATCGAGCCACCCGAAACTGGCACGGCGGAGGTCTGAGACGAGGGGGAGACCGGGCGGGGTGCGGCATCCTGCCTGTCCGCCGGCGCCGGCTGAGTAGACGCGCCCGCCTCGGCGCCCGAGCGGTAACGGCCGTCCGGCTGGTGAGTCTGCGCCGATCCCGGTGCGCCGGAGGGTGCGGAGGTCGGCTGGGCCGAGACCGGTCGCGAGGGGGCGGGCGAGCCTCCGTGCGGCGACACAGGCTGGGCCGGCCGGAACTCGCCCGGTCCAGCCGATGCCGGTCGGGCCGGGGCGGCTTCGGACTGCGGGTAGCGGAGCTGCGCCGGGCGGCCGGCCTGGTCGGTTACCGGCTCGGAGTAGTCGGACTGTGCCGGGCGGTCGGACTGCGCCGGGTAGTCGGACTGGATCGCCCCTGGTCGGGAAGGGCTGGGCTCTGCCGGGTGGCCGTGTTGGGCGGTGTTTGGCTGCGTGTAGCCGGGCTGTCCGGGACGGCCCGCTTCAGGCTGCGCGTAGCCGGCCTGTGCTGGGCGGCCGTGTTGGGCCGCCTCAGGCTGGGGACGGCTGGGTTGGGCAGTGTCGGACTGTGGGCGGCCGTGCTGTGCCGGACGGCCGTAGTGGGCGGCTTCGGGCTGCGCGTATCCGGCCTGCGTCGGGCGGCCGTGCTGAGTTGCCTCGGGTTGGGGACTGCCGGGCTGCGCCACGTCGGGCTGGGGACGGCCGGGTTGCGCCGTATCTGTCCGTGAACTGCCCGGTTGCGCAGGAGCGGGCTGTGGGCGGCCGGGCTGTGCGTAGCCGGAGTGCGTCGGGCGACCGGGCTGGGCAGCGTCCGGCTGTGAAGGGGGGGACTGCGCCGGGGACTGCGGCCGGTTGCCCGGCTGCGCCGAAGGCGGCTGCGAAGAGCCGGGCTGGGCCGGCCCCGGGCGGCCGGATGCGGGCTGCGCCTGACCGGGGTGGTGCGGGTAGCCGGGCTGGACCGGCACCGAATGCGGGCGGTTGGCCTGCTGCGGCGCGGATGCCGCAACCGGCGGGGGTGAGACGGGACGCGCAGGAGCGGGAATCGGCGCCGACTGACGCGAGGGTGTGACCCGGGTGGGCTGGGGGGCCGGTCGGGCCTGGGGCGGCGTGCCGCGCTCGGGTGGGGCCGGACGGAGGTCGAAGGGGCCCTCGTCGCGGCCGTCGCGCTGGCCGGGTGCCGGGGGACGGGCGCCGGGGCGGGACGGGAACGCGTCGGCGGGGGCGGGGCGGGCACTGCCGTAGACGCCGGGGGCCGGGGAGACCGGGCGGCGCTCGTCGGGCGTGTGTCGCCGGCCGTAGTGCTGGTCGTCGGCGCTTGGGCGCGCGGCGCCGTAGACGCCGGAGGACGCGGGGGAGATCGGTCCCGGGCCGGATCGGTCCGGGCCGGCGGGGGCCGGGTTGTCGCGACCGGGATTGACCGGCACCGAGTACGGGTTGCCGGGGCGGGACTCGCGCATCTGCGCCTCGCGGAACTGGACCGCGTCGCGGTACGAACCGCCGGCCTGCGACGGCTCGGGACGCTGGTCGGGCTGGCGGCCGTAGACGCGCCGCTGTTCGGGGGCGGAGGGCTGTGAGCCGGCGGGCCGGTTCCACAGCGGCTCGTCGCGGCGGGGAGTCGGCTCCGGGCGGGCCGGCTGGGCGCCGTACCGGGACGGCTCTTGATCTTCGGAATCGGCCGGCGTGCCCTGGGAGGCCTCGTAGACCGGCGTGCGCACGGCCTTGCGACGGCCGGGGTCGCCGGGGTAGCGCTGGCCGGGCTGCGGCTCCCATTCCCAGGTGATCTCGTAGACCCAGGCCGGCTGGTCTCCCCAGCCGTCGCCCAGGGAGCTCCAGCCGTTCATCGGGCACCCGAGATCAGGCCCGGCGATTGGCGACGCTCCGTCACGGCGAACTTCCACTTCTGGTCGAAAATGCGCGGCGGCCACCGGGAGACCCCGATAGAGTCGCCCGGCTCCACCGCAGGGTCCGGCACTGGAGGTACTGGGAGTCAGGGAAGGAGATTAACGGCGTGGACGCGCTTGACGCCAGCGTGCCGGCGATCTCACCCAGACGTCCGATCGGCGCCTCCGTCGCTACTTTCCGTGCGTTGATGGGGTCGGGTTTCCGCCGGTACGCGACCTATCGGCAGGCCACGATCGCCGGAACGTTCACCAACATAGTCTTCGGCTTTCTTCGCTGCTACGTGCTACTTGCGGTAGCCGCGGGGGCAGCGGGCGGCGCGCCCGGGGGCTACGATGCGCGCCAGCTCGCCACATTCGTCTGGGTGGGCCAGGGACTACTCAACGTAGTGGGAATCTGGGGCTGGGGCGACCTCGCGGACCGGATCCGGACCGGCGACATCGTGGCCGACCTGGTACGCCCGGTTTCTCCGGTGACCGCGTATCTGGCCGCTGACCTGGGCCGGGCCGCCCATGCGCTGCTCACCCGGGTCGGGCCGCCGGTGCTCGTCGGCGCTCTCTTCTTTCCGCTGGCCACGCCCTCGCGCTGGCAGACCGTGCCGCTTTTCGCGGTTTCTGTGCTTCTGGCGGTGATCGCGTCGTTCACCTGTCGATACCTCGTCAACGCGACCGCGTACTGGCTCGACGACGCCCGCGGCCCGCTGATGTTCTGGACGCTGGGCTCGGGCGTGCTGGCCGGCCTCTACTTCCCGCTGCGCCTGCTGCCGGACTGGCTGGCTGTCACCCTGTGGGTGGCGACGCCGCTGCCGGGCCTGCTGCAGACGCCGCTCGACGTGCTGATCGAGCGGGACCAGCCGGCGTTGCAGGCCGGGCTGGTCGCGCTGCAGGCGGTCTGGGCTGCGATCATGCTCGCGCTGGCCCACTGGGTGCAGCGCCGGGCCGAGCGGCGCCTGGTGGTGCAGGGTGGGTGAGCTGCGGGCGTACGCGGCGCTGTTCGGCGGGCGGCTGCGCTCGGCCACGGCGTACCGGACGTCGTTCGCGGTCGAGATGGTGACCAACGCGGCCGGCACGCTGATCGACGTCGTCACCGTCTTCGTTCTCTACCGCGCGGCCGCATCCGTGGGCGGATTCACCCTCGACGAGGCGCTGATGATGACCGGCATCACCGCGTTCGCGTTCGTCCTGGCCGACCTGACCGTCGGCAACATCGACCAGCTCGAGACGTACGTGCGAACCGGGCGCCTCGATGCCGTGCTGGTGCGGCCGCTGGCCGTGCTGCCCCAGTTGATCCTGGCCGACCTGCCGCTGCGCAAGCTGATGCGTCTTGCGGTCGGGACCGGCGTGCTGGGTCTGGCGCTCGCTCGCAACGACGTCGACTGGACTCCGGCCCGCGCCTTGTTGCTGGTCACGGCGCCGATCAGCGGGGCCGTGTTCTTCGGAGCGATCTTCGTGCTGAGTGCCGCCTCCGCCTTCTGGTGGATCGACTCGGGCAAGCTGGGGCACGGCTTCACGTACGGCGGTCGCGACTTCACCTCGTACCCGATCACGGTTTACGGCTCGTGGTTCCGCACCCTCTTCGCGTACGGGCTGGGCTTCGGATTTGTCAGTTATCAACCCGCATTGACCCTGCTCGGCCGGGCCGACCCGCTCGGTCTGCCGAGCTGGGCGGGCTACCTGTCGCCGCTGATCGCGCTGGTCGTCTCGGCCATCGCGGCCGTGGTCTGGCGGCTGGGCGTGCGCCACTACCGGAGCACCGGCTCATGATCGAAATGCGGGAATTGCGCAAGACCTTCACCGTACGCGTGAAAGCGGGCCGCCTGCGCCGGGAGAAACGCGAGGTGGCGGCCGTCGACGGGGTCAGCCTCTCGATCGCCCGGGGCGAGATGGTGGGCTACATCGGGCCGAACGGGGCCGGCAAGTCGACCACCCTCAAGATGCTGACCGGTGTGCTGTCACCGACCAGCGGCGAGGTGTCGGTCAGCGGGCTGCGGCCGGTGCCCCAGCGCACCCGGCTGGCGCTGCGCATCGGCGTCGTCTTCGGGCAGCGCTCCCAGCTCTGGTGGGATCTTCCCCTCGGCGAGTCGTTCCGGCTGCTGCGGTACGTCTACCGGGTGCCCGCGGCCGAGCACGAGGCCCGGCTGCGGCGTTGCCGGCAACTGCTCGACCTGGACGCGTTCCTCGACACCCCGGTCCGGCAGTTGTCGCTGGGCCAGCGGATGCGAGGCGAGCTCACCGCGGCCCTGCTGCACGGGCCCGAGGTGCTGTTCCTGGACGAGCCGACGATCGGGCTCGACGTGGTGAGCAAGCAGGCGGTGCGCTCGTTCCTGGGCGAGCTGGGCCGCACCGGCGACGTCACGCTCGTGCTGACCACCCACGACCTGGCCGACATCGAACGCCTCTGCCGCCGCCTGGTGGTGATCGACCACGGCCACGTCGTGCACGACGGCACCATCGAGCAGTTGCACGCCCGCTACGGCTCCCGCCGGCGCCTGGTGGCCGACCTGGACGTCCCGCTGCCGCCCGGCTTCACCCTGCCCGGCGCGACGATGACGTCGACCGAGGCCGACGGCCACCGGGTCACCTTCACCCTCGAGTCGATCGCGGCCGGCGCCGCAGTCGCCGCCCTGGTCACCGCGGCCCAGGTGCGCGACCTGTCGGTGGTCGAGCCCGAGATCGAGGACGTGGTGGCGCGCCTCTACACCGATGTCAGCGGTGCTCCATGACGAGGACGGCCCAGGCGGGTTCGAGCGCCTCGTAGTGATGGGGAACATCGCCCGGGAACGTGATGTAGTCGCCCGGGCCGAGCTCGACGGTGTCGCCGTCCGGCCCGGTGCGGATGCGGCCGCCGCCGACCACGATGTGCTCCACGCTGCCCGGGATGTGCGCGGCGGCGTCGCGGGCCGGCCCGGGTTGCAGCTCCATCACGTACAGGTCGCGCCGGGTGTGCGGTGAACCGGCGGCGAGCAGCGTGGCCACGAAGTCGGCCTCGTCAGCTTGCAGCCGGGGTCCCTCGCCTGCCCGGACCACGCGCACCTGCGTCTCGAGCGGCTCGACCAGGCGGCTGAACGGCACCCCGAGCGCCACCCCGAGCGACCAGAGCGTCTCGATGCTGGGGTTGCCGGTGCCCGCCTCGAGCTGCGACAGGGTCGATTTCGCCAGGCCGGCCCGGCGGGCGAGCTCGGCGATCGAGATGCCCGCCCGCTCCCGTTCCCGGCGGAGGGCGGCGGCGATGGTGGCGAGCGGGGGCGCCGGTTGCTGCATGTTCGCTCCGTCGATCGATTCGTTCGGTTTGACGAACGCTGGGGATATCGTTCAGTATTTCAAACCATGCGTACGATACAGCGAACGCAGACGTTCGACCGGGCGCAGGTTCGCGACGCCGTCGCCATCGCCGCTGCCATGGTTGCGGTGGGCGCGTCGTTCGGTGCCATCGCCATCGCGTACGGCCTGCCGACGTGGGTGCCGTTCGCCATGTCCACGATCGTCTTCGCCGGGGGAGCGCAGTTCCTGGCCATCGGACTGCTCGCCGCCGGCAATCCGATCGCCGCCGTCTTCGCGGGCCTGCTGCTCAACGCCCGCCACGTCCCGTTCGGCCTGGCCATCGGCAGCACCATGGGCACGGGCTGGCGCCGCCTGGTCGGCACCCACGTCATGACCGACGAGGTCGTGGCGTTCACCCTGGCCGAGGACGACCCGGCCCGCCGCCGGCGCACCTACTGGCTCATGGGCATCACGCTCTTCACCTCGTGGAACGTCGGAACGCTGCTGGGCGTGCTGCTCGGCTCGGCCGTGGGCGACTACGAGGCCCTGGGACTCGACGCGGCCTTCCCGGCCGCCCTCATCGCCCTGATCCTGCCGTCACTGCGCGACCGGCCGACCCGGATCGTGGCGCTCACCGGCACAGCCGTCGCCGTGATCGCGACGCCCTTCCTGCCCGCCGGGCTGCCCGTGCTCTGCGCCCTGCTGGGCCTGCTGACCCTGATCCGCTTCGGCCGTCGCCGGGAGGCCTGATGCTGCTCGCCGCGATCCTGGTGCTGGGCGTCGGCACCTACACGATGCGCCTCGGTGGCGTGCTGCTGCGGGAACGCCTCACGCTGTCACCCGGCCTCCAGCGCCTGCTCCCGATGGCCGCCGCTGCCCTGCTGGCCGCCTTGGCCGGCACCGCGACACTGATGGCCGGCAGCGGTTTCGCCGGCGTGGCCCGCCCGGCCGGCGTGGCCGTGGGCGCGCTGCTGGCCTGGCGCCGGGCCCCCTTCGTGGTCGTGGTCGTGGCGGCGGCCGGGGTGGCCGCCCTGCTGCGCCTGGCCGGCGTCGACTAACCGGCGTCGCCTGGCCCCGTGTCGCCTGGCCCGTGTCGCGTGACCCGCGTCGCGTGACCCGCGTCGCGTGACCCGCGTCGCGTGACCCGCGTTGCCTGGCCCGCGTCGCCTAACCCGCCAGGAGGCGGCGCACGCCGTCGGGCACCTCGACGATCTCGGCAGCGCCCGGCTTCGCGACCTCGACCGCCTGGCCGAAGCCTGCGAACATGGCGGAACTGGCATAGGTCGGCAGCGTGACCTTCAAGGACGTCAGGTGGCCTTCGGTGTCGACCGAGGCCTCGAACGGCACGGACTGCGACACGCCGCCGTTGCCCTCGAGTTGCTCGGCCGTCGCCGGCAGCAGCCCCCGGGAAGTGCCGGGCGACGCCTCGGTGAGGTCGAGCAGGCCGGTGTACGCGCCCTCGCCCGTACGCGTCGCGCTCGCCATCGCCGCGGAAAGACCCTTGAGCCCGGCCGGGTCGAACGGGTCGCCCAGATGCACCAGGGAGGCCGTGGCGAACTCCGACACCGGGAAGCGGATGAACTTCGTCGGATCGAGATTCGGCAGGTAGGTCTTGCCGAGCGTCATCCACGCCTCGTCGCCGACCACCCGCACCTGCGACTCGGTGGTCTCGCCGTCCGCCTTCGTCGTGGCGGTCAGGGTCAGCACCTTGCCGCCCGGATCGGTGGCCCCCGCGACCTTGACGTTCGGCGCGCTCAACGTCACCCGGGCCGGAGCCCCAGCGGTCTTGGCCGCCGCGGCCCGCACCTGCGCGAGCGGATCAGCGGCGGGGGTCTCCGGAGCGGCGTCACCGCCCGAGTCGCAACCCGCCACCGCCAGCGCCAGCAACCCGGCAAGCACCCATCCGCGAATCATGACCAGAACCCCCGTTCATCGATGACCGGGGCAGACTAGTGGGTTTCCGCGGGGCGCGGGAGCTCCGTTGTGGATTCCAAGATCGCTCCCCCAGCCGAGCCCACCCTTCCCTAGGGGGAGCCCCCGCAGTCCATTATTGTCTTGGGTTCCTTGGTCACGTTGGTCGCCTGTGGACAACTTCCCAATGTGGATAACTCCAGGCCTACCGGCGGGCCAGCCAGACCGTGCGATCGGTGCGGACGCTGAGGTCGTCGCGGCCCGGCAGGCCGGCCACCACCTGGTCCAGGGCGGCCAGGTCGGCGGCGGTCAGGCGGTCCTCCAAGCCGTGGCGCATGCGGCTCAGGGTCACCGCGGCGTAACGGGCGGCGGCCGGGGGCAACGGCGCGGGCAGGGCGATGTCGAAGTGGCGTTCGGTCAGCTGGGTGAAGCCGGCCTGGCCGATCCGCTCGCCCCAGTTCTCGTGCATGTGCAGGCCGGCCTCGTGGCGGCGCTTGTCCATCTCGGCGTGGCCGAAGTCTTCCACGGCCTCGTCGGGGGTGCCGGTGAGGAAGCGCGGGAACGAGTCGAGCTCGGCGATCACCAAGAGGCCGCCGGGGCTCAGAACGGTGAAGGCTGAGGCCAGTGCCTGAGCCGGGTCGGCCATGTGGTGCATCGAGGAGGCGGCCCAGACCACGTCGACGGGGCCGAAGGCGGGCCAGGGTTCGTCGAGGTCGGCCTCGACGGTGTCGATGCGGTCGCCGAGGCCCGCTTGCTGGGCCCGGGCGCGCAGGTGGGCCAGCATCTCGGGGTCGACGTCGACCGCCGTGATCCGGGCGCCGGGCAGTTCCCGGGCCAGGGCGAGTGAGCCGGTGCCGCTACCGGCGCCCAGATCGACGATGCGGGGGTTGTCGGCGGCCTCGCGGCCGACCCAGGCGATGACGTCGCTGTGGTAGTCGTGCAGGACCTCGGCGTCCAGGTCGAGCATTTCGATCATGTGGTCGTGAGCCATGTCCCGAAGGTAGCCGCGCCTTGCTCTCAACGCATAGCATCTTGCGTATGAAGCAAGACCAGAATTTGGAGGCGGTGGTCCGGCAGCGGATCCGGGGATTGCGGGTGGCCCGTGGCTGGTCCCTCGACGAGCTGGCCGGTCGTTCGCTGCTGAGTCCGTCCACCCTGAGCCGGATCGAGACGGGACACCGGCGGATAGCCCTCGACCAGATGGCCGCGATCGCCCGCGCGCTCGGCACCACGATCGACCAGCTGGTCGAGTCCGAGGCCGACGACGACGTGGTGATCCGCCCGCACCAGCATCCGGAGCGCGGCGTCACGACCTGGCTGCTGTCGCGCGACAGCGGTCAGACGGTGGCCAAGATGCGGATCACCCGCAAGGTGCCCGACCAGCTGCGGGTGCACCCGGGGCGCGACTGGTTCACCGTGCTCTCGGGCACCGTCGAGCTGCGTCTGGGCGACCGTACGATCCTGGTCGGCACGAACGAGGCGGCCGAGTTCTCGACGATGGTGCCGCACGCGTTCGGCGCGCACGGCGGCCCGGCTGAGGTGCTGTGCATCCTCGACCACGAGGGCGAGCGCACCCACCTCGGCCCGGGTCGGCCGGAGGAACCCGGTCGGCCGGAGGAGCCGGGTCAGCCGGAGGGGAGCTAGACCGCCTGGCCGAGCTCGACGCGCGGCTTGGGGACGCGCATGCGGCGGAAGGTCAGGCCGCGCATCACGCCGTAGATCTGCAGCGAGCCGACGCGCTGGGTGGTCTTGGGGAAGCGCTCCTTCACGAGGCGCTTGACCTTGCGCGAGATGAGCACGCTGTCGATCACCACGCCGATCGCGAGCAGCAGCCACAGCAGGTTGCTGGCGAGCTGGACGGCGGAGATCTGCACGGTCGAGCCGATGAGCACGATCAGCGCGCCGCCGAAGAAGTAGGTGCCGACCGTACGGCGGCTGTCGATGATGTCGCGCACGAGCGCGCGCTCGGGGCCGCGGTCGCGAGCCAGCAGGTAGCGTTCGTCGCCGGCCTTCATGCCCGCGGTCGCCTCGGCCCGTTCCTGGCGCTGCCGCTCGCGCATCTGCTTGACCTGCTCGCGGCGGTTGGCCGGGGCGGCTGTCTCGGCGCCGAAGCGGCGGCCGGTGGTGACCCGCTTGGGCGTGACCTGGCCGAGCTCCTTCTTGCTGGGCGTGTAGCTCTTCGGGCGCGACTCGGCCGACGTCACCTCCTCGGCTTCCTCAGGAGCGGCGACGTCGGACTGCTTGCGGCGAAAGAGCGAGGGCACGCTCAGAGAGTAGCCAAGCGGCGCGGTGTGTTTCACACCGCGCCGCTGATAGTGATGAAAGAGAGGCTGTTACTGCCGATTCATTTCGGTTTTCCGCTGCGGGTCAGCTCAGTTCAGTTCTGCCGCTCGACGTGCGCGCCCAGGGCGGCCAGCTTGTTCTCGAAGTCCTCGTAGCCGCGGTTGATCAGGTCCACCCCGTACACCCGGGAGGTGCCTTCGGCGGCCAGCGCCGCGATCAGGTGGGCGAAGCCGGCCCGCAGGTCGGGGATGACCAGGTCGGCCGCGTGCAGCTTGGACGGACCGGCGATGACCGCGGAGTGCTTGAAGTTGCGGCGGCCGAACCGGCACGGCGTGCCGCCCAGGCAGTCGCGGTAGACCTGGATGGTGGCGCCCATCTGGTTCAGCGCGTCGGTGTAGCCGAGCCGCTGCTCGTACACGGTCTCGTGCATGATCGACAGGCCGCGGGCCTGGGTCAGCGCGACCACCAGGGGCTGCTGCCAGTCGGTCATGAAGCCGGGGTGCACGTCGGTCTCGAGGGCGACGGCCTGCAGCTCGTGACCGGGGTGCCAGAACTTGATGCCACCCTCGGCGCCGGTCACGCCCGGGCGCGCCACCCGGTCGTCGGTGATCTGGAACTCGCCGCCGATCGAGCGGAAGACGTTGAGGAACGTCATCATGTCGGCCTGGCGGGCGCCGAGCACCTCGATCTCGCCCTTGGTCGCGAGCGCGGCGGCGGCCCAGCTGGCTGCCTCGATCCGGTCCGGGATCGGCTTGTGCTGGTAGCCGTGCAGCCGCGGCACACCCTGGATCTCGATGACCCGGTCGGTGTGCACCGTGATGATCGCGCCCATCTTCTGCAGCACGCAGATGAGGTCGATGATCTCGGGCTCGATGGCCGCGTTGCGCAGCTCGGTGACGCCCTCGGCGCGGACGGCGGTCAGCAGCACCTGCTCGGTCGCGCCGACGCTGGGGTAGGGCAGCTCGAGCTTGGCCCCGTGCAGCCCGTTGGGCGCGCTCAGGTGCATGCCCTCGGGCTGCTTGTCGACGACCGCGCCGAACTCGCGCAGCGCCTGGATGTGGAAGTCGATCGGGCGCGGGCCGATGTGGCAGCCGCCCAGGTCGGGGATGAACGCGTGCCCGAGGCGGTGCAGCAGCGGGCCGCAGAAAAGGATCGGGATCCGGCTGGAGCCGGCGTGCACGTTGATCTGGTCGGTGCTGGCGCTCTCGACGTTCGTCGGGTCCATCACCAGCTCGCCGTCGTCCTGGCCGTCGCTGACCTTGACGCCGTGCAGCTCGAGCAGGCCGCGGACGACCTCGACGTCACGGATGCGCGGGACGTCGAACAGGCGGCTCGGCGACTCGCCCAGCAGGGCGGCCACCATCGCCTTCGAGATGAGGTTCTTGGCGCCACGGACCCGGATCTGACCCTGCAACGGCGTACCGCCGTGCACGACCAAGACGTCGTCGGTCAACGTAACCTCCAGCCGGTGGGCGCGAGGGGAGCGCCCGAAGATGATCGAGGGGGCAGACGGGTCGGGGGTACCCCGTTTCTGCAACCGGGTGAGCATAGCGCTGAGTGACAAGGACGCCAGTCACACAACGCCCGGGAGGCCGTGAAAAGCCGACAGTTAAGACAGCGGAAAGAAAATCGCGCGCTGTACGGATCTTGCCGACTACATTCCGTTACGGCAGGGCGAGCATCTGGTCCAGCGCGACACGCGCGTGCTTGGCCGTTTCCTCGTCCACCGTGATGACGTTCGGCACGCGTCCGGCGACCAGTTCCTCCAGCGTCCACACCAGGTGGGGGAGGTCGATGCGGTTCATGGTCGAGCAGTAGCAGACCGTCTTGTCGAGGAACATGATCTGCTTGTCGGGGTGGGCCAGGGCCATCCGGCGTACGAGATTCAGCTCGGTGCCGACCGCCCAGGCCGACCCGGCGGGCGCCGCGTCGAGCGCCTTGATGATGTATTCGGTGGAGCCCACGTGGTCGGCCGCCTGGACGACCTCGTGCTTGCACTCGGGGTGGACCAGCACGTTCACGCCGGGCACCCGCTCGCGCACGTCGTTGACGCTGTCGAGCGTGAAGCGGCCGTGCACCGAGCAGTGCCCGCGCCACAGGATCATCCGCGCGTTCCGCAGCTGCTCGTCGGTCAGGCCACCCTGCGGCTTGTGCGGGTCGTAGAGCACGCAGTCGTCGAGGTCGAAGCCCATCTCGAGCACCGCGGTGTTGCGGCCCAGGTGCTGGTCGGGCAGGAAGAACACCTTGCTGCCCTGCTCGAACGACCAGTCGAGGGCACGCTTGGCGTTCGACGACGTGCAGACCACGCCCTCGTTGCGGCCGACGAAGCCCTTGATGTCGGCCGAGGAGTTCATGTACGTAACCGGGACGATGTCGCCCGCGATGCCGAGGTCTTCGAAGTGCTCCCACGCGGTCTGCACCTGGCCGAGCACGGCCATGTCGGCCATCGAGCAGCCGGCAGCCAGGTCGGGCAGGATCACCTGCTGGGCCGGCGTGGTCAGGATGTCGGCGCTCTCGGCCATGAAGTGGACGCCGCAGAACACGATGAACTCGGCGTCGGGCCGGGCTGCGGCCTGCTGGGCGAGCTTGAACGAGTCGCCGGTGACGTCGGCGAACTGGATGACCTCGTCGCGCTGGTAGTGGTGGCCGAGCACGAAGACACGATCGCCCAGCGCGGCCTTGGCGGCGGTGGCGCGGGCGACCAGATCGGGGTCGCTGGGGGCGGGCAGCTCGCCCGGGCAGTCGACGCCCCGCTCGGATGCGGGGTCGCTGCCCCGGCCCAGCAGGAGCAGCGCGGTCGCGGTGTTCGAGGGTTCGGTCCAGGTCGACGTCACATCAGCCATCGTCGCACAGCCGGAGCCGGCGATCGCCGTGGCGAATGGCACAGCCGCCGGGCCGCTCAGGGGTGGCCGACGGGGGCTGCCACACTCATCGCGTGCGCGTGCTGATCTGTCCGGACAAGTTCGCCGGAACCCTCTCCGCCCTCGAAGTGACCGAGGCGGTCGTGGCCGGTTGGTCGCGCCCCGACGAGTTGATCCAGCGGCCGCTCTCCGACGGCGGGCCGGGGTTCATCGAGGTGCTGGCCGGGGCGACCGGCGGGCGCCGGATCCCCGTGCCGACGGTCGACCCGCTGGGCCGGCCCGTCGAGGGCGAGATTCTGCTGATCGGCGCCACGGCGTACGTGGAGAGCGCGCACGCCTGCGGCCTGCACCTGCTGACACCGGAGGAGCGGGACCCGAACTCGGCCAGCTCGTACGGGCTGGGCCTGCTGCTCATGGCGGCGGTCGAGGCGGGCGCGGCCGAGGTCGTGATCGGGCTCGGCGGGTCGGCGGTCAACGACGCCGGAGCGGGCATGCTGGCCGCACTGGGCGCCCCGCCGGTCGACATCGCCGGCTACGCCCTGCCGTACGGCGGCGCCTACCTGAACGCGGCCGCCTCGCTCGGCGGCGCTCCCCGGCTGCGGCAGGTGAGCCTGATCGCCGCGACGGACGTGGACAACCCGCTCACCGGCCTGCACGGCGCGAGCAACGTCTTCGGCCCGCAGAAGGGCGCCAGCCGCGAGGACGTCTACCGTCTCGACGCCGCCCTGGAGCAGTTCGCCGGCGTACTGGAGAAGGCTTTCGGGGTCGAGGGTCTGCAGCAGGCGCCCGGCGGGGGAGCGGCCGGCGGCATCGGCGCGGCGCTGATCGCCCTGGGTGGCCGGGTGGTCTCGGGCATCGGTCTGGTCAGCACGGCGATCGGACTCGAGCGGGAGCTGGACGCGGCCGACCTGGTGATCACGGGCGAGGGATCCTTCGACCACCAGTCGCTGCGCGGGAAGGTCGTGGCCGGCATCGCCAACGCCGCCCGCGACCGTGGACTGCCCTGCATCGTGCTGGCCGGGCGCAACGAGACGGGTTACCGGGAAGCCGCCGCGGCCGGTGTGACCGAGACGTATTCCCTGACCGAACATTTCGGCAGCACCGAAACGGCGATGGCCGAGCCCGCCCGGGGGCTGTCGGAGCTGGCTTTGCGAATCTCCGAGCAGTGGAGCCGGTGAAACAAGCCACCCGGATTGGGAATCATGGGGATTCGGGCTAGCGTTGGCCAGTACGGCAGCATGTCCGAGCCTTCCCGCACGCGGAAAACTCGGGCAACACCTAGTTCGACCTGGCAGGGAGATACCTAGTGACCACTGAAGCGCACACCGAGTCGGTCGAGGCGACCGCCCCGTCCGGCGTCATCCTGACCGACGTCGCCGCGGTCAAGGTCAAGGCCCTGATCGAGCAGGAAGGGCGCGACGACCTGCGCCTGCGTATCGCCGTTCAGCCCGGTGGCTGCTCCGGCCTCCGCTACCAGCTCTTCTTCGACGAGCGCTCGCTCGACGGTGACGTCGTCAGCGACTTCGGCGGTGTCGAGGTCGTCGTCGACCGGATGAGCTCGCCCTACCTGGCCGGCGCCACGATCGACTTCGCCGACCGGATCGACGCTCAGGGCTTCACGATCGACAACCCCAACGCGCAGAACTCCTGCGCCTGTGGTGACTCGTTCCACTGATCTTCGAAAATCCGACAGCAGGCCGCCTCGTTAACGGGGCGGCCTGCTGTCGTTCACGAGCCGGTAGGCTGCGTACGTAAGCCCCCCGTAACCGAAGACCCTGAGGGCCCACATGAAGATCGCCGTCACCGGCTCGATCGCCACCGACCACCTGATGCACTTCCCCGGGCGGTTCACCGACCAGCTCATCGCGGACCAGCTGCACAAGGTCTCACTCTCGTTCCTCGTCGACGACCTGGTGGTCCGGCGCGGCGGCGTGGCGCCCAACATCGCCTTCGGCATGGGCAAGCTCGGCCTGCGCCCGATCCTCGTCGGTGCGGTCGGCGCCGACTTCGCCGACTACCGCTCGTGGCTCGAGCGGCACGGCGTCGACTGCGACTCGGTGCACATCAGTGAGGTGGCCCACACCGCGCGGTTCGTCTGCACCACCGACGACGACCTCAACCAGATCGCGTCCTTCTACGCCGGCGCCATGTCCGAGGCCCGCAACATCGAGCTGAGCCCGGTGAGCGAGCGTGCCGGCGGCCTCGACCTGGTGCTGATCGCCGCCAACGACCCGGCGGCCATGGTGCGCCACTCCCAGGAGTGCCGGGCCCGCGGCTACAAGTTCGCGGCCGACCCGTCGCAGCAGCTCGCCCGCATGGACGGCAGCGACGTGCTGACCCTGATCAGCGGGGCCGAATACCTGTTCACCAACGAGTACGAGCGGTCGCTGCTCGAGACCAAGGCCGGGCTCACCGGTGACGAGGTGCTCGAGCAGGTGCGGATCCGGGTCACCACGCTGGGCAAGGACGGCGTCGAGATCACCGGGCGCGACATCGACCGCATCCACGTCCCGGTCGCGCGCGACGTCATCCCGCAGGACCCGACCGGCGTCGGCGACGGCTTCCGGGGTGGCTTCTTCGCGGCGATCTCGTGGGGTCTCGGCCTGGAGCGGGCGGCCCAGGTCGGCTCCCTGCTGGCCGCGCTGGTGCTCGAGTCGGCCGGCGGCCAGGAGTACGAGGTCCGCGGCGAGGACTTCGCCAAGCGCTTCGCCGACTCGTACGGCGACGCCGCGGCAGCCGAGATCAAGCAGTTCCTGCCTTCCGGCAACTGAGTCTGCCTGCATAGTTTCGGGGGGATCCATGGTGCTGGCCGTCTTCGCCGGGTTGCCCGGCGTCGGGAAGAGCACACTCGCCGCGCGGGTGGCCAGAGAGCTGCCCGCGTGCGTGCTCGCGGTCGACACCGTCGACTTCGCGCTCCAGCGCTACGAGGTCGTCGAGCCGAGACCCGGCTTCGCGGCGTACGGCGCGGTGGCCGCGCTGGCCGAGGTCCAGCTCGGCATCGGCCAGCACGTGATCATCGACGCGGTCAGCCCGGTCAAGGCGGCCCGCCAGCTCTGGGTCGAGGTGGCCGAGCGGGCCGGCGTGCCGCTGCGGGTGATCGAGGTGGTGGTCGGCGACGACGCCGAGCACCGCCGCCGGGTCGAGAAGCGCTATCAGAACCGTGACCACGAAGGCGTGCCCGACTGGGTGCGCGTGCTGGAGCGGCAGGCCGAGTACGAGCCCTACCTGGGCCCGCGCCTGGTCGTCGACACGTTCCTGGCCCGCGACCCGGTCGGCCCGGTGCTCGAATACCTGACTGTCTAGCTGAGGCGCCGCACTTCGAAGGCGTTCTCGGTGGGGGAGCCCAGGTACTCCTGGTGCTTCATGCGGCACCAGGCCGGGATGTCGTTCGCGGCGGCCGGGTCGTCGGCGAGCACGCGCACCACGTCGCCGACCCCGACCTTCCCGATGTTCTGGGCCAGCTTGATCACCGGCAGCGGGCACTTCTGACCCCGGCAGTCCAGCTCGATCACATGCCCGCCTCTCGCCGGATGCCCGCGACGAGGCCGGGCAGCACGGCCAGGAACCGATCGACGTCGGCCTCGGTCGTGTCGCGGTGCAGCGAGACCCGGACGTTGCCGTGGCTGAGCACGCCCATCGCCTCCAGCACGTGGCTGGGCCGCAGCGTCGACGCGGTGCACGACGAGCCCGACGACACCGCGAAGCCGGCCCGGTCGAGCGCGTGCAGCAGCGCCTCCCCGTCGACGTAGAGGCAAGAGAAGGTCACCAAATGGGGCAGCCGCTGCTCCGGGTCGCCGACCACCTCGACGTCGGGGACGGTCGCCGGCACCCGCTCCCGGATGCGCTCGACCAGGGCACTCAGCCGTACAGCCTCGCTCCGGGCCTCCGTACGCACCGCTCGCAGGCTCGCCGCGGCCGCGACCAGCGCCGGCAGGTCGGCGCTGCCGGGCGCTCCCGGGCGATAAAGATCATCTTGCGGGTACGGTGAGATCCAGCGCACACCCTTGCGGACCACCAGGACACCGACGCCCGGTGGGCCGCCCCACTTGTGCGCGCTCGCGCTCAGCAGCGACCAGCCCGGCGGCACATCGACCCGGCCCACCGACTGGGCGGCGTCGACGAAGAGCGGCACACCCGCCTCGTCGCAGTAGCCGGCCGCGACCGCCACCGGCTGCACCGTGCCGACCTCGTGGCTCGCGCTGATCAGCGAGGCCGCTGCCACCCTGGGCGCTGCGACCGCCCGTTCCCAGGCTTCGAGGTCGAGCCGGCCCAGGCGGTCGACGCCCACCTCGACGGCCTTGCCGCGCGCGGCCGCGTGCAGCACCGCCGAGTGCTCGATCGCCGAATGCACCAGCGTGTCGCCCCGCCGGGTGCGTCCGGCGAGGGCGCCGAGCACCGCGGCCTGGGCGGCGGCTGTGCCCGACGGCCAGAAGGACACCTCGTCGTCGCGTACGCCCAGAACCTCGGCGAACGCGGCCCGGGCCGCCTCGGAGAGCTGCTGGGCCCGCCGGCCCGCGGAATAGAGCCGCGCCGGGTCGGCCCAGCCGTCGGCGAGCGCGGCCAGCAGCGCTTCGCGGGCCACCGGATGCAGGGGAACAGCTGTCGCCGCATCGAGGTATGCCGGACCGGCGGGAACGCCCGTGTATTCCACCCCGGGAACGGTATCGTCCGATTGTCGACGGGTATACGTGCACCACTGAAGATCGGACCCCGCAACGGTGGGGGAGGGCCTGGTCGAGTAATGTGCGACCGTCGGTAACGCCTGGCCACTCGTGTCCTTTTCGGGCGGGAGGCGGCGCTGCTAAGGAGGCAAGAGCAGGTGAGCGCAAAAGGTTCGGCCGCACGGCCGCGAGCGGCAGTCCGGGGCGCCGGGCTCGGTCTCGGCGGGTCGTTGCTGCTGCTGGTGCTCTCGGGGTGTTCCGTCGACGGTGTCGGCGAGGCCTTCGGCCACTTCGGATGGCCCGGCAAGGGCATCACCTTGCAGGCCCACAAGATGTACGACTTGTGGATCGCCTCGACGATCGCCGCGCTGATCGTCGGCGTCTTCGTGTGGGGCCTGATCTTCTGGTGCATCATCCGGTACCGCAAGCGCGGTGACGAGCTGCCCGTGCAGACGCGGTTCAACATGCCGATGGAGGTGCTCTACACGGTCACCCCGGTGCTGATCGTGGCGGTGCTCTTCTACTACACGGCCATCGTGCAGACCGACGTGGACAAGCTGTCGAAGAACCCCGACCAGGTCGTCGAGGTCGTCGCATTCAAGTGGAACTGGCAGTTCAACTACCGCGACGGCATCGGTGAAGAGGCCAACACGGTCGCTTCGACGGTCGGCTCCTCCGACGTCATCCCGATCCTGGTGCTGCCGACCGGCAAGAAGATCCGGTTCGAGGAGACGAGCAGGGACGTCATCCACTCGTTCTGGGTGCCCGAGATCCTGTTCAAGCGGGACGTCTTCCCGGGCAACGTGCGCAACACCTTCGAGATCACTCTCGACAAGGAGGGCCGCTACGTCGGCCGCTGCGCCGAGCTCTGCGGCACGTACCACGCGTTCATGAACTTCGAGCTGGTGTCGGTCTCGCCCGAGCGCTTCGACACGTTCCTGCGGGCCAAAGAGGGCGGCGCCACCACGCAGGAGGCGATGGCGGCGATCGGCTACACCGGCGACGCGGCCTACGCGACGACGACCGAGCCGTTCAACACGAGGCGCCAGAAGAACAGCTGGAACCAGCGCGACGCGGTGTCCGCGGGCACCGGCGCGGCCGTGACGGCCGGGAAGTAGGGACAGCGTGCGTACCGAGTACAAGATCTTCGCCGGCGTCGCCGTCTTCCTCTTCGGAGCGGCCGTCGTCTACGGCATCTACACGCACGAGGCCCTCGGCCAGCTGGAATGGATCGGCACAATCGCGCTGATCCTGTCCGGTCTGCTGTGCTCGATGTGCGGCGGCTTCTTCTGGTTCGTCGCCCGCCGCATCGACCTGCGCCCGGAAGACCGCGAGGACGGCGAGATCGCCGAGGGCGCCGGCGAGATCGGCTTCTTCAGCCCGGGCAGCTACTGGCCGTTCGGCATCGCCCTGTCAGCCACGATCGCCGGCCTCGGCCTGGTCTTCTGGATGTGGTGGCTGGTGGCGTTCGGCATGATCCTGGTAGTGGTGGCGTCCAGCGCCATGATCTTCGAGTACTACACGGGTACCCGCCATCCGGCCGAGCACTGAGCTAGCTCACACTGAGCCCGCACCCCTTTGGGTGCGGGCTTTGTTGTGTCTGGGCTGGGTGCGTTGGGTTTGTTGTGGCTGGGCTGAGTGGGCATGTGATTGATGTGGCTGGGCTGGGTGCACAGGTGATTGATGTGGCTGAGCTGAGCGGGCACGTAACTGACTTGGCTGAGCTGAGTGCACATGTGACTGACGTTGGCTGAGCTGGGTGGGCACGGCTGCTGAGCTTGCTGGCTCCGC
Organism: Paractinoplanes polyasparticus; assembly: GCF_019710575.1. Taxonomy (GTDB): domain Bacteria; phylum Actinomycetota; class Actinomycetes; order Mycobacteriales; family Micromonosporaceae; genus Actinoplanes; species Actinoplanes polyasparticus. The sequence goes on along the minus strand of NZ_JAHWFK010000008.1, from coordinate 205,249 downwards.
TTCGCTCCGCGTGGGGCGATCGCCTTTTAGGTCGATGAGTTGGGTCCCGTTTTTCAACGCCGCAAAGAGCGACGGCGTCGAAAAACGGAACCCAACTCATCGACGGCGACCGCCCCGGCAGCTCACTGACTACGTGCGCACGGGAGATTGGCTCGCGGCGCGGTGGCTCTTCGGTGGGGGCGGTGGGCCCCCGGTGGCTTACTGGCTACGTGCGCACGGCAATGTGGCTCGCGGCGCGGTGGCTCTTCGGTGGGGGCGGTGGGCCCCGGGTGGCTTACTGGCTACGTGCGCACGGCAATTTGGCTCGCGGCGCGGTGGCCTTTCAGTGGGGGCGGTGGGCCCCGGGTGGCTCACTGGCTACGTGCGCACGGCAATTTGGCTCGCGGCGCGGTGGCTCTTCAGTGGCGGCGGTGGGCCCCGGGTGGCTCACTGGCTACGTGCGCACGTGATTTTCGCTCGCGTGCAGTGTGAGCAACCTAAGAACACTTCTCTCCCGTGCGCCCGTCACCAGTGAGCTGCCGGGGCGGTCGCCGTCAATGAGCAGGCACCCGGTTTCCTGACGCCGCGGGGTTTGCGGTGGCAGGAAACCGGGTGCCTGCTCATTGACCTAAAGGCGACCGCCCCACGCGGAGCGAAGCGGAGCCAGCAAGCTCAGCAGCCGTACCCACCCAGCTCAGCCAACGTCAGTCACATGTGCAGCACTCAGCTCAGCCAAGTCAGTTACGTGCCCGCCCGGCTCAGCCAAGTCAGTTACGTGCCCGCCCAGCTCAGCCAACGTCAGTCACGCACCCACCGAGCTCAGCCAAGTCAACTACTTCACCCGCTCAGCTCACCCAAGGTCACTACGCAGCGGCGCGCCTTTGCTGTGGGGCTATGCGGTGGGGCGGGGTGGGGTGGCCGAGCCACAAGTGGGCGACGATCGGGGCGACGACCTCGGCGGCGCCGCAGCGGGTGCAAACGAGCTCTTCCGCCGGGACCTCGAACATCATGTCGCCGTCGCAGATGACGCAGCGTGGTTCTCGATCGGACACGGGTGGCTCCTCTCTTCGCCGGAAGGTGGATTACCCGAAACTGATTCCGACGCTGCCACGTGTTTGGGGCATTTGGGAGTATTGGGCCCGGCGTGTCCGCTGTGACTTTGCCCAACCTCGGAGTCGGCGCCTATTCGGCTGCTTTGGCCTGTTGGGCCGCGTCCACCCAGCGGGCCAGCAGAGCCGTCGCGGCCCCGGAATCGATCGTCTCCTGGGCTCGGGCTATTCCGGCCCGCAGCGTGTCTCTCAGGTCGCCGGGGAAGCCACTCTGAGCGGCGAGGGCGGCCGCCACGTTGAGCACGACGGCGTCGCGCACCGGGCCGGGCTCGCCGGCGAACGTGCGATGGGCCACGTCGGCGTTGAACGCCGCGTCGCCACCGCGCAGGGCGGCCGGCTCGCTGCGGGGCAGGCCGAGGTCGACGGCGTCGATCAGGTGCTCCTCGACCTTGCCGTCGCTGGCCTGCCAGACCCGGGTAGGTGCGCCCGTGGTGAACTCGTCGAGCCCGTCCTCGCCCCGCATGACCAGCGCCGAGTCGCCGCGGGCGGCGAACACCGCCGCCATCACGGGCGCCATCCGCTGGTCGAAGCAGCCGACCGCGGCGGCGGTGGGCCGGGCCGGGTTGGTCAGCGGGCCCAGGACGTTGAAGAACGTGGGCACGCCGAGCTCGCGACGTGTGACCGCGGCGTGCCGCATGCCGGGGTGGTAGCGGGCGGCGAAGCAGAAGCCGATGCCGGCGCCGGTCACCGTGCTCACCACGCCCTCGGGGCCGAGGTCGAGCGGGATGCCGAAGTGCTCGAGCAGGTCGGCAGTGCCGGTCGTCGAGGAGGCCGACCTGTTGCCGTGTTTGACCACCGTCACACCCGAGGCGGCTGTGATGATCGCCGCCATCGTCGAGATGTTCACGGTGTTGGCCCGGTCGCCGCCCGTGCCGACGACGTCGACCGCGCGGGTGCGGACCTCTTCGGGCAGCTCGACCCGGGCGGCGTTGGCCAGCATGGCCTCGACCAGCCCGGCCAGCTCGTCGGGCGTCTCGCCCTTGGCCCGTAGCGCGATCGCGAAACCGGCGATCTGGGCCGGGGTGGCGTTGCCCGTCATGATCTCGCCCATGGCCCAGGCGGTGTCGGCTGTCCCGAGTTCCTCGCCGCGCAGCAGGGCGCTCGTCAGATTCGGCCAGGTGCGTGCGCCCATGGCGGGGCCCTTTCGGGGATGCGGGTCAGTGGGTGCGGGTCAGGGGATCTGGCCGAGCGTGCCCAGCGGGATGGCGCCGTTGCGGCGGGCCCGGAGCATCGCGGCCACCGTCTGCCCGGTGGTGACCGGGTCGAGCGGCATGACCAGGGTCTGGTCGACCTGGGCGTAGGCGGCCAGCCAGCGGTCGGCGGCGCGCGCCAGGACCACGCACACCGGCGGCGGAGTGGCGTACTCGTCCTTGGTCTGCCGGGCGATGCCCAGGCCGCCGGCCGGGGACGCCTCGCCGTCGAGCACCATCAGGTCGATCTCGTACTTGTCGAGCAGGTCGCGGCAGTCCTCCCAGGTGGAGGCGTCGGCGAACTCGACCCGGAGGTCGGCGGCCGGACGCACGCCGATGGCCTGCCGGATGCGGTCACGCACAGCGGCGTCGTCGCTGTAGAGGAGGACCGTGTACTGAGTGACCTGCGCATCGCTCATTTGTTGTGCCTCGGCTCACGTTGCTACTCAGGGATTCTTGGGCTTACTCGGCTGGTACGGCGCCCGCCGATCGTAACGGAACTCACTACGGAGTGTCGGACCCCGGTACGCGGGTGTCGGCGGGTGCTCCGTTTGTGATCTTGGCAGCATCCTCGCGGGCCTGCTCGGCGGCCTCCTCGGCCTCCTGCCGGTCCAGGGCGCGGTCGATCCGGCGGGCCTCGCGTTCGGACTGGCGCACCCACTGCAGGATCAGGATGCCGAGCATCGTGACGCTGACGATCTCGCCCCCGGCCCACAGGATGCCGCCCGCCGTGACCTGGTCGGCCTTGGGATCGGTCCAGCTCAGGCCGAGGCTGTTGTAGTAGTCGCCGGCCAGCAGCGTCGAGCTCTGCATGATCGTCAGGCCGAGCACGGTGTGGAACGGCACCGACAGCACCATGAGCAGCGCGCGGCCGGGGTAGGGCCAGCGGTTGGGCAGCGGGTCGAGCCCCAGCAGCGGCCAGAAGAAGAGGCAGCCGGTGACGATGAAGTGGATGTGGATGAACTCGTGCAGCCACGAGTGCAGCAGCGTCTGCCGGTAGAGGTCGGTGAAGTACAGGACGAACGGGTTGGCCACGAAGATGCCGAACGCGACCAGCGGGAACGTCAGGACGCGGGCGACCCGGCTGTGCAGCACCGCGAGCACCTGGCGGCGGGCGGGGACGGGCAGCGTACGCAGGGCCAGCGTGACCGGGGCGCCGAGCGCGAGGAAGATCGGGCCCACCATGGACAGCACCATGTGCTGGACCATGTGCACCGAGAGCAGCGTGGTGTCGTACGCCTCGATGCCGGTGACCGTCACCGACGCGATCGAGCCCAGTCCACCGACGACGAACGCCACCGTCCGGCCCACCGGCCAGACGTCGCCCCGTTGCCGCAGCCGGTAGACGCCGTAACCGTAGAGCGCGGCCGCTACCAGCAGGAACAAGGCGACCAGGCTGCCCAGGTGGATCTCGGTGAAGATCGCGCCCGGGCTGAACGGCGGAAGAACAGTATCCCCGCTCGCGGCGGCGAGTGTGGGCATTTCGGCTAGGTGCACCACCCGAGGCTAGGCCCATCCGGTGGCGGCCAGTAATTCCGGGCTGCAACTCGTGCCTGAATTCGACCCCCCGCAGCACGTTGCACTGATCGCGGGGCAATAATGAGCCTCGTGACAGCGGCCTCAGCCATCGACAAGAGCCGGATCCACTCGCTGACGCGACCGAACATGGTCAGCGTCGGGACGATCGTGTGGCTCTCCAGCGAGCTCATGTTCTTCGCGGCACTGTTCGCGATGTACTTCTCGATCCGCGCGGCGGCGCCCGAGCAGTGGGAGGAGCACACCCAGCATCTCGAGATCCCGTACGCGACGACGTTCACGGTGATCCTGGTGCTCTCCTCGGTCACGTGCCAGCTCGGCGTGTTCGCGGCGGAGAAGGGTGATGTGTTCGCGCTGCGGCGCTGGTTCACCATCACCTTCGTGATGGGCCTGATCTTCGTGCTCGGGCAGGCGAACGAGTACCGCAACCTCGTCCACGAGGGCATCAAGCTCAACGGCGACGGTTACGGCTCGATGTTCTACCTGACGACGGGCTTCCACGGCCTGCACGTCACCGGCGGTCTGATCGCCTTCATCGTCTACATGATCCGTACGACCATGGGTAGGTTCACCCCGGCGCAGGCCACCTCGGCGATCGTCGTGTCGTACTACTGGCACTTCGTGGACATCGTGTGGATCGCGCTGTTCGCCATGATCTATTGGCTGCAGTAGACCCCGCCTTCGTCCATGAGCAACAGGTCTAAACGCAGAGGGATACAACCCATGACTTCTGACACCCCCGCCCGCCGGCGCCTCCGGGTGTTCTCCCGGCGGCGCGGCGTGCCGAGCCGGGCGCGCCGGCGTCTAGGCGCGGCGGTGCGCATGCTCGCCGCCCTGGCGCTTGCCGGCGGCGTCTACACCGCCTTCGCTCCGGGCGCGTTCGCCGACGAGCCGAAGCAGCTCTCCGCCACCGCGCAAGAGGGCAAGCAGCTGTACGACAACAGCTGCATCTCCTGCCACGGCCGCGACGGCCAGGGTGTCGAGGACCGCGGTCCCAGCCTGATCGGCGTGGGTTCGGCGTCGGTCGAGTTCCAGGTGGGCACCGGCCGCATGCCGATGACCCGCCAGGAGGCGCAGGCCGAGCAGAAGAAGCCGCAGTTCGACAAGAACCAGGTCAAGCAGCTCGGCCAGTACATCCAGGAGCTGGGTGGAGGCCCCCAGCTGCCCGCCGGTGAACTGGTCGAGAACCTCGAGGACAACCCCGAGGCGATCGCCCGCGGCGGCGAGCTGTTCCGGGTCAACTGCACCTCGTGCCACGGCTTCGGCGGTGGCGGCGGCGCGCTGTCCTCGGGCAAGTTCGCTCCGGCCCTGCACGACGCCACGCCCGAAGAGATGTACGCGGCGATGCTGAGCGGCCCGCAGAACATGCCGGTCTTCGGTGACAACCAGCTCACGCCGGAAGAGAAGCGCGAGATCATCACCTACATCACCCTGCAGCTGCAGGAGGACAAGGACCCGGGCGGTCTGTTCAACCTGGGCCGCTACGGTCCGTCGACCGAGGGCGTCGCGATCTTCCTCGTCGGCATCACGCTTCTGGTCTTCACGTCGCTGTGGATTGCGGGGAAGTCATGACCACGCTGCATCACGACGCGCCCGACGCTCCCGAGCCGGTGGACGTCGACGACCCGAGGCTCAGCCGCTTCGAGATCGTGAAGGAGGGACTGCGCCGCGACGAGATCGAACTCGTCACCTACGAGTCGCAGTTCCAGGGCACGAACTCGAAGGCCGAGAAGCGCGTCGTCCGCAACATCGCGCTCCTGTTCATCATCGCGGGCCTGGCCGCGTTCGCCTTCCTCGGCTTCTACATCTTCTGGCCGTGGCGGTTCGAGCTCGGGCACACGATGGGCGACTACTTCACCCCGCTGCTCGGCATCACGCTCGGCATCTCGCTGTTCGCGATCGGCTTCGCGATCCTGGCCTGGGCCAAGAAGCTGCTGCCGCACGAGGTGTCGATCCAGGCCCGGCACGACGGCGCGTCGCCCACCGACGAGCAGAAGATCACCGGCCAGACCATGGTCTTCGTCGGTGACGAGCTCAACCAGGGTGTCCAGCGCCGGCCGCTGCTCAAGGGCGCGATCGGCTTCGGCCTGGCGCCGATCGGCCTGGTCGCCGCGGCCCCGCTGATCGGCGGCCTGATCGAGAACCCGCACAAGGCGGATCAGCCCGACCTGTTCACGACCGGCTTCAGCCCGGTCAAGAACGGCGGCAACCTGGTGCGGCTCACGCGTGACGACGGCACTCCGATCCGGCCCGAGGACGTGAGCACCGGCGGCCAGATGACGGTCTTCCCCGGCGTCCCGCACGGCGCGACCAACGAATACGCCGACTCGCCGACCCTGCTGATCCACCTGCGGGCCGACGACGCGGAGGAGACGCGGAACAATGCCGCCGCCGACCGCCGCAACGCCGGGTCGATGTGGGGCAACTACGTCGCGTACTCCAAGATCTGCACCCACGCCGGTTGCCCGGCTAGCCTTTACGAACAGCAGACGAACCGCCTGCTGTGCCCCTGCCACCAGTCGCAGTTCCTCATCACCCGGAACGCGCAGCCCATCTTCGGTCCCGCCACCCGGCGGCTGCCGATGCTGCCGCTCGGGGTGGACGAGGAGGGCTACTTCGTGGCAACGTCCGACTTCAAGGACACCGTCGGACCTGACTTCTGGGAGCGGCCGTGAAGCGCCGAACAGGCAAAGCTGATCTTCAACAGGCGCCGGTCACCTTCGCCAAGGGCGTAGACGAGCGGTTCCAGGCCTCTACGCCCCTGCGCGCCCTGCTCAACAAGGTCTTCCCCGACCACTGGTCCTTCCTGCTGGGTGAGATCGCGCTCTTCTCGTTCATCATCCTGCTGCTCACGGGCGTCTTCCTGACCCTGTTCTTCGACCCGTCGATGACAGAGACCGCCTACCAGGGCGCCTATCCGGCCCTGCGCGGCACGGAGATGTCTCAGGCGTACGCGTCGTCGCTGCACCTCTCGTTCGAGGTGCGCGGTGGTCTGTTCATGCGCCAGATGCACCACTGGGCGGCGCTGCTGTTCATGGCGGCGATCGTTGTGCACATGGCGCGCATCTTCTTCACCGGCGCATACCGCAAGCCGCGCGAGATCAACTGGGTCATCGGCATGGCCCTGTTCCTGCTCGGCTTCCTGGCCGGGTTCACCGGCTACTCGCTTCCCGACGACGGCCTGTCCGGCACCGGTCTGCGCATCGCCTCGGCGATCATGCTGTCGATCCCGGTGGTCGGCACGTGGGTCTCGGCCTCGATCTTCGGCGGCGAGTTCCCGGGCCACCTGATCATCGGCCGGTTCTACATCGCGCACGTGCTGCTCATCCCGGGTGGTCTGCTCGCCCTGATCAGCGTCCACCTGGGCCTGGTCTTCAAGCAGAAGCACACCCAGTGGCCCGGCCCGATGCGCACGAACACCAACGTGGTCGGCGAGCGCATGTTCCCGCGTTACGCGCTCAAGCAGGGCGGCTTCTTCATGGCCGTCTTCGGCACGGTGGCGCTGCTGGCCGGCCTGTTCCAGATCAACCCGATCTGGCTGTTCGGCCCGTACCGCGCCGCTGAGGTCTCCTCGGCGTCGCAGCCCGACTGGTACGTCATGTTCATGGACGGCCTGGTCCGGCTCATGCCGAACTGGCAGATCTACATCGGCGACTACAGCATCCCGCCGCTGTTCTGGCCGGCAGTCGTGGGCCTGGGCTTCTTCACCACCGCGCCGATGGCGTGGCCGTGGCTCGAGGCCCGCAAGACCGGCGACAAGCGCATCCACAACCTGCTGGAGCGCCCGCGCGACAACCCGGAGCGCACCGGCATCGGCGCGATGGCGTTCACGTTCTTCATCGTGGCCACCATCTCCGGCGCCAACGACGTCATCGCCGACAAGTTCCACATCAGCCTCAACGCGATGACCTGGGGCGGCCGGATCGGGCTGATCGTCCTGCCCGCCCTGGCCTACTACCTCTCGGTACGCATCTGCCTGGGTCTCCAGCAGCACGACCGCGAGGTCCTGGCCCACGGCGTCGAGACGGGCATCATCCGGCGCCTGCCCAACGGGCAGTTCGTCGAGGTCCACCAGCCGCTCGGCCCGGTCGACGACCACGGCCACCCGCTCCCGCTCGAGTACGGCGGCTGGGTCGTCCCCAAGAAGATGAACCGGGTCGGTGCCCTGGGCCCGGCGGTCAAGGGCTTCTTCTACCCGGTCGAGAAGCCGTCCGAGGCTCCGGTCTCGCCCGGTATGCCGCCGGTCAGCGGCGACACCCGCGAAGAGATCACTTCCGGCCGGAAGTAACACACAGCACGACGAGGGGCCCGCTTCGGCGGGCCCCTTTTCGTTCACCGGCGCCGCCCGGCGGATAGCATGGTCGCGACCACTGAGCCCGCACAGCCGAGGAGCCCGCAGGTGAACACCGCGATCGTGCACATCGACTGCGCCACCGACTCGATCCCCGAGGTGGCCGAGGCGCTGGCGGCCCTCGACGGCGTCAGCGAGGTCTACTCGGTCGCCGGCAACGTCGACCTGATCGCGATCGTCCGCGTCGCCAAGTTCGACGACATCGCCGAGGTCATCGCCGGCAAGATCTCCAAGACGCCGGGCGTGCTCAACACGGAGTCGCACATCGCGTTCCGCGCCTACTCCAAGCACGACCTCGAGGACGCCTTCGCGATCGGCCTCCCAGACGCCGACTGAGCGTCCGGTCCCACCAGCCACATCTCCGCTCCGGATGACGGGAGCGCCCGGGGTAACCGACTCAGCGTCGGTTCCGCCGGCCACACCTCTGCTCCGGATGACGGGATTGCCGTGGGGGTAACCGACTGAGCGTCGGCTCCACCGGCCACACCTCTGCTCCGGAAGGCGCGATCGCCCGGGGTGGCACTGTAGTTCGGTGAGCCGCCGGGTGGCGTAGGAGCGCCTCTACCCCCCGGCCGTGATCGGGAACGAGTGATGCTCGTGCGTCACGAGCCATCGGCCGTCCTGCTTGCGCAGTCCTACGGTGAGCCGCAGGCGGCGGTCGGGGTGTGCGGCCAGCTCGGCGGGCTCGCCGCAGCGTAGGAGGGCGTGAGCGAAGGCCACGTCGGTGCTCGCGGTGATCTCCAGCCGCACGATCTCGAACACGGCTCCCGACTCGATCCACCGGAAGAACGGCGGCCAGGTCTCCCGGTACGCGTCGATGCCACGCACCCCGTCCTGCGGCGGCGGCACGTCGAACATCACGATGTCGTCGGCATGCCCGGCCACGACGCCGGGCAGGTCCCCGGCCCGGATGGCGGCCGCCCACCCCTCGATCAGATCGCCGATGAGCTTCTCGTCTTCTCGTTGCTGCTCAACCATGAGTGTCGTCTCCCTTCACCCGGTAAGACCGCCCACGATCGCCGAATTCATCGCCGTTGCCCGGCCGACCCGCCGGAGACGTTCATTCCCGGGATTCGCTTCGCCGGCGAGCGGGAGGCCCTCGCGCCGGTTGGGTGGCCGGTCTGCGCGCCGGTCTGCGCGCCGGGTGAGCGAGGCCCGCGTGCCGGTTGGGTGGCCGGTCTGCGCGCCGGGTGAGCGAGGCCCGCGTGCCGGTTGTGCGGCCGGTCTGCGCGCCGGTCTGCGCGCCGGGTGAGCGAGGCCCGCGTGCCGGTTGGGCGGCTGGTCGGCGTGCTGGGTGGGCGGCTGGTCCGCACACTGGGAGCGGCAGGGCGGCGGACCGGGTGCGGGATCGGTGGACGGAAGCCGGCAGCGGCTCGCCCGGGCGCGGGGGTCAGACGTGGACGGTGAGGTCTCCGGGGGCGCGCACGGTGCTCGTGAGGGACTCGGTGGCGTCGACCCGGGCGCCGGGCCAGATGACGCAGCGGGTGACGTTGCCGGCCACGTGGGCTCGGGCGCCGACCACCGAGTTGGTGACGGTGCCGGTGACCTCGGCGGTGTGGTCCACGAGGGAATCGCCCTGAGTGGCCTGCAGGTTGGCCAGGAGATAGTCGGCCGGGGTGCCGGTGTCGATGTAGACGCCCTCGTAGTTGACCAGCTCGAGCGTGCCCTCCGCCTCGGCCGGGCGCCAGACTGTTCGTACGAGATCGCTCTGTTCGGTGGAGAGGTCGCGGATGTAGCGCCAGGGCAGCAGCGAGAAACCGGTGAAACGGCGGCCGCTGAAGCCGCCCGTGGTGCCGGGCAGGGTGGGCTTGGTGAGCATGCGGACGGTCTCGCCGTCCCAGCCGTCGAGCAGCGCGGCGATGTCCTTGCCGGGCTCGCGGGCGGGATCGGCCAGATAGGCGTCGGCGTTGCCGACGAGCGCGCCGCGGCCGTCGATCCAGGACTTCAAGCGCCCCACGCCGCCGGAGGTGCCGACCGGGCCGTCGGGCTCGACCGAGAGGTGGGCGCGGTCGCCGACGTGCCGCACCACCTGATCGGCCAGGTAGGCAGCGTTGACGGCCACCGAGTCGGGCCCGGCGAGGCCCAGGCCGGCCAGGCGGGCCAACGCCCGGTCGAGCAGGGCGACGTTGCCGACCGGGCAGAGGGCCTTCGGCAACAGCTCGGTCAGCGGCCGCAACCGCTGCCCCTCCCCGGCTGCCAGCACCACCCCGGCGACGGTCGTCACGGTTGGTCCCCGTCAGCCCTCGTGACGGTTTCCGGCCCAGCGTTGGGCTCAGCTGCGGGCTGGGGGGTGGAGGGCTCGGGGGCCAGGTCGTAGCAGGCGAGGAGCTTGATCGTGTTGGCGGTCAGGCGGGGGAGGTCGTCGACGGGGAACCAGCCCACGTCGACGATCTCGCCGCCGTCGATGTCGAGGGTGGCCTGGGCGGCGGCGACCGTGCCGAAGAAGACGGTGTCGACCACGCCCACGGGGTGGACGATCGCGTTGGGGACGCCGGGGGTCAGGTCGTCGGGGGAGATGCGGACGCCCGTCTCCTCGAACAGTTCGCGGGCGGCGCCGACGGCCGGCTCCTCGTGGCGTTTCAGCAGGCCCGCGGGCAGGCTCCAGCCGGCCTTGGAGGGCTGGCGCAGCAGCAGCAGGTTGCCGGACTCCGAGTCGCGGATCACGGCGACGGCGCCGACCAGGTATTTCGGGGCGACCAGAATCACGACCGCTCGGCGCAGCGAGCTGGGCATGCGATAAAACGCCTGATATGCGTACGCGCGCACTCGCCGAGGAAAACTCACGTGAGCAAGGCTAGCGGGCGCCGCAGCCGCCTCCGAAGTGGCGTACGTCTGTCCGGCTGATCGCGCGGGGCCGCGGCGCGATCGGTCAGTCGGGATGATCGACGAGGGCGATGAGCTGTTCGACCACCGTGTCCGGCTCGAGGGTGCGTTCACACACCGCGACCAGCATGGTTTCGAGATCGGGATAGCCCAGCTCCTCGGCCAGGCGGCGCAGCGGCACCTCGCTGGCCAGGCCCCGGTCGTGCTTGCGCAGGGTCAGCCCGATCGTGGCGCGGCCCAGGCGCACCTTGTCGGCGATGCTGATGCCGGGCTCGTTCTTCTCGTCGAAGTACTTGTTGATCTGGAGCTGGGCCTGGCTCGATTTCACGAAGCCGAGCCACTCCCGGCGCGGGCCGCGAGGAGCGTTCGTCTCCACCTCGACATGGCCGTCGGTCTCGGAGAAGATCTCGACCACGTCGCCGTCGCGGAGCTGCGAGCTGAGCGGGGCCAGCCGGCCGTTGATCGTCGCGGCCAGACACTGGTCGCCCTTCTGCGGGCTGAGCTCGTAGGCCAGGTCGACCGGGGTGGAGCCGCTGGGCAGCTCGCACGCGTGCCCGTGGGCGAAGACCGTGATCTGGCCCTCGGAGAGGTCGCAGCGCAGCGAGGCGAGGAACTGGGCGGCGTCGGTCGTGTCCTGCTGCCAGTCGAGCACCCGCTTCAACCAGGTCAGCTGGTCGGCGCCCGAGGCCTCGGCGGTTTCCGCGTACTTGGGATATCGGTAGGTCGTGGCGACGCCGTATTCCGAGTAGCGGTGCATCGCCCGGGTGCGGATCAGCACCTCGACCAGGCGGCCGTCGGGGCCGGTGACGGTGGTGTGCAGGGAGCGGTAGAGGTTGTTCTTGGGGGAGGCGATGAAGTCCTTGAATCGGCCCGCCACGGGCCGCCACTGGCCGTGGATCGCGCCGAGCGCGGCGTAACAGTCGGTCTCGGGGCCGTCGACCACGACCGCGATGCGGGGCAGGTCGAACGGGACGGCGTGGCCGCCGGCGACCGTGTCTTTCCAGATCGAGTAGTAGTGCCGCGGCCGGGGCGTGACCTCGGCTGCCACCCGCTGGCGGCGCAGCGCAGTACGGGCCCGGGAAGTGACCTCGCCGAGATAGTCGTCCCAGCCGGGGCGGTTCTTCACGTGCTCGTCGATGCGCGCGTAGGAGTCGGGCTCGAGGTGGAAGAGCACCACGTCGTCGAGGTCGCGCTTGAGGGCCTGGATGCCGAGCCGATCGCACAGCGGGACGAGCACGTCGAGCGTGGCGGTGGCGATGCGGGCGCGGGAGGCGGGGGAGCGGGCGTCCAGCGTGCGCATGTTGTGCAGCCGGTCGGCCAGCTTGATGACCAGGACGCGGACGTCCTTGCCGGCGGCCACGATCATCTTGCGGATCGTCTCGGCCTCGGCCGCCTTGCCGTAGAACGCCTTGTCGAACTTGGTCACCCCGTCGACGAGGTGGGTCACCTCGGGGCCGAAGTCGCCGTGCAGGGCCTCGAGCGTGTAGCTCGTGTCTTCCACCGTGTCGTGGAGCAGGGCGGCGACCAGGGTGGTCGTGTCCATGCCGAGCTCGGCGCAGATCTGGGCCACGGCCAGCGGGTGGGTGATGTAGGGCTCGCCCGACTTGCGCATCTGGCCGCGGTGCATGTTCTCGGCGATCGCGTAGCTGCGTCGCAGGACGCCCGCGTCGGCCGACGGATGCACGTTGCGGTGGGCGCGCGTCAGCGTCGTCACTGGATCGTCATCGTTGCCGGGCAGGCTGAGGAAGGAGCGGAGACGCTGTGTGAGCGACATCTCGCGCTCGGGGGTCGGCAGGGCACGTCCAAGGGCGGCGCCGTGGCCGGCGTCGACGTCCACTGGACACCCCCTCACCACTGGGCCAGCGGCGCTCGCGCGGGGGACCGCGGGAACCGGTGGCCAAAACGTCGTGAAGCCCCGCGAACCAGGCCCGGGATTCCACTTGCCTTACAGCCTAAGCGAGCGAGCGTCATCCGAACGGTCAGTTACCGATGAGCGAACGGACGAGTCTTTACCCGAAGCGGCCGCCTCGGCCCGGTTGAGCAGGGAAGTGAACCGCGCCGCGCCACGAACCGGTGACACCCAGTCGCCGGATGTTTCCACCAGCCGGGTGTCGGCGAGTTCGAGCCAGGCCAGGATCCGCTCCGTCTCCTCGGCCGAGGCGGCCGGGACCGGGCCTCGTCCGGGAAGGACTGTCTCGGCCGTCAGGCGCACTGCCTCGAGGGTCGGCCGGGGGTGCTCGCGGGGCGGCGAGGTGGCCGCGGCGGCGAGCCGGCCGTGCCGGACGACGACGATCTCCCATCCGCCGATGCCGTCGCGCCGGGCCGCGACGATTTCGGCCAGCCTGGTCATGGCGGTCAGCCGCTGCATGCGCACAGTGGCCCGGAGCAGGGCGATCAGGCGGGACCTCAGCACCGCCGCCTCTTCGTAGCGGCGTTTGCCGGAGAGCGTGTCGATGCGGTCCATCAGGGCGTCGACCACCTGGGACGGATCGCCGTCGAGAGCGGAACGGAACGGCAGCGCGGCCGTCGCCTCGTACGCCTCGGGGGTGATCTTGTGTTCGCAGGGGGCGGGGCAGCGGCCCAGCTCGGCGAGGGCGCACGCCGGGGTGGGGGTGCGCACCGAGAGCTTGTGGCTGCACTGGCGCAGGGGCACGGCGTCGTAGACCCCGGCCGCGGCCAGTTCGGCCGTCTTGCGCGACGAGAACGGCCCCAGATAGGCCGCGCCGTCGTCGGCCAGCGTGCGGACCACCGACAGCCGGGGATAGGCCTCGGCGGTGAGCTTGAGCCAGACGACACGTTCGGGGTATTTGGACCGGCGGTTGTAGGGCGGGGAGTGGGCCGCGATCAGCCGCAGCTCGCGCACCTCGGCCTCGAGCGGGTGGGCGCACTCGAGCGCCTCGACCCGGGTGGCGGCCCCGAGCATCTCGGAGATGCGCGCCCGCTTCTCGCTGGCGGTGAAGTAGCTGCGTACGCGGGTGGCGATGTCTTTCGACTTGCCCACGTAGAGCGCGCGCCCGTCGCCCGCCCGGAACACGTAGACCCCGGGGACGTGGGGCAGGCCGTCGGCGAGGTGGCGCTGGCGGCGTTGGGTGGGGGTGACCGCCTTGGCGAACTCGATCGCGTCGCCCACCGTGTGGACCCGGAAGCTGCCCAGCCGCTCGATCAGGCCGTGCAGCACGTCGACCGTGGCCCGGGCGTCGTCGAGCGCGCGGTGGGTGGGCTGGACGGTGGCGTGGAAGAACTGGGCGAGCGTGCCGAGCTTGCGGTTGGGCACCTCGTCTCGGGTCAGCGCGCGGCGGGCGACGGCGGCCGTGTCGAGCACGCGGGGGTTGGGCCAGGTGTAGCCGTGCCGGGCGCAGGCCGCCTTGAGGAAGCCGACGTCGTAGGGCGCGTTGTGAGCCACCAGCACCGAGCCGCGCAGGAACTCGAGCAGGCTGGGCAGCACCGTCTCGATCGGCGGGGCGGGGGCCAGCATCGCCTCGGTGATGCCGGTCAGGACGGTGATGAAGGGCGGTAGCCGCTCACCCGGGTTGACCAGGGTCGCGAAGACGCCGAGCTCCTCACCGCCGCGCACCTTGACCGCCCCGATCTCGGTGATGCCGGCGCCGTCGGCCGCACCGCCGGTCGTCTCGAGGTCGAGCACCACGAAAGTGGTGTCGGCGAGGGAGAGCGCCGCCGGGTCGACGGACCCGTCAGCGCTGAGAAGCGTGTCCAGAGTGCCCTGGACATATGCCGGTTGTGCCACGGCGGGGAGATTAGAGCGGGGGTACGACAAGAACGCGCGCGGCGCCGGAAAAGATCACTTGCTTCGACAAGCATTTCTCCGGCCCACGGTGGGAGAATGGGGAGATGTCCGAGCTCCTGCCACCTGGCGACCGCCCCGATCAGGAGGCGGCCGTTTCGGATGGGGAGTTCGCACCCGAACCGGTGCTGCCCGAACCGGTCCGCCAGCGGATCACCGTGCTGGCCGCCGCCGCGCTGCCCGGCCTGCCGGCCGACGAGATTCCGGCGCAGATGCGCAAGGTCGCCCGTTTCGCCCCCAATCGCCGGGCCCGGCTCGGCGGGCGTGAGATCGCCGCCCAGCTGGCCGCCGACCCGCTGTTCCGCCAGCGCATCAGCGGCCGGGTCGTGACCGACACGGGTGACCTGGGCGCCGCGGTGGCCTCCGGCATGGCCCCGGCCGCGGCCGACCCGGTCGAGGTGGCTGCCCTGGCCTACCTGGCCCGTCCCGAGGGCTGGCGCGAGCTGGTCGACGCGGCGGGCCACGCTGTGCTGGCCGAGGCCGACAGCGCCGCCAGCGCCGCCCAGCTGCGTGACGCCGAGCAGCGGGCCGCCCGGGCCGAGCACGACCGGGCCGTGGCCAAGGTCGAGGCCGACAAGCTGCGTGACGAGCTGGCGCGCGTCCGCGAAGAGCTCGGCCAGCTGCGGGAGGAGTCGCGCGCCACCGCCAAGGCCCTGCGCGAGGCGCAAGCCGCCCAGAAACGCGCGAGCGACCTGCTGGCCACGGAGAAGGGGCGCGCGTCGCGCATCGCGGCCGACCACGATGCCGAGGTACGCCGTTTGAAGACCCGCCTCGCCGAGGCCGAGGCGCTGGCGGCCACGGGCAAGGCGGCGGCCAAGGACGCCCGCGCCGCCGACGACGCCCGGTTGTGGCTGCTGATCGAGACGATCGGCCAGGCCGCGTCCGGGCTGCGCCGCGAGCTGGCGCTCAACCCGGCCGACAAGATGCCGGCCGACTACGTGGCCGACGCCTCGGCCGACCGTCCCGGCACGCCCGAGCGCTCGCAGGCCCGCGCCCAGGACACGGACGACCCCGGCCGGCTCGACCAGCTGCTCGCCCTGCCCCGGGCGCACCTGATCGTCGACGGCTACAACGTCACCAAGCGCGGCTTCGCCGAGATGTCGCTCGAGCAGCAGCGCAAGCGCCTCGTGACCGGTCTCGGCGGCATCGCGGCCCAGACCGGTGACGAGGTGACCGTGGTCTTCGACGGCGCCGAGCGGGTGCACGGCCTGCCGCCGGCGCCGCGCGGCGTCCGGGTGCTGTTCTCCCGCAAGGGCGACACCGCCGACGAGCTGATCCGCCAGCTGGTGCGGGGCGAGCCGGCGGGGCGCCCGATCGTGGTCATCTCATCCGACCGTGAGGTTGCCGACGGCGTCCGCCGCCACGGTGCGTACCCGATGGGCGCCGATTCGCTACTGCGCCGCCTATCACGGTCCTGAGCTGCGGTTTCCTGTTTTTGTCATACCCCACCCCTAGCGTGATGGTTACCGATGGTGGTCGGCCCGCGACTTCTGACGTCGTGCCCGCCACCCGGGGAGGAGGAGTGATGATCATCGACTGCGGTCGCTGCGACCAGAGGTCTGCCGAATGCAAGGGCTGCCTGGTCGGAGCGCTGATGAACACCCCCGACGGCATCGCCGACCTGACCCCTGGCGAGCTGCGCGCGATCGAGGTGTTCGAGCTGGCCGGCTTCGAGGTCGAGCTGCTCGAGACGCCCGACCCGCCCGTGGTGGTCCCCATGTACCCGCGAGGGCGTCACGTGGCGTGATCACGAGTCTCTAGGATGGGCGGTCACGGTGCGTTGGGGAGGTGGGCATGAATCGACTCTGGGCGGCCGGCACGCTGGCGGTCCTGCTGGTCGCGCTGGCCGTGGTGGCCTACCTGATGATCCCGTGGCACCGTCCGCCCGCCCCGCGCCCCGACCAGATCGACGCCCTGCGCCAGCTCCCGGCCGACAAGGTGGCCCGCGCCCGCGAGTTCCGCTCCGAGCTGCGCCCCGGCAGCTACGCGTCGATGGTTATGGGGCTCGTCATCGCCCTGGTCATCGGTCTCACCCCGGTCGGCGCGTGGCTGGTCACCCAGGCCGGTCGCCCGTTCGGCGGACACTGGCTGGCCCAGGCCGTTCTCGGCGGCTTCGCGGTGGTCCTGGTGGCCGAGGTGGTCACGCTGCCGCTCGCCGCCTGGCGGCACACGATCGTCGTCCGCTACGGCATCTCCACCCAGTCCTGGGGCGCGTGGTCGGTCGACCTGCTGAAGTCGTTCGCGGTCAGCGCCGTGATCGGCGGATTGGCGCTCGCCGGCTTCTACACGGTCACGCACTTCGCGCCGCGCTGGTGGTGGGCTTTCGGCGCGGCCGGGGCGGCGGGGCTGGTGGTGCTGCTGTCGTTCGTGCTGCCGGTGCTGGTCGAGCCGGTCTTCAACAAGTTCACCCCCATGGCCGACGGTCCCCTGCGTACGGAATTGATCGAGCTGGCCGCCCGTGACGGCGTCCCGGTGAAAGACGTGCTGGTGGCCGACGCGTCCCGGCGCACCAAGGCCGTCAACGCGTACGTCTCCGGTCTCGGCCCGACCCGGCGCATCGTCGTCTACGACACGATGCTCACCGAGGCCGAGCCGGCCGAGGTCGTGTCGGTGGCCGCCCACGAGCTCGGCCACGCCAAGGACGGCGACGTCTGGACCGGCACGATCCTCGGCGCCCTGGGCACGGCGGCCGCGGTGATCGCGCTCTTCCTGCTCGGATCCTGGGGCTGGCTGCTCGACCGGGCCGGGGTCGGCTCCATCGGCGAGCCGAGGGCCATCGGCCTGCTCATCGCCCTGGTCACGCTGGCCGGCCTGGCCGCCGGCCCGGCCCAGGCCTTCGTGTCCCGGCGCATCGAGGCCCGGGCCGACGAGCACGCGCTCGTCCTCACCGGTGACCCGGCGACGTTCGAGGCCATGCAGCGCCGCCTCGGCACGGTGAACCTCTCCGACCCCGATCCGCCCGCCTGGGAGCACGCATTGTTCGCCTCACACCCGTCCACGGTGGAACGCATGGCCGCCGCTCGCGCCTTCGCCCGGGCCGCCCGCTGATGGGCCGCACGCTGCTGGTCACCAACGACTTCCCGCCCCGCCCGGGCGGCATCCAGCAGTTCGTCCACAACCTGGCCCTGCGCCAGCCGGCCGGGTCGCTCGTCGTCTACGCCTCCACCTGGCGCGGCGCCCCGGCCTTCGACGCCGAACAGCCCTTCGAAGTGGTCCGCGAGCAGACCGGCGTCCTGCTGCCGACGCCGGCGGTCGCCCGCCGTGCCGCCGACGTCGCGCGCGCCCACGGGTGCGACAGCGTCTGGTTCGGGGCCGCGGCGCCGCTGGGCCTGCTGGCCGAGGGTCTGCGCCGGCGGGCCGGCGTCGAGCGGGCGGTGTCGCTCACCCACGGCCACGAGATCGGCTGGGCCGCGCTGCCCGGCGCCCGCACGCTGCTGCGCCGCATCGCCCGCGGCAACGACGTGATCACCTACCTGGGCGAATACCAGCGCAGCCGGCTCGACCGGGCCCTGCACGGCCTCACCACGCTCGAACGCCTGGCCCCCGGCGTCGACGTCGACGCCTTCCACCCGGGCGTCGACGGCAGCGACGTCCGCGCCCGCCACGGCCTGACCGGCCGCCCGGTGATTGTCTGCGTTTCCCGGCTGGTGCCCCGCAAGGGCCAGGACATGCTGATCCGCGCCCTGCCCACGATCCGCCGCCGCGTCCCCGGCGCCGCGTTGCTGCTGGTGAGCGGCGGCCCCTACCGCGAGAAGCTGGCCCGCCTGGCCCGCGAGAGCGGCGTGGAACGCGACGTCGTCTTCACCGGCTCGGTCCCGTGGCCCGAGCTTCCGGCCCACTACGCGGCCGGCGACGTCTATGCCATGCCGTGCCGCACGCGGGCCGCCGGTCTGGACGTTGAAGGCCTCGGCATCGTCTACCTCGAGGCGTCGGCCACCGGCCTGCCCGTTGTCGGCGGCGATTCCGGCGGCGCTCCCGACGCCGTCCGCGAGGGCGAGACGGGCTACGTGGTCGGCGGCACCGACGTCGAGGCGATCGCCGCCCGCATCACCGACCTGCTGACCGACCAGGCCAAGGCCAAGGCAATGGGCGCCGCCGGCCGGGCGTGGGTCGAACAGGAGTGGCGCTGGGAGAACCAGGCCACCCGCCTGACAAAGCTCCTCACCATCCCCTAAGACGGATGGTGTTTTCCGTTGTAGCGCTTTGTAGCACGACGTAAGCTTTTTCATGGCCGAGCCAGCACATCGCGAGATCACTCAGCGGGAGTTGCGCAACGACTCCGGCGTAATCATGCGCGGGGTTGAGCGAGGCGAGTCATTCACCATTACGCGAAACGGAACCCCGATCGGGCGGTTGATCCCGCTGAGAAGGCGAATCTACGTGCCGCGCGAGCACGTGCGTGCGGCGTTCGCCACGGCCGCCTTGATCGACGCCGATCGGTTCCGCGCCGATCTCGACGCCGACATCGACCAGGATCCGTTCGATCGTGATTGGTGAGTCGACCGTCCGCGGCTTGATCGATACCAATATCGTCATCCACCTGACCGCGCTCGACTTCTCGCTCCTTCCTGACGAGATGGTCATCAGTTCGGTGACTTTGACCGAGCTGTCTGCCGGTCCGCACCTCACCGAAGATCCAGCCGAACGCGCTCGGCGAATCAGCGTCTTGCAGCACACCGAAGCGACCTTTGATCCGCTTCCGTTCGATGCTGAGGGGGCTCGGGCCTATGGCGTGATCTGTGCAGCGGTCCGGGCGGCAGGCCGGACGCCCCGTCGGCGGATCGCCGACCTCATGATCGCGTCGGTAGCCGCAGCGAACCGCATTCCGTTGTTTACGACCAATCCTGATGACTTCGTCGGGCTGGACCGTTTGGTGACAGTGGTAGCGATTCCGCGGCCCGCAGTGGCCGGCTGACCGGCAATCCATGACGTCCGCGAGGCGCCGGCTTAGCTGACACGGCGGTGGCGTGTCACAGTAGGCCTATGGATCCGATAGGCCTTGGGGCGATCGCTGCGGTGCTGGTCGTCGGCGTTGTGGTGGGGGTGTGGCGTCGGCGCGGGGACGGGCGGCTGCGAGATGTGAGCCCGCTTCCCGTGGGTCTGTCGCGAGACGCGGATTCCGCGCGCGACGCGCCGGGGGTTGCCGAGCTAGCGTCGACCGTGGCCGGAGCGGATCGGAGTTCCGGGGCGGCCGGGTTGCGGGCGGATGTGCGTGAGGAGCCGGGTGTGATCGAGGGCGAGGGCGACCCGAGCGCTGCCGGTCAGCGGCTCGATGCGGGGCTGTTGCGCGAGCTCGGTGTCGGCGAGGCGCAGGCCACGCTCCTGCAGTTCTCGTCCGCCTTCTGCGCGCCCTGCCGGGCTGTGCGGCGGGTCAGCTCCGAGGTGGCCGCGCTGGTGCCAGGGGTCCAGCACGTCGAGGTGGACGCTGAGAGCCACCTCGACGCGGTTCGGGCGCTCGGGATCTGGCGCACGCCGACGCTGCTGGTCCTGGACGCCGAGGGCCGTGTCGCCAAGCGGGCCACCGGGGTCCCCGGTAAGCCCCAACTGATCGCCGCCCTCGGCGACGTTCTCTGACGGTCGCCCCCGGCGAGAGGGCGTGCGTCAGGCGCCGGTGGTCTCGATCAGCTCGGGTGGGCGGCCGGGGGCGGCCTGGTCCGCGGCGGGGGTGCGGGTCAGAGTGCGGGTGCCGGGGACGAGGAGCTGGGCGGCGGCCGCGAGGAACAGGACGGCGGCGCAGGCGGTAAGGACCTTGGAGGTTCCGTACGCGGCGGCCAGCGGGCCGGCCAGGACGTTGCCGACCGGCATGGCCAGGAACGACGTCAGGTAGTCCCAGGAGGAGACCCGGCCCAGCATGCGCTGGGGGACGTTGTCCTGGATGGCGGTCTCCCAGGCCACGTCGAAGAAGATCAGGCCCGCGTACCCGATGATCGCGCCCGCGATGACGGCGATCAGTTCGGCCGGCCAGACGTAGGCCAGGGCCCACAGCGGCATCAGCAGCAAAGTCAGCCAGCCCGCGCGCAGCAGGCGGCGGGGTTTGAAGCGCAGGGCGACCGCGGCGCCGATGAGACCGCCCAGGCCCTCGGCGGCGGCGATGAAGCCGGCGGCGGACGGGCCGCCCAGCCGTTCGATGGCGACCACCTGCACCAGCACGAGGATCACGCCGTTGGCGATGTGGTAGACCGTGGCGCCGAACAGGCCGAACATCAGCCAGTCGCGCCGGGCGATCTCGCGCCAGCCCGCGGCCAGTTCGCTGAGCATCGAGGAACGTTCGCCACGCTGGGCCCGGACGCGGAGCAGCAGGGCCGCCACCATCGAGGCCAGGAAGCTGAACGCGTTGACGGTGAAGCCGGCCGAGGCGCCGAACGCGGCCACGGTGACGCCGCCCAGCGCGGGGCCGGCGATCTGGCTGCCGGTCTGCAGCATGCTCAGGGTGGCGTTGGCCGACTGGCGCTTCTCGGGCGGGACGAGCAGCGGGCGCAGCGCGCTGAAGGCGGGATCGAAGAAGCTCGCGGCGCCGGTCGAGATCGCGGCCAGGGCGCAGAGCAGCACGAGGTGGTAGGCGCCGCCGAAGAACATCAGCGCCATGCCGCCCGCGGCGAGCAGACGTACGAGGTCGGACGCGACCATGACGTGCTGCGGCTGCAGACGGTCGGCCCACACGCCGCCGAAGAGCGTGCAGACCAGGCGGGCGACGATCGACGACGCCATCACCAGGCCGAGGTCGCCGGGGCCGCCACCGGCCAGGACGACGGCGACGGCCAGCGCCACGGTCTGGAAGCCGTTGCCGACCCAGGACAGGGTCTGCCCGGTGGCGAGCAGTCGGAAGTCGGATATCCGCATGGAGCAGAAACTAGTTCACCGTCTAACTATTAGCAATCTAAAAATCAGACGGTGGCATGATGGCGTCATGGCCCGGGATGACGATCAGGAGCAGGACAGCGTCGACCAGCACGTGGCGAGGTGGTCCGCCTTCTGGAAGAACGAGCCCGCCTTCGCCCCCGAGGTCGAGGGCGCCCTGGTACGCATGAACTTCATCCAGCGGGAGGCCCGCCGCGCCGACGCGGTCGCCTTCGCCGAGTCCCGGGAGCTCACGTCCGAGGACTACAAGACCCTGCACGTCCTGATGATCCAGCCGTGGCCGGTCGAGGCGACCCCGGCCCAGTTGGCCGAGGCGGCGAAGGTGACCAGGGCCGCCATGACGAGCCGGCTCGACCGGCTGGTCGCCGCCGAACTGGTGACCCGCGAGAACGACGAGACCGACCGTCGACGCGTGCTGATCCGGCCGACCGCGGCCGGGCGGGCGATGTGGAGCAAATACATCTTCGAGGGCATGGCCCGCGACCAGCGCCTGCTGCGTGCCCTCTCGCACGAGGAGCTGATCCAGCTCAACGGTCTGCTGCGCAAGGTGCTGCTCGACCTGGAAAGTTGACCGCGCCGCCCGTGATGCCTCTCACCAGGCCCTTCGCGGTTCGAGGTGCGACGCTGACACGCATGGAACTCGACCCTCGCGGTCAGCGCTTCGCCGCCACGCTGACCAGCGTCGTCCTCGTCGTCGTACTGGCAACCGGCTGGGGATGGCTGGCGCTGGCGCAGACGGTCATTTTCGCGATCACGGCGGCCGATCCGCGGCGGGGGCCGTACGCGTACTTGTATCGCGCTCTGCTGCTGCCGAGACTCGGGCCGCCGGCCGACCGCGAGCCTGTTCCGCCCGTACGATTTGCGCAATTAATCGGTTTTAGCTTCTTGGCTGTCGCGAGTGTCGGCTACCTCGCCGGGGTGACCACGCTCGGCGTCGTCTTCACCGCGTTCGGGCTGCTCGCGGCGTTCCTCAACGCAGCCTTCGGGCTGTGCCTGGGCTGCGAGGCCTATCTGGCGATCAAACGGTTGAGCCGCCCAACGAGGGCCTAGAAACGACGACACGCCCGGTGGGGGGACCGGGCGCTGACGTCGTGGTGGAGCGGGGAAGGCTCAGAACTTGGGTGCGTCGGGCGCCTCGAGCAGGCCGAGTCGCAGCGCCGTCATCAGCGCCTGGGCCCGGTTGGCGGCGCCCAGCTTCTCGTACAGCTTCGAGATGTGGGTCTTGGCCGTGGACTCCGACACGAACAGCTGCTTGGCGATGCCGGCCACGCTCATGCCGTCGGCCAGCAGGCGCAGCACCTGGCCCTCGCGCGGCGAGAGCTGCGGGCCCGAGGGGGCCAGCCGGCGTTTCATGGCCTCGGCCAGGTCGGCCGCCGTGAACGCGCTGGGTGCGGACGCCGCGTGCCGGGCCGCCGCGACAACCTCGTCGGCCGGGGCGGTCTTGGGCACGAACGCGCTGGCGCCGGCCTCGAGCGCGCCGAACAGCTGGTCATCGCCCGCATACATGGTCAGGACCACGATGCCCATGTTGGCGTTGTTCTTGCGGAGGGCCTTGGTCGCCTCGAGACCGCTGCCGTCGGGCAGCCGCAGGTCCATGATCACGACGTCCGGCTGCAGGGCGCCGGCCTGGCGGACAGCCTCGGCGGCCGTGGCCGCCTCGCCGACGACCTCGAACTGGCGGTCGCGCTCGAATGCGTGTCGCAGCCCCTTACGAATCAAGTCATGATCGTCAACAAGGAGGACCTTGGTGCGCGTCGTCGGCGCCGGACTGGTCGACATGCTCGGGTTACTCCCCTTCTGGAGCGGAAACGCTATTCCGCACGCTATCGCGCCTAGCGGAAGATCCCAGCACTACGGCAACGGTTGTCCCGCTGGGGTGTCGCGGCGTGATCTTCAAACGGCCCCGGATCCGTTCGGCCCGCTCGGCCATGATGGTCAGACCGTACCGACCGTCCGGGCGGTCGTCAGCAAAGCCCCGGCCGTCGTCCGAGACCTCGATCTCGGCGTACGGCGGGTCGACGGTGCAGGTAACCCACAGATTAGAGGCTCCGGCGTGCTTACGCGCGTTGGTGATCGCCTCTTGGGCGATGCGCAGCAGCTCGGCCTCGGTGGCCGCGGGCAGGCGCGCCGTCGATTCGTCAAAAGTGAAGTGCACCCGCAGGCCGGCCGAGGTGCCGAGGGTGCGGGCGTACTCGGCGATCGCGGCGGCCAGGCCACCGTTGCGATCCACCTCGGAACGCAGCTCGAACAGGCTCAGCCGCAGCTCGGTGATCACGCGGGTGACCTCGGCGCGCAGGGAGCGCAGCTCCTCAGCCGTCTCCTCGGCGCCCTCGGGCAGGGTCGCCTGCGCGTTGTCGATGCCGTAACCCACCATGACCAGCTCCTGCGCGACCCCGTCGTGGATCTCGCGGGCGAGCCGCTGACGTTCCTCATTGGTGGCCAGCGAGCGGACGTCGTCGAAGAGCAGGGCGGCTTCCAGCCGCAGGGCGGCGGCGTCGGTCACCCAGGTGACCTCGTTGACGGTCTCCTTCGGGTACGCGTTGGTGACGTCACTTTCCAGAACGACGAGCCCGATCGTGCGGACACCGGCGACCAGCGGGACGACCAGGGAGGAGACATCGCCACGGCGGCTCGACCGGGCCTGCGAGCGGCTGGCCGTCTGCGGCTGCTGGCTGGCCCAGGCGTCGGCGATCGCGGAGTCGGCGTCGAGCGTGACCTCCCAGTCGACGCGTTCGGCGCCGGTCTGGGCGAGCACGACGAGCCGGCCGCCGCCGCTGGCCGACAGCACGGCGGCCCGGTCGGACGGCTTGACCAGGCGCAACTCCTCGAGCAGGTGCTCCGAGATGCCGCCCGGGTCGAGGGTGGCGCCCGGCAGCGAGCGGGCCACACTGCGCAGCTGGGTGAGAAGGCGAGTGGCTTCCGCGTACGGCTGGGGGGTCGGTTCCGTCGGCTGCATGAACTGGCGCATGGTGTCGGCCGCGAACGTGATGATCGCGCCCAGCACCAGCCACTGACCGCTGGCCGCGAGGAAGCCGGGCTGCGTGATCGGGCTGACCTCGCCGACCAGGGTGCCCCCGACGACCAGCGCGACCGCCGCGACGCCGAGCAGGGCGGTGCCCTCGGTGGGGCGCCGGCGCAGCGCCGCGGTGAGCAGCGGCACGGCCAGATAGGGCAGGACGGCCTCGGCGCCGAAGCCCGCGTCCAATGTGTTGTTGAGGTCGCTGGCGACGGCGATCGACCCGGCCGCGAGGCCCGTGATCACCACCTCGGCGAAGCGGCCCAGCGGGGCGAAAAGGTGATGGTCGGGGGCGATGACCGCGGGCAGCGCGGCGACCGCGAGAAGGGCGATCCAGCCCAGCTGCGCGGGGTCGCCGGTGGCGATCAGCGTGAGCGCCGCGACCAGCGCGAGCATGACGATGCGCGCGGCCACCGCGAGCGGTTGGACGCGCGCGTTGACGTTGGCAAGGAGCGGCACCTGACGGATGGTAGCCGCCTGCCGACCATCTGGCTTCTCCGCCCGGCCCGGCCGCCGGGATTGTGGGTCATGGGAGGTAGCCTCCGTGCATGGCGGATACCTCGACGCAGTCGATCCAGGTCCATGCGCCCCTCGACCGTGTGGCCGCGGTGATCAGCGACTTCGCGCGCTATCCCGAGTGGGCCGAGGCGATGAAGCGGGTGGAGGTCCTCGAGGAGTACGAGGACGGCTACGCCTACCGCGTGCGCTTCGTCATCGACGCCGGGGTCATGGCCGACGACTACACGCTCGAGTACGCGTACGCCGACGACCTCTCCCGCATCGAGTGGCACCTGGTCGAGCCCTCGAAGACGCAGAAGTCGCAGCGCGGCTCGTACGACCTGGCCGAGGGCCCGGACGGGGTCACCACGGTGACCTACACGCTCGAGGTCGAGCTCTCGATCGGGATGCTGGGCATGTTCCGCCGGAAGGCCGAAAAGATGATCATGGACACGGCGCTGAAGCAGCTCAAGCGCCGGGTCGAGAGCCTTCCGGCCGAGTGAGCTGACAGGCGGGGAGGATTCGATGGCCGGATCAGCGCGTGAAGAGGCCGAGCGGCTAGTCGCATCGGTGCTGGCGCGGGCCGTGACGGGTCAGGTGTTCGGGGAGCGGTGGGCCACCGGCGAGCCGGAGTGCTGCGTGTGCCCGGTGTGCAAGGCCATCGCGGCCATGCGCGATCCGAAACCCGAGACGGCGGCGCGGCTGGCCGGCAGCGCGGGCGACCTGGCGGGGTCGGTCGCGGGCCTGCTGCGCTCGGTCTCGGCCGTCGTGGGCGAGCGGCCCCGGCCGGCGACGCCGCCACCGCCTCCGCCGGCGCCCAACGCCGACCAGGCGTGGTCCGTGGCCACCCGCGCGGCTCGGCCGGACGTCCATCCCGGGGGAACAGGCAGCCCCGGCCAGGCCGCCCGCGGCGAGTCCGGTGACGGCGAGCTCGACCGGCCCGGCCTCAACAACGCCGACGGCGCGTGGGCTGCGGCCACCAATGGCGGCAGCGGCGGGCGGGCGGGGGCTCAGGGCGACGACCCGTGGGCGGCCGCGACCACCGCCAGTGCCGCGAGCGCGGCCGCGGACTATGCGGCCGAGCTGGCCGAGCGGCGGGCGGCGGCGCTGCGGGCGGCCGCCGAGGCCGAGCGCCGGGTGGCCGAGGCCGCGGCCCTGGCCAAGGCGCGCCGCGAGGCGGCGAACGCGGCCCGCGAGACGGGCGACACGTCCTGGCCGGTGGCGCCGGGCGCCCGTAGCGCACGAAGGTTGGATGTGTGGGCGGCGGCGACCGCCGATGCGGGTGTTACCTCCGTGGCCTCGGCCGAGACGATGGATCATGATGTGGCGGGCGACGAGCCGTCCGGCATCGCGGGCGACGAGCCGTCCGGCATCGCGGGCGACGAGCCGTCCGGCATCGCGGGCGACGTGGCGCCGGCTGAGGCGGGCGGTGCAACGGCCGGTAGGACGGGCGAGGCGACGCTCGGTGAGACGAGTGGCGCGGCGCCGGGTAAGGCCGGACGTGTGGGGCCCGGTCGTTCGGGTGACGCGCGGACGGATGGGGACAGTGGTGAGGCGGCGGCCGGGGACACGGGCGCCGAGGGTGCCGGCGGGGCGGGCGACGAAGCCCGTGGCGACGGCGCGGCATAGCGAGCTTATGAGGGGACGGGCAGCGTGACGCTGACCATCGGAGTCGACGTCGGCGGCACCAAGGTGGCCGGTGGGGTGGTGGACGAGCACGGCACGGTGCTGGCTTCGAACCGCCGCGACACCCCTGCCGAGGACCCGGCCGGCACCCGCGACACGATCGTCGAGGTGGCGGCCGAGCTGGCGCGGGACTTCCCGCAGGCCACCGCGATCGGCATCGGCGCGGCGGCCTGGATCGACGCGGCCGGCTCCACCGTGTTGTTCGCCCCCAACCTGGCCTGGCGCGACGAGCCGCTGCGCGACTACGTGACCAAGGCCGTCGGCCTGCCCACGGTGCTCGAGAACGACGCCAACGTCGCGGCCTGGGCCGAATTCCGGTTCGGGGTCGCCCGGCACGCCGACTCCATGGTGATGATCACCGTCGGCACCGGCATCGGCGGTGGCATCGTGCTCAACGGCAAGCTGTGGCGCGGCGCCAACGGCATCGCGGCCGAACTCGGCCACATCCAGTCGGTGCCCGACGGCCACCCCTGTGGGTGTGGCCGGCTCGGCTGCCTCGAGCAGTACGCGAGCGGCAACGCCCTGGTCCGCTTCGCCCGGGCGGGGGCCCGGCAGGAACCGGAACGCGCCGCCAAGCTGCTGGAACTGGCCGGCGGCGACCCCCTGGCGATCACCGGCCGGCAGATCACCGAGGCCGCCCACGCCGGCGACGGTGTCGCCCGCGACGCGTTCGCCCAGATCGGCTACTGGCTCGGCGTCGCGATGGCCGACCTGGCGCAGAGCTTCGACCCCGAGATCCTGGTGGTGGGCGGCGGCGTGGTCGACGCCGGCGACCTGCTCATGGTCCCGACCCAGACCACCTATCGCGACCAGCTCAAGCAGCGCGGACGCTTCGCGGTGGCCGACCTCAGCGCGGCCGAGACGGGCAACACGGCCGGCGTGGTGGGGGCGGCCGACCTGGCGCGACGCGGCTGATGTCCGGCGCGCGCCTGCGGGTGGTCAGCTACAACGTCCACGGGTTGAAGGACGACCGGGCCGCCCTGACCGGAGTGATCCGGGAGCTCGCGCCCGACGTGCTGGTCGTGCAGGAGGCGCCGCGCCGGTTCCGCTGGCGGCACAAGTGCGCCGCCCTCGCCGACGACGTGGGCATGGTGGTGGCCGCCGGCGGGCTGCCCTCGCTGGGCAACCTGCTGCTGGTGAGCCTGCGGGTGGCCGTGCACGAGACCTGGTGCATGCGCTACCCGCTCACCCCCGGCCGGCACCTGCGCGGGGCCGCGTTCGCCCGGGGCTCGGTGCGCGGTGGCCAGTTCACCGTCTCGGGCTCGCACCTGGCCACCGATCCGGCCGAGCGGCCGGTCCAGGCGGCGCTCTGGAAGCAGGAGCTGAGCCGGGCCGAGGGGCCGGTCATCGCCGCCGCCGACCTCAACGAGGGGCCGGGCGGCGGGGCGTGGCGCACGGTCGAGGACGGGTTCGTCTCGTTCCGGGAGGCGCCGCCGACCTTCCCGGCCACGCTGCCCAACCGCCGCATCGACGGGATCTTCCTCACCCCCGACATCACGATCGAGAAGTACGAGGTCGTCGAGTCCGAGCAGGCCCGTCGCGCGAGTGATCATCTTCCCGTCGTCGCCGACGTGCAGCTCCCTTCCACCTGAGCGGCCGGTCTGACAATATCGCCGGGTGCCCGACACTCCCGACATAGCCGATCGTCGAGACGCCGTGTGCGTCATCGGGGCCGGCGCCAGCGGTCTCGCCGCGATCAAGAACCTGCGTGAGGCCGGTTTCGAGGTCGACTGCTACGAGCGGGAGACGTCGGTCGGCGGCGCGTGGAACTGGCGCCACGACCGCAGCCCGGTCTACGCCGGCACCCACTTGATCACCTCGCGGCCGCTGACCGAGTTCCCCGACTTCCCGATGCCGGACACCTGGCCGGACTACCCCGACCATCGGATGGTGCTGTCCTACCTGGAGCGTTATTCGGCCCATTTCGGGCTTGAGACGAATGTCTGGTTCGGCACCGAGGTGGTGTCGGTCGCGCCGGCCGGTGACGGCCGCTGGGACGTGACGACGCAGAGCACCGGCGGCGGCTCGTCGCGGGTGCAGCGGTACGCCGGGGTGGTCGTGGCCAACGGGCACAACTGGTCCCCGGCCCGGCCCGAGATCCCCGGCGACTTCCGCGGCCAGGTGATCCACTCGGCCCAGTACAAGGACCCGGCCCAGCTGCGCGGCCGCAAGGTGCTCGTGATCGGCGGCGGCAACACCGGCTGCGACATCGCGGTCGAGGCTGCCCAGCAGGCGGGCACGGTGTGGCATTCGACGCGGCGCGGCTACTGGTACGCGCCGAAATACCTCATCGGTCGCCCGGCCGACCAGGTCAATGACCGGATGCTGAAGCTGCGCCTCCCGCTGCGCCTGCGGCAGTGGCTCTATCGCCGGGCCGTCGCGCTGACCACCGGCGACCTGACCCGCTACGGCCTTCCGGCGCCGGATCATCAGCCGTACGAGAGCCACCCGATCGTCAACAGCCAGCTCCCGTACTACTTGGGCCACGGCCGGATCACGCCGGTGCCCGACGTGACCGCCTTCGACGGCGCCTCGGCGGTGCTGGCCGACGGCCGCCGCGTCGAGCCCGACCTGGTGATCACCGCGACCGGCTATCGTCCGCGCTTCGAGTTCCTCGCGCCCGAACTGCTCGACACCGCCGATGACGGGCGCCCCGACCTGCATCTGCACGCGTTCGCCCGCAAGCACCCGACACTGGCCGTGGTCGGGCTGGTGCAGGCCGACTTCGGGCTGTTCCCGTTGGCCCACTGGCAGAGCGTGGCGGTGGCGCGGTGGCTGCGGCTGCGCGTGACTGATCCGCAGCGCGCGGCCGCCGTACAGCAGAAGGAGTCGGTCCGCCCGGTCGCGAGCTGGTCGCGGCGCCGGGTGGTGCCCACCGCCCGCCACTGGTTCGAGGTCGACCACACCGACTACCTGCGGGCCGTCGAGGGCCTGCTGCGCGAGATGGAGCCGGTTTCGTGAGGTCGGGTTTGCTGCGCTTCGAGGACTGGACCGATCCGGTTCCGCCGGTCGAGCGTGAGGTCGTCTCGCTCACCGAGGACGCCCGGGCCGACCTGCCGCCGTTGCTCTTCGTGCCCGGGCTCGGCCACGGCGCGTGGGCGTTCGCCGACCACTGGCTGCCGCAGGCCGCGTCGCGTGGCTACGCGGCCCATGCGGTCACCCCGCGGCCGGGCGGTGACCTGCGGGCCCACGTGCACGACGTGGTGCAGGTGGCGGCGTCCCTGCCGCGGCAGGCCGTGCTGGTCGGCCAGGGCGCCGGCGCGCTCGTGGTCGCGTACGCGATGGGCCGTTACCCGGTCCGGGCGGCGGTGCTCGCCGCGCCGGTGATGGACGGCTGGCCGACGCTGGGGGCAGCGCTGCGGATCAATCCGTTCGGCACGCTGCCGGCGCTGTTCGGCGGCCGCCTGAGGCTGAGCCGCAAGCAGCTCTTCGGCCCCGAGATGCCCGCCGAGGACGCCCAGCAGCACCTCGACCGCATCGTCGCGCGACCCCGGCGCGAACTGGTCATGCACGACCCCGCTCCGCGCCCGGTCGGCGATCCGCCGGTGCTGGTGATCGGCAGCCCGGACGACCGGGTCGTGCCGCGGACGTCGCTCGATCGCACCGCCACCCGCTACGGCGGCGCGCCGCTGCTCTTCCCCGGCATGGGCCACGACCTGATGCTCGACGTCGCGCGGGCCGAGCCGATCGAGGCGATCCTCGACTGGCTCGACAAGACCCTAGGAGACCAGGGGACGAGCTAGGTCGAGCTCGGTGAGGTAGGCGCGGGCCCAGGCGTGGATGTCGTTGGCGGTGATGTAGGCGCGCATCGCCTTCATGCGGGCGGCGAGGTCGGCCGGGTCGGCTGCCAGGGCGTGCAGCAGCGTCTCTTTCAGGCCGTCGACGTCGTGCGGGTTGACCAGGAAGGCGTCTTCCAGCTCGGCCGCGGCGCCGGCGAACTCGCTGAGCACCAGCGCGCCGGTGTCGTTGCGCCGGGCCGCCACGAACTCCTTGGCGACCAGGTTCATGCCGTCGCGCAGCGGGGTCACCACCATGACGTCGGCCGTCTGGTAGAGGGCAGCCAGGTCGGCCCGGTCGAACGGCTGGTTGAGGTAGTGGATGGCCGGTTCGCCGACCCGCCCGTACTCGCCGTTGATGCGGCCCACCTCGCGCTCGATGCGGTCGCGCAGCCCCCGGTAGTTCTCGACGCGCTCGCGGCTGGGCACGGCCACCTGCACCATCACCACGTCGCGCACCTTGACCAGGCCGTCGCGCAGCAGTTCCGAGTACGCCGTGAGCCGGTGCTCGATGCCCTTGGTGTAGTCGAGGCGGTCGACGCTGAGCAGCACCCGCTTGTGCGAGCCGAGGTCGCGCTGCAGGCGGCGGGCCTGATTCACCACGTACGGCCGGGCGTTGAGCGACCGCATCTCGGCCACGTCGATCGAGACGGGAAAAGCGCCGGTGCGCACGATACGTTGGCCTTCAGTCCGGTTATGGGTGGCGGGCGGGGCGGCTGGACTGGCGTCCATCGTGATCGCGTCGTCGGCGCCGTGGGCGCCGAGCAGTTTCGCGGCCAGCTGGGCGACGTTGTGGGCCGCCTGGGGCCGCTGGAATCCGACCAGGTCGGCCCCGAGCATGCCGCGCAGCAGCTCGAGCCGGCGGGGGAGCTGCATGAACAGCTCGGGCGGCGGGAACGGCACGTGCAGGAAGAAGCCGATCACCACGTCGGGCCGCATCTCGCGCAGGAGCTGGGGCACGAGCTGAAGGTGGTAGTCCTGCACCCAGACCGTGGCGCCCGGCTCGGCCACCTCGGCCGCGGCCTCGGCGAAGCGCCGGTTGACCGAGCGGTACGTCTCCCACCAGCCCCGGTCGAACACGGGCTGCTCGACCGCGTCGTGATAGAGCGGCCACAGTGTCGAGTTGGCGAAACCCTCGTAGTAGCCGCGCAGTTCGTCCTCGCTGATCGACATCGGACGCAGCCGCAGCGTGCCGATGTCGGGCAGCCGGGGAGCCTCACCGATGGTGCCGCTCCAGCCGACCCAGGTGGCCGGGGTCTGTTCGAGGATCGCGTGCAGCGCACCGGCCAGGCCACCGGGACTTCGGCGCCACTCGCACGCTCCGTCCGGCGCAACGTTGTCATCGAGCGGGAGACGGTTGGCCACGACGACCAGCGAGCTCTGACGCATCACCGAAGGTTATCGGATGGCTACTGGCAATCAGAGCGACGGCCATCGATTAAACATGGTTTTAATTTTCGACCAATGTGTCAGACGACCGCGCCGTTGTCGTCGTCGTAGTCGTCCTCGTCGCCCGACCGCAGCCGCCACACCAGCATGACCGCGCCCGAGACGATCGCCGCGAAGCCGAGCAGCGTCACGTAGTCGCGGTCGATCGGCAACATCGTCGGGAACAGGAAGAGCAGGAAGCCGACCACCACGGAGAGGACGCCGATGATCGCGTACTTGGAGAACCGCGGAAGCGGCGGCGGGGGCGGGGGGACGTAGCGCTCGTCCTCGCCCTCGTCGTCCTCGTCGTCGGGCAGCCCGGCCCCGAACGTGTCGAGGCCGTCGAGCAGCGACGGATCCTGCTCGCCGGGGGCGGGGCGGTCGGTGCGGCGGCGGTTGAGCGAGACGCCGGAGAAATCGGACGCGTTCGACAGGCCGCCGGCACGCGGCGGCTCCTTGGGCGCCTCGATGGCCTCGGAGGCCGGCCACGGCGCGGCGGTGGGGTCGACCGAGTTGTGGAAACCGGCAACAATCTTGGCCCATTCGGCCTCGATGTCGGGCTCGGTGGCCGGGGCGGCCGTCGGGTCGGCCGGGGGAGCCGGCGGCGGCGTGGGCGGTTCGCCGTCGGTCGCCTTGTGCAGATGCTCGCGTGCGACCTCGAGATGGGCCCGGTCGACATAAAGGCGGTCGATCGGCCGCGCGGGCAGAGTGGTGGCGCGCAAGATGGGATTGAGATCCGCCGTGGGCTGCAGATACGCGGCGATGCCGCCCGCTGCCAGCACATCGAGGAGGTGCTCGCCGACGCGTGGATCCACGTCACCCGCGACCGCGTAATCGGCCGCGTCGAGCCCGTTGTCCCGCCGCCCGCGGCGGGCACCACCCGCTGTCACCCCTGCACACTCCCTCGCCGACCGTGCCTTGAATGGTGACACGACATGGACAGGTTGCGGGAGTGCGTTGTGGCGCGCCGCCCCGCTTCGTACGCTTCCAAGACGCCCGGCCGTCCAGGAAAGGACACCGTGTTCTACTGGTTGCTCAAGTATGTGGTTCTCGGACCGGTGCTGAAGCTTCTCTTCCGCCCCGATGTTCGCGGCCTGCCTCACCTGCCCCGTAGCGGGCCGGTGATTCTGGCCTGCAACCACCTCTCGTTCTCCGACTCGATCTTCACACCCCTGGTCGTCGGCCGCAGGGTGACGTTCGTCGCCAAAGCGGAGTACTTCACCGGTAAGGGCATCAAAGGCTGGCTCATGCGCCAGTTCTTCAGCGGAACCGGGACGATCCCCGTTGACCGTTCGGGTGGCCGGGCGGCCCAGGCCGCTCTGAACACGCTGTTGCGGGTGCTGCGCGAGGGCGGTGTCGCGGGCATCTACCCCGAGGGCACCCGATCGCCCGACGGCCGCCTCTACCGCGGCAAGACCGGCGTGGCCCGCCTGGTGCTCGAGAGCGGCGCGCTGGTGGTGCCGGTGGCGCTGCTCAACACCGACGAGATCCAGCCCACCGGCAAGCTGATCCCCAAGGTCAAGCGGGTCCGGATGAGGTTCGGCGAGCCGCTCGACTTCTCCCGCTACGCCCAGGCCAAGGGTGACCGCTTCGTCGAGCGCGCGATCACCGACGAGATCATGTTCGAGCTCATGGCCATGTCCGGCCGCGAGTACGTAGACGTCTACGCCTCAAAGCTGAAGACGTCTATCGAGTCTCCCGGCAGCCGCGACTAAAGTCGCACTGCGCCCGTCGTTGTCGAGGGCGCCGAAAAAGGCTAGGCGAAGCCGAGGGCTTCTTCGGTGGCCTCGACAACGACCTCCCGGGGCGCGGTGCCTGCCGACCGGAGCGAGGCCATCAGGCTCAGTTAACCCACACTCATCCCTGCGCGACGGCGTAGAGCCTGCAGGTCGGTGACGACGATGCGGCGGCCCTCGGTGCGCAGCCAGCCGCGGCTGGCGAACGAGCCGATGGCCTGATTCACGCTCTGCCGGGAACCGCCCGCCATCTCGGCCAGCTGGCTCTGGTTGAGCTCGATGGTGATCATCGGAGCCTGGCTCTCGCCGGCCAGCCGTACGAGCGTCTTGGCCACCCGGCCCGGCAGGTCGAGGAAGACGTGGTCGGTGTTCTGTTCCGTCAGGCGGCGGATCAGGGCGCCGACCGAGCGCATCACGGCGTCGAGGATCCGCGGGTTGGCGTGCACCAGGTCGATGAACGCCGACCGCGAGAGGCTCAGCGCCTGGCAGTCCTCGATCGCCTCGGCCGACGCGCTGCGGGCCGACGCGTCCAGAAGGGACACCTCGCCCAGCACGTCCGGCGGACGGACGACGGTGAGCACCGCGCGCTCGCCGGTCGGCGCGGTGCGGAAGATGGCAACCGCGCCGCGCTTGAGAATGATCAAGGATTCGCCAGGGTCGTGCTCGACAAAGATGATCTGGCCCTTGCGGTACGTGCGTGGGACCGCGGTGGCGATCACCCGCTGGCGGACCTCAGGCTCGAGACCGGCAAACATCTCAACCCCGGTCAGCGCGTCGCCATTGTCCGGCATGCGATGGTCCACGGCGTCATCCCTCCCCCGGTGGGAGCCGTAGCGACGAGTGGCCGCGCCGGCCCCACGACGCGAACGATCACTCTTAGCACACAGCAACCCGCCGGCGCCATTTCTGCGCGCCTGCACCGCGACGCCTCATAGGATCATTCCGCTCCTGTTGCTATCTGTAAACCTCTGGATGCCAAGAGTGATCGCCCACCCGAGGTCACCCCCGTTGTCCGTCAGATTTACGTCATCTGCCCTGACAATCCCGCGGTGCCGGATGCCGAACTGCTTCGAACGACGCTGCGGGACGAGTGGCATCTCGTCCCGAGCGACATCATTGCCCTGGACGACGTGCTGCTGTCACACGGATGGGAGGTGACCGTCGCGGGTGACCAGTACGTCGTCCGGCTGAGTGAACCCGGCGCACGCCTCCCGGTGGAGGCGGGCCTGGTTGCCGCCGAGCATCTGCGGGGCCGGGACATCCCGGCCGGTGAACCGGTGCGCACCCTGGCCGGCGGGCTCACCGCCCAGACCGAGGCCGGCGCGTTCGCCGTGCTGCGCCGGGTGCCCGGCCGCCGGCTCGACGGCGCCGATCCGATCGACCAGCAGTGGTGGGGTGACCGGCTCGGCGCCGTGCACCGGGCGTTGCAGGGCTTCCACCACCCCGGGCTGCGCGCCTGGCAGCCGATCGACACCGGCGCCGGTCACCTCGACGCCGAGCCGTGGCTGCGTGCGGCTGTCGCCGACGCGTCCGCCGCCGCCAAGCGCCTCACGGTCACCGACCGGCTGACGTACGGGGTGCTGCACGGCGACCCGGCGCCCGGCGGCTTCGTCGTCGACCCGGGCACGGGCCGGGCCGGGCTGCTCGACTGCGGGGCGAGCGGGGTCGGGCCGCTGGTCTACGACGTGGCCGCGGCGGTCGTCTACGCCGGCGGGCCGGCGCACTCGAGCGAGTTGATCGACGGTTACCTCGCGGCCGGGCCGGTGGAGGCCGACGAGCTGCACGCCGTGCTGCCGGTGCTGCTGCGGTTGCGCTGGGCTGTGCAGGCCGAACGGGCGGCCCGCTACGGATGCGTGGAGGCGCTGCGGCAAGCTCGGAAGGCCCTGGAACAATAGGCCGCGATGGCCTACAGATATTTCTACGACTGCGAGTTCATCGAGGACGGGCGCCTGGTCGACCTGGTCTCGATCGGCGTGGTCGACGAGTTCGGCCGCGAGTTCTACGCGGTCAGCACCGAGTTCGACGACAGTCGCGCGATTCCCTGGGTGCGCCGCAACGTGCTCGACAAGCTGCCGTCGCCCTCCGACAAGGCGTGGCGCTCGCGCGAGCGGATCCGCGACGACCTGTACGCGTTCCTGAAGGAGCCGGTGGCCGGGCGCGACGAGCAGATCGAGCTGTGGGCCTGGTTCGCCGCGTACGACCACGTGGCGCTGGCCCAGCTGTGGGGCGCGATGCCGGCCCTGCCCCGCGACATCCCGCGCTTCACCAAGGATCTGCGCCAGCTCTGGGACGACCGCGGTCGCCCGGCGCTGCCCACCATGTCGGGCCGGCACGACGCGCTGGTCGACGCCCGCCACAACCTGGCCCGCTGGCGCGCCATGGGTGGGTGAGAGCTGAGCCTGCCCGCGGTGAAACCCGGACGAACCCCGACGCGTCACCGTTTGACCGGTCGATTCACGGGCAGTGGACTGGCATGACCGACAACGAGCAGGAACGCCGCGACAAGGTCAAGGAGATGGTCAAGGATGCCCGCATCGGCATGCTGACCACCATGACGACGGACGGTAAGCACGTGAGCCGGCCGATGGCCCTGCAGGACGTCGAGTTCGACGGCGACCTGTGGTTCTTCACGTACTCCGACTCCGACCTGGTCGAGCAGATCGCCGTGCACCCCGAGGTGAACGTGTCGTTCAGCGACCAGAAGCAGAACAACTGGATCTCCATCGCGGGCCGCGCCGTGCGCACGGACGATCCGGCCAAGGCCAAGGAGCTGTGGAACCCGTTCCTCAAGGCGTGGTTCCCGGAGGGCCTCGAGACGCCCAACCTGACCCTGGTCAAGGTGCACGCCGACACGGCCGAGTACTGGGAGGCCGCGCACAGCTCGAAGGTGATCACGCTGCTGGGTGCGGCCAAAGCCGCCGTGACCGGAAAGACGCCCGACGCGGGCGAGAACGAAACAGTGCGGCTTTAGCGGGGCGGCTGCATCCAGGCGGCGGGCGGCGACTAAAGTTCGGGTCGCAAGCCCGCCCCGGGCTCGGCAGCGCTGCCGACTCATTTCTCCCTGGGGCTCGACGGGCTCGAACAGCTTCTCGCAAACCCCGTTACAGGGAGGACGAGCAACATGCGTATCGGCGTGCTCACCGGCGGCGGCGACTGCCCCGGTCTCAACGCGGTGATCCGGGCGGTGGTCCGCAAGGGCGTCGCCGCGTACGGTCACGAGTTCGTCGGCTTCCGCGACGGCTGGAAGGGCCCGCTCGAGGGTCTGACGAAGCCGCTCGGCATCGCCGAGGTCCGCGGCATCCTGCCCCGGGGTGGCACCATCCTGGGCTCCTCGCGCACCAACCCGTTCAAGATCGACGGTGGTGTCGAGAAGATCAAGGCCAACCTGGCCGAGCAGGGCGTGGACGCGCTCGTGGCGATCGGTGGCGAGGACACCCTCGGCGTCGCCACCAAGCTGAACGACCTGGGCGTCAACGTGGTCGGCGTGCCCAAGACGATCGACAACGACCTGAACGCCACCGACTACACCTTCGGTTTCGACACCGCGGTCAACATCGCGATGGAGGCGATCGACCGGCTGCACACCACGGCCGAGTCGCACCACCGCACGCTGGTCGTCGAGGTCATGGGCCGTCACGCGGGCTGGATCGCCCTGCACGCGGGCCTGGCCGGTGGCGCCAACGTGATCCTGCTGCCCGAGCGCCCGTTCGACGTCGAGCAGGTCGCGACGTACGTGACCAAGCGCTTCCAGGTCGAGTACGCGCCGATCGTCGTCGTCTCCGAGGGCGCCCAGCCGCTCGACGGCCAGATGTCGCTGCAGAGCAAGGAGCTCGACTCCTTCGGCCACGTCCGCCTGGGCGGCATCGGCCAGTGGCTGGCCGAGCAGCTGGAGGAGAAGACCGGCAAGGAGGCCCGCACGGTCGTCCTCGGTCACATCCAGCGCGGTGGCACGCCGACCGCGTTCGACCGGGTGCTCGCGACCCGCTTCGGCCTGCAGGCCATCGACGCCGTCCACGAGGGCGACTTCGGTAAGATGATGGCGCTGCGGGGCACCGACATCGTGCGTGTGCCGCTGATCGACGGCACCGGCGAGCTCAAGACCGTTCCGCTGTCGCGCTACGAAGAGGCCGAAGTCTTCTTCGGCAGCTGACCTAGTCATTGCAGTAAGGGGCGGCCGCCATGGTCGCCCCTTACTTGTCGAGAGGGGCGGGCATGAGCGTCGCGGTGATGGGCACGGGCAAGCTGGGCGAACTGGTCCTGGCCGGGCTGCTGCGCTCGGGGCGGCCGGTCGACCAGGTGCTGGCCACCGCGCGTCGCCCCGAGCGGGCGGCCGAGCTGGCCGAGCGCTACGGCATCCGCCCGTTGTCCAACGAGGCCGCCGTGGCCCGGGCCGATGTGCTCGTCGTCGGCGTCAAGCCGCAGGACGCGGGCAAGCTGCTCGACGAGGTCGGCGGCAAGGTGACGGCGGACAAGCTGGTCGTGTCGCTCTGCGCCGGCCTGCCCACGAGCTTCTTCGCCGAACGGCTGCCCGACGGCGTCCCCGTCGTCCGCGTCATGACCAACACCCCGGCCCTGGTCGACCAGGCGATGTCGGTGCTGTCGCGGGGCGCGCACGCCACCGAGGAGCACCTGGCGACCGCCGAAGAGATCTTCAAGCCGATCGGCCGCACCCTGCGCGTCCCGGAATACCAGCAGGACGCGGTCACCGCCCTCTCCGGCTCCGGCCCGGCGTACCTCTATCTCGTCGTCGAGTCGATGATCGAGGCCGGCGTGCTGCTCGGACTGCCGCGCACCGTCGCCCACGAGCTGGCCGTGCAGACCGCGGTCGGCTCGGCCGTCATGCTGCGCGACTCGGGGGAGCACCCGGCCAAGCTGCGCGAGTCGGTCACCTCCCCGGCCGGCACCACCGCCGCGGCTCTGCGCGAACTCGAGGTCGGCGGCGTGCGCGCGGCCTTTCTCGGCGCTCTCGAGGCGGCCCGTGACCGGGCCCGTCAGATCGCGAGCGACATGGCGGGCCCGGGCCGGTAGGCCGCGTCTCAGTACCAGATGGCGATCTTGCTGCCGTTGTTCTCCTCCGGCGGGCTGGGGTGGCTCAGGGCCGTCCCGGTGGCCATGCGGTGGGCCGACCAGGCGACGGCGGCCGCGTCCAGAATGTCGTCCGGCGGCGCCTGGCCGGCCGGGCCGATCTGGTCGGGCAGCACGATGCCGTTGCGGGCCAGTAGCTCCCGGCGGCGGGCCTGACCGGTCCACGTCTTCTTCGCGTACTGCAGGGGCTCGCCCGCCATCGTGCGGAACGAGACCTCGGGGTGCGCCTCGAAGAGCAGGCCGGGATGTCGTTCCCAGATCGCGTTGGCCTCGAGCAGCTTGGGCCGCAACGCCCAGGACTGCCGGCTCAGCCCGGCGCCGGTCAGCTCGCGGCAGAGCCGGTTGGCCGTGGTGAACTCGGCCTCCTGCCAGACCGCGCGCGGGGGCACCCGGAAGACACTGCCGCGGCGCGGGCCCAGTTGGTCGGCGGCCAGGGTGTCGGCGGCGCGCCAGCGGTCGGGCAGCATGCCGAGGGGGATGTCCACGCCGATGACCGAGGCGCCCGAGCTGCCGGCGACGATCTCATAGAGCGTGGAGGCCAGGACGGCCCGGCCGAACGCGCCGTCGCGCAGCTCGACACCGACCCAGCCGAGGGCGTACGCATCGACTCCGATCACACGAATGCTCATCGGCGGCGTGTGGCCTCAGTGACTACAGCGTCGGAGATGGTCATGCTCGCAGACTACGCGCTGTGTCCGTGAGTGTGCACCCCGTAGCGGCGGCGGTCGCAAAGTCAAGCGTTGGGGCAATCCCGCCGGGACATCTTGACGAGTGTGAATTCCTATGACTACGGTCACTCCCAACGAACTTTTTGGAAAGTTTCCTAACTGTTCCATGAGGAGACCCAGTGCAGAAATCCCTCCGCCGCGCTACCTGGGCGTCGGCGATCGTGCTGGTGGCTGCCACCGCCGCGATCCCGGCGACCCAGGCTTCGGCTGCTGCGGCCTGTGCCCCCGCGTGGTCCTCGAGTGCTGTGTACGTCAAGGACAACGTCGCCTCCCAGAACGGCCACAACTACACCGCCAAGTGGTGGACTCAGAACGAGTCTCCGGCCACGAACAGCAGTCAGTGGGCCGTCTGGATCGACAACGGTGTCTGCGGCGGCACGACGCCCCCCACCACACCCCCCACCACCCCGCCGACGACACCCCCGACGACCCCGCCCACCACGCCGCCGACGACGACCCCGCCCGGCACCAGTGGCAAGAACGTGGTCGGCTACTTCGCCGAGTGGGGCGTCTACGGCCGCCAGTACTTCGTGAAGAACCTGGTCACGTCGGGCTCCGCGGCCAAGCTGACCCACATCCTGTACGCCTTCGGCAACACCACCGGCGGCCAGTGCTCGATCGGTGACGCCTACGCCGACTACGACCAGGCCTACACCGCGGCCAACAGTGTGGACGGCGTGGCCGACACCTGGGACGCCGGCGCGCTGCGCGGTTCGTTCAACCAGCTGCGCAAGCTCAAGAAGCAGTACCCGAACCTGAAGGTGATCTGGTCGTTCGGCGGCTGGACCTGGTCCGGTGGCTTCACGCAGGCCGCGGCCAACCCGACCGCGTTCGCCAACTCCTGCTACAACCTGGTCAAGGACCCCCGCTGGTCGGACGTCTTCGACGGCATCGACCTCGACTGGGAGTACCCGAACGCCTGTGGCCTCACCTGTGACGCCAGCGGCCCCGCGTCGTACAACAACGTGATCACCGCGGTGCGGAACAAGTTCGGCAACAACTTCCTGGTCACCTCGGCCATCTCGGCCGACGGCTCCAACGGCGGCAAGCTGGACGTGGCCGACTACGCGGCCGGCATCTCGAAGCTGAACCTGGTCTTCCCGATGACGTACGACTACTTCGGCGCCTTCGCCCCGCAGGGTCCGACCGCCCCGCACTCGCCGCTCAACTCGTACGCCGGTATCCCGCAGCAGGGCTTCTGGTCCGACGCGGCGATCCAGAAGCTGAAGAGCAAGGGCGTTCCGGCCAGCAAGATGCTCCTCGGCATCGGCTTCTACGGCCGCGGCTGGACGGGCGTCAGCCAGGCCGCCCCGGGTGGTTCGGCGTCCGGCGCGGCGCCGGGCACCTACGAGGCCGGCATCGAGGACTACAAGGTGCTCAAGAACAGCTGCCCGGCCACGGGCACGGTCGGCGGCACCGCGTACGCCAAGTGCGGCAGCAACTGGTGGAGCTACGACACCCCGTCGACCATCGCCGGGAAGATGTCGTACGTGAAGCAGCAGGGTCTCGGCGGAGCCTTCTTCTGGGAGTTCTCCGGAGACACCAGCAACGGCGAGCTGATCAGCGCCATCAAGAACAACCTCTAGTCCTTTTTCTCCTCAGTGGGAAGCGGGGCACCGGGCGCAAGCTCGGTGCCCCGCTTCCGTACGCTTGGGATATGCAGCGAGAGTGGCATCAGCTCAGCT
Organism: Paractinoplanes polyasparticus; assembly: GCF_019710575.1. Classification (GTDB taxonomy): domain Bacteria; phylum Actinomycetota; class Actinomycetes; order Mycobacteriales; family Micromonosporaceae; genus Actinoplanes; species Actinoplanes polyasparticus. Next base: position 163,963 of record NZ_JAHWFK010000008.1, on the reverse strand, counting down.
ACCCGGGGGTGGGCAACTCGGCCGTCCAGACCTCCCGCCCGTCCACCGACTCCGCCGAGGACGAGGCGCTCGGCCTCGACCGCTGGCGCACTTTGCCGCGGGTACAGATGCCGCCGTGGGCCGACCTGGACGAGGTCGCCTCCGTCTGCCAGGTCCTCGACAACGTGCCGTCGATCGTCGCGCCCTACGAGGTCGACCAGTTGCGGGCCAAGCTGGCCGACGTCTGCGAGGGGCGGGCGTTCCTGCTCCAGGGCGGCGACTGCGCCGAGACGTTCGACAACAACACCGAGAGCCACCTGCTGGCCAACGCGCGCACACTGCTGCAGATGGCGGTCGTGCTGACGTACGGGGCCTCGATGCCCGTCGTCAAGGTGGCGCGCGTCGCCGGGCAGTACACCAAGCCCCGCTCCGCCCCGACCGACTCGCTCGGCCTGCCGGCGTACCGGGGCGACCTGATCAACTCGCTCGAGCCCACCGAGGCGGCGCGCGTGGCCGACCCGCAGCGCATGATCCGGGCCTACGCGAACTCGGCGGCAGCGATGAACATGCTGCGGGCCTACCTGGCCGGCGGCCTGGCCGACCTGCACGGGCTGCACGACTGGAACAAGGACTTCGTCCGGGCCTCGCCGGCCGGTGAGCGGTACGACGCCATCGCCCGCGAGATCGACCGCGCCCTCGACTTCATCCGGGCCTGCGGCATGACCGACAGCGAAGCCCTGCGGACGGTCAGCCTCTACTGCTCCCACGAGGCGCTCGCGCTCGAGTACGACCGCGCGCTCACCCGGGTCAGCGACGGCAAGGCGTACGGCCTGAGCGGGCACTTCCTGTGGATCGGGGAGCGCACCCGCCAGCTCGACCACGCCCACATCGACTTCATCAGCCGGATCGCCAACCCGATCGGCGTCAAGCTCGGCCCCGGCACGTCCCCCGAGACGGCGATCGAGCTCTGCGAGAAGCTGAACCCGCAGAACATCCCGGGCCGGCTCACGCTGATCAGCCGGATGGGCAACGGCAAGGTCCGCGACGCGCTGCCGCCCATCGTCGAGAAGGTGACCGCGGCCGGCGCCAAGGTCGTGTGGCAGTGCGACCCGATGCACGGCAACACCCACGAGTCGTCCAACGGCTACAAGACCCGCCACTTCGACCGGATCGTCGACGAGGTGCTGGGCTACTTCGAGGTGCACCGCGGCCTCGGCACCCACCCGGGCGGCATCCACATCGAGCTGACCGGCGAGGACGTCACCGAGTGCCTCGGCGGCGCGCAGGGCATCGAGGACCTCGACCTGCCCGGCCGCTACGAGACGGCCTGTGACCCCCGCCTGAACACCCAGCAGAGCCTCGAGCTCGCGTTCCTGGTGGCGGAGATGCTTCGTGGTTGATCTTCGATCCGACACGGTCACCCGGCCCACCCCGGCCATGCGTGAGGCCATGGCGTACGCCGAGGTGGGCGACGACGTCTTCGGCGACGACCCGACGGTCCTGCGGCTGGAAGCGCGCGCGGCCGAGATGTTCGGGCACGAGGCGGCGCTGTTCGCGCCCTCGGGCACGATGGCCAACCAGATCGCGCTGCAGCTGCATGTGCCGGCCGGCGGTGAGCTGCTGGCCGGCGGGGACGCGCACGTCGTGACGTACGAGCTGGGCGCGGCGGCGGCTCTGGGCGGCATCAGCACCCGCACCTGGCCGTCGGCCGGCGCCGAGCTGGACGTCGAGCAGATCGCCGCGATGATCCGGCCGCTGGGTTATCCGTCGGTGCCGACGCGGGCGATCGCCGTCGAGCAGACCCACAACCTGGGCGGCGGCACCGTGGTGCCGCTGTCGGTGCTGCGCGATCTGCGCGGCCTGTCCGACAGAACGGGCGTCGGGCTGCACTGCGACGGCGCGCGGATCTGGCATGCGGCCGTGGCTGACGGTGTCTCTCTCGCCGATTACGGTTCCTTGTTCGACACGCTGTCGGTGTGCCTGTCGAAGGGACTCGGCGCGCCGGTCGGCTCGCTGATCATCGGCAGCCGCGACAAGATGACGCAGGCCCGGGTGATCCGCAAGCGGCTGGGCGGCGGCATGCGGCAGGTGGGCATCCTGGCCGCGGCCGGGCTGCACGCGCTGGAACACCACATCGACCGGCTCGCCGACGACCACGCCCGCGCCCGCCGGCTGGCCGAGGCCCTGGCGCCGCACGGCGTGGTCGACCCGGCCGCCGTGCGCACCAACATCGTGCTGCTCGACCTGTCCAAGAGCACGCTCGACGCGCCCGCCCTGACCGCGCTGGCCGCCGAGCAGGGCGTGCTGATCTCTCCGATGCTGCCCTCGATCGCCCGGGTGATCACCCACCTCGACATCGACGACGCCGGGCTCGACCGGACGATCGACGTGCTCAGCGGGCTGCTCCGCTCGGCGTGAGGCTGCGTCATTCCGTACGCGGGCTGGTCGTCGACCCGGACGACCGGCTGCTGCTCTATGCCACGCCGCTGGGCGACGCCACGCTGTGGGTGCCACCCGGCGGCGGCATAGAGCCCGGGGAGACGCTGCTCGACGCGTTGCGGCGCGAGTTGGCCGAGGAGACCGGGCTGGCCGTGGCGGGCACACCGCCGCATGTCTGGCACCGCGAGACACACGGCGTCGACTACGTGCCCGGCTGGGACGGCGTGATCAACGACTACTTCCTGATCCGCTCGCCGGCCTTCACGCCGTGCGGCACCCTCACGCCCGAGCAGCTGGCGGCCGAGAACGTCGGCGAGTTCCGCTGGTGGAGCGTTCCCGAGATCGCCGCGTCGGCTGACGTCTTCTCGCCGCGTGACCTGCTCACCCTGCTGCCCGGGCTGCTGGCCGTCGACCCTCCGGCCGGCCCCGTCGAGATCGACGGCCGGCCCATCATCCGACCAGCGTGACGGCCGGCGCGGGGGAGTACGGCTGGCCGGCGCGGTGGTGGCGGCGGCACAGGACGACGTAGCTGACGTCGGCGTCGGCGTCGGTGTCGGTGTTGCCCACGACGACGGTGTCGCCGTCGCGGACCATCACGCCGCCGGTGACGCGGGCGTTCATCCGGGCCGGCTGGCCGCACCAGCACATCGGATAGACCTGCAACGCCTCGACGACGTCGGCCAGGACGACCAGCCGGGCCGAGCCGGGGAACTGCTCGCCCCGGAAGTCCGACAGCAGGCCGAAGGTGAAGACGTCGAGGTGCTGGTCGTCGACGAGCCAGGCCAGCTGGTCGACCTGTTCGGCCGAGAGGAACTGCGCCTCGTCGACGATGAGGTGGTCGACGCGGGCGCCGGGATGGACCATGACGAGGTGGGCCAGGTCGGTGGCCGCGCCGAACTCGATGGCGTCCGCGCTGATGCCGATGCGTGACGACACTATTCCCTCGCCGGCCCGGTCGAGGCGGGTCATCAGCAGCCCGTTGCGGCCGCAGGCGGCGTACGTGTGCCGGTATTGCAGCACCATCGTGCTTTTGCCGCTGTTCATCGCCGCGTACCGGAAATGCAGTTGAGCCACCGTGCCTTCGCCTCCCCAGACCGGGGAGGAACAATACCTGGCCCCGATCATCGTGCTGGTGGTGCGGCGGCGTTTCCCAAGGCGGCCGTGACTGGAGGCTCGCCTTGCGCGGCAGTGGCGGGTGTGTGGCGCAGGGCGAGGACGACGATCAGCAGGGCGGCGAGGACGAAGCCGGCCGCCACCAGGAAAGCCTGGCTGTAGCCCGCGTGCAGGGCCACCACCTCGGGAACGCCTGGTTCCGAGGCGGCCGTGCGGGTGGCAGCGACGATGGCCAGGACGGAGAGGCCCAGGGCGCCGCCGGCCTGCTGGGCGGTGTTGCTGAAGCCGGAGACCATGCCGGTGTCGGCCGGGGCGGCGCCGGCCATGGCCAGCATGATGATCGACGGGACCGTGACGCCGACGCCGAGGCCCATGATGATCAGTGGGGGGAACATGTCGGCCCAGTAGGACGGGGCGGCGGGCATGCGGTGGAGCAGCAGCACGCCGGCGAACAGCAGCGTCAGGCCGCCGATCAGCACCGGGCGCGGGCCGAACCGGCCGGTCAGGCGGGGCGCCACGAAGAGTGAGACGAGGCCGATCACGATCGGTGTGGGTAGGAACGCGAGGCCGGTGCCGAATGCGTCGTAGCCCATTACCCGCTGTACGAACAGGGCGTTCATGAACTGGAAGCCCATGCCGGTGGCGAACACCAGCACGACGGCGGCGTTCGCGATCAGCAGCCAGGGACGGGCGAGAACGCGCAGCGCGATCAGCGGGCGCCGGGCCAGGCGCTGTCGCAGCACGAATCCGGCCAGGAACAGCACGGCTGCGGTGGCGGCGACGGGGGCGGTGTTGACGATCGCGTACACACCGGACGAGAGACCCGCCGTGATCAGCACGGCCCCCGGCAGGTCGAGACCCCGGCCCACACCCGGGCCGGCCTCGCGGGGGAGCAGGCGGCGACCGGCCAGCCACACGGCCAGGCCGATGGGCACGTTGATCAGGAAGATGACGGGCCAGCCGAGCGCGTCGGTCAGCACGCCGCCGAGCACGAAGCCGGTCGCGGCGCCGCCGGCCTGGGTGAAGCTGTAGATGCCCATGGCCCGGGCCTGCTCCTCGGGGCCGGGGAAGAGCCGCACGATCATGCCGAGCACGACGGCCGCGGCCAGCGCGCCGCCCGCTCCCTGCAGGAACCGTCCGGCGATCAACGCTCCGGCGGTGGGGGCGAACCCGCACAGCAGGCTGGCGACGGTGAAGACGCCGAGGCCCGCGAGAAAGACCCGCCAGGCTCCGACGAGGTCGCCGAGGCGCCCCGCGAACAGCAGCAGCCCGGCGAAGGCGACCAGATAGCCGTTGACCACCCAGGCGACGCCGGCGTCGGAGAAGCCGAGGTCGCGTTGGATGTCCGGCACCGCCACGGCCACGATCGTGCTGTCCAGAACGATCATCAAGGACATGGCGCACAGCACGGCCAGGGCGCCCGCGCGCGCTTTCGGAGAAGCACTCATGGGCCGACCGTAACAGATAATCTGTTACGGGACTATCTGCTGGCGAACCTTCAGCGGCTCCGGGCCCGGCGGACCGGCTGGGGTCCCGGGTCCCGCGTCGTGTCGGCCAACTGGCGCAGCGCATCGACGAAGGCGGCCCTTGCGGCGTCGGGCAGGCTGCTCAGGGCGTCGGCGTGGACGCGGTCGACGATGCGCTGGCCCTCCTCGGCGGCGAGGCGGCCCTTCTCGGTGACGGTGATGACCCGGGCCCGCCGGTCGGTTGCCGAGGGCCTGCGCTCGGCGTAGCCACGGCGCTCCAGGTCGTCGACCGTGCTGACCATGGTGGTCTTGTCGAGGTCGGCCAGGGCGGCCAGCTGGATCTGGGTGCGTTCCTCTTCGAGGGCGTGCGCCAGCACGCACTGCATGCGCGGCGTCAGGTCGACATCGGCCAGGGCTGCCGCGAGCCGGTTCGAGAGTGCGTGGCCGGCCATGTTCAGCAGGCCGGTGACGTCGCGTTCGGTGCGTTCGGGGGCGGACACCGGTCCAGCCTAGCGCCGGATCATCCGTAAGCGGACGATTCGGGGCCGGGACGGTCGACGGACCTGCCCCCGTGTCGGCCCGCCGCCCGGCCCGGCGGCTCCGATGTGGACAACCGTACGGTCCGTGGTCCGCCCCTTACAACCGATTAACGATCACCGCAGGGCGCGGCGGATGGCGATCAGCAGTTGGAGGCCGGCGACCGCGGCCAGAGCCAGCCAGACGGCGGTGGCCGCGGTGATCAGCGGGGCGTAGGCGAACGCGGCCAGCAGGCCGAAGATGGCCACCAGGACCCGGGTCGGGCGCTCGGCGACGGTGACCACGCCTATCTCGGACATGCCGGCCGCGGTGGCCCGGGCTCGGGCGTACTCCTGCAGCCAGCTCGCGGCGCCGGCGGTGACGGCCAGCCAGCCCGGAGCGCCGGCCAGCCAGAACGCGACCAGCCAGGCCAGCTCGCCCAGCCGGTCGGCCACCGAGTCGTAGACGTAGCCGAGGCGGGTGGTCCGGCCGGTGAGGACGGCGACGGCGCCGTCCAGGCCGTCGGCCAGGGCGGCCACCAGCACCAGAACCGCGGCCAGCAAGATGCCCGGGCGGTCCAGCAGCACCACCGACGCGGGCACCAGGAAGCAGATCAGCAGGCCCGCGGTGGTCACGGCCATCGGGCCGACGCGGTGGCGGCCGAGCCAGGAGCCGACGGCGTACGCGATCCGCACCCAGCCCCGTACGAGAAAATTTGCCTCACGAGGGTCGAAGCCGCCGTGCAGCCGGGACCACGCCCCGGCGTAGTCGTCCCAGAGCACGGGGGTCAGGCGGCCGCGGCCACGTCCGAGGGGGCCAGCAGCTGCCACACCTCGCGCGTCGCCGTCGACCGGTTGAGCGTGATGAAGTGGATCCCGGGGATGCCCTCGTCGAGCAGGCGGGCGCACATCTCGGCGCACACCTCGACGCCGAGCGCGCGCACCGCGGCCTCGTCGTGGGCCACCTTTTCGAAGCGGGCCAGCAGCGCGGGCGGGAACGGGGCGCCGGAGAGCTGCGACGAGCGCTCGATCGTGGCCATCCGGGTCACCGGCATGACGCCGGGCACGATCGGGGTGTCGCAGCCGGCCGCCGCCACCCGGTCGCGCAGTCGCAGGTAGTCGTCGGCCTCGAAGAACATCTGGGTGATGGCGAAGTCGGCGCCGGCCCGGCACTTGCGTACGAAATGGGCCGTGTCCGTCTCGATGTCGGCCGAGCGCGGGTGTTTGTAGGGGAACGCGGCCACCCCCACGCTGAAATCGCCCGACTGCTTGACCAGGCGCACCAGGTCTTCGGCGTAGTGCACGCCCTGGGGGTGCCGGACCCACTCGCCCATCGGGTCGCCGGGCGGGTCGCCCCGCACCGCGAGCACGTTGCGGATGCCCGCCCCGGCCAGGCGGCCGATCACGTTGCGCAGCTCGGCCACCGAGTGGTTGACCGCCGTCAGATGGGCCATCGGCAGCAGCGTCGTCTCCGTGGCGACGCGCTCGGTCACCGCGACCGTGGTGTCGCGCGTCGTGCCGCCCGCACCGTAGGTGATCGAGACGAAGCTGGGCCGCAGCGGCTCGAGCTCGCGGATCGCGCGCCACAGCAGGCGCTCGCCCTCGGGCGTCTTGGGCGGGAAGAACTCGAACGAGAACGTCGGGACGCCCCCGCGGATGAGCTCGCCGATGGCCGGCGTGCCGGGAAGACGAGAAGGAAGTCCGAGAGCCACAGGAAGACTCTACCGACGGCTTGGGTTAGCGTCGTCCCGTGACCTCCCCCCTGGAAGCCGCTGACCTGCGGGCCCGCGTGGACAAGGCGCTCGCCGCGTTCCTCGCCGAACAGCGTTCCCGCCTCACCGGCATCGATCCCGCCCTGGCCGCGGTGGCCGAGGCGCTGGAGGATTTCGTGCTGGGCGGGGGCAAGCGGCTGCGGCCGGCGTTCGCCTACTGGGGGTTCCGGGGCGCCCACGGGCCCGACTCGGACCAGATCGTCACCGCTGTCGCCGCGCTCGAGTTCGTGCAGGCCAGCGCGCTGATCCACGACGACCTGATGGACCGCTCGGACACCCGCCGCGGGGAGCCCTCGGTGCACCGCCGGTTCGAGGCGCGGCACACGGCGGCCGGCTGGCGGGGCGGGGCGGCGGCCTTCGGTGACAGCGCCGCGGTGCTGCTGGGTGATCTGGCCCTGGTCTGGTCGGACGAGCTGCTGCACACCTCGGGCGTCGCCCCGTCCGACCTGGCCCGGGCGCGCCCGGTCTTCGACGAGATGCGCACCGAGGTCACCGTCGGGCAGTACCTGGACGTGCTGACCCAGGCAACGGCCGACACGTCGCTCGACCGGGCCGGCAAGGTGGCCCGGTTCAAGTCGGCCAAGTACACCGTCGAGCGGCCGCTCCTGCTGGGTGCGGCGCTGGCCGGGGCGCCGGCCGAGGTGCACGACGCCTACTCGGCGTTCGGGCTGCCGCTGGGCGAGGCCTTTCAGCTGCGGGACGACGTGCTCGGCGTCTTCGGCGACCCCGCGCAGACCGGCAAGCCGGCAGGCGACGACCTGCGGGAGGGCAAGCGCACCTATCTGGTGGCGGCGGCCTTCGCGGGGCTCGATGATTCCGGCCGTACGGAACTGGACGCCGGACTGGGCGACCAGGGGCTCGACTTCGACGGCGTGACCCGGCTGCGCGCGCTGATCCGTGAGAGCGGCGCGCTGGCCGCCACCGAGCGGCGCATCGACGAGCTGATGGCAGCGTCGCTGGCCGCCCTCGACAAGGCCCGCGTCGACGAGGAGGCGCGGGAGGTCCTGCACCGCCTCGCCGACGCCGCCACCCGGCGTACGGTCTGACGCCGGTCTAGAAACCCAGCGCCTGAGCGCGTCTCTTCACCTCGCGGGCGCGGTCGCCGCCGAGGCCCTTGGCGGCGTTCCCATCGAGTGTGTCGTCCGGCTGGTACAGCCACCGGAGGGCCTCTTCGTCGTTGTACCCGGCGTCACGCAGCAAGTTCAGCACGCCGGGGAGGTGCTTCAGCACTGTGCTGTTGGCCACCAGGTCGGCGGGGACCACGCGGATGCCGTCACGGCGCACCGCGAGCAGGTGCCCGTCGCGGATCATCTGGTGGACCTTGCTGATCGACAGATCGAGCTTCGTGGACACGTCGGGCAGGGTGACCCACTCGGCCGGTCCGGCGGTTACGGAATCGCTCACACCTACAGCGTACGAGAGCGGAGAAGGAACCCGATGAGCGTGCTGCGCAGGACCCGCACGGAGGTGGCCGGCGCGTGGCGTTCGCTGCGCTACGACCTGGGCCGGACCCCGGCCCAGCCGCCCGCCGACGGACCGGACGTCACGTCGACCGGGATGGGCACCTGGGGCCTGGACGGCCTGGTCGAGCAGGTCGGACCCGAACCGGCGCCGCGCGCCCGCCGGCCGCGCCGGGCCGTGGCGATGACCGCGTTCGGGACGCTGACCGTGGTCGGGGCGGCCGGGGCGTACCTGGCCGTGGTGAACGGACTCGGCTCGCTGACGGCCGAGAAGCCGGCCGCGGCCGACACGTTCCCGCCGCGGGCCGCGGTGACCACCGGCGTCGGAACGGGACCCTCGACCCGGCCCGTCACCACCACCACGACGCGCGCCACCGTGGTCGCCCCGCGCCGGACCGTGGCCGTCGTCCCGCCCCCGCCCCCGCCCGCGGACCGGACACTGCCCGTTGCTGCGCCACCGCCTGCCGCGCCGGCGGCGAAGGGTCCGATCCGGACGGTGAAGCCGGCAAATCCGGAATGTCACTGCCAACCGCCCGTGCCGACGCCGACCGCGCCCACCTCGTCGCCGTCGCCCACGCCGTCACCGACCCCCTCCGCATCGGGGCCGCCGAGCTCCAGCCCTTCGCCGAGCGAGTCCGCGGACGGCTCCGCGGCGCCGTCGCCGAGCCGTTCCTGGGACGGCAGACGCCATCGGCGGCACCACTAAATCCGCTTTTGCCGGGGCGGTTCGGGCGGGGGTGACGCATGCCTCCGTACCCGTTTGGACTCAGCTGTGACATCCTGGACCGCCCCCACGCGAAAGACACATACACTTCACGCCGATGGACACCACAGTCGCCGACACGTTGATCGGCACGACGATTGACGGCCGCTACCGGATCACCGGTCGCGTGGCCCGTGGTGGCATGGCAACCGTCTACACAGCCACCGATGAACGACTCGAGCGCACCGTCGCCCTGAAGATCATTCACCCGTCGCAGGCAGCCAACGCCCACTTCGTGGACAGGTTCACCGACGAGGCCAAGACGATCGCCCGGCTCACCCATCCCAACGTCGTCGCCGTGTACGACCAGGGCCGCCACCAGGGCCTGCCCTATCTGGTCATGGAGTACGTGCAGGGCCGCACCCTGCGCGACCTGCTCACCCAGCGCCGCCGGCTCAGTCCGGTCGAGGCGCTGGCGATCCTCGAGCAGATGCTCGCCGCGATCGCCGCCGCCCACCGGGCCGGCCTCGTCCACCGGGACGTCAAGCCCGAGAACGTGCTGGTCGCCGAGGCGCCCAGCGGTGGCCTGGCCAACCTGGTCGACGCCGTGGTCAAGGTGGCCGACTTCGGGCTCGCGCGCGCCGTCGAGGCGAGCAGCGCCGACGATTCCGGTCAGCTCATGGCCACGGTGGCCTACGTGGCGCCGGAACTCGTCACCGACGGCCACGCCGACGCGCGCACCGACGTCTACTCGGCCGGCATCGTGCTGTTCGAGATGCTGACCGGCCGGGTGCCGTTCGACGGCGACGACCCGGTGGCGGTCGCCTGGCAGCACGTCGACAACGACGTTCCGGCCCCGTCGAGCCTGGTCAAGGGCCTGCCCAAGGTGCTCGACGACCTCACCGCGCGGGCCACCCGCCGCGACCCGGGGGCCCGGCCGACCGACGCCGGCGCGCTGCTGGCCGAGGTGCAGACCGTGCGCGACGATCTCGGCGCCGCCAACGTCGAGACGGCGCTGCTGCGTCAGGTGCCACCGACCCGGGGCGCGATGGTCGACGCCACCGCGGTGGTGCCCGCCGTCGGCGCCGGCGACCGGCCCTCGTGGGCGCGGTTGCCCAACCAGGCCGCCCCGCGCGGTCAGGAATACACCGCGGGCCGCCTCCCACGATCGGCCAAGCGGGGCAGCGAAGGCCCCGACCGTCGGCGCATCCTGCTGTCGGCTGCGATCGCGGTGATGGTGCTGGTCGTCGTCGGCAGCACGTGGTGGGTCACGCTGGGCCGCTACACCGACGCGCCCTCGCTGATCAATCAGACCAAGGCGCAGGTCGAGCTGAGCGCACAGCAGCAGGGCTTCGAGATCCTGTACGGCGACGGCGCGTACAGCGAGTCGGCCCCCAAGGACACGGTGGTGTCGCAGGACCCGGCGCCGGACGGCAAGGTCGTCAAGGGTGGCGTCATCACGGTGACGCTGTCGCTGGGCCCGGAGCGTTTCGCGGTGCCCGACCTGGCCGGGGCCGAGCTGGCCGCCGCCCGGGGCGAGCTCGAACAGCTCAGCCTAAAAGTGAAAGAGGGCGCGAGCCAGTACAGCGACACGGTGCCCGAGGGGGCGGTCATCTCGTCCGACCCCAAGACGGGCACGCAGCTCAAGCGCGGGGCGACGGTCACGGTCGTGGTCAGCAAGGGCCGCGCCCCGATCCGGGTGCCGGATCTCACCGGCAAGAACATCAACGACGCCCGCAACGAGCTGGCCCAGCTGGGGCTGACCGCGGCCGAGCGCTACAAGGACAGCGACCAGCCCAAGGACGCGGTCATCGGGCAGAACCCCAAGGCGGGCACCGGCGCCAACAAGGACGACGAGGTCACCCTCGACGTCAGCAAGGGCCCGCCGCTGGTCACCGTGCCCGACCTGACCAACCAGCCGTGCCAGCAGGCCAAGGCCGCCCTCGAGCAACTGGGTCTGCGCGTGCGCATCGACTTCAATCCCAATGCGTTCGTACGCAGCCAGCAGCCGGGCGGCAACACCCAGGTCGAACCGCAGACCGAGGTGGCCCTGCAGTGCTTCTAAATCACCGCCGGATCGGGTCGCACACCAAGACGTCGGGCGGGTTGGCCAAGGCCGCCCTCCCGTACGCCGACGCCGCGGGGTCCGAGACGCTGCAGGTGTACGTGTCGAACTCGCGCGGCTGGGCTCTGCCGCCGGGCGACCCGAAGCAGGACGTGCTGTTCCGCGACGGCATCGGCGAGCGCGAGGTTCCGGCGTACATCCATGCCTCGCTGCTGGTGAACCTGGGCTCACCGACCGGGCTGACCGTCGAGAAGTCGATCGCCGTGCTGGCCCACGCGCTGGAGCGGGGCAAGGCGATCGGCGCCACCGCCGTGGTGTTCCACGCGGGCAGCTCGGTCGACGAGGCGCACGACGACAAGGCGTTCCACCAGCTGCGTGAAGCTCTGCTGCCGTTGCTCGACCGCGACGGCATGCCGCAGCTGCTGGTCGAGCCGAGCGCCGGTGGCGGGCGCAGCCTGGCCTCCAAGGTGCAGGATCTCTCGCGGTATCTGGACGCCGTCGACAACCATCCGCGCCTGGGCGTCTGCTTCGACACCTGCCACGCCTGGGCGGCCGGGCACGACCTGGCCACGCCGGGCGGCATGACGGCGACGCTGGACGCCCTGGTCGCGTCGGTGGGTCCCGGCCGGCTCCAGCTGATCCACGCCAACGACTCGAAGGACGACTGCGGTTCGACCCGCGACCGGCACGAGACGATCGGCCAGGGCCGCATCGGGGCCGCGCCCTTCGCCGAGTTGCTGGCCCACCCCGCGACGGCCGGCATTCCGGTGATCGTGGAGACGCCGACGGTCGAGCACGAGGGCCACGCCGCCGACATCGCCCTGCTGAAGTCGCTGCGCCCGGCCGCCTGACTCCTTCCGGCCTGCTCCGGACGGTTTTCCCGCTGGACGCCTCCTCCCTGGCTGGTCGGCGAATTCGGGGCCGCCACAGCGCCGGTACGAGAGGCGTTGCCCGCCGAACCATGTCAATTAAGTGTTGACATTGCTAGGGTAGCGGCGTGGCTGATCTGACGGACTTGCGGGGGATTCCGGCCGCACGGGCGCGGCTCGAGGCTCGCGAGCTCGACCTCATCGACCAGGCCCGGCGCGCGGGCGCCACCTGGGGCGAGATCGCGGACGCGCTCGGGCTGGGCAGCCGGCAGGCGGCCGAGCAGCGGCGGTTGCGTCTTGTCGCGGCTGTCCGCGCTGCGCCGTCCGTGCCCGACGAGTACGGCGAAAAGATCGCTGAGCTGCGTAAATCGGCGCTCGACCTGCACCGTCGGGTCGGTGCCGACCGCCGCTGGGACCGTCGCTTCACCCGCGCCGTCCTCGTGCGCGAGACGCTGGCCGCCGTGCCCGGCGCGACCGGCGGGGCCTTGTTCGCCCTGGCCGAGGCGGTGACGGCCGACCTCGACGCCGCGGTCGCCGCGGCGGAACGTCCGCTGCCGGCCACCACCCGTGCCGCCGTCGACCGTCTGCGGCACGCATTGGCCGCAGCGTCACCAAACATTGACAGCTTGCCGCTCAACTCTGAAGGATATGAGTCCTCGCCACTCAATCCTCCGGAGGCGGCATGCGGCGCAACGCGCTCCTGTTCGTGCTGATCTCGCTGCTGTCCGGCTTCGGCAGCACGACCATGACGTTGGCCGCCGGCATCTGGGTCTACGACCTCACCGGCTCGGTCAGCCTGGCCGCGCTGACGGCCGTCTGCGTCTACGCGCCCACATTCGCCGCGCCCTGGCTGGGCGGGCTGGCCGACCGCCTGCCCCGGCGCCCGCTGCTCATCGTGGTCGACCTGGCCCTGGGCGGCATCATGCTGGCGCTGCTCGCCGTCCGGTCCGCCGGAGCAGCCTGGCTGATCTTCGCCGTGCTGCTGGTCCGCGGCGTCGGCTACGTGCTGATCGACGCCGGCGAGACCGCCATCCTGCCGTCGGCCCTGTCCCGGAAGATCCTGGCCGACGTGAACGGCTGGCGTTCCAGCGCCCAGGAGGGCATGAAGCTGGTGGCGCCGCTGGCCGGCGCGAGCCTGTACGCCTGGCAGGGGCCGACAGCCGTCATCGTCCTCAGCGCCGCCACACCGCTGCTCACGGCTGCCTGCTACACCGCAGTTCGCCTCAACGCGCCGGCCGCCGTCAACTCCGGGGGAGCGGCCGAGGACGTGGCCGGTGCGGTCGTCGGCGCGGGAGGCGCGGGCGCGGCGGGTGCGGCCGTCGGTGCGGCAGGAGTGGGAGAGGCAGGCCGGCCCGACGAAGGACGCGGGTTCCGGGCCGGGCTGCGGGCGTTGTTCGGGGTGGCTGCCGTGCGGGGGCCGGTGCTACTGGCGGCGGTCGCCATCGGGGCGTCGGGGTTGAAGGACGCTGCGGTGCTGGCCCACCTCGTGCACGATCTGCAGCTGCCGGCGACCCGCCTGGGGTATCTCGGCACGGCGCAGGGGGCGGGGTCGATCGTCTCGGGGCTCGTGGTCGGGCGGTTGCTGGCTCGGACGGCGCCGCTCACGGTCGTGGGGGTCGGGGCTGTCCTGTTCGCGGCCGGCTGCCTGGCCCAGTCGCTGCCGTGGTGGCCGGCGATGATCGTGGGCAGCCTGGTGATCGGCGTCGGGTTGCCGTGGACCCTGATCGCGGCCGTGACCGCCGTGCAGACCCTGACGCCGGACCACCTGCTCGGACGGGTCGCCGCTACCTCCACCACGGTCATGTTCGCTCCGGTCGCCGTCGGTATCCCGCTGGGGGCCGCCCTCGTCCATCTCGGCGCTGTCCTGCCGCTGATCGCCGCCGCAGTCCTCGGCGTCGCGGCCGGAGTGATCGCGCTGCGAGGGGCAAGCAGTCGGCGGGATGCGGCGGCCGCTATCGAAACGGCGCGCATTTGAACGGCGGGTGCGCACTTGAACGGCGGGTGCGCGCTTAGAACGGCGCGTGGGCTTCAGACGGCGCGCGCTGAAAACGGTGAGCGCCTGAAACGGTGCGTGGCTTCAAGCGGTGCGTGGCATCAAGCGGCGCGCTTGAGAACGGCCCGGGTGCGTACCGGCCGGCGGCAGGCGCGGTGATGCGGATAAGGGAAAGGCCGGGCACAACGCTGTGCCCGGCCTTTCGTCAGGTGGTGCTCAGATCTTCTTGCGGACGGCCTTGCGGTAGTCCGCGTTGAGCCGCCCGATCAGGGTCAGCGGGATGCCCTTGGGGCAGACCTGGCTGCACTCGCCCATGTTGGTGCAGCCGCCGAAGCCGGCGTCGTCCTGCGCCTGCAGCATGTCGATGACGCGGGTGTCGCGCTCGGGCTGGCCCTGCGGCATCAGCCCCAGGTGGGCGACCTTGGCCGCGGTGAAGAGCATCGCCGAGCCGTTCGGGCAGGCCGCTACGCAGGCGCCGCAGCCGATGCAGGTGGCTGCCTCGAAGGCCAGGTCGGCGTCCGCCTTGGGCACCGGGGTGGCGTGTGCCTCGGGCGCGGCGCCGGTGGGGGCGGTGATGTAGCCGCCGGACGCGATGATGTGGTCGAAGGCGCTGCGGTCGACGACCAGGTCCTTGATCACCGGGAAGGCGGCGGCGCGCCACGGCTCCACGTCGATGACGTCGCCGTCGGAGAAGTGGCGCATGTGCAGCTGGCAGGTCGTGGTGGCCTTCTCCGGGCCGTGGGCCACGCCGTCGATCACCATGCTGCACGCGCCGCAGATGCCCTCGCGGCAGTCGTGGTCGAACGCGATCGGGTCGTCACCGTCGAGGATCAGCGACTCGTTCAGCACGTCCAGCATCTCGAGGAAGCTGGCGTCGGGCGAGATGTCCTTGACGCCGTAGGTGACCATCTTCCCGGCGGTGTCCGGGTCGGTCTGCCGCCAGACCCGTACCTTGATGTCCATTACTTGTAGCTCCGGGTGCTCGGGTGGACGTACTCGAATTCGAGCTGTTCCTTGTGCAGGGTGGGCTTTCCGCTGTCGCCGGTGGCGTACTCCCAGGCCGCGACGTAGCTGAACTCGTCGTCGTGACGCAGGGCCTCGCCGTCGGGGGTCTGCGACTCGCCGCGGAAGTGACCGCCGCAGGACTCGCGGCGGTGCAGCGCGTCGATGCACATGAGCTCGGCGAGCTCGAAGAAGTCGGCGACGCGGCCGGCCTTCTCGAGGTTCTGGTTGAGCTGCTCGCCGGTGCCGGGCACCTTGACCCGCAGCCAGAACTCGTCGCGCAGGCTGCGGATGAGCCCGATGGCCTTGGTCAGGCCCTCCTCGGTGCGCTCCATGCCGCAGTACTCCCACATGATGTGGCCGAGCTCGCGGTGGAAGCTGTCGACCGTACGGTCGCCGTCGATCTCCAGGAGGCGCTTGATGCGGTTCTCGACCTCGGCGCGGGCCGCGACGACCTCCTCGTGATCCTCGGAGATCTTCTCGTAGGGGCCGTTGGCCAGGTAGTTGCCCAGCGTCGTGGGCAGCACGAAGTAGCCGTCGCCCAGGCCCTGCATCAGCGCGGACGCGCCGAGACGGTTGGCGCCGTGGTCGGAGAAGTTGGCCTCGCCCACGACGAACAGGCCGGGGATGGTCGACTGCAGGTCGTAGTCGACCCAGAGGCCGCCCATCGTGTAGTGCACCGCCGGGTAGATCCGCATCGGGACCTCGTACGGGTCCTCGCCGGTGATCCGCTGGTACATCTCGAAGAGGTTGCCGTACTTGGCCTCGACTGCCTTCTTGCCCAGCCGCTTGATCGCGTCCGCGAAGTCCAGGTAGACACCGAGCCCGCCGGGACCGACGCCGCGACCTTCGTCGCAGACGTTCTTGGCCGCGCGCGACGCGATGTCGCGGGGGACCAGGTTGCCGAACGACGGGTAGATCCGCTCCAGGTAGTAGTCGCGGTCGGCCTCGGGAATATCCGCCGCCGGCTTCTGCGAATCCGAGGAGGACTTCGGCACCCACACCCGGCCGTCGTTGCGCAGCGACTCGCTCATCAGCGTGAGCTTGCTCTGGTGCGTGCCCGACTCGGGGATGCAGGTGGGGTGGATCTGCGTGTAGCACGGGTTCGCGAACAGCGCGCCCTTGCGGTGGGCCCGCCACGACGCGGTGACGTTGCAGCCCTTGGCGTTGGTCGAGAGGAAGAAGACGTTGCCGTAGCCGCCCGAGGCGAGCACGACCGCGTCGGCCATCTCGGTGGTGATCTCGCCGGTGACCATGTCGCGCACGACGATGCCGCGGGCCTTGCCGTCGACGACGATCAGCTCGAGCATCTCGTGCCGGGCGTTCATCTCGATGTTGCCCAGGCCGATCTGGCGCTCCATGGCCTGGTAGGCGCCGAGCAGCAGCTGCTGGCCGGTCTGGCCCCGGGCATAGAACGTGCGGGAGACCTGCGTGCCGCCGAACGAGCGGTTGTCGAGCAGGCCGCCGTACTCGCGGGCGAACGGCACGCCCTGGGCCACGCACTGGTCGATGATGTTCACCGACACCGTCGCCAGGCGGTAGACGTTCGACTCGCGGGCGCGGAAGTCGCCGCCCTTGACGGTGTCGTAGAACAGCCGGTAGATCGAGTCGCCGTCGTTGCGGTAGTTCTTCGCGGCGTTGATGCCACCCTGAGCGGCGATCGAGTGGGCCCGCCGCGGGCTGTCCTGATAGCAGTACGACTTGACGTGGTAGCCCGCCTCGGCCAGCGTGGCCGCCGCGGAGCCGCCGGCCAGGCCGGTGCCGACCACGATGACCGTCAGCTTGCGCCGGTTGGCCGGGTTGACCAGCTTGGCGCTGAACTGACGGCGCTCCCAGCGGGTCTCGATCGGGCCCTCGGGGGCGGCGGTGTCGGCGATCGGGTCGCCGTCGTTCCAGAAGTCACCCATGTGTTCAGTCCACCAATCCGACGAGAACCGCGAACGGCACCGAGAGGTAGCCGACGACCAGCACCAGCGACAGCACCAGGGCTGTCGCGCGGGCGTAGAGCTCGCCGCGCGGGCTCTGCAGGCCGAAGGTGCGCACCGCGCTCCACAGGCCGTGCCGCAGGTGGAAGCCGACCGCGACGATCGACAGCGTGTAGAAGAGCGTCACGTACCAGCGGCCGGGCGCGAAGTCCTCGGCCACGTTGCGGTACACCTCGCCGCTGACCCCGTGCGGGTTCAGTGTGAGCGTGGTCAGGTCGAGGATGTGGTAGATCACGAAGAGCAGGACGATCACGCCGCCCCAGCGCATCGTGCGGGCGGCGTAGCTGCCCTGCACCTTGGGCCGGTGCGCGTACTTGACCGGGCGTGCCAGCCGGGCCCGGCGGGCCAGGATCGTCGCCGCCACGATGTGCCCGACCACGGCCACGGTCAGCACCGCGCGCTGGATGTAGAGGTACCAGGCCTCGGGGAGCAGCGGGGTGCCGATGGTCCGCAGCCAGTGCGCGTAGTGGTCGAAGGTCTCGGCGCCGAAGAAGATTTTCAGGTTGCCGATCATGTGCACGTACAGGAAGGCGACCAGCAGCAGGCCGGTGACCGCCATGAAGAGCTTGAGGGCGACCGAGGACCGGCGCCGCGCCATTTTGCCCGGAGCGGGCGCTGCCGCCGCCGACTTCCGGGTCGAAGTATCTACCGCCACACACTGGACGGTAGGGAGCGGGCGACGATTCGTCTAATGCATGATCGACGCAGTGTTCATAGAGATAAGCTATCGAGGTGCAGCTCCAGCAGCTTCGGTACTTTCTCGCAGTCGAACAAACCCGTCACTTCACCCAAGCGGCGGACATTCTGGGCGTCTCCCAGCCGACCCTCAGTAAGCAAATTCACACGCTGGAAGCGACCCTCGGGGCACCCCTTTTCGAGCGGATTCGTGGTGGTGTGACCCTCACGGCGGCCGGGCAGACACTGCTGCCGCTGGCTCAGCGGATGGTCGCGGACGCCGACGCGGCCCAGGAGGCGGTCGCCGACATCGTCGGTCTGCGTCGCGGCGAGGTGCGGCTGGGCGCCACCCCGAGCCTGTGCTCGTCGCTCGTGCCCGAGGTGCTTCGCACGTTCCGGGGCCGGCATCCCGAGATCCAGCTGTACGTCAACGAGGGCGGCTCGCAGGACCTGATCGAGAACCTGCTGGCCCACACGCTCGACCTGGCCCTGATCGTCCAGCCCGAGGAGGGCGTCGACGATTCGCTGAGCGCCGCTCCCGTGCTGCGCGAGAGCCTCGTCGTGGCGTCGGTGGCCGACGGGCCGCCGCCCACCCGTAATCCGCAGATCGCGCTGGCCGAGCTCGAGCACACGCCGCTGGTCATGTTCCGCGCCGGCTACGACATTCGCGGCGTCACCCTCGAGGCCTGCCAGAAGGCGGGCTTCACCCCGAAGTTCGCCGTCGAGGGCGGCGAGATGGACGCCGTGCTGGCCTTCGTCGAGGCCGGGCTGGGTGTGGCCCTGGTGCCGAGCATGGTGCTGGCCAACCGGCCGCTGCTGCGGGCGACCCCGCTGGCTCCGCCCGGCATGCGCCGCACGATCGCGCTGGCCCATCGCAAGCGCTCGGTCCTGCCGCATGCCGCCGAGGCGCTGCGGGCGACCCTGCTGCATCACATAGCCACCGAGGAACTCCCGCTCGGCGTCCGTCCTCTCTGAGAAGCGGATCTGGTACGCGCCATCGAGCGCAAGCCTCCAGCGGCGCTCAGAACCGCGAGCCCTCCTGCCACTGTTCCCACAGAGCGGCGTCCCCGTCGGCCCTGGGCGCGGGCAGGCGCCGGTTGAGAATCAGTAACAGCTCCCGCACCGGGGCGGTCAGCGTCACGTCGGCCCCGTGGTCGCCGTCGTTCCACGTGATGCCGCTGCTGGTGAGCGTGACGTGCCAACTTCGCGGGATGTCGGTGGCGCTGAACTGAAGGGTCTCTCCGTGGCCGCGCAGCGCCTCGAACATCTCGAAGCTGAGCAGCAGGTCGGACACCCCGTCGGCGGCCAGGTCGGGGGCCACGTCGCCGGTCGGGTCGGCGTCGAAGCGGTGGATGACCTGGTCGTGGACCATGCGCCGCAACCAGAACCCGGCTGTCTGGTGCCGCGGGTGCCAGCTCCACACCTCGCTGCCGAAGCCCCGGTCGGCCACGGCGGCGTTCAGCCGTTGCGCGCCGTCGAGCAGCCACGGCGTCCAGACGTCCGGATCGGACGGTGCGCCGACGCGCTCGTATTCCACCGGGCCGCCGGTCGCGAGGACGTCGGCGGCGTAGTGGTGGCCCGAGCCGACGTGCGTGACCAGGTCGTGGACCGTCCACTCGGGGCAGGTGGGCACGATCGTCGCGATCGGCAGCCGGGCCGCCGCCGCGCCCAGCCGCCCCGCCTCCGCCTCGAGCTCGGCCGCGTAACGCTCGGGGGCCAGCCATTCCATGGGACCGACCCTAGTGTCTGGGCGGTGCACCGTGGGGAATTCGGGAGACCGTGGCCGAGGCGGTCCCGATGACGAGTCACCTGGCGCAGTTCCTCGTCAGTGACGAGCAGTGGCTGTTGACCTTGCGGGTGTTGCGCCGCGGGCGGCTGGTTGATCTTCGACTGCCGCGATCCGGAGCCCGCGCGTGGTCGTCCCGGAATCCCGTCGGCTCACGTCGGCTGTTGTGCGACCCGCCGGTGAGATCGTCGACACATGGATGAATGTAGATTTAGTGGTCGAGGCTGCGGTCTCGGCAACTCGGCACTATGCATTTACTCACAGTGACGAGGTCGTGAGTCCCGCCACGCTGCGTTTTCGGTCCGAAAGCGCGTTGGGGACCGCCGTTGAAGCGGTGGGCTTCGATGTGGACACGGTCCGTGGCGGGGCGGCCCAGAACCGTGTTGACACAGGTGAGAACGGAGAATCGATCGCAGTTGCGATGGCGCGGCCGCAGGGTAGGTGATGTAACACTCTCTGTCTATCGGCAACGTGCCAATAGGGGCCGACCGTCGTCAGTCGCCCATATGTGATTACTATTCGCTCACGTCGGACCAGCCTGCTCGATGGAGAGATCTCGATCGGTGCGGGCGGAACAGAGGGAGAGGTGGGTGCGATGTCGGAGCTGCCGAGGGGCAACCAAGGGCCGGTCGATCAGCCGATCACTCACCACGGACCGCCCGGTGGCGGCGCCGGCCGGGTGCTGCTCGCGGCCGCGATCGTGCTGCTGCTCGTCGCCGTGGCCGGCGGCACGACCTGGTGGATGTACTCCCGCGACCCCGCCCCGACCTCCAACTCCGCCGTCCCGGCGCGCTCGCCGTCGGCCTCCACCTGCCCCGGCGTGAAGCTGCGGGTCGTCGCCGCCCCCGAGATCGCGCCGGTGGTGAGCGCCGCGGCCAAGACGCTCGACGACGACCCGGCCAAGCCGTGCGACCCCGTCGAGGTCGTCGCCGAGGAGCCGGGCCTCACCGTGGCCAACGCGGCCAAGCCCGACGTCTGGATCCCGTCCAGCAGCGCCTGGCTGGGCATCGCCAACGCGGGCGGCGCCGCCTTCACCGCGGAGGGCAAGCCGCTGGCCCACTCGCCGATCATGCTGGCCGCCCCGGTCGCGGTGACCACGTCGATCGCCAAGGGCGACCAGACCTCGTGGGCCCAGCTCACCGGGGCCCTGGCCGCCGGCCGGCTGCCCGCCGTGACCATGCCCGACGCGCAGGCCAGCACGACCGGCCTGCTCTCGGTCTACGGCGTCAACGCGGCCATGGCCCGCACCACGCCCGACGCCGGCATCGCCCAGCTGCGGGCGCTGACCCTGCGCAGCCGGCTCGCCGAGGCCACGGCCGACCCGACCAAGCTGATGTCCCGGATCGCCCAGCAGTGGAACACCAACGGTGTGGTCTACGACGTCGGCGTCTTCCCCACCACCGAGCAGCAGCTGCGCACTTACCAGCAGGGCAAGCACACCGTCCAGCTCAAGGGCGCGTTCCCGGCCGACGGCCAGGTCGAGGCCGACTACCCGTTCGCCGTGGCCAAGAACAATCAGGACATCGAGCTGACCGCCCAGCTGCGCGCGGCGATCACCCGCTCGTCGCTCACCAAGGCCGGGTTCCGCCCGGCGCCGCTGCCCAACACGCTGCCGCTACCCACCCAGCCGAAACAGCTGCTGGCCATGGCGACGATGTGGAGCGAGTACAAGTCGCTCAGCACCCAGGTGCTGCTGCTCATCGACGCGTCGGGCTCGATGAACAAGAAGATCACGGCGCCCGGTGGCGGCAGCACCACCCGGGCCGGCCTGCTGCGCGAGTCGGGCCGGTTCGCGGCCGAGCTGTTCGCCGAGGACACCACCGTCGGCATGTGGTATTTCGGCCAGCCGACGCCGACCAGCCCGCCGCACAAAGAGGTCGTGTCCTACGGCCCGATCACCGCGCCGGTCAACGGCAAGACCCGCCGCGAGGCGCTGGCCAAGGCGATGGTGGACTACCGGGCGGCCGACAACTCGGGCACGCCGCTCTACAAGACGGTGCTCGACGGCGTGGCCGAGATGCGGGAGAAGGTCTCGCCCGGCACGGTCACCCTGGTCGTGGTGCTGACCGACGGCGAGGACGGCGAGTCCACGTTCAAGATGACTCAGGCCCAGTTCATGACCAAGCTGGCCGCCGAGCAGGACCCGAGCCGCCCGGTGCCGGTCCTCGCCCTCGGCTACGGCCCCGACGTCGACATGAACGCCCTGACCGCGATGTCCGAGGCCACCGGCGGCAAGGCGTTCCCGGCCACCAACCCGGCCGACCTGTCCTCAGCCATAGCCAAGGCGTTCCTGGCCGCCCACGCCCCGCGCTAGGCCTCGTTTCGGGGTCTAGGCGGGGCCGATGCGGTCGGCGACCATCTGGGCCGAGAGCGTGACCATGGGCAGGCCGCCGCCCGGGTGAACCGAGCCGCCGACCAGGTGCAGCCCCTCGACCGGGCCGTGGTTGACCGGGCGCATCAGGCCACCCGCCGTGCCGTAGATGGCGCCGCCCGGGGCGGCCGTCGCGGCGGCCAGGTCGGCCGGTGTGCGCGTCTCGCGGAAGAGCAACCGGTCTCGTACGTCGAGGCCGCGCCGGGCCAGCACGGCGAGCACATGATCGGCGTAGGCGTCGGCGAGTCCCGGCCGCCGCCAGTCCACCGCCCGCCACCCCGTGCCCTGGCGCGGCGCGTTGATCAGCACGAACCAGGCCTCGCAGCCGGCGGGACGCACCTCGGGGTCGACGGCCCGGGTGACGAAGACCGTGGGATCGCCGGCCGGCCGGGCCCGCCGGGACGCCGATCCGAAGATGTCGTCGAACTCGCTGTCGTAATAGGACGGGAAGAAGACGGTGTGGTGGGCCAGCGACGGTGTCTCGCCCCGCACGCCCAGCAGCAGCACGAAGCCGCCCAGGCTGCGGTCGGTGAGCCCGGCCAGCCGCTGCGGCGCCGGCAGCAGGTCGCGGTAGACGGTGAGCGCGTCCACATTCGACACCACGGCGGACGCCGGCACGCATTCCCCGCCGGCCAGCCGTACGCCGGTGACCCGCCCGCCCTCGGTCGTGATCCGCCGCACCTCGGCGTTCCGCACGATCCGCACGCCCGCGGCGGAGCAGCGCTCCTGCAGCGCCGTGGCCAGCGTGCCCAGCCCGCCCGGCACGTAGAAGCCGCCGAACGCGAGCTCCGCGTACGGGACGGCGGCCAGCGCGGCCGGCGCCCGTCGCGGGTCGGCGCCGGTGTAGGTCGCGTACCGGTCGAGCATCGTCCGCAGCCGGGGGTCGCGCAGATACTGCCGTCCCAGCGCCCGCAGCGAGCGGCCAGGCGCGATCGCCGCCAGGTCGCCGACCCGCCACGTCAGCCGGGCCAGCGACGCCGCGGTCACGGGCTTGCGCAGCACCGACCGCCACGACGCGTCCCAGATGCGCCGCGCGCGCTGCCAGAACCGGTCCCAGTCCCGTGCCGCCTCGGGGCCGAGGGCGGCCGCGATGCGATCGAGAAACTCGGCGTGCACCGGCGACGAGTCGAGCACCGTGCCGTCGGCGAAGACGTGCCGCACCACCGGATCGAGCGGCACCAGGTCGGGCTGCGCCTCGGTGAACACCTGCGGCAGCGTGAGCAGGCTGGGCCCGGTGTCGAAGCGGAACCCGTCCCGCTCGTACACGGCCAGCTTGCCCCCGACCTCGCCGGAGCGCTCGAAAACCGTCACCGAGTGCCCCGCACCCGCCAGCCGGGCCGCCGCCGTCAACCCGCCGACACCCGCCCCGATCACCACGATGTCGCTCATACGGGTCGCCCGCGCCAGGTCAGGCCGCCGCGGGCGCGAAGGCGGAACGAGCGGGCCACCAGGCGGGCGAACAGCACGATCGAGAGGGGATGGGCGAGGGCGTCGGGCCAGGCGCGGCCGCCGGTCGCTCGGGCGGCTACCACGCGGCCGGTCACGCCCAGGAGGTAGGCGACCAGGGCGATGGCGGCCCATGACGAAGCGCCGGCTGAGGTCAGCACCACAGTGGCGAGCGGCGGGAACGCGTACAGAAAAAGCAGAGTGACCACGACGGCGCCCGCGCCGGACCGCGAGCCGAACGACGCCCAGAGCGACTTGGTGTAGCCCGCGGTGAGTTCGGCCCACGAGTCGTACATGCGGCAGGTCGCCAGCCGCGAGCCGTCGGCCAGCGCGATGCGGCCTCCGGTGCGTTTGACCGCGCGGGCCAGCGCGATGTCCTCGAGGATCTCGGTGCGCACCGCCGCATGGCCGCCCGCCCGCCGGTACGCCTCGGCGTCGACGACCAGCCACTGCCCGCCGGCCGCGGCCAGCGACGGGCGCGGCGAGCGTTCCATCGCCCGCAGCGGCAGGAACGTCAGCCAGGACCACTGCAACAGCGGTTGCACCAGCCGCCCGGCGCCGGTGATCTTCGGGTACGGCGAGAGCAGCCCCACCCCGGCCCGGCGCAGCTCGGCGACGGCCGCGGCGATCGCTTCCGGTTCGAGCACCACGTCGGCGTCCACGAACGACAGCACGCCGGCGTCCGCCGCGGCGTCGGCCAGCTGCTGACACGCGTGCGGCTTGCCCAGCCACCCGTCCGGCAGCGGTGTCCCCGTCAGCAGCCGCACCTTGTCGCCGGCCAGCGACCGCACGACCTCGGCGGTTCCGTCGGTCGAACCGTCGTCGAGCACGTAGATCGTCAGATCCGACGTGCCCCGCTGGGCCAGCAACGACTCGAGGCACGCGCCGACCCGCTCCGCCTCGTCACGCACGGGGAGAAGCACGGCGATCCGCTCGCCCGACGAAGACGCCGCCGGACCGGGCCGGCGCAGCAGCAGCGCGTTCACGGCGGTGTGGGCGGTCAGGGCGGCCCACGGCAGCAACGCCAGCCACCTCACGGCCGTACCCGTCGGAGGTCGGCGCCGGGCCGGGCCGGGATGAGCAGGCGAACGGCCACGGGCAGCACGGCCGCCCCCATCAGCACGCCGCCCCAGGCCGCCGAGGCGGGCAGGCTCAGGAAGACGGCGTGGGCGAGCACGGACGAAGCGTACGTCCAGAACCAGAGACCCAGCATGGGAGCGTCACCGGGCCGCGGCTCGTGCACGCGGGAGAAGTGACTCAGCGCGGTCATCAGCACCACCGCGAAGCCCAGCCAGCCCAGATAGTTGCCGACCGGGATGCCGGGCACGCCGGGCAGCGCCGGAGTGGGGGAGAGCCACCGCCAGTAGCCCTCGGCCACCATCTGCGGGTCGAGGAAGAGATCCCAGGCGGCCAGGCCGAACGCGGCTACCCCGACCCGGGCCCAGCGGGCGATCGGCAGGCGTTGCGCGGCCAGCCAGGCCGGCCAGGCCATCCAGGTCCAGGCGAGCGGGATGATGAGCGGGACGCCGAGCAGCTTGGGCCCGAGCTGACCGGAGTAGACGTAGGTGCCGAACGGGAAGCCGGTGGCCACGCCGATCGCCTCGACCGCGAAGCCGCCCAGCGTGGCCGCGCCGACGAGGGCGAGCGCGGCCCGCGGCCCGCGGCTGAGCAGCGCGTGCGTGACCGACAGCAGGTAACCGATCACGACGGTGGCCACGGTGAACGCGGCCCGCGTCCCGCCGGAGGTCAGCGGATAGCAGATCTGGGCGAGCACCAGCACTCCGAGCAGCGCCCACGGCCAGACGGACCGCCCCGCCCGCCGCCCCAAAACGGACTGAAGCCTTGCTTTAGATGCCGACAATGCCGGGGGCGTCTTCCGCGGGGCGCTCTACCACAGGCAGATCCCGGCCGAGGATGGCGAAGGCCCGCTCGTCGCCCGGGAAGTGGAAGTGGCGCAGCACGTCGGCGAAGCCGAACCGGCGGTAGAGCCGCCACGCCCGCGACTTCTGCTCGTCGGCCTCGGGCGTGGAGAGCAGCACCGTCTCACCGTCGGCCATGGCCAGCAGCGCGCGCAGCTGGCGGGCGCCCACGCCGTGGCCCTGTGCCGCCGGGCGCACGTGCAGTTCGACGACCTCGAAGCAGCTGGTCAGCCAGCGCTGCCGGTCGTCCTCGCCCAGCTGGGAACGCACCTGGTCGTGCCACCACTGGCCGGAGCCCGACGTGTAGCCGTAGCCGAAACCGGCGAGCCGCCCGTCGGTGGTGAGGGTCGCGACGGCCCGGAAGCCGGCCCGGCGCACATGGGCGCCGATGTAGCCACGCCGGGTCTGCAGCAGCTCCTTGCGGTAACCCATCGCCTCGCCGTAGACGCTCACCACGTCGTCGAGCCGCCGCAGCAGGTCGTCCGGCTGCCACGCCACGAGCCTCATCGTCGAGTCACGCCCCTCTTACGGTCCAGCCGAGCACGTCGCGGTCGCCCGAGATCTCGTCGACCGCGAATCGGGCGAAAAGCTCCTCGGCGTACCACCCATCGGTCGGCGTCCGTGCGATCACCGCGCGATGCTCCGGCTGACGGTACGCGAATCGGGCCAGGTCCGCCGCATCGCGCCACACGCTGATCGTGCCCTGGAAGCCGATCGGCGCCTCGCCGATGCCGAAGTGCGCCAGCAGGCCCGGCGCTTGATCGACTTCGGGGGCGACCGGGGCGATGGCCTTCCAGAACGCCGCGGCCCGGGTCGGGCGCAACCGGGCCCGGGTGAGCGCCAGCACCATGCCGTCCCGGCTGGGCGATCTACCCGGCTCGAACGGTTTCTTCCGGGACCAGGTGCCTCGGCTGCGCAGGGGAGTCAGGTCTATGCGGGCCGAAGCGACCGCCAATTTGTCCCACTTGGGGAGGATGACGGGATCGTCGCTCACGGTCACGGCCGC
Source organism: Paractinoplanes polyasparticus (assembly GCF_019710575.1). Lineage (GTDB taxonomy): Bacteria > Actinomycetota > Actinomycetes > Mycobacteriales > Micromonosporaceae > Actinoplanes > Actinoplanes polyasparticus. The sequence continues at coordinate 137,399 of NZ_JAHWFK010000008.1, read as the reverse complement.
ATATCGGGTCAGATCGGCGTCACCGGGACGGAAGCCATCGGCCGTACCCAGGAACTTGGCGAACGACGTCCGATGCGGGCCCGGAAAGGCCAGGCGGAACATGGCGGTCACGACCCGGCGCCGCGGCACCCGCCAGACATGCAGCGTGATCGGCATCGGCGGGTCAGGCCACGTCGGCCGGCGTGCCGGCGGTCACCCGCACCAGCTCGGCGAAGGTGATCGGGAAGACCGCCTGCGGCACCCCGCCCGCCGCCCAGATGTCGCGGTACTGCTCGAGCGCGGTGTCGACGAGCGTACGGACCGGCTTGGGGTGCCCGAGCGGAGCGACCCCGCCGATGGCCTGCCCGGTGTGCTCGCGGACGAACTCCGGTGTGGCCCGCCGAAGCTTCCCGATCCCCAGGCCGGCGGCGACCTTGGCCGTGTCGACCCGGTGCGCGCCCGAGGTCAGCACGAGCAGCGGCTCCCCGTCGGCGTCGAAGATCAACGAGTTGGCGATCTGGCCGACCTCGATGCAGAGCGCCTCGGCGGCCGCTGCCGCGGTGTGCGCGGCCGAGTCCAGGATGATGACCATGGACGGGGCGTCGTCGGCGGTGTGCGCTCCCGCGGCATCCAATGCGTCCTGCACGGCGATGACGTTGGGGTGTTCCCTCATCAGCCCATTCTCACCACCCGAACCGTTCCCGGTGCAGGCGGGCCGGGGGTACGCCCACCGCGCGAGCGGCCCGGAACACCGACGCGGCCCAGGCGTCCGGTCCGCAGACGTACACGTCGTGGCCGGCGAGGTCGGGGGCGAGCGCCCGCAGCGCCTGGGCGTCGTCGTAGTCGGCGTACTCGGCGGGCAGCCACGACCCGGGCTCGGCGCGCGGGCCGACCAGGGGCACCAGGCGCACGCCGCGGTGCTCGGCCAGCCACTCCAGCTCCTTTCCGAACGCCACCTCGTGCGGATGCCGGGTGCGGTAGACGAGGGTCGCCCGGCCATGGGCGTACGGCAGGTCCCAGAGCAGCGCCAGCAGCGGCGTCACCCCGGTTCCGCAGGCCAGCATCGTCACCGGGCCGCCGGCGTAGGCGGCTGCGGTCATCCGCCCGTACGGGCCCTCGATCAGCACCCGCGTGCCCGGCCGCAGCGCCGCGACCCGCGACGTGCCGTCGCCGACCACCTTCACCGTGATCCGCAGGCTGTCGCTGCGCGGCGGCCCGGACAGCGAGAACGGGTGACCGCGCAGCCCGCCCCGGCCGTCGAGGAAGCGCCAGACGAAGAACTGCCCGGCACGGACCGGCAACCGGTCGAGCCGCCGCCCGCGCAGATAGACGGAGACCAGTCCGGGCCCCTCCGGGTCGACGTGGTCGACGGTCAGCCGGTGCCGCAGCGTCCGCCACACCGGCAGCCCGAGGCGGAAGACGACGACCGAGCCCGCGGCGATCGCGTACAGGCTCCACCAGTAGGCGCGGGCCACCGGCGAGCGGAAGTCGCTGCCCAGCAGGAGCATGTGCGGCAGGGCCAGGCCGACGCCCAGGTAGGCGTAGAGGTGCAGCAGGTGCCACGACTCGTAGCGCATCCGCCGGCGCACGCGGCGCACCGAGGTGACCACGACCAGGATCAAAGCGGCGAAAGCCACGTAGGCCCACAGCATCCCCGGGTCCGGGGCCCTCATTCCGTACGCGGTGACGGCGAGCACGACATGGGCCACCAGCAGCAGGAACGACGCGAAGCCGGTCCACCGGTGCCAGCGGGCGAGCGTGTCCTGGCCGTACGCCCGCTCGACCCACGGGATGCGGGCCATCAGCACGACCTGGATCAGCAGCAGGTCAGCCGACCACAGCGCGGCCAGCCGCCCCCACGCGGCCGGGCCGGTGGGCGCGTCGTCCAGGCCCACCGTCCACAGTGCCGTGACGATGAGCAGAGTGAGGGCCGCCGTCTTCCGCACGAGGCGTGACCGTACGTTTCCGCAGGCTCCGGCGGCAGGGGCGGGTGAACAAGCCCTCGGTTTCCGGACTTTCCGTTATTCCCGTACGCCGGTGGCCTCTTCACTGGCGGCCCAGAGCGCGGCCGCGGCGGCCGGGTCGCTCGCGTAGGGCGCGGTCTTGGCGACCTCGTGCCCGACGTAGTAGGCGCCGTTACGCACGTCGCCCGTGGTGGCCAGCCAGACCAGCAGTGCGCCCGCCTTCTCCGGCGTGACCAGGAAGGGCGCGTACTTGTAGAAGAACCGCGTCGCCTTGCCCGCCCCGAAATTGCTGCGGACGACGCCCGGATGGAACGAGACGCTGGTGATCTCGGGCCAGCGCCGGGCGGCCTCGGCGGCGAACAGGATGTTGGCGGTCTTGGCCGCGCCGTAGGCGGGGAAGGCGCGGTACCGGGCCGGGTCGCCGACGAGATCGCCGGGGTCGGGGGCGGCCCGCATGTGGGCCCGCGAGGCGGTGTTGACCACCCGGCCGCCGGTGAGCCGGTCGCGGAGCAGGTGGGTGAGCAGGAACGGGGCCAGGTGGTTGCCCTGGATGGTGGCTTCGAAGCCGTCCGTCGTACGGCGGTAGTGCTCGAACCATGCCGCCGGCGTTGTTGGCCAGGACGTCGATCCTCGGGTAGACGTCTTTGATCCGGGCGGCCAGATCGCGTACCTGATCGAAGTCCTCGAAGTCTGCCTTGAGGATTTTGTCGGCCTTCACGCGCTTTGCGGCCTCGTCGAGGCGTGCTTGGGTGCGGCCGACCAGCACGACCCGGTCGCCCGCGGCCGCGAACTGTTCGGCGGCCGCCAGCCCGACGCCCGAACTGCCTCCGGTGACGACCACGGTCCGGCTCATGGTTCCTCCTTGGGCGTTCTCTGACTAAGGTCAGAGATTGTGGATCAGATCGAGCTCGTGCGTGACTTCAACCGGTTCTACACGCAGCGTCTCGGCGTGCTCAACGATCATTACCTGGGGCAGCGGCGTCCGCTCGGCGAGGCGCGGCTGCTCTTCGAGATCGGCGACGGCGCCGGCCTGCGCGAGCTCCGTTCCCGGCTCGGGCTCGACTCCGGTTACCTCAGCCGGCTGCTGCGCTCGCTCAGCGGCGACGGGCTGGTCACGGTCGGCCCGCATCCCACCGACGGACGGGTGCGGACAGCCGTGCTGACCGAGGCCGGGCAGCGGGAACGGGCCGACCTGGAGGCGCGCTCCCGCGAGAGTGTCGCCGCGCTGCTCGATCCGCTCACTCCGGCGCAGCGGGAGCGGCTGCTCGAGGCTCAGGGTCAGGTCCGGCGACTGACGCGCCTGGCCACCGTCACGATCGAGGCCGTGCCGGATGACGCGCCTCCGGCTCGCGCGTGCCTGCAGGCGTACGCCGCGGAATTGGACCTTCGCTTTCCCGAGGGCTACGACCCGGCCGCGCTGATCGCGCCCGGCGCTCTCACCGAGGGCACGTTCCTGCTGGCCCGCGAGGACGGACGGCCAGTCGGTTGCGGGCTGTGGCAGGGGAGCGGGCCGGTCGCGGAGATCCGCCATGTGTGGGTGAGCCCGGACGCCCGAGGGCTCGGACTGGGACGGCGGTTACTGGCCGCGCTCGAACGGGACGCGGCCGGGCACGGCATCACGTCGATCCGGCTGGGCACGCACTCGGTTCTCGCGGAGGCGATCGCGCTCTACCGGGCCGGCGGCTACCGCGAGGTCCAGTCCGACGACTCGTCGCCGTACAACCAGCTCGCCTTCGAGAAACGACTCGTACTTTAGGCGGGTCCGGTTGCCGGGCTTCCTTCGTACGATCGTGGCGTGCGTGAGACTCTCCACTCGGTGTGGCTCGAGCCCCGATCGCCTGGCGCGCCGGCTCGCCTCCGGCGCGACTGGGTGCTCCTGGGCGTGGTCGTCGTGGCCACCGTGCTCGAGGGAGTGCTGACCGCGGCCTGGTCCGGCATGATCCTCGGGCTCGTGCTGGCCCCCACCCTGCTGTGGCGCCGCACCCGGCCGTTCCTGATGGTCGCGATCGCGTTCCTGGTCTGCCTGTTCTGGGGCGATCCCGGCAACGGCACGCTGGCCTATCTGCTGATCCTGCCGTACGCGCTGTTCCGCTGGGGCTCCGGGCGCGAGGCGCTGGCCGGCGCCGCGCTGATCTTCGCCAAGATCTCGGTGGCGGCCGCCCTCGGCCACATCGGCGTCTCCGACATGCTGCTCGGGTTCGTGGCCATGATCGCGGCGTTCGCGCTGGCCACGACGTTCCGCTACCGCGCCCGGCTGCTCGAGCGCCGGCTCGGCGAGGCCAAGCTGCTCGAACGCGAACGGTTGGCCCGCGACCTGCACGACACCGTGGCCCACCACGTCTCGGCCATGGCGATCCGGGCCCAGGCCGGCATCGCGGTGGCCCAGCGGCAGCCCGAGGCGGCGGTCGAGGCGTTGCGGGTCATCGAGGCCGAGGCGACCCGCGCCCTGGCCGAGATGCGCACGATGGTGGGCGCATTGCGCTTCTCTCAGGCCGGCGACCTGTCGCCCAGTCCCGGCCTGGCCGAACTGCGCGGCCTGGCCGGGCCGTCCCCGTCGGGTCTGCCGGTTTCCGTCGAAGTGACCGGCGACCTGGACGACGTGCCCGCCACTGTCGGCACCGCCATCTATCGCCTCGCGCAGGAGTCGGTGACCAACGCACGGCGGCACGCCCGGCACGCCAGCCGCATCACGGTCCGCGTGGCCGCCGACGGTTCGCTGGTGCGCCTGCATGTCAGCGACGACGGCGAGGCCACCCGGGCCTCCGCGGCCGGTGGGTTCGGCCTGGCCGGCATGGCCGAGCGGGCCGGTCTGCTCGGCGGCACCTGCGAGGCCGGCCCCGGCCCGGGTCGCGGCTGGACGGTCAGCGCGGCGCTGCCGCGCACCGGGGCGGCAGCCTGAATGTCCGATGACATCCGGGTGGTCGTCGCCGACGACCAAGAGATCGTGCGTACCGGCCTGGTCATGATCCTCAACGCCGAGCCCGGCATCCGCGTCGTCGGCGAGGCCCCCGACGGCCGCCGCGCCGTCGAACTGGCCCAGCGGCTGCGCCCCGACGTGTGCCTGCTCGACATCCGCATGCCCGGCATGGACGGCATCGAGGCCACCCGCCGCCTGGCCGGCCCCGCCGTCACCGATCCGCTGGCCGTCGTCGTCATCACCACGTTCGACCTCGACGACCACGTCTACGCCGCCCTGCGTGCCGGCGCTCGCGGTTTCCTGCTCAAGGACGCCGGCACCGCCCTGCTCAGCCAGGCCGTGCACGCCGCCGCCCGGGGCGACGCCCTGATCGCTCCCAGCATCACCACCCGCCTGCTCAAGGCGTTCGCCGACACCGGCCCGTCCGGGCCGCCCCCGCAACCGGTCGACCCGCTGACCGACCGCGAGGAAGAGGTGCTGGCGCTGGTGGCCCGTGGCCGCACCAACGCCGAGATAGCGTCCGGGCTGCACATCAGCCTGAGCACAGTGAAGACCCACATCACCTCGTTGATGGCCAAGCTCATCGTTCGCAACCGGGTCGAGATCGCCATGTGGGCCTACGAGACGGGCCGCGCCACCGGCCGGCCTTAGGGCTTAACTGGTGGCTCACGTGGGGCTGCGGCGTGGCCCAGCCCGCGCTTGACGGCGGCCGCGGGGCCGTTCTGCGGCCGCCGTCAGCCATTACCTGGACCTCGCCTCGCTCCCGCGTGATCCACCTAGCACTTTGGGCCGGCGCCGGTCCTTCTTTGGGCCGGGTCTGCTCCAGCCTCCGCTCCGATGAGCCGGCGGCCCGCGATCGGCACGCTGAGCACCATGAAGGCTATCTATCAGAAGAGGTACGGCGTTCCGGCGCTCGAGGACGTGGCCGAGCCGGAACCCGGCCTGGGTGAGGTGCGGGTGCGCGTGCGGGCGGCCTCGATCAACGCTCGCGACTGGCACGTGATGCGCGGCGACCCCGTACTGGGCCGGCTGATGCTGCCCGCGGTGATGGGCCCGCGCGGACCGCGGCGCCGGATCCGGGGCACCGACTTCGCGGGGACGGTCGAGTCGGTCGGCGCCGGGGTCGACCGGTTCCGGCCCGGCGACGAGGTGTACGGCGACCTGGGGGACGCGCACGGGGCGTTCGCGGAATACGTCTGCGCCCCGGCCGACGAGATCGAGTTCAAGCCGGCCGGGCTCAGCTGGGCCGAAGCGGCGGCGATGCCACTGGCCGGCGGGACGGCTCTGATGGCGCTGCGGGACGTGGGCCGGGTGCGGGCCGGCCGGAGCGTGCTGATCAACGGGGCCTCGGGCGGGGTGGGCACCTTCGCCGTCCAGATCGGCAAGGCGCTCGGTGGCTCGGTGACGGCCGTGTGCAGCCCCCGCAACGTCGAACTGGTCCGCTCGCTCGGAGCGGACGAGGTCGTGGACTACACCGGGAGCGACTTCACCCGGCTCGGCCGCCGCTTCGACGTGGTGCTCGACCTGGTGGGGAACCGGTCGCTGGACGATCTGCGGCGGGTGGTGGCGCCGGACGGGGTGCTGGTGCTCTCGGGTGGGGGCACATCCCGCGGGCGGGCCCAGCTGTTCGGGCCGATGCGGCTGATCATCGGAGCGCAGATCGCGGCCAGGCTGTCCCGCTCGGGCCCGCGGATCGTGGTGCCGGCGACATCGCCGAGCCGTGAGCTGCTGGCCGGGCTGCGCGAGCTGGCCGAGGCGGGCCGGGTGACCCCGGCCATCGACCGCACCTACCAGCTCGCCGAGGTGCCGGAGGCGATCCGCTACCTGGAGGAGGAGCACGCCCGGGCCAAGGTCGTCATCACAGTGTGAACTCTTCCGAGCCCGGCCGGCCTCGTCGTCTTGCATTTTTGTCGTACGTCAGTGCTAGTCTTCTCCGTAGTTAGAACGGATGTTCGAACACCTTCGAACTTCGAAGGTTCGAGCCTCCGGGCTGGCGACGGGAGCGGTGTTTCGCGGCACGGCTCCCGAGCGTGGCACCCGCGAAGTGCCACGCGTAAGGCTCCGGGCATTCGCGGGCCCGGCGCCTTCAGACAAGGCAGGACCGTCGTCCGCCGCCCCCGACCCCCGGGTGGCGGACGACGGACCCGCCGGCAGGTCCGGCCGGGTGTGGTGTGGGGAAGCTTCACACCCGGCCGGTCACCACCACGGGCTGCTGCGCCTTCCTCCGCAGACGCCTCGGTTCGACCCGGAACGTCGGATGCGAGACACGCGAGGAGAAACAGATGGCGAGCCACACAGCGCCAAGCCTTTGGCCGGCTCCCGACCTGGCCCCGGCCACCCGTCCCGGCCCGTCGGCCTCCGGCCCGGCCCCGGCCCGCACACCCGCGCGCGCCCCGGCCTTCACGGCCCCCTCGGCTCCCGGCCCGGCCGCATCTGGCCCCGCCGTGCCTCATCAGGCCGCGCCCCGCCGGGCCACACCCGGTCATGCCGCTCCTGGTCATGCCGCATCCGGCCAGGCTGCGCCGGGTTATGCCGCGTCTGGTCAGGCTGCGCCGGGTTATGCCGCATCCGGTCAGGCTGCGCCGGGTTATGCCGCGTCTGGTCTGGCTGTGCCTCGTCAGGCTGCGCCCCGTCCGGCTGTTCCCGGCTTGGCTGTTCCCAGCCCGGTCGTTCCCGGGCTGGCGCACGCGCCGACTGCGGCCGCCCGGGCCGACGCACCCACCGTGCCGGCGCACATGCTGCCCCAGCGCACCCCGGCCCAGTTGCTGACCATCGCCCGCGAGGGTCTGGCCGAGGCGGCGCGCACCGGCCCCGACGGCCTGCGTTACGCCGCGGCCCACCTGGCCGCCCTGCGCGCCGCGGCCGCCGTGCTCGCGGCCCGGGCCCGTCCCGCTCCGGCCAGCCGCCGCAGCCGGGTGACCAGCGTCTGGTCCCTGCTGGTGCTGGTCGCGCCCGACTTCGGCGAGTGGGCCAACTATTTCGCCCTGGGCGCCTCCAAGCGCGCCGCGGCCGAGGCCGGCATCCCGCGCGTGGTGAGCCCTCGCGAGGCCGACGACCTGCTGCGAGCCGCCGAACAGTTCGTGGCCGTCGTCGAGTCCTCCCTGGGCCTGACCTACCAGCCCCCGCTGGCCGCCTGACCGTCCGGCCCGGCGGCCTGACGACCTTCCCGCTTCCCCGTCGGCGACACCCGGCGAGAGCGCTCGCCACCCACTTCGGCGAGCGTCTCGTCGTCGTGCCCGCCGTGCCACTTCACCGTGGCCACCGACGCAGCCCGGCGGCGCCCGACGGTGGCAGAGGTAGTGGGTGGCGAAGAGGACCGTGCGGCCGCGGCGCGCGCGTCGTCGCGGATCGCCGACGTCGAGAACGACCGGGTGACGATGCTCAGCGAGAACGCCGCCGACGTGGCGGTGCCTGGGGTCGCTCGTTTCTCGGCGGCGAGCCGCTGATGCCGCGCCGGGCGGCGGGGGCGTAGTGATCGGCCTGGCTCTGCCCGGCTTCTCGACGAGCGGGCGTTGATTGTTTCCGGCGCTGATCGATCGCGGCGGTGAGCCGCCGAGACGGTGGCGTAGTGATCAGGGAGGTCTGGTTCTGCGGAAGGCGGTGATGTTCGTGTGGTTTGCGGTCGGCCCTTAGATCGGGTTTCGCGCGGCGCCGTTCGTGTGCGGCTGGTGGTTTCGCGGGCGGCCTTCCGGTCTGGTTCGCGGCCGGTGATGTTCGTGTGCGAGTCGTGGTTTCGCGGGCCGTTCCTCAGGTCTGGTTCGGCGGGCGGTGACGTTCGTGCGCGGGTGGTGGTTTCGCGGGGTGGGCTTCAGGTGCGGGAGGGCGGACGGGCGAATCGGGAAGGGCGGCCGAGGCGGGGCCGGCTCGTGGCGAGCGGGCGGGAAACTGAGCAACAGAGCGAGGCAACACATGGCGGGACGCATGATCAGCGGTGCGGCCGCCCTTGCTGAACTGGTTCGGGCGGCGGGTGAGACGGAGACGGCGGGTCTCCACCGGACGCTTCCGGTGGTGCCCGAGCTGAGCTCGTTGCTGCCCGGTCATGGGCTGCGTCGCGGCAGCACCGTGGCGGTGTCCGCCGGGCAGTCCGCCACCGCCGCCGGCGGGACGTCCCTGTTGCTGGCCCTGCTGTCCGAGGCTTCCCGGACTGGCTCCTGGTGCGCGGTGGTCGGCGTGCCCTCGCTGGGGGCGATCGCCGCCGCCGAAAGCGGCATCGCCCTTGACCGACTGGCCCTGGTGCCCGACCCCGGCCCGGACTGGCCCACCGTGGTGGCCGCCCTCATCGACGGCGTCGACGTCATCGTGCTGGCTGTGCCCGGCGGCGTCTCCGCATCCATCGCCTCCCGCCTGGTGGCGCGGGCCCGCCAGCGGGGGAGCGTCCTGGTGCCGTACGGCGACTGGTCCGGCGCCGACGTGACCCTGCGCGTCCTCGAGGGCCGCTGGGAAGGCCTCGACGAGGGTCACGGCCGCCTGCGCCGCCGCCAGGTGCGGGTGCTGGCCCGTGGCCGCGGCGCCGCGGCTCGCCCCAAGGAAATCACCATGTGGATGCCGGGCGTCACAATCCGCCCGCTGACCCTGCCCCCGCCCACCGGCCCGACCCCAGCCAATCAGTCCACGGTGGACATTCCTACCCGCCCTCACCTGGTCCCCGTTCCCACAGGTTCCCCGCAACCACCCTCATCCCCGGCGGCGAGCGCGGATCGCCCGAGGCCGGCCTCCGTTCCCGTCGCGGTTGTTTCGCGGCGGTCGTTGTCTCCGGCGGCGAGCGAGGATCGCCTGGCGTCGGCCTCTGCTCCCGCAGCGTCTCCGGCGGCGAGCGCGAATCGTGCGGAGTCGGCCTCTGTCCCAGCGGCTGCTGTTTCTTCAGCGGCAGGTGTGGATCGTCGGCGACCGGCCTCCGTTTCGGCAGGTGCCGTTTCCCGGCATTCGATGTCTTCGGCGGCGAGCGCGGATCGGTCGGGGCCGGATGGTTCGGCGGCTGTTGTTTCGCGGCCGCCGGGGGCCGGTGTGGATCGTCCGGGGTGGGCGGCTTCCGTTTCGGCAGAGGGTTCGGGCGTCGTTTCGCAGCTGTCGCTGTCTGCGGGGGCGGCCACGGACGAGTCGGTGCGGCCGGGCGCGGGTCCGGAGGTCAAGTCTGATGTGGATGGTGGGCGGGTGCTGGCATTCCCGGCTGAGAAGGCCGAGAAGGCCGAGCGCCGCGGGAATCGGCCGGCGGTGATGTGAGTGGGGGCGGAGAGTGTGGGTGGGCGGACCATGGTGGTCTGGTGCCCGGACTGGCCGGTTGTCGCAGCGGAGATCGTGTTGGGCACGCCGGCCGCGCAGCCGGTCATCGTGTTGCTCGGGAACCGGGTGATCGCCTGCTCGGAGGCGGCTCGGCGGGAGGGCGTACGAAGGGGTCTGCGCAGGAGGGAGGCGCAGAGCCGATGCCCGCAGGTCGTCGCCGTCGAGCATGATCCGGGGCGGGACGCGCGGGCCTTCGAAGCCGTCGTCGCCGCCGTCGAGGAGGTGGCGGTCGGGGTCGAGGTGATCCGGCCGGGGGCGCTGGCGCTCTCGGCGCGCGGGCCGTCCCGGTATTTCGGCGGGGAGGAGGCCGCGGCCGAGCGGATCGTCGAGCAGGTCGCCCAGGCCTGTGAGGTGGAGAGCCAGGTCGGCATCGCCGAAGGGGTGTTCGCGGCGGGACTCGCGGCCCGTGGCGGGCAGGTGATCCCGCCCGGCGGGACGCCCGGCTTCCTGCGGGGGCAGCCCGTCGAGGCCATCGAGCGGCCCGAGCTGACCGACCTGCTCAAGCGACTCGGCCTCAAGACGCTGGGCGAGTTCGCGGCGCTGCCGGCGGGGGACGTGCTGACCCGGTTCGGTTTTGACGGGGCGCTCGCGCACCGGCTCGCGGCCGGTATGGACCATCGGCCGCTCGCGGTGCGCCGGCCGCCGCCCGACCTGGAGGTCACCGAGACCTACGACGAGCCGCTGGAACGGGTGGACGTGGCCGCGTTCGCCGGCCGGGCGCTGGCCGAGCGGCTGCACGACAAGCTGGCCGCGCACGGGCTGGCCTGCACCCGCCTGGGCATCGAGGCGGTCACCGCGAACGGCCAGGAGCTGCACCGCGTCTGGCGCCACGACGGCATGCTGACCGCGGCCGCCATCGCCGAACGGGTTCGCTGGCAGCTGGACGGCTGGCTCACCGGCGCCCGCCGCGGCGCCCCCGCCCGTCCGACCGCCGGCCTGGTGCGGCTGCGCCTGGTCCCGGACGGCGTGCTCGTCCACCTCGGACTCCAGCCGGGCCTCTGGGGTGACGCCGGGGCCGACCGCGAGCGGGCCCATCGGGCCTTCAGCCGCGTGCAGGGTCTGCTCGGCCCCGAGTCGGTGGTCACGCCCGTGTTCAGCGGCGGGCGCAACGCCGACGACCAGATCCGCCTGGTTCCGTGGGGCGACGAACGCGACCCTCACCGCCCCGCCGCGCCCCACTCCGATCCGGTGCCCGGCGTCCGGACACATCCGGTGCTGGCCGCCCACACCGAGCCCACGCTCGCGATCACCGGGCCGGAGGAGCAGGGACATGACGACGGCCGTCGTCGCAAGCGGACGGTCAAGCCTCCTGTGCTGCCGCCCTGGCCCGGCCGGCTGCCCAAACCCGCGCCCGCGTTGGTGCTGGCCCGGCCGTTGGCCGCGGTGGTGCTCGACGGCATGGGCGAGACCGTGGGGGTCAGCGCCCGGCTGGAACTCACCGGCGCCCCCGCGGCCCTGATCATCGAGCGCGCCCACCCCGTGGCAATCACCGGCTGGGCCGGTCCATGGCCGGTCGAGGAGCGCTGGTGGGCTCCGGCCGAGTCGCGGCGCCGGGCGCGCTTCCAGGTAACACTGCAGGATGGCCGCGCTTTGTTGCTGAGCCTGGCTGCCGGTCATTGGGCGGTGGAGGCCATCTATGACTGAGCCGAATCCGACCGCTCGCACCAAGATCGTCCGCCGATCCGACCCCGCCCTCCCTGGGGGAGCCCCCACTGGTCATTATCGCGCAGTTGGCAAGATCGGGGTGTGGGGTCTGTGGACAACCCGGGACTGTGGACAGAGCCATGGGCTTTCATAATCCCAAGATGTCCTGGTCGGATCTGGAGAAGACGCTCTCCGGAGGGGCCAAGGAGCAGCGGCACCTGCAGCCCGTCGTCGACCCGCTGGCCGTCGACGGGGACGGGGGCGATTCGCCGGCCTGGTCGCGCAAGCGGCAACCGTACGAGGCGCCCGCGTTGGTGCGCCGGGAGAAGGTCACCCCGTACGCCGAACTGCACTGCCACACGAATTTCAGCTTTCTCGACGGCGCCAGCCACCCCGAGGAACTGGCCGAGGAGGCCGCCCGCCTGGGTCTGAACGGGCTCGCCGTCACCGACCACGACGGTTTCTACGGCGTGGTGCGGTTCTCGCAGGCCGCCCGCGAGCTCGGCCTGCCCACGATCTTCGGCGCCGAGTTGTCGCTCGACCTGAGCAAGCCGCAGAACGGCGAGGCCGACCCCGAGGGCCGCCACCTGCTCGCCCTCGCCCACGGCCACGAGGGGTACGCCCGCCTGGCCGCTGTTCTGTCGCGGGGGCAGCTGGCCGGCGGCGAGAAGGGCAAGCCCGAGTACGGGGATCTGGAGGACATCGCCGAAACGCTGCGCGACCACGTGCTGATCCTCACCGGCTGCCGGAAGGGGCCGGTCCCGTCGGCGCTGGCGACCGGGGGCATCGACGCCGCGGCGGCCGAACTCGACCGCCTGGTCGCCCTTTTCGGTCGTCCGAACGTGGCGGTCGAGCTGACCTCGCACGGCGACCCGTACGACGACGACCGCAACGACGCACTCTTCGCCCTGGCCGGCAGCCGCGGCCTGGAGGTCGTGGCCACCAACAACGTGCACTACGCGACCCCGGCCCGCCGCCGGCTGGCCACCGCCCTGGCCGCGGTCCGGTCGCGCCGCAGCCTCGACGAGATCGACGGCTGGCTGCCCGCGGCCGGCACCGCCCACCTGCGCAGCGGCGACGAGATGGCCCGCCGGTTCGCGGCCTATCCGGGGGCGGTGGACAACGCGGCGATGTTCGGTGAGGGCCTCGCGTTCGACATCGATCTGATCGCGCCGCGGCTGCCCGACTTCCAGATCCCCGAGGAGGGGCACACCGAGATGACCTGGCTGCACGAGCTCACCATGCGCGGCGCCCGCGACCGGTACGGCCCGCCCCAGGCGCATCCCCGGGCCTACGAGCAGATCGAGTACGAGCTGAGGATGATCGACGAGCTCGGCTTCCCCGGCTACTTCCTGGTCGTGTACGACATCGTCCGTTTCTGCCGCGAGCAGAAGATCTACGCCCAGGGCCGGGGCAGCGCCGCCAACTCCGCGGTCTGCTACGCGCTGCGCATCACCAATGTGGACGCGGTGGCGAACAACCTGCTCTTCGAGCGGTTCCTCGCGCCGGAGCGGGACGGCCCACCCGACATCGACGTCGACATCGAGTCGGACCGGCGTGAGGAGGTCATCCAGTACGTCTACCGCAAGTACGGCCGCGAGCACACGGCCCAGGTAGCGAACGTCATCTCGTACCGGCCGCGGTCGGCGGTGCGCGACATGGCCAAGGCGTTCGGGTTCTCGCCGGGCCAGCAGGACGCCTGGAGCAAGCAGATCGACCGGTGGGGGAGCGTGGCCACGGTCGACGTCGAGGACATCCCGGCCCAGGTCGTCGAGTTCGCCAACCAGGTGCAGGACTTCCCCCGCCACCTGGGCATCCACTCGGGCGGGATGGTGATCTGCGACCGCCCGATCATCGAGGTGTGCCCGGTGGAGTGGGGGCGCATGCCGGGCCGCACGGTGCTGCAGTGGGACAAGGACGACTGCGCGGCGATCGAGCTGGTCAAGTTCGACCTGCTGGGGCTCGGCATGCTTTCCGCGCTGCGATACGCGTACGAAATGCTGGAATCCGATCTTGATATCTCCACCATGGACCTGACCGACGCCGAGGTCTACGAGATGCTCTGCCGGGCCGATTCGGTCGGCGTCTTCCAGGTGGAGAGCCGGGCTCAGATGGCGACTCTGCCCCGGCTCAAGCCGCGCGTGTTCTACGACCTGGTGGTCGAGGTCGCGCTGATCCGGCCCGGCCCGATCCAGGGCGGCTCGGTTCACCCGTTCATCCGGCGCAAGAACGGTCTGGAGGAGGTCACCTATCCGCATCCATTGATGCGCAATGCTCTCGAGAAGACGCTCGGTGTGCCGCTCTTCCAGGAGCAACTCATGCAACTGGCGATCGACGTGGCCGGCTTCGACCCGGCCGAGGCCGATCAGTTGCGGCGGGCGATGGGCTCGAAGAGGTCGGTCGAGAAGATGGAGAAAATCAAGAGGCGCCTGTACGAGGGGATGGCCGGGAACGGGATCACCGGTGAGCTCGCCGACGACCTGTTCCTGAAACTCTCCGCCTTCGCCAACTACGGTTTTCCGGAGAGCCATTCGATGAGCTTCGCCTATCTGGTGTACGCCAGCGCGTGGCTCAAGCGGTATCACCCGGCGGCCTTCTGCGCGGCGTTGCTGAACGCGCAGCCGATGGGTTTCTATTCGCCGCAGTCGCTGGTCGACGACGCCCGCCGGCACGGGGTCGAGGTGCGCCGGCCCGACATCAATCGGAGCGACGCCAAGGCCACTCTCGAGTCGACGCCGAAGACCCGGTGGGGCGCGCTGCCAGGGGAGCCGCCGCACGCCTGGGGCCTGGGCGGTCCGGCCGTCCGGCAGGGTCTGGCCAGCATCCGGACGCTCGGCGAGGATCTGGCCGAACGCATCGAGCAGGAGCGTCGCGCGAACGGGCCGTACCGCAGCATGACCGACCTTTCCCGGCGTACGGGATGTTCCACCACCCACCTCGAGGCCCTGGCCACGGCCGACGCCTTCGCCGGGTTCGGCCTCACCCGGCGCGAGGCGCTGTGGGCCGCCGGCGCGGCCGCGCAGGACCGGCCCGACCGCCTGCCCGGCACGGTGACCGGCACCGACGCGCCGATGCTGCCCGGCATGAGCGCGGTCGACGAGCTGGTCGCCGACGTCTGGGCCACCGGCTTGTCGCCCGAGACGCACCCGGCCCAGTTCCTGCGGGCCGAGCTCGACCGGGCCGGCGCCCTGCCGATCTCGAAGCTGGGCCGGGTCGAGGCCGGCACCCGCATCCGGGTGGGCGGGATCGTCACCCACCGGCAGCGCCCGGCGACCGCGGGCGGGGTGACCTTCGTGAACCTGGAGGACGAGACCGGGATGCTGAACGTGACCTGCTCCCCGGGGTTGTGGCAGCGCTACCGGCGGGTGGCCCGCACCAGTTCGGCGTTGATCGTGCGCGGCCGGCTCGAGAGCGCCGAGGGCGTGCTCAACCTGGTCGCGGACCGGCTCGAGGCGCTCACCCCGCCGGTGTCGCCCGCATCGAGAGACTTCCGCTGAACAGTGGCTTCGCCCTATTTTGTACCTTTAGTGGCATGCTTCCACTTCTGCTGGCCGCCGCGCTGATCGGGCCCGTGCCCGACCCGCCGCCCACCTACGGCTCCCCGCCCCGCCCCACCTCCGACAACCTCACCGTCAGCTACATGGCCGACGCCGGCTTCGCGATGGCGGTCAAACTCGCCTGCGACCCGCCCGGCGGCGGCCACCCCCACGCGGTGCGAGCCTGCGCCACCCTCGATCAGGCCGGCGGCGACCCGAGCCGGATCAAGCACACGACCACGGCCTGCATCCTGCTCTACAAGCCGGTCACCGCCACGCTGAGCGGCACCTGGCAGGGCCGGGAGGTCAGCTGGACGCACCGCTTCGGCAACACCTGCGAGATGCGCCGCGCCACCGGGGACCTGTTCCGGTTCTGAAACCCGCACCCGGCTGCCGTTACTCTGCCCGTGTGGACAACGCATCGACGCGGACAGCGCGCCCGCTCGTCTCCGCCCGCACCGCCGCCGTCTGGGCGGTGCTGCGCCGCGAGCTGGAACGGCACGCCGACCGTGAGCTGACCGTGCTGGACGTCGGCGGCGGCACCGGCGGCTTCGCCGTGCCGCTGGCCGAGGCGGGACACACCGTCACCGTCGTCGACGCCAGCCCCGACGCGCTGGCCGCGCTCACCCGCCGGGCAGCCGACGCCGGGGTCGCCGACCGGATCCGCGCGGTGCAGGGCGACGGCGACGCGCTGGCCGGCCTGGTCGCCCCGGGCAGCGTCGACCTGATCCTCTGCCACGCCGTGCTCGAGGTCGTGGACGACCCGGCCGGCGTGGTGGCGGCGATGGCCGGGGCGCTGCGGCCCGGCGGCGCGGTCAGCGTGCTGGTGGCGGGCCGTGCGGCGGCCATCCTGGGCCGGGCGATCAACGGCCACCTGCGGGCGGCCGGCGCCGTCGCGGCCGACCCCGAGGGCCGCGCCGGGGCGCGTGACACGCTGCGCCGCCGGTACGACGCCGAGAGCGCCACGGCCCTGCTCACCACGGCCGGCCTCACGATCGAACAGACCCATGGCGTACGCGTCCTGGCCGACCTGCTGCCGGCAGCCGTCGTCGAGGAGGATCCGCAGGCGCTGCTCGACCTCGAACTCGAGCTGTCCGCCCGCCCGCCGTTCCGCGACATCGCCTCTCAGCTGCACCTCTTCGCCCGCAAGCCGTGACCGCCCGGCCGCCCGCCACTGCGTCGCTCAGCGCCCGATCCGATGGCGCCGGGTCGTCCCGCGCCGGGCTGCGTAGCGCCGGGTTGCCGGTTGCGCCCGTTCCTGCCTGGCGGACGTCGTGACGACCGCGCCGCTGATCGTGCCCGCCGATCATCTGCCGTCGTCGGCGTTGGAGCCCGTGCGGCCCGCGTACGGGTCGGGCAGTCTGGCCGACGTGCTGCCCAGCGTGTCGGCGGTGCTCGGCGTGCCCGGTGCGCACGACGCGCTCGGGCTGCGGGGCGAACTCGACGGCATCGAGCGCATCGCGGTGCTGCTCGTCGACGGGCTCGGGGCCCATCAACTGCCGATCATCACCCCGTACGCCCCGGTCCTGGCCGAGCTGGCCGGGCGGGGACGCACGTTGACGGCCGGCTTCCCCTCGACCACTCCGGTCAGCCTCGTCACCCTCGGCACGGGTGTGCCGCCGGGCGCGCACGGCATCCTGGGCTTCACCACGAAGCGTCCCGACGGGCGGGTGCTCAACCACATCCAGTGGAAGCACGACCCCGATCCGGCCCAGTGGCAGCCGGTGCCGACCCGGTTCGAGCTCGCGGCCGCGGCCGGGGTCGAGGTGACCGTGGTGAGCAAGCCGGAGTTCGAGGGCAGCGGGCTGACGGTGTCGGCCTATCGCGGGGCCTCCTACGTGCCCGCCAAGGACAAGGACGCGCTGGCCGATCACATGCTCGCGGCGTTGGCCGCTGCGACCGGTCCGGCCCTGGTCTACGGGTACCACGCCGACCTCGACCACCACGGTCACGGCGACGGCGTCGACTCACCCCGCTGGCGGGAGGCCGCGCGTGGCGTCGAGGCGTTGCTCGACCGGCTGGTGCACGGGCTGCCGCCGCGATCCGCGCTGCTGGTGGTGGCCGATCACGGCCAGCTCAACGTGCCGGCTGACGCACGTTTCGACATGGCTGACATTCCGGAATTGCGCAACGGGGTGATCGGTGTCGCCGGAGAGCCCCGCGTCCGCTACCTCTACACCGCCCCCGGCGCCGTGGACGATGTGCTGACCACTTGGCGCGGCGTCTTCGGCGAAGCAGCGTGGGTCCTCACCCGCGACGAGGCAGTCGACGCCGGCTGGTTCGGCCCGGTGCCCGCCGACCACCGCGACCGCATCGGCGACATCGCCGTGATCGGCCAGGGCCGCACGATCGCCCTGGCCGGCGGCTGGGAACCCCCGACGGTCGGCCGCTTGATCGCCTACCACGCCTCAGTCACCGCCGCCGAAATGGAAATCCCCCTGCTCATCGCCCGCTGAACACGCGCTGAGCGGTGGTGATCCGTTTTTGTCGGAGGGTGGGGCTAGCCTCCTGACGTGGGACGCAGCCAGGCGGTGCCGAAGGGGCGCGACCCGCGTTTCGGCCCGGGCGCCGATGACGCGGGCTGCACGATTCTGCACGTCGACATGGATGCGTTCTTCGCCTCGGTCGCGGTGCGGGCTCAGCCCGAGCTGCGCGGCCGGCCGGTCATCGTCGGTGGCGTCGGGCCGCGCGGGGTGGTCAGCTCGGCCAGCTACGAGGCGCGCCGGTTCGGGGTGCGCAGCGCCATGCCCACCGCCCGCGCGCGGGCGCTCTGCCCGCGGGGGGTCTTTCTGCCGGTCGACGGGCCGGCCATCGGCGAGGCTTCCCGGGCCGTCATGGCTATCTTCCGCGACGTGACACCGCTGGTCGAACCGCTCTCGTCCGACGAGGCGTTTCTCGATGTGGCCGGCGCCCGGCGCCTGCTGGGCAGCCCCACCGAGATCGCCGGGCTGATCCGGCGGCGCATGCAGGACGAGCAGCGGCTCACCTGCTCGGTCGGCGTCGCCCCGACCAAGTTCGTGGCCAAGCTGGGCTCCACCCGGGCCAAGCCCGACGGGCTGATCGTCGTGCCGGGCGCGCTGGTGCTCGAGTTCCTGCACCCGCTGCCGGTCGACGCGCTGTGGGGCGTCGGCGAGCGGGCCGCCGAGACCCTGCGCCGCCTCGGCCTGACGACCGTCGGCGAGATCGCGCACGCGCCGGTCGGCATGCTGCGCGGCGCCCTCGGCGAAGCGGCCGCCGTCCACCTGCACGAGCTGGCCTGGGGGCGCGATCCGCGCGGGGTCAGCCCGGAACGGGAAGAGAAATCGATCGGCGCCGAGATGACGTACGACACCGACGTCGCCGACCCGGCGGTGATCCGCAAGAGCCTGCTCGCCCTGGCCGACAAGGTCGGCGCCCGGCTGCGCGCGGCCGGCGTCGTCGGCCGGACGGTGGCGATCAAAGTGCGTCTGGCCGACTTCCGGACGGTCAACCGGTCGCGCACGGTGCACACGAGCACCGATGTTGCCCGCGAGATATTTGAGATTTCCTGGTCGTTGTTCACCGCGCTCGGCGCCCGCGAACATATTCGCCTCGTCGGGGTGCGGGTCGAGGGGCTCACGCCTGCCGCGACCACATCGCGGCAGCTCAGCCTGGGTGAGCCGGAACGTGGCTGGCGGGAGGCGGAGGCCGCGCGCGACGCTGTCGTCGCCCGTTTCGGCCCGGGCGGGCTCTCTCCGGCCAGTCTTTTGGGACGAAGCGACCTGCGCAGAACCGAAAATCACCCGCACTCGACGGTCGTCCCGCTTTCCGACCCGCCAAGCCCCTCGTAGACTTGCTCGGTAAGGCAGCCGACGGCTGTCCCGCGCCACTTACCTTAGTGTTACCCCGACCCCGCCTGGGGGGTTGGATTTGCGCCCGGGGAGGAATGCCGTGCCGCTCTCGGAGCACGAGCAGCGGCTGTTCGATCAGATCGAGCGGTCGCTTGCCGAGGACCCCAAGTTCGCCTCGGCTGTGCGGGCCAGCGACCCGCGTTTTCACGCGCGACGCCGGCTCCTCGTCGCCGCGTTCGTCATCGTTCTCGGCCTAGCGCTGGTCGTCTATGGCACGGTGAGCCGCACGACGCCGTTGGGCGTCGCGGGCTTCGTTGTCATGCTGGGCGCCGCCGCGTTCGCCATGCAGTCGCGCCGTAAGGGTTCGGCTCCCGACCTGCAGGCCGTCGGTGGCACCGCCACGCGTCGCACCCGCCAGACCCGCAAGTCAGGCTTCCTCGACCGCCTCGAGGACCGCTGGCGCCAGCGCCCCGAAGGTCACCGCTGACCGACAAACAGGCCCGCGGCTGACCGGGGACGCAGCAACCCCAGCCGCGGCGCCCTGCACAAGCTCTTCGATGGCGGCCTCAGGCCGCCATCGGGCTTTTCGTGTGTCGGGTTTTCCTCACGTGCCAAATTCGCTTCGCGGGTAGTCCCTTCGGCCGATCCGGGTAACGATGAACGGTGGAAGCAGGCCAGCTTGCCGGCAGGGGATGGCATGGATGCCGAGGAAACGCCGACACCGCAGGGCACCATCGCCCTGACCAACTCCAACCGCAGTGACGCGCTGCTGTCCGCCCGCGGCGCCTTCGACCGCGACAATCGCAACACTCTGATCGGGTTCGTCGAGGCGACGTTCGCCGATGGGCACCGCGCGGTCGCGCTGGACGTCGCCGGGGTCACCTTCATCGACGCCGCCGTCGTGAACGCCCTGGTCAACTGCGAGGAAGACGCCCGCGTGCAGGGCCGCACCCTGCGCCTGCTGCACCCCAGCCCGGCCGTCGCCCAGGTGCTGGTCGACACCGGCACCCTCGCTGCTCTGAGCGGTCAGCGTCGCGGCCCGTCCGGCGTGACGGCGCCGCCCCGGACCCGCCCGGTCAGTCGCCGGGACGCCGTGATCGCCCGCGCCTACGAGGTGCTGGCCGCCTCCCGCCGCATGGCCCACGACGTCCGCGAATTCTGACCACGGGCCGGCGACGGCGATGCCGCCCCCTCGCGAGGAGGGAGCGGCATCGGTGAACCCCAGAGTTCAGCGACCGCGATGCGGCAGCAGCCGTCGCGGGCTGGCCTTGGCGAGGACGTCGCGCACCCGGCCACTGGCGGTGACCAGCCTGGCCGACGCCTCGGCCAGCCCCAGCCGCCAGCGCATCAGCACCGACGGCGGCATCAGGACCGCCACGATCCGCGTCCGCCGGTTGGCCGACCGGGCCAGTCCCTTGCGCACCCGGTTGAGGGCCACCGTCAGCTCGCCGCCCTCGAGCGGCTTGCGGGCGTACCGGGCCCTCTCTTCCGCCGCGCCGAGCAGGGTCGCCGCCGCTGCCGGCTCTTCGAGCAGCACCGCGTCGGTGACCAGCCGCTGGGCCGTGACCCGGGGCGTCTCGGTCGGGTCGATCGGGATCCGGAAGTCGACCATGGTGTCCATCAGCTCGTCCCAGGCGGCGTGCGCGTCGGCCCGGGCCTTCACGGTCTCGGCCGTCACCACGATGTCGGCCGGGCCCTCCAGCGAGGTGACCTTCGGCTGCCGGGGCACGGTGACCGCGTGCCGATGCCGACGCGTCAGAACCCTTCGCAGGGCCGGCACCAGCAGCAGCGCGAGGAGCAGCGCGGCCAGGCCGATGACAACGAGCGCGGTGCCCGAAAGAATACCCGCGGTCGACCCGGACGAATCGGACGCGCTCTGGTCGCTGAAGTCGGGACGGTCCGGCCGCTCCACGCCGCCCGCGGCCGCCGACGGGTCGGCGTCGGGCGCTGCCGCCGTCTCCGACGCCGTGCTGGACGGCACCGGCAGGTCGACGTCGGGGGCGAAGTCGGACCGGGCCGCGCCGGGCACGTTCGCGGCCGGGGTGGCGTCGAACGGGATCCAGCCGAAGCCCTTCAGGTAGACCTCGGTCCACGCGTGGGCGTTGCGGTTGGTGATGACGTACGTGTCACCGTCCTTCTCGCCCCGGGTGAAGCCGAACGCCACCCGTGCCGGAATGCCGGCCTCCCGCGCCATCCAGGCCAGCGCCGCCGCGTACTGCTGGCAGTAGCCGACCTTGGTCTGGAGGAACGACGCGATCTCGGAGCTGTTGGCGATGGGCTGCGTCGACAGCCGGTAGGTGAAGCCGTTCCGGGTCGAGAAGTGCTCGTAGAGCGCCCGCACCTTGTCGTACTCGGTCTGCTTGCCCGCGGTGAGCTGCTTCACCAGCGTCGCGACGGCCGCGTCGTCGGGGTGGGTGGTGTTCCGCCTGACGATCGGGTCGTCCGGGTTCAGCTCCTCGGCCTGGCGCAGCAGCGCCGGGGTGTAGCGGGCCCGCACGTACTCGAAGTTGTAGGTCAGCTCCTTGGTCGACCGCCGGTTGGAGTAGACGACCTGCTGGTTGTCGTCGAAGTACCAGCCGTTCTGGAGCCCGTCGAGCCCCACCGTGTTCTGGTAGACCGGCAGCATGCCCTGCTGCAGCTTGTCGCTGATCTGCACCTCGGCCCGGTGCTCGGCGAACGACCCGCCCGCGGTGCCGGTGCGCGGGTCGGGCAGGCCCTGTGCGATGTTCTCGCCGGTCGGGGTGGTGCTGCCGAAGCCGTTGTCGGTGAGCTGGTCGGCGACGCCGAAGCGCAGGTAGTAGGGCGTGCTCTCGTCGGTCTTGAGCCGCACCAGCTCGACCACCTCGGTCTGGCTCAGCTGACCGCTGAGCGAGGCGAAGAGGTTGATCCGTCCGCCGCTGCCGTTGCCCGTGCCGACGCCCACCCCGGAGCCGTTCTGGGTGAGCTGGGAGAGCAACCCGCCGCTGATCGTCGGCACCAGCAGCGGCAGCAGCACGGCCGCAACCACGCCGACGGCGCCCAGGCGGCGCCCGGCCGAGGCGAGCGGGGAGGGTTCCCACACGTCGACGTCGCGCCCGTCGCCGGTGAAGCGGCGGCCGAACCGGCGTACCCGGTCGATGTTGTCGCTGACCAGCAGCCACATGAAGCCGATGGCGCCGACGATGAACGGCAGCACCGGGACGCTGTTGACGTAGACGGCGACCGGCACCGAGTAGATCGCCAGCATCGGCAGACCGGCCAGGGCCGGCTTGCGCGCCACGACCGTCAGCAGGTCGACCGCGATCGCCACCGACCCGATGCCGAGCACCGTGACGAACAGCAGGCCGTCGCGGTCGGGCACGGGCACGCCGTACGAGCGGGTGTCCTGCCCGGCCTGGGTGAACAGCTCGGCGAAGTGGCTGAACGTGGACGGCGTCGGGATGAGGAACTCTTCACCGCTTCCGAACAGCCAGGTCAGCGTGAACAGCAGCACCACGATCATGCTGAGCGCCTGGGCCCAGGCCGGGAAGCGCAGCGTCCGGGCGCCGACCGCGGCGCCGGCGATCAGGCCCACGGTCAGCAGGCACTGCATGAGCCACGTGTAGCTGTCGAAGATCGACGAGATGGGCGCCGCCGCGAGCAGGGTGGCCCCCGCCGCGACGAGCCCGAGACGGCGCCGGCCGCTCATCGGTTCACTCCACTCACTGTCTCGGCCATGGCCGCGCGCCACGCGAAGCCACTGGAGCCCCGCGCCGCCGCCGGCCACAGCGCGGGCAGCGTCGACCCGTGCACGACCGGCACCGAGCGCCAGCCGCTGTGCACCAGTGCGAGCGCCGCCGCGGAATGCTCACGGTCGGCTTCCTGCCGCTCGCCGGGGGCCAGGTTGACCCAGGTCGAGCTGTCGATCGCGAAGCCGATGCAGGTCGCGCCGTTGCCGCGCAGCTGGGACAGCAGCTCGGCCTCGGGCACGGTGAGGGCGCCGAAGATGCCGATCACCAGGCCCCCGTCGGAGCGGCGGCGGACCTGCTCGACCAGCGTCGAGATGTCGCCGTTCTGGGCGAGTTTCACGTCGGCCAGGCTGTCGAGGATGATGCCCTCACCGGTGGCCTCGGCGGCGTCGATGTCGACCCCCGAGCCGGTGACCAGCCGCAGCTTGTAGCCGGCCTGCCGTAGGTGCATGGCGATGCTGGCGGTGGCCGAGACGGCCCACTCGAAGCTGGCCGTCGGCCCCTCGCCGCGGTGGGCGTAGACCCGGGTGTCGAGCACCACCGTGGCCCGGCTCTCCCAGGGCTGCTCCTCGCGGCGCACCATCAGCTCGCCCGTGCGGGCCGTCGAGCGCCAGTGCACCCGGCGCAGGTCGTCGCCGCGCCGGTACTCGCGGGTGGCGGCGTCGTCCTCGCCGTGCACGGCGACCGACCGGGCGCGGCTGTCGCCGGTGCCCGCGTACTCGCCGGCCAGCCGGACGGCCGGAAGGGTGACCACCTGAGGGATGACGGTGAGCCGGTCGACGCTCGGGAACGAGCGGGTCAGCTCGCACAGGCCGAACGGGTCGGTCAGCCGGATCACCAGCGGGCCGATCGGGTAGCGGCCCCGCACGTCGGCCCGCACCGTGTAGGCCACGCTGCTCGCCTGGTGCGCGCCGAGCCGTTCCAGCACCACCCGGGGACGGCTGCCCAGCGCGTACGGCAGACGATCTTCCAGCAGCAGCGTGCCGGTGGGCAGGCGGGACATGTTCTGCAGGCGCAGGATCACCCGCGCGCTCGAGCCGACCGGAGCCCGGCCGGGGTCGAGCGAGCGGGTGCAGGCCAGCTTGTAGCGGCTCCGGCCCACGTACGCGGCGGCCAGCAACGGCAGCGCGGCCAGCAGGATCGCCACCCGCAGCAGGTCACGTTCGCCGAGGATGATCGCGGAGATGCCGGCCGCGGCCGCCGCGGCCAGGAAGGAGCGGCCGCGCGTGGTCAGGCCGCGCAGGGCCTCCCGCATGTTCAGCGCCCCCGAGGCTCGTACTGGTTGGTGGGGCCGCCGCTGTTGTTCCGGGTGTCGTACGGCGAGCGGCTGCGGTCGTGCGGCAGCGGCAGGCGGTGCACGATCTCGGAGACGATCGCGTCGGTCGTGCGCCGGTTGAGCTGCGCGTCGGCGGTGGGGATGATGCGGTGCGCGAGCACCGGCACGGCCAGCGCCTGCAGGTCGTCGGGGAGCACGTAGTCGCGGCCCTCGAGCGCCGCCACCGCCTTCGCGGTGCGGATCAGCTGGAGCGTCGACCGCGGGGACGCGCCGAGCCGGAGCTCCGGCGCCTCGCGGGTGGCGGTGACCAGCGCGATCGCGTACTGCTGGACGGCCTCGGCCGCGTGCACGTCACGCGCGGTGGCGATCAGCCGGCGCACCTGCGCGGCGTCGGTGACGGCGCGCAGATCGTTCAGCGGGTCGTGCGCGTCGTGCCCGTCGAGCATGGCCAGCTCGGCCCGGGGGTCGGGGTAGCCCATGGCGATACGGGCGGTGAACCGGTCGCGCTGGGCCTCGGGCAGCGGGTACGTGCCCTCCATCTCGATCGGGTTCTGCGTCGCGATCACCATGAACGGCGCCTGAAGCTCGTAGGTCGTGCCGTCGACGGTGACCTGCCGCTCCTCCATGCACTCGAGCAGGGCGGACTGGGTCTTGGGCGACGCGCGGTTGATCTCGTCGCCGACCACCAGGTTGGCGAAGACCGCGCCCGGCCGGAACTCGAAGTCGCGCTGTTCCTGGTTGTAGACGCTGACGCCGGTCACGTCGCTGGGCAGCAGGTCGGGCGTGAACTGGATGCGGCGCACGGAGCAGTCGATGGACCGGGCCAGCGCCTTGGCCAGCTTGGTCTTGCCCACACCGGGCACGTCCTCGATGAGCAGGTGGCCCTCGGCCAGCAGAACCGCCAGCGCGAGCCGGACCGTTGCGCCCTTGCCCTCGATGACCTGTTCGATGTTGGTCATGATGGCCGACGTCGCGGCTCGGAACTCGTCGCTCGGCATTGGTCCACCGGGCTCGTCCCAGGTCGGGGTTGTCACGGGCCTCCTCCAGGTATGTATGCGCGCCCATCCTGGGGCGCGGGGGCGAAAGATCACCGAAAAGGCTGAGCCCTCCACCCCGTCACCACAGGTTAGCCCGATCACAGCAACTCGCCGAGGTCGGCCGCCGGGCTGATTCGACAACCGTCAACCGGACAGGTGTATCGGATAGGTAAAGAATCAGACATCGCTCTAGTTATATTTGCCGATCAGCAACCAGAGTCAGCCATCGACGGGTCTCACCAGTGAGGCCCGGTCGAGAGGGGCTGAATTGAGACCGTTATCCGTACCGTCCGCGACCCGGCGGTTGGGGGCGGCAGCCGCGGGTGTCATTTTGCTGGCATCGCTGCTGCCGGCGCAGGCACAGGCCGCGCCGCTTCCCGGGGCCGTTTCGGGGGCGACCGACAGCAAGTCGCAGCGACGAGCCGACTACGACTCCCGCCAGAACCTGGCCGCCGCCGCGGCCGCCGCACCGACCGCCGCCCTGAGCCGCGCCGCCGTTCCGGCGCCCTCCGGTTCCGCGGTGAACACTCTGCGTGACTCCCTAGGTGTCCAGGGCATCGTCGACATCGACCGGGCGACCGGTACCCCCCGCCGGGTGGCGAAGCTCGACGGCTTCCTCACCGGGCCGAGCCGGCAGAAGCCGACGAAGATCGCGCTCGACTACATCCGGGCCCACCCCGAGGTCTTCGGCCTCGACGCCGCCGACCTGGCCACCCTCGAGCTGCGCCAGGACTACGTCGACATCGAGGGCACCCACCACCTGAGCTGGGTGCAGGTGGCCGACGGAGTGCCCGTCTTCGGCAACGGCCTGAAGGCGCACGTGGCCAAGGACGGCCGTCTGGTGCAGGTCGACGGGGCGCCGCTCAAGTCGCTCCCCGCCGCCGCCGGCGCCACGAAGCTGTCTGCTACGGCCGCCCGCGCCGCCGCGGTCAAGGACGTGTTCGGCACGTCCGCGGCCAAAGTCACCGGGACCGAGGGCGCCAAGACCGTCTTCGCCGACAACGGCAACGCCAAGAAGGTCTGGTTCCAGACCGCATCGGGCCCGCGCCTGGCCTGGCAGACGATCGTCGTCGACGAGGGCTACGTCCACGTGATCGACGCGGCCACCGGCGACGTGCTGTACCGCAAGAGCACGGTCGCCAACGACACCGCCGACGTGTGGGAGAACTACCCGGGCGCCGCCCGCGGCGGGAAGCAGAAGCCGGTCGATGTCACGGCCAAGGGCTGGCTGCCGAACAACGCGCGCGTGCTGAGCGGCAACGTCGCCCACGTCTGGTCCGACGTGAACGACAACGACCTGCCCGACGCGTCCGAAGAGGTCGGTCCCTCCGGCGTCCGCAAGTGGAACTACCCCTTCGTCGACTTCAACGACGAGGTCGGTGGCCTCTGCTCCGACGCGTACCCCTGCTCGTGGGACCCGGAGACGCCCAACTCGTGGCAGACCAACCGCAAGCAGAACGCGGTGCAGCTGTTCGCGTTCCTGGGCACCTTCCACGACCACCTGAAGGCCGGCCCGATCGGCTTCACCCGGGCCGCCGGCAACTTCGAGGCGCGTGACGGCGACGCCGTGCAGGGCCAGGCCATGGACGGCGCGAACACCGCGGACGGCCTGCCCGACCCGAACCACGTCGACAACGCCAACATGAACACCCCGCCCGACGGCATCCCGCCGGTCATGCAGATGTACCTGCTGAGCCCGGGCCCCGCCTCGGTCGCCGCCAACACCGGTGACGAGGCCGACGTGGTGTTCCACGAGTACACCCACGGTCTGTCCAACCGCCTCGTGGTCGACGCCGACGGCAACTCGACCCTCAGCGGCCAGCAGGGCGGCGCGATGGGTGAGGCGTGGAGCGACTTCTACGCCTGGGACTACCTGGTGGCCAAGGGCCTCGAGAAGGACACCGCCAAGGCGGGCGAGGTGCTGATCGGCAAGTACTGGACCGCGGGCGGCACGATCCGCTACGAGGCTCTTGACTGCCCCGTCGGCTCGGCGGCGGCCAACTGCGCGGGAACCCCGGGCGCGGGCGCCGGCGGCTTCACCTACGGCGACTACGGCAAGATCTACGGCGGTGGCCCCGAGGTGCACGCCGACGGTGAGATCTGGGCGCAGACCCTGTGGGACCTGCGTCAGGCGATCGGCAGCCGGACCGCGCAGTCGATCGTGACGCGCGGCATGGAGCTCTCGCCGTCCAACCCGTCCTTCCTGGACATGCGCAACTCGATCCTCGCCGCCGACCGGGTCGTCGACAACGGCAAGAACGCCAAGGCGATCTGGAAGGTCTTCGCCAAGCGGGGCATGGGCTACTTCGCCGCTGCCATCGACGGCGACGACGCCCAGCCGGTCGAGGACTTCTCGATGCCGCCGTCGGCCAACACGCCGCGGGGCACCCTCAAGGGCAAGGCCACCGACTCGGACACCGGCGCTGCCGTGGCCGGTCTGACCGTCGCCTTCGGCGGGCACGCCTCCGGCTTCGCCGGTGACTACCGGGCAACCACGGCCGCCGACGGCTCGTACTCGATCTCGGGGATCATTCCGGGCACGTACGCCAAGGTGTTCGCGCGCGGCGCCGGCTACGACATCGTCGTGAAGACGCTGTCGATCAACTCCGGCACCAGGACCGAGAACTGGTCGGTCCGCAAGGACTGGGCGGGCTCCTCGGGCGGCGCCGGGATCGTCAGCTTCACCGGGCCCGACTACACGCCGTTCGGCTGTGGCCCGGCGCAGTTGATCGACCAGTCGCAGATCGCGGGCTGGGGCTCCGACGTGGCCCCGGAGGGACAGAACGCCGTGATCCGGCTCTCCGGCGCGGTGGACGTGTCCGAGCTGGTGATCAACCCGTCGGCCACCTGTGGTGACGACGAGACCGCCTCGACCGGTGGCTACCGCGTCGAGACCTCGGTCGACGGCACGACCTGGGCGGTCGCCGCGAGCGGCACCTTCCCGGTCGGCACCGTCACGCCCACCCCGGTCGCGCTGGCCGCGGGCACGGGCGACGGCATCCAGTTCGTCCGCTACACGATGCTGACCACGCAGGGTCAGGACGCGGGCCTCTGCCCGGCCGGCCAGCCGCCGACCGTCAGCGGCTGCGTGTTCCAGGACAGCACCGAACTGTCGGTCTACGGACCGGCGGCGTAACGCACATATACCGGTCGCCGCTCTCGGGCGGCGACCGGTATCATGCAATCCATGGCTCGGCGTTTCCTGCTTCTTAGCCGGCCGTGCTGCTCCCGCATCTAGCGGACCAGCACGGCGACCCCTCCTGCGTGAGGGGTTTTTTTGTGCCCAGCCACCAATAGACGAGAAGACGGATGCCGACGATGAGCGAGTCAGAGACCCCGAAGTTCCGGTACACCGCCGCGCTGGCCAACGAGATCGAGCCGCGCTGGCAGGCCTACTGGGCCGAGAACGGAACCTTCCACGCGCCCAACCCGGCCGGTGAGCTGGCCGACCCCGGGCACCCGCGGGCCGGGGCGCCCAAGCTGCACGTCCAGGACATGTTCCCGTACCCGTCGGGTGCGGGCCTGCACGTGGGTCACCCGCTCGGCTACATCGGCACCGACAGTTACACCCGCTACAAGCGGATGGCCGGCTTCAACGTGCTGCACCCGATGGGCTTCGACGCGTTCGGCCTGCCCGCCGAGCAGTACGCGGTGCAGACCGGCACCCACCCGGCGGTCACCACGGCGGCCAACGTCGAGCGCTACAAGAACCAGCTGCGCCGCCTGGGCCTGGCCTACGACGACCGACGCTCGTTCTCGACCACCGACCCGGACTACTACCGGTGGACGCAGTGGATCTTCCTGCAGGTCTTCAACTCCTGGTACGACCCCCAGGTGCGCAAGGCCCGGCCGATCTCGGCGCTGATCAGCGAGTTCGAGTCCGGCGCCCGCCCGACGCCCGGGAAGAGCTGGGCCGAGATGTCGCCGGTCGAGCGCCGCCGGCTGATCGACGACCACCGCCTGGCCTACGTGAGCGAGGCGCCGGTCAACTGGTGCCCCGGCCTGGGCACGGTGCTGGCCAACGAGGAGGTCACGCCCGAGGGGCGCAGCGAGCGCGGCAACTTCCCCGTCTTCCAGCGCAGCCTGAAGCAGTGGATGATGCGGATCACCGCGTTCGGCGACCGGCTGGTCGAAGACCTGGACACGCTGGACTGGCCCGAGCCGGTCAAGATGATGCAGCGCAACTGGATCGGCCGCTCGCGGGGCGCCCACGTCGACTTCCCGGTCGGCGACGACAAGATCACCGTCTTCACCACGCGGCCCGACACCCTGTTCGGGGCGACGTACATGGTGCTGGCGCCCGAGCACGAGCTGGTCGACCGGATCGCGCCGGCCGCGTGGCCGTCGTCGACGAACGTCAAGTGGACCGGCGGACACGGTTCCCCGGCCGACGCGATTGCTGCGTACCGGGCCGAGGCCGCGGCCAAGACCGACGAGCAGCGCACCGAGGGCAAGGAGAAGACCGGCGTCTTCACCGGCGCCTACGCGACCAACCCGGTCAACGGCGCGAGCATCCCGGTCTTCATCGCCGACTACGTGCTGGCCGGCTACGGCACCGGCGCGATCATGGCGGTGCCCGGCCAGGACGAGCGGGACTGGGCGTTCGCCGAGGTCTTCGAGCTGCCGATCATCCGTACGGTGCAGGCCCCGGAGGACTTCGAGGGCGCGTACACCGGCGACGGCGTGGCGATCAACAGCGACTGGCTGGACGGCAAGGGCGTCGTCGAGGCCAAGGCCGACATGATCACCTGGCTGGAGCAGCACGGCCACGGCCGGGGCGCGACGACGTTCCGCCTGCGCGACTGGCTGTTCAGCCGGCAGCGCTACTGGGGCGAGCCGTTCCCGATCGTCTACGACGAGACCGGCCTGCCGGTCGCGCTGCCCGACTCGATGCTGCCGGTCGTGCTGCCCGACGTCGACGACTTCTCGCCGCGCACCTTCGACCCGGACGACGCGAACAGCGAGCCCGAGACCCCGCTGTCGCGCAAGAAGGACTGGGTCAACGTCGAGCTGGACCTGGGTGACGGCCTGAAGTCGTACACCCGCGAGACCAACACCATGCCGCAGTGGGCCGGCTCCTGCTGGTACGAGCTGCGCTATCTGGACCCGAAGAACGAGAAGGCCCTGGTCGATCCCGACAACGAGGCCTACTGGATGGGCCCGCAGCGCGACGGCGACTGCGGCGGCGTCGACCTGTACGTCGGCGGCGTCGAGCACGCGGTGCTGCACCTGCTGTACGCCCGCTTCTGGCACAAGGTGCTGTACGACCTGGGCCACGTCTCGTCGTTCGAGCCGTTCCGCAAGCTGTTCAACCAGGGCTACATCCAGGCCTACGCGTACCGCGACGCCCGCGGCGTCATCGTGCCCGCCGAGGAGGTCACCGAGCGCGACGGCAAGTACCTGTTCAACGGCGTCGAGGTCATCCGCGAGTACGGCAAGATGGGCAAGTCGCTGAAGAACGTCGTCACGCCCGACGAGATGTGCGAGCAGTACGGCGCCGACACCTTCCGGGTGTACGAGATGGCGATGGGCCCGCTGGACGTCTCGCGCCCGTGGGAGACCCGCGCCGTCGTGGGGTCGCAGCGTTTCCTGCAGCGGGTGTGGCGCCTGGTGGTCGACGAGGAGTCCGGGGCCCCCCGGGTCAGCGACGAGCCGCTGGAGCCGGCGGTGCGCAAGCACCTGCACCGCACCATCGCCGGCGTCAGCGAGGACCTGGACGAGCTGCGCTTCAACACGGCCATCGCCAAGCTGATCGAGCTGACCAACACGCTGACCCCGCTGTCCACGGTGTCGCGCGAGGCGGTCGAGCCGCTGGTGCTGATGCTGTCGCCGTTCGCGCCGCACCTGGCCGAGGAGCTGTGGGCCAAGCTGGGCCACGCGGGCACGCTGGCCTACGCGCCGTTCCCGGTGGCCGACCCGGAGCAGCTGAAGGCCGAGTCGATCACCTACCCGGTGCAGGTGAACGGCAAGGTCAAAGCGCGCGTCGAGGTGTCGCCGACCGCCGCCGAGGCGGAGGTGCGCGAGGCGGCTCTGGCGTCGGTGGCGGAGGCTCTGGCCGGGCGCTCGCCGAAGAAGGTCATCGTCGTGAGTGGGCGGCTGGTGAGCGTAGTCGTCTGACGCTTTTCTTTCTTCAAGAGCAAACCCGCCGTGCCGGTCACGGCGGGTTTTGCTTGCTCTGTTATTCCGTACGGGCTACGTGCGGCCCGGCGTGGGCCGAGGCGCAGCCTGTCGGCCCGGCAGAGTCGCGCGCCCTGGCCAAAAAGCGAGAACCCGCCGGTACAGCACCGGCGGGTTCTCGCTTCGAGGTTCGGTCAGCGTCAGGCGGTCGCGAGGGTGGCGGTGGCGGCGGCCTTCTTGGCGGAGCGCTTCCACCAAATGATGATCGACGTCGTCAGGGTGAAGCCGATCAGGGCCGGAGCCAGCGACAGCGGGCTCATCTCGCCCGGGCGCACCACCGCGGCGCCGATCACGGCGTACGAGACGGCCGACGGGATCGAGGCCAGCGTGGTGCCGAGCAGGTAGCGCTTGCGGCAGACGCTGGTGGTGCCGTAGGCGTAGCCGACCAGGCCGAACGGGGCCAGCGGCAGGAAGCGGACCAGCAGCACCGCCGACAGGCCGCGACGGTTGAGCCAGCCGTCGAGACGCTCGAGCCGGCCGCCCGTACGGGCCGAAAGAGCGCCTCGGCCGACCCAGCGGCCGGCGTAGTAAGTGGCAGCCGCCGCGATCACCGCGGCCGCCAGGGCGGTCGCGGCGCCCGTGGCCGCACCCAGCACCGCACCGCAGGCCAGCGTGATGGCCGTGCGGGGAACCAGGACGGACAGGAGCAGACCACCCACAACCGCCATGACGACGGCGGCGGCGGGGCCCAGCCGGGCGAACTGGTCGGCGATGTCCTGAAGCGGCAGGACGGCGGCAGCGACGGCCACAGCGGCCACCACCAGACCGAGGATGCCGAAACGGACCAGACGCCGCTTCCAGCCCATCGAGGTGGAGGAGTGCTGCTGCGAAGGCTGAGGAACCTGAGGGTCCAGCGCGGGCTGTGCGCCCCGCGGGGCGATCAGGATGTCAGTCATGCAGGGTTACCGCCCAATGCTCGTCGGGTCAGGGTCAGGCTCGTCGGGTCAGGATCATGCGGGTCAGGGTCAGGCGCCGGCGGCAGCAAGTCGTTCCGCTCGCAGTTTGTCGGGCCAGGTGTCGTCGACCGGGGAAAGACTATCCGCGCCTGTCGCCCAACGCAGTAGCAGATCGGCTATAGCTGGGTTGCGAGCGAGAGCGGGCCCGTGGGAGTACGTGCCGAGTATCTTCCCGTGCCATGCTCCCTCGGTCTGCCCGTCATTGCCAATGCCGGCCGTCACCCGGGCGAGCGGGGCGACGCCCGGACCCAGGTGGGTGCGGCCGCCGTGATTCTCGAAACCGCTCAGCGGGGGCAGGCCCAGCCGGGGGTCGATGTCGCCGCGGATCTCGCCGACCGCGCGGGTTTCGCCCCGGTCGGAGTGCAGGTCGAGCAGACCCAGCCCGGGACATTTGGCCCCCTTGGCGAAGAACGAGTGACCGAACAACTGGTAACCCGCGCAGATGGCCAGCACGGCCGCGCCCTGGTTGACCGCGCGGTGCAGACCGCCGTCGTTGATCAGGCGCTGGGCCGCCAGAGCCTGCGGGCCGTCCTCGCCGCCACCGATCAGATAGATGTCGGCCGTCGAAGGCATCGGCTGATCGGAGCGCACGGAGTAGGTCTCGACCGGGATGCCGCGCATCGCCGCGCGCCGGGCCAGGATCAGCAGGTTGCCGCGGTCGCCGTAGGTCGACAGCAGGTCCGGGAAGATCCAGACGATTCTGAGGGCCTCAGTGCTCATGCTCTTACCTTCTGTTTTCCGTTGCGGGCAGGCTCAGTTGACACGGTCCAACTCCGCTCGGATGTCCTGGAACGCCGTGTAGTTGGCGATCACCTCGAGGCGCCCCATCGGGACCGACCGGATCGCCTCCTCGAAACTCAACACGTGCCGGAACGGGATTCCGTTCACCTCGAGGCGTACGGCGAGGTCGAACGCCCGGTCGCCGGTGATCAGCACCGGGCGGTTGTGCAGGGGCGAGAAGTCGACGTCGTACAGCCACGACGTGTCGAACCCGTCGGGGTCCCGCGCGTTGATGGAGAGCAGCGTGGGCGCCTGCTCGGCCATGTCGAACGCCTCGAGCCAGCTGGCCGGGTTCTTGGCCAGCAGCAGGCGGATGTTGCGGCCGTCCCGGTCGACCTGGGCGTAGCGCCCGGCGATCGAAGCCACCGTCGAGAGCCGGGGGAGCGCCTCGATCGGGCGGACCCCGAACTCGGCCGCCACGGCCAGCGCGGTCGCCGCGTTGCCGATGTTCACCGTGCCGGGCAGCTGCAGCTTCACCAGATGCCAGTCGCCGCGCGGGTCGACCACGCCCTCGTCCTCGACCCGCCACTGCGCCTGCGGGCGGCGCAGCGGGCAGCCGGTGCACCACCAGTCGCCGTTGGCGCGCTCGATCGGGTGACCGCTCTCGGGGCAGACGAAGGAGTCGTCGAGCCAGCGCTGGCCGGCGCTGAACCACGTGATGTGGGAGGAGCCCTGTGCGGCCCAGACCACCATCGGGTCGTCGGCGTTGGCGACCACCGAGACATCGGGGTGGCCGGCCAGCGCGGTGCGCCACATCTGCGCCATCATCGCGACCTCTTTGGCCCGGTCGAGCTGGTCGCGCGAGAGGTTGAGCAGCGCCACCACGCGCGGGTTGGTCTCGTCGATCACCCGGGCCAGGTAGTGCTCGTCGACCTCGAGCACGGCGAACGGCGTGGCGCCCGCCTTGGCCAGCGCCGACGTGTGCCCGGTGGGCATGTTGGCGCCGAAGGAGTTGGTGGCCACCGGGCCGAGCACCCCGAGCGCGGCCGCCGCGAGCCGGGTGGTGGTCGTCTTGCCGTTGGTGCCGGACACGAGCGCGATCGCCCGGCCCGAGGCCAGGTGGGTCAGCAGCTCCGGATCGATCTTGAGCCCGATCCAGCCGCCGATGACCGAGCCGTCGCCGCGTCCCGCAGCCCTGGACAGCGCGGCCGCGGTCTTCGACACGGAGGTCGCGACCTTGGCGCGCAGGGGCATTTTCCCGTCCGTCACGGCGACGAGGGTACCGGAACGACACGTTACGTCGAGTTGCCGAGAGTCCGATTTCAGCGTCTCGGGGCGGGCGCTCCGGAGAGCCATCGAGACCAGCCGTTCGGCCGAACCCATTTTGGCCGGTGAGAAAGGTTTGAACGGCGGAAGAGTGAATATCAGGCGGCCGTCACCCCAATGGTGGCGAAGAAATATGTGTTCTGATTCACCCGCAACTTTGGACCCGGAGTAATTTACTGATCACCGGTCGTCATGGCATTTATCGTCGCCTGGTAACAAATCGGACAGCGGCCAATATGCCAATCACTCTCGGTGACGAAATCGGATACTGCAGCCTTCGAGAATTTCGGGTAGCAAGGTCTGGCCGGCGGCACCCGCTGCCCGACTCGCGACGACCTGGTTCACGCCGAGCCCTGCCCCGGGCCGGTCGACGCGACCACCCGAGCACCATGTACGACCAACACAGGCATACGGGGGCAGGGACGGGGGACCCAATTGTGGTCCTCTCCGCGCCACCCGCTCCGGTGGCGACCACGGAGAAGACCTTGGGGTGAAGTCGCCTAACGGTGACCGGGCAAGCCTTCCCGCCCGAACCCGACAGCTAACCTCGCAGGCGTGCCGGAGGGATATCTCTACCGTGCACGAACACAGTTCGAGCCGTGGCCGCCGCATGCGTGGCGCCGGCACCATCGCACTGTCCCTGGGTCTCTGCCTTTGCGCCGGCCAGCTGGTGGCAGCCTCGCCGGCCAGCGCCGCCACCGTCACCCCCATCATGGCGGCGGCTGCCTCGGCAAAGGTCAAGCCCGTGGTCAAGACCTCGTACTCCACCCGGAAAGTTAAGTCCGGCAAGAGTGTCAAGGTGACCGCCAAGTACATCAACCCGGCGAACGGCAAGGTCGTCACGTCCGGCACGGTGCGCCTGCAGGCGTTCCGCAAGGGCAAGTGGGTCAGCCAGAAGTCGAAGAACCTGGGCAAGAGCGGTTCGGTCGCGATCACCTTCGCGCCCAAGACCAGCGGCTACCTGCGCGCTGTCTACGCCGGCTCCGCCAAGTTCGCCTCGCTGACGGGCGGCAAGACGTATGTGAGCGTCGTGCCGAACGGCAACAAGATCATCAACGAGGCGAAGAAGCACGTGGGCTCGCTGTACAAGTTCGGCGCGGCCGGCCCCACGCGCTTCGACTGCTCGGGCTACACGATGTACGTCTACCGCAAGACCACCGGTAAGAAGCTGCCGCACAAGGCCAACTCGCAGCAGAAGTACGGCAAGGCGGTCGCCAAGTCGAAGAAGCAGATCGGCGACCTGATCGTCTTCCGCAACGGCTCGTACGGTTACCACGCCGGCATCTACGCCGGCAGCGGTTACATGTACGACTCCCCGCACACCGGTGCGCGGGTGTCGAAGCGCAAGATGATCGGCTCGAACTACGTGGTCCGCCGCGTGGCCTGACGGCCCGCACGGATCAGCAACTCAGCTGGGGCGCGACCGGTTCGGTCGCGCCCCACTGCTGTCAGGGACAGCCCGACCGGCACAGCCGGCCGGGCTGTCCTTATATATGCGGCCGGCCCGTGCCGCCACCGCGCGGCCCTCCACTTTCCTCCCCCGGACGGGTTGACAGGTTTCTTGTCTGGGAGGTTTGGGCGTGTTCATCACGATTCTTAGCAGGCGGGCTGGAGGATGTCGGAAACCGGACGAGGTTGATCATGCTCTCGCCCTCCACTCGGCATCCCCCTCGCTGAGCTGGGGTTTCGTGTGCGAGCAACCGTCGCGACCCCGTCCATTCCGCTTGCGGGTGGAGGGAAGTGGAGTAGAGTGGAGCGCAGTGGCAGGGCCGATGGCGAACCTCACCTGAGCGACCTGCCGACCCGAGTTGACAGGCGGACCGCGAACCGCCCGGGGGCAGGGGGTGGGCGCCGATGTTCCTCGGCACGCACACCCCACGCCTCGATGACAAGGGGCGGCTGATCCTTCCGGCGAAGTTCCGAGATGAGCTGGCGGGAGGTGTCGTGATCACCAAGGGGCAGGAACGCTGCTTGTACGTCTTCCCGATGCCGGAATTCCAGCGCATCGCC
Source organism: Paractinoplanes polyasparticus (assembly GCF_019710575.1). Lineage (GTDB taxonomy): Bacteria > Actinomycetota > Actinomycetes > Mycobacteriales > Micromonosporaceae > Actinoplanes > Actinoplanes polyasparticus. The sequence goes on along the minus strand of NZ_JAHWFK010000008.1, from coordinate 101,061 downwards.
GGTCAGCTGCGGGAAGCGCCGGTCACCAACAAGGCGGCCCGGGCTTACGGCCGGGTCTTCTTCGCCAGCGCGCACGACGAGATCCCCGACAAGCAGGGCCGGGTCACCATCCCCGCGCACCTGCGGGGCTATGCGGGTCTCGACCGTGAGCTCGTGGTGATCGGGGCCAGCACCCGTGTCGAGATCTGGGACAAGCAGTCCTGGGAGGACTACCTCGCGGCGAGCGAGGACGAGTTCGCCGACATCGAAGAGGGGGTGCTGCCGGGCGGACTGTGAGGCGTGGCACTCGGCTGGGCCCGCGAAGGCCCGGACGTCGCGCTTTCCGTACTGCGAGATCTCCAGCCGCTCCCGCACCTGGCGCCTCTTCCCCGGCGCCAGGCGCGTGTACGGCCCAGGGCGAGCCCGATGGCAACGGGCGAGCACCCGGGCACGAGCGGATGGGGATCTGGCGGTACGGACGGGCGTCCGGGAAGCGTCGCGGAACGGTGACGGACGCGGCGGTGTGAGAGACAACCGGCAGGTCGGTGCCGGCGGGGCGCGCGTGACAGCGAGTGGGGGTCGACATGGGGGAGCTTCGCGGCACGCACGTGCCGGTGCTGCTCGAGCGTTGCCTCGAGCTGCTCACCCCGGCCCTCGAGCTGCCGGGCGCCGTGCACGTCGATTTCACGCTGGGCCTGGGCGGTCACGCCGAGGCCGTCCTCGAGCGATTTCCCGAGGTGGTGCTGGTCGGGCTCGACCGCGACACCGAGGCCCTGGCCCACGCCGGTCATCGCCTGGCCCGGTACGCCGGCCGGATGCACCTGGTGCACGCGGTGTACGACGAGTTGCCACGGGTGCTCGAGGAACTCGACCTCACGGAGTTCCACAGCGGACTGTTCGACCTCGGTGTGTCGTCGTTGCAGCTCGACGAGGCGGACCGCGGCTTCGCGTACGCCCAGGACGCTCCGCTCGACATGCGGATGGATCAGACGACGGGCTTCACGGCCGAGCAGGTCGTCAACGAGTACGAGCCGGGGGAGCTGGTGCGCATCCTGCGCCAGTACGGCGAGGAGAAATTCGCCACCCGCGTCGTCTCGTCGATCGTCCGCGAGCGCCAGAAGGGCCGGATCACTTCGACGGCGCGACTGGCCGAGCTGGTCAAGGAGTCGATCCCGGCCGCCGCGCGGCGAACGGGTGGAAATCCCGCGAAAAGAACGTTTCAGGCGTTACGCATTGAGGTAAATGGCGAGCTCGCCACGCTCGAAGCGGCCATCCCGGCGGCTTTGGACGCGTTGGCGCCGAAAGGGCGCCTTGTGGTGATGAGCTACCAATCTTTGGAGGACCGGATCGTCAAGCGTGCCCTCACCGCGAGGACGCGCAGCACCGGGCCGGTCGACCTGCCGGTCGAACTGCCCGGGACGGGTCCGACGCTGCGGCTGCTGACAAGGGGGTCAGAACCGCCCAGCGAACAGGAGGTCGCGGAGAACCCGCGAGCGGCTTCGGTGAAGCTGCGCGCGGTCGAGCGCCTCGATCGGCACGACGGAACTACCGGGGCCGCCCGCGAACGGCCCCGACTGTCTACAACGCACGGGGGACAAGGGCGGTTACGCCCGGGGGCACGTGAAGAGGGGGAGGGGGAAGCATGAGCGAGCGCAACCAGGCGCCGCGGTCGGGGGGCCGGACCGCGGATCCGCAGCGTCCGACCACCGGGCGCCGCGACACGACGGGTGTGAGCCGCGATGCGGACGCTCCGGGAAACGCCGGCCGGGGGGCGCGGCGATTCACCGGTGCCGAGGAGGACGGCGGGCCACGCCGGTCCGACACGCGCCGGTCAGGGATGCGGAGCGACGATCGCGACGCGAGCCGGCAGCGGGGCGAGGCGCGTCCGGCGCGTTCCGCGCCGCGCGGTTCCGATTCCGTACGGGGTGAGCCGCGCGACACCGAAGCGGTGCGCAACCGGGCCAGGGAAGCCGGAACGCCCCGCGGCAAGGCGCGCGACACGGAAGGCGTTCGCGCCCGCAGCCGGGATGCGGACGGCGTGCGCAGCCGCACACGCGACACGGACGGGGTGCGGGCCAAGGCGCGCGACACCGACGGCGTGCGGGCCAAGGCGCGCGACGGCGTGCGAGCCAAGGCGCGCGATACCGATGGTGTGGGCGGCAAGGTGCGCGACTCCGGCGCGGTTCGAGCCCAGGGCCGGGACACCGAAGGTGTGCGGGCCAAGGCGCGGGAGGCTTCGGGCGTACGGGAAACGCGGGACCGCAAGGCCGGCGTGCTCGGTGGCCGGGGCCGGATCGCGGGCGGCCGCAAGGTCGAGGCTCCGGTCGACGGCGCCGCCGCGCTCAAGCTCGAGGTCTCGGCCGAGCCGCTGCGGGCGACCGACGCGGCCGCCGCTCCTCGTCTGCGGGTCGCCCCGCCGCCGCCGATCCACGGTGGACCGCGGGCGCCCTTCGTGGCGACGGTGATCGGCGTGGTGATCGTCGGGGTGCTGGGCATCCTGCTGGTCAACACGAAGACCAACGAGAACTCGTTCCGCATCGCCGACCTGCAGAACCAGAACACCGCGCTCGAGAACCAGCGCCAGGATCTGGAGAACCAGGTGGTCGAGGCGTCGAGCATCGGCAACCTGGACGCCGCGGCCCGCCGCCTCGGTCTGGTCAAGGCGGACGACGTGGCCCAGATCCGGCTCCCGGACGGGAAGATCATCAACTTCCGGGGACCGGCCACCGGCAAGCGTTCGCCGACCGCCCAGGAGGGCCTGAACGAGGGCACGCCGGTGACCGACAAGGGGGCCGACAACGTGAAGCCCGCCGACGGCGCCGGGCGGTAGCCGGATGCCGCGCGCTGACGACACACCACCGCGCCGGGGCGCTCAGCCCCGGCGCGGCACGTCTCGTGACGTGCCGGCCGAGGACGACGCGACGACGGGCAAGCCGAGCCGTGGATTCAGCGGCATCGGGGACGCGCGGGCCTACACACCGCGCGGGCGCACCGTGGCCGAGCGCGACCAGCGCACCCGCTCGCCGCGCGCCGGGCGCACCTCCGACCCGTTCCGCCCGGCGCTCCAGGTGCTCGACGGCGGGCAGCCGCCGCGCCGCGGGCGCCAGCCGGCCGAGCGCGAGGCCCCGGTCGAACCGGAGAAGAAGGACAGGAAGCAGCCGCCCCGCAGCCGCCGGCCCGAGCTCGACTTCGACGACGAGCCGGAGGAGTTCGACCGCCGGCGCGGCCGCACGACCGCCCGCACGGGGTCGGCCGCGCGCACAGTGGCCGACAAGCCGCGGGGCCGGACGACCGCGACCAAGCCGGCCCGGCCCGGGCGGGTCACGGCCTCACCGCGTACGCCGGGAAAGGCCGCACCACGGCGGACCGTGAGTGGACCGCGGGTCGACCGCGCCGTCCGTGCGGTCGCGACCGAGCCGCCCAAGCTGGCCAACAGCACCCGTCGTCTGCGGATCGGGGCCGTCCTCGCGCTGTCGTTGTTCGTGATGATCGGCGTCCGGCTGGTGATCCTCCAGGTGGCGGCGTCGCCCGAGGACGCCGACCGGCTGATCGAGCTGCGCGAGAGCCGCCTGGCCGAGGTGCGGCTGCCGGCGCCACGCGGCAGCATCCTGGACCGGGACGGCACCGTGCTCGCCCACAGCGTGGAGGCGCGCTTCGTCGGCGCCGACCCCGAGCTGGTCAAGGACCCGGCCCGGACGGCGTCGATCCTGTCGCCGGTCATCGGGGTTCCCCAGTCGAAGCTGGTCCCGCTGATGACGCCGCACAAGCGTCCCGGCGGTGGCGAGGCCCGGTTCGAGTTCCTCGCCCAGGGCGTGGACATCTCGACCGGCGAACGGATCCGCGCGATGAAGCTGCCCGGCATCGTGGTCAAGGAGGACGAGCGGCGCGACGTGCCGAACGCCGACCTGGCGGCCAACCTGATCGGCTTCACCGGCGCCGACAACTCCGGTCTGGAGGGTCTCGAGGCGCGGTACGACTCGCTGCTGCGCGGCACCGACGGCAGCCGCAAGTTCGAGATCGGCAAGGGCGACCTCAACAAGCCGATCCCGGGCGGCTTCGAGCAGCACACCGAGCCCCAGCCCGGCACCTCGCTCCAGCTCACCATCGACGGCGACCTGCAGTACGAGGTGCAGCGCATCCTGGCCGAGCAGATGAAGCAGGTGAAGGCCACCATCGGCGGCGCCGTCGTGATCGACGTTAAGACCGGCGAGGTGGTGGCCCAGGCGAGCTACCCCGCCTACAACGCGGCCAAGCCGGGCGACTTCACGCCGACCGAGCGCGAGGACGTGCCGAGCAGCATCGTGGCCGACCCGGGCTCGATCCACAAGGCGTTCATCTTCGGCGCGGCCCTGCAGGAGGGGCTGATCAAGCCGGATTCGGTGCTGACCATCGGTCCGGCCCTGGAGCGGGGCGGTTACCGCTTCCAGGACGGCCACATGCAGCCCAAGGGCACCAAGATGACGATGCCGGGGCTGCTCGCGTACTCGTCCAACGTGGGCACGATCCTCATCGCCGACATGCTCGGCAAGGAGAAGGTCATCGAGTACCAGCAGAAGTTCGGGCTGGGCAAGGCGACCGGCGAGGGCATGCCGGGCGAGGCCGAGGGCAGGATCCTCGGATCCGACGAGTGGAGCGGCTCGGCGTCGGGCTCGGTGCCGATCGGCATGAGTGTGGACGCCACGCTGGTGCAGATGGCGGCCGGCTACGCGGCGATCGCCAACGACGGCGAATACATCCAGCCCCACCTGATCAAGTCCATGATCTCGGGCCGGGGTGGCAAGGTCACCCACGCCGCGAAGCCGGAGCGGCACCGCGTGCTCGATCCGCACGTGGCGGCCGAGCTGCGCCTGATGATGGAGGCGGTGGTCGACAACAAGGGCGGCACCGGCACCCAGGCGGCCGTTCCCGGTTACCGGGTGGCGGGCAAGACCGGCACCGGCAAGCGGCTCATCGACGGCCAGTACACGAGCGCGAACTACGGCTCGTTCATCGGCATGGCGCCGGCCGACAACCCGCGGTACGTCATCGCGGTCTCGGCCGACGTGCCCAAGGGCACCGGTGGCGACGTGGCGGCGCCGGCCTTCGCCAAGATGATGTCGTTCGCGCTGCTGCACGGCCGGGTGCCGCCGTCCAGCACCAAGCCGCCGACGTTCAAGATCCATCCGTGATCCCGTCCAACCACCCCGCCGCCGCCCCGGAACGGACTGAAGACTGAGCCATGGGCGTCGCATGGCGTTTTCCGTACGAAGCCGGGCACGGGGTAGGGTCTGACGCCGTGCCCGGCATTCCCCGTCCCGATACCGTCGCTCCGTACCGGCTGGCCCGGCTGGCCGCGCTGTTGCCGGCCACGCTGACCGGCGTCGATGCCGAGGTCAGCGGCGTGACGCACGACAGTCGCGCGGTCCGCCCGGGCGATCTCTACGCGGCGCTGCCCGGCGCCGTCCGGCACGGCGCCGAGTTCATCAGCGACGTAGCTGCGGCCGGCGCCGCGGCCGTGCTGACCGACGCTGCCGGCCACGCGGCCGCGGTCGCTGCGGGCCTGCCGGTGCTGGTGGCCGAGGACCCGCGGGCGGTGCTCGGCACGGCCGCGGCGGCGATCTACGGCGACCCGTCGGGCCGGCTGACGATGATCGGCATCACCGGCACGGCCGGCAAGACGTCGACGGCGTACCTCGTGGAATCCGGCCTGCGGGCGGCCGGCGTGGTCACCGGGCTGATCGGCACGGTCGAGACGCGCATCGGCGATCTGGTGGTCGACAGCGTGCGCACCACCCCCGAGGCCACCGACGTGCACGCCATCCTCGCCGCCGGCCTGGAGCGCGGGGTCGGCGCCGTGGTGATGGAGGTGTCGAGCCACGCCCTCGCGATCGGGCGGGTCAACGGCATCGGCTTCACAGTCGGTGGCTACACCAACTTCGGCCTCGACCACCTCGACTTCCACACCGACGCCGACGACTACTTCGCGGCCAAGGCCAAGCTGTTCGACGGGCGCTGCCGGTTCGAGGTGCTCAACCTGGACGACCCCGCGCTGCGGCCGTTGTTCAAGCCGGGCACGATCAGCTATTCGGCGGACGGCGACCCGGCGGCGACGTGGTGGGCCACCGACGTCCGCCCGTCCGAGTTCGGCCAGCGGTTCGTCGCGCACGGCCCCGGCGTCGAGGTCGAGGCGGGCGTGGCCCTGCCCGGCCGGCACAACGTGGCCAACGCCCTGCTCGCCCTGGCCGCGCTGGTCGCCGCCGGCATCGGCGCGCAGGTGGCCGCGGACGGCATCGCGGCCTGTCCGGGCGTGCCGGGCCGGCTCGAGCGGGTGTCGGCCCCGGGCGAGGTGCTGGGCGTCGTCGACTACGCGCACAAGACCGACGCGATCGTGGCCGCCCTGGCCGCGCTGCGCGAGCTGGCCACCAGCCGTGGCGGCCGGCTGATCGGCCTGCTCGGCGCGGGTGGCGACCGCGACAAGGACAAGCGCCCGCTGATGGGGGCGGCGGCCGCCCGCGGCGCCGATCTCGTGATCGTCACCGACGACAACCCGCGCACGGAGGACCCGGCCGAGGTGCGGGCCGCGGTCCGGGCCGGCGCCGAGCAGTCCGGCGCTGCTGCGAAGATCATCGAAGTCTCCGGGCGGCGGGCGGCGATCGACGAAGCGGTCCGGCTGGCCGGACCGGGTGACGTGATCGCGTTGCTGGGCAAGGGACACGAGCGGGGCCAGGAGGTGAACGGGCAGATGCTGCCGTTCGACGACCGGATCGAACTCGCGGAGGCGCTGACCGCGGCGGCCGGGGGCCACTCGTGATCCGTCTGACACTGGCCGAGATCGCGGAGATCTCCGGCGGCCGCGTGGTGCACGCGGAACCGTCGCTCGCGGTCACCGGGGGAGTCGAGTACGACTCGCGCAAGATCGGCCCGGGGGGCCTGTTCGTCGCGTTCGAGGGCGAGAGGGTCGACGGGCACGAGTACGCGGGCACTGCCGTCGCCGCGGGTGCCGCGGCCGTGCTGAGCACGCGCGACACCGGACAGCCGGGAGTCGTCGTCGAGGAGCCGCTGGCCGCCCTGGCCGCGCTGGCCCAGGCCGTCGTCGCGCGGCTCGACGGGCTGACCGTGGTCGGGCTGACCGGCTCGAACGGCAAGACGACGACCAAGGACTACATCGGTCAGCTGCTCGCGCGGCTCGGGCCGACGGTGGCGCCGGCCGGCTCGCTCAACAACGAGCTGGGCTTCCCCTACACGGTGCTCCAGGCGAGCACCGAGACGCGCTTCCTCGTGCTCGAGATGGGCGCGCGGGGGATCGGCCACATCCGCTATCTCACCGACATCGCCCGGCCGTCGATCGGCGCGGTGCTCAACATCGGCGCGGCGCACCTGGGCGAGTTCGGCTCGGTCGAGGGCACCGCACAGGCCAAGGGCGAGCTGGTCGAGGCGCTTCCTCCGGACGGTTTCGCCGTCCTCAACGCTGACGATCCGCTCGTCGCGGGAATGGCGTCACGGACCGCGGCGAAAGTCCTGCTGACCGGCGAATCGGAACTGTCCGACGTGCGAGCTACGGACGTCAGCGTCGACGCCACCGGGCGGGCATCCTACACGCTGCGCTTCGCCGGGCGTACGGCCGAGGTGAAACTGGCCGTGGCCGGGCGCCATCAAGTCGCCAACACCCTGGCCGCGGCCGGTGTCGCGCTCTCGGCCGGCCTGCCGTTCGACGAGCTGGCGGCCGCGCTGGGCGAGGTGGGCATCGCCTCGGTCCGGCGGATGGACGTCTTCACCCGGCCCGACGGGGCCGTGGTCATCGACGACACGTACAACGCCAACCCGTCCTCCATGGCGGCCGCCCTGCGCGCGCTCGCCTCGATGGCCGGCGGGCGTCGCACCACCGCCGTGCTCGGCTACATGGCCGAGCTCGGCGAGCACGAGATCTCCGGCCACGAGGAGGTCGGCCGGCTCGCCGCCGAGCTCGGCGTGGATCGGCTGATCGTGGTCAGCGCCGAGGCCGCGCCCGTCGCGGACGGCGCGCTCGCCGTCGACGGGTGGAAGGGCGTGGCGACCGTCGTGGCCGACCAGGCCGCCGCCATCGAGATCCTGGACGGCGACCTCCACGGCGGCGACGTCGTGCTGGTCAAGGGTTCCCGGTACCGCACGTGGGACGTGGTGGACTCACTGCGTCCCGAGGAGGTTCGCCCGTGAGGGCAGTCATCGTCGCGGCCGCGGTCGCGTTCATCATCTCGCTGTTCGGCACCCCGATCGCCATCCGCGTGTTCACGGCGCTCAAGGCCGGCCAGCCGATCCGCACGGTCGGGCCGGCGAGCCACCAGGGCAAGAAGGGCACGCCCACGATGGGCGGTGTCGTCTTCATCATCGCCACGGTCCTCGCGTACGCGGCCGGGCACGTCGCCCTGACGACGCTGCCCGAGCGGCAGATCGCGCAGGAGTCGCCGACCATGACGGCGCTGGTCCTGCTCGGACTGTTCGTGTTCTGCGGCGTGGTCGGCTTCCTCGACGACTTCCTCAAGGTGCGCCGCCGCAACTCGGACGGTCTGAGCGCCAAGGGCAAGCTGCTCGGCCAGCTGATCGTCGGCGGCGCGTTCGCCATCGTCGCGCTCTATGTGCCCAGCACCAACGGCGAGACGGTGGCCAGCGAGCACATCTCGTTCATCCGCGACATCAGCTGGCTCGACGTCGGCAAGGTCGGCTCGGTGCTGGTCTTCGTCTTCGTCATCATGTCGATGTCGAACGGCGTGAACCTGACCGACGGCCTCGACGGTCTGGCCACCGGCGCGTCCATCCTCGTGCTGGGGGCGTACTCGCTGATCGGCTTCTGGCAGTACCGCCACTGGTGCGGTGACTCCGACTACGCCCGGGTCAACGACTACTGCTACCAGGTGCGAGATCCGCTGGAGATCGCCATGATCGCGGCGGCGGCCGCGGCCGCCTGCGTGGGCTTCCTGTGGTGGAACACCTCGCCGGCGCGGATCTTCATGGGCGACGCCGGCGCGCTCGGTCTCGGCGGCCTCATCGGCGGCCTGGCCGTGGCCACCCGCACCACGCTGCTGTCGGTCATCATCGGCGGTCTTTTCGTGATCATCACGATGTCGGTGGTCATCCAGATCATCTCGTTCAAGACCACCGGCAAGCGGGTCTTCCGGATGTCGCCGTTGCAGCACCACTTCGAACTGGCGGGGTGGAGCGAGGTCAACATCGTGGTCCGGTTCTGGATCGTGGCCGGCATCTGCGTCGCCATCGGCCTCGGACTGTTCTATTCAGACTTCCTGGCCATCATGGGATAGAGATCTCTGACGACACGCCAGGTTCATGACCGGGCTTGGCGTGTCGCCGGTACGAAGATGAGTGAATGGCGGAAGACCGGACTCAACAGGCACCCCGCCCGTCGCTGAGCCGGCAGTTGCTGCCCGCGGTGCACGGGCTCCTGGCGCGCCCGCTCTCCTCGTACTATCTGCTGCTCGCCAGCTCCGGCCTGCTGCTGCTCATCGGGCTCACCATGGTCTTCTCGGCCACCAGCGTGAAGGCCTTCGCCGAGAACGGGAACGCCTTCAGCGCGATCGCCAACCAGGCCGTCTTCGCGCTGCTCGGCCTGTTCGCGTTCTGGGTGTGCCAGCGGCTGCCCGCGGGCACCCTGCGCGACCTCGGCAAGTTCGTGCTGGGCGCGGCGATCGTGCTGCTCTGCATCCTCGACCTGCTGGGCGCGCTGGCCTCGGTCGGCGTGCTCGACAAGCCGCGCATCGGCCCGGTCCGGGCCGACCTGCTGTGGCTCTACTTCGGCCCGATCGGTCTGCAGCCGGCCGAGTTCGCCAAGCTCGGCATGGTGCTGTGGGGCGCCGACGTGATCGCCCGCAAGGGTCCCGCGCTGGGGCACTGGCGCGAGCTGTCCCGCCCGCTCTTCCCCGTGGTCGGCCTGCTGTTCGTTCTCGTCGGCTACAACGACCTGGGCAGCATGCTGGTGCTGCTCGCGCTCATCGTCGGGCTGCTGTGGGCGGCCGGCGTGCGGCTGCGGGTCTTCGCCGCGCTCGGCGTGCTCGGCCTGGCCGGCATCAGCCTGCTGATCGCGGCCGCGTCCGGCGGCGCCGGCTCGGGCCGTGAGGGCGAGGCGAACTACCGGCTGGCCCGGCTCACCGACTTCCTCAAGCCGCTCGACCAGTGCGACCTGGACGCCTGCTACCAGATCATCCAGGCCCGCTCGGCGATCTTCGAGGGCGGCTGGTTCGGCGTCGGTCTGGGCAAGAGCGCGCTCAAGTGGAACTGGCTGCCGCAGGCCGACAACGACTTCATCTACGCCGTGGTGGCCGAGGAGCTGGGCGTGGTCGGCTGCGCGGTCGTCCTGGCGCTGTTCTCGGTGCTGGCGTACACCGGCTTCCGGATCGCCCGCCGCTCGCAGGACCCGTTCCGCCGGCTGGCGGCCGCCGCGATCACCACCTGGCTGGTGGCCCAGGCGGTGATCAACATCGGCGGCGTGACCGGCATGCTGCCCATCACCGGCCTCCCGCTGCCGTTCATCTCCGCAGGTGGCAGTGCCCTCGTCGTCACCATGGCGGCGGTCGGCATGCTGGCCTCGTTCGCCCGGGCCGAACCGCAGGCGTCACTGGCGCTGAACGCGCGTCCGCCCGCTCGATGGGTACGGCTAGTCTGGGCCCCGCTGCCGCCGCTTCCCCCGTCGCGGCGGCCGAAGCCGACTCCGGCCAAAGCCAAGGCGGGGGCTGAGGGGAGACGGTGATGGGTCTGCTGCGGTCGGTCGTGCTCGCCGGAGGAGGCACCGGCGGTCACATCTATCCGCTGCTCGCCTTCGCCGACGCGGTGAAGAGGCATTTCCCCGAGGTGCGGATCACCACGCTGGGCAGCCCGAAGGGCATGGAGAACGAGCTGATCCCGCCGGCCGGCTACGACCTGCGCGTGATCCCCGCGTTCCAGCTGCCGCGCTCGGTCAACCTGAACCTGCTGCGCACTCCGGACCGGATGTGGAAGTCGGCCCACGCGGCCGGCAAGATCCTCGACGAGGTGCAGGCCGACGTGGTGGTCGGCTTCGGCGGTTACGTGTCGGTGCCGGCCTACCTGGCGGCCTGGCGGCGCGAGACGCCGATCGTCATCCACGAGGTCAACGTGCCGCCGGGCGTGGCCAACCGGATGGGCATGAAGTTCACCAAGAACGTGGCGGTCGGCTTCCCGACGCAGCCGCAGCTGGCCGAATCGCTCAAGGACGCCCGGGTCGTCGGCGTCCCGTTGCGTACGGCCCTCACCCACCTCGACCGGGCAGCGCTGCGGCCGCAGGCGCTCTACCAGTTCGGGCTGCGCCCCGACCTGCCGGTGCTGTTCGTCTCGGGCGGCTCCTCGGGCGCCCGCACGATCAACCTGGCCGTCGCCGCGGCGGCCAAGCGGCTGGCCCACTCCGGGGTTCAGGTGCTGCACGTGCAGGGCGGGCGCAACGACCCGTTCGACGTGCCGGCCGACCTGCCGGTGCCGTACAAGGTGATTCCCTACCTCTCGGACATGCAGCTGGGTTACGCCGCGGCCGACCTCATGCTCTGCCGCAGCGGCGCGATCACCGTGGCCGAGACGACCGCCCTGGGCGTGCCGGCCGTCTACGTGCCCTATCCGTTCAGCAACCAGGAACAGAAGCGCAACGCCCTGCCGGTGGTCGAGGCGGGCGGCGGTGTCCTGGTCGACAACGACGAGCTCACCCCCGAGTGGATCGAGCAGAACGTCATCCCGCTGGCGCGCGACCGGCAGCGCCTCGCCGTGATGGGCCAGTCCGCCGCCCGGTACGGTCGTCGCGACGGTGACGAGGCCCTGCTCGAATTCGTTCTCGAAGCGGTGGCCAAGAACCGATGAGCCTTTTCTCGATCGAGGGAGCACAGCAGTGAACACGGCGGAGCTGCGGCCGGCCGGCGAGTTGACCGCCGAGGACCTGGGCAACGTGCACCTCATCGGCATCGGCGGAGTGGGCATGGCCGGGCTGGCCCGCCTGCTGCTCACCCGCGGCATCCCGGTCTCGGGCAGCGAGCTGCGCGAGTGGCCGGCCCTGACCGGGCTGCGCGCGCTGGGCGGCACGATCCACATGGCCCACGTGGCCGAGAACCTCGACGGTGTCGACACGGTTGTCTACTCCACCGCCATCCCGCACGACCACCTCGAGCTGGCCGAGGCGCGCCGGCGCGGGCTGCGGGTGCTGCACCGGTCCGAGGCCCTGGCCGCCGCGATGACCAACCGCCAGGCCATCGCCGTGGCCGGCACGCACGGCAAGACCACGACCACGTCGATCATGACGGTGATCTTCCAGCACGCCGGGCAGGACCCGTCCTTCGTGATCGGCGGCGAGATCAGCGAGGCCGGATCCAACGGCCACCACGGCACCGGTCCGCACTTCGTGGTCGAGGCCGACGAGAGCGACAAGTCGTTCCTGATCTACCGGCCGCACGTCGCGATCGTCACCAACATCGAGGGCGACCACCTCAACAACTGGGGCGACCTCGAGGGCCTCAAGGCCGGCTTCCTGCAGTTCGCCGAGCTCGCCGACCCCGACGGTTTCGTGGTCACCTGCGCCGACGACGAGGGCACGCAGGACCTCATCGCGGCGCTGCGCGCCAAGGGCAAGACCGTCTTCACGTACGGCGAATCCGAGTCCGCCGACCTCCGCCTCAGCGACGTGGTCTCGACGGCGAGCGGCGTCCGCTACGTCGCCGAGCTCGACGGCAAGCCGCTCGGCGAGATCCGGCTGTCGCTGCCCGGCCGGCACATGGGCCTCAACAGCGCGGCCGCCGTGCTGACCGCGCTCCGGCTCGGCCTACCGCTCGACAAGATCGTCGAGGCGCTGGCGTCGTTCCCGGGGGTGCGGCGGCGCTTCGAGCGCAAGGGCATCGCCGCCGGCGTGCGGGTCTACGACGAGTACGCCTACCACCCGACCTCTGTCGAGGCGGCGCTCCGCACCCTGCGCGAGGTGGCGGGGGACGGCCGCCTGCTGGTGGTCTTCCAGCCGTACCGGGTGTATCGCACCCGCGACCTGCAGGCCGAGCTGGCCCGCGGGCTGAGCCTGGCCGATCAGGTCATCTGCATGGAGGTCTTCGGCCCGGGCGAGGTGCGCGGCCCGGGCGAGGGCGGGGTGGCGCTGACCGCTGCCATCGATCTGCCGGCCGACCGGAAGGTCTTCGTGCCCGACTGGGAGGACGTGCCGGCCGAGGTCATCCGTCGCAGCCGGCCGGGCGACGTCGTGGTGACCATGGGCGCCCCGCCGATCTCGCTGATGGGCGACGAACTGCTGGCCGCGTTCGACGACGCCGACCGCAGTCAGGCTCAGACCTAGCATGACGGGGCGTAACTGGCGGCTCGTGCGGGCGGACACCGACGCGGTGCCGTCGTCCGCGCGGCGTTTCATGGCCCGGGCCCGCCAGCGCAAGATGCGGGCTGCGCTGCCGTGGGCGATCGCCGCCGGCGTGCTGCTCGTCGCCGGGGGCGTGGCCTGGTTGGTCTATGGAACGTCGGTGCTGGGGGTCCGCGAGGTCAAGGTCGTCGGCGTCGAGCTGCTCGAGCCGATCCAGGTCGAGCAGGCCGTCGCCGTGCCGCACGGCGAGCCGCTGGCCCGGGTCGACCTCGGCACGGTGCGCACGCGGGTGCGTGCGCTGGCCCCGGTCGACCGGGTGGTGGTGCGGCGCAGCTGGCCGTCCACCCTGGTCGTCGAGGTCGTGGAGCGTACGCCGGTGGCCGCCGTGCCGCAGAACGGCCAGTTCTCGGTGATCGACCGGGCCGGGGTGCCCTTCCGCCAGGTCAAACAGGCGCCGCAGGGTCTGCCGCTGGTGCGGGTCGACTTCCCCGGCCCGTCCGACCTGAACACGGCGTCGGCCCTGACCGTGCTCGCCTCGCTCAGCGAGGAGCTGCGCGAGCAGGTGCTGGCGGTCTCGGTCCCCAAGCCGGCCCAGATCCGTCTCGAGCTGCGCAAGGACCGGACGGTCGTGTGGGGTGACGACACCCAGAGCGAGACCAAGAGTCAGGTGGCGACGGCCCTGCTGAAGAAGGCGGGCAGGGAGATCGACGTCAGCGCCCCGTCGGTCGTGACAATCCGCTGACATCCGGTCCCAAGCGGACATTGAGGCACGAACGGCTTATTTCGACTCAGGTTACGGCTCCGTCGGATTTTCGCCACGTAAGCGGACGCCGACACGCCGCGCCGGGTCTTTGGTTGATGTCGGAACTCCGCTTACGTTGCCACGAGAGGCTGAGTGGTTGACATAACCCTAAGCCTCTAGTAGAGGGTGAGGGTTTCCTCGCCCTCCCTTGTCCGGCAGCGGGTGTCGAAGGTGCGGTCTGGCCGGACCGCACGGGGCCCACGACATCCACAACCCTGGAAGGGAAGGCTGAGCCCATGACACCTCCCCACAACTACCTGGCGGTCATCAAGGTCGTCGGTATCGGTGGCGGCGGCGTGAACGCCGTGAACCGCATGATCGAGGTCGGGCTCAAGGGCGTCGAGTTCATCGCGATCAACACCGATGCGCAGGCGCTGCTGATGAGCGACGCCGACGTCAAGCTCGATGTCGGCCGCGAGCTGACCCGGGGCCTCGGCGCCGGCGCGCAGCCCGAGGTCGGCAAGAACGCCGCCGAGGACCACCGCGACGAGATCGAAGAGGTGCTCAAGGGCGCCGACATGGTCTTCGTGACCTGCGGCGAGGGTGGCGGCACCGGCACCGGTGGCGCGCCCGTGGTCGCCAACATCGCCCGCAAGCTCGGTGCGCTCACCATCGGCGTGGTCACCCGGCCGTTCTCGTTCGAGGGCAAGCGCCGCCAGGTGCAGGCCGAGTCCGGCATCGACGAGCTGCGCAACCAGTGCGACACGCTCATCGTCATCCCGAACGACCGGCTGCTCGCGCTGGGCGACCGCGGAATCAGCATGATGGACGCGTTCCGTCAGGCCGACCAGGTGCTGCTCTCCGGTGTGCAGGGCATCACCGATCTGATCACCACCCCTGGTCTGATCAACCTCGACTTCGCCGACGTCAAGAGCGTCATGAGCGGCGCCGGCAGCGCGCTCATGGGCATCGGCAGCGCTCGCGGCGACAACCGCGCGGTCGAGGCGGCCGAGAAGGCGATCTCGAGCCCGCTGCTCGAGCAGAGCATGGACGGCGCCCGCGGCGTGCTGCTCTCCATCGCCGGCGGGTCCGACCTGGGCCTGTTCGAGATCAACGACGCGGCCCAGCTGGTCACCGACGCGGCCCACCCGGACGCCAACATCATCTTCGGCGCGGTCATCGACGACGCGCTGGGCGACGAGGTGCGGGTCACCGTGATCGCGGCCGGCTTCGACGGGGGCACGCCCTCGTACAAGCCGTCCGAGCCGGCGCGCAAGGTCATCCAGCAGCCGGCCGAACGCGCGGCGACCACGCCGCAGGCGCCGGCGACCACGGTGTCGGCCCCGGCCGCCGCCTCGACGCCGCCGCCGGCCACCACGCCGACGCCGCGCCGGGTGCTCTTCGACGACGTCGACGTGCCCGACTTCCTGAAGAACGGCTCCTGAGGCACTTCTCTGGTCGGGGACGGCATGACTGACAACGGGCGGCGGTCCGAGCTGGCCGCCGCCTTGATCGAGGTGAACGGCCGGATGGCGCGCGCCTGCGAGGCGGCCGGCCGGGCCGCGGGCGAGGTCACCCTCGTCGCGGTCACCAAGACGTACCCGGCGAGCGATGTCGTGCTGCTCGCCGGGCTCGGCGTCACCGACGTCGGGGAGAACCGCGATCAGGAGGCCGCTCCCAAGGCCGCCGAGGCGCGCGCGGCGGGGGCGACTCCGCGCTGGCATTTCATCGGTCAGCTCCAGCGCAACAAGGCACGATCGGTTGTGCAGTACGCCGATGTCGTGGAGTCCGTCGACTCGGTGCGCCTGGCCGAGGCGCTCGCCCGCGCGGCCCAGGGGCGGCCGGATCCGCTCGAGATCCTGATCCAGGTGAGCATCGACGGCGACCCGGCGCGCGGGGGCGTGACCGGCGACGACCTCTGGCGGGTATCCGACTCGGTGGCATCCGCCGACAGCCTGCGACTCGGCGGCGTCATGGCGGTGGCACCGGTGGACTGGGCCCCCGACCGCGCGTTCGAGCTGCTCCGTGGGTTGTCCGAGCGGCTGGTCAAGTCTCATCCGTCCGCCACGGCCATCTCGGCCGGCATGAGTGGGGACCTCGAGGCCGCCGTCCGGCACGGCGCGACACACGTCCGGATCGGCACTTCTTTGCTCGGAATGCGAAACCTGCTGCGGTAGCCTTGCGGCGGGCAGCAAACTACATGGGTGTTGTTTACGCGACAACCGTTTGTGGGCATGTTTCATGATCATCCACGGCGGCGTCGGGTCGACGGCGCGGCACGTCACGGGACGAGGGTCCGCATCGGAGCTTCCGACCGTGCAAAGGGGGAATGCGGTAACGCCGAGGGGGTGCGTTCCGCGCGGCGGACGAAGGTGGGGGCACATGGCTGGTCGGGTCAACTCGCGGTGGCGGGACGGGGTGAAGGCATGAGCGCGCTTCGCAAGGCGGGCGTCTGGCTGGGCCTCGTCGAAGAGGACGACGACCGCGGTTACGACAACGGGTACGAAGAAGGCCCCTACCGCTCTCGGAACCGGTACTCGGGAAGCCGGTACTCCGACGACGAGTTCGCCGACGACGAGGAGCTCGAGGACGAGCGGCCCGTGCCGCGTGCGCGCACGGAGCGCAGCCGCGGATCCGACCGCCTGTCCTCGCACGCCGACGTGGACGACCACGATCGGGTGGAACGCCCGGAGCGTTCGGAGCGTGCGAGCGTCCGATCGATCACCCGGCCCGCCACGGTCGGTGACAACTCGTCCGCGCTGAGCTACTCCACGCGCGAGAACCTGGCCCTGGCCCCGCAGGCCGTGCATCAGCCGGAGCCCCGCCCGCGGCCGGTCGAGGAGGAGCAGCGTTACCAGATCACGACGCTGCACCCGACCACCTACCGCGAGGCGCGCACCATCGGCGAGCACTTCCGCGACGGCGTGCCGGTCATCATCAATCTCACCGAAATGGATGAAGGAGACGCGCGCCGGCTGGTTGACTTCGCCGCCGGGCTGGCTTTCGGCCTTCGCGGTACGATCGAGCGCGTGACCAACCGGGTTTTCCTGCTCTCACCGGCAAATGTCCAGGTCACCGCAGAGGACAAGGCCAAGATCGCTGAGGGTGGGTTCTTCGGTCAGGCCTGAGGCGGGCGCCCGCGCGCCCGCCACCCAGATGGGGGATCCGCACGAGTGCTCTCGATCGTGTTCCAAATATTGTATTTAGTCGTTTACATCTTCTTCCTGGTCCTACTTGCCAGGTTCGTGCTGGGTGCGGTACTCCAGTACGGGCGTCGGTGGCAACCCGGTCGTGGGGCGTCGGCGGGACTCGAAACGGTGTGGAGCGTCACTGATCCGCCCCTCAAGGCGTTGAGGCGTGTGATCCCCCCGCTGCGCATTGGTAACGTGAGTTTGGACCTGGCTTCCATCGTGCTGCTGGTTATCCTGTTCGTGCTCATGAGGTTCGTGCTTCAAAGATTGATCCTGAACTTCAGCTAAACAGCAGCCCCAACCGCGGCCGCGACTGACCCGAGGAGTTTCGATGCCGCTGACCCCGGCCGACGTTCATAACGTCGCCTTCAAGAAGCCCCCGATCGGCAAGCGGGGGTATGACGAGGAGGAGGTCGACGCCTTCCTGGACGAGGTCGAGCGTGAGCTCGCCCGTCTGATCGAGGAGAACAACGAGCTGCGCGCCCAGGTGGAGCGCGGCGGTCGGGGTGGCGCGCCAGCCGGTCCGAGCGCCGACCCGCGCCTCGCGGCCGAGCTCAACGAGGTCAAGGCCCAGCTTGACCGTGTGCAGCGCGACAAGGCGCAGGCCGAGCAGGCCGCGCGTCAGATGCAGGCCGAGCTCGAGCAGGTCCGGGCCCAGGGTCCGGCCGGTGGCAGCGCCGCCGGCGCCGGCGCCGACGGCGAGCAGCAGGCTCTGCGGGTGCTCATGATGGCTCAGCGCACCGCCGACGACCACGTCGCCGACGCGCGCCGCGAGGCCGACAAGCTGCTCTCCGACGCCCGTTCCAAGGCGGAGGAAGTCACCCGCGAGGCCCGCGCCAAGGCCGACGCCCTCGAGCGCGACGCCCGTCAGCGTCACCAGGAGGCCATGGGCGGTCTCGACGCCAAGCGGTCCGCGCTGCAGAAGCACATCGAGGAGCTGAAGCAGTTCGAGCGGGAATACCGCACGCGCCTCAAGGCCTACCTCGAGAGCCAGCTGCGCGACCTCGACGGCCGGGGTCAGGGCCTCGAGGCGGAGATGTCGCGAGCCGACTCCGGGCGCGCCGTCGGTGGCAGCGGTGGTCTTGCCGCGGCCGGCCTGGCCGGTTCGTACGGTGGCCGCAACGCCATCGAGTCCGGGCGCTGAGCTTTCTCTCTCCCTCCGGAACCCGACGAGGATGAGCCATGATCGTTGTTAGCCTGCTGCTCATCCTCGTCGCGGTGACGCTGCTCGTGCTGGGCCTCACCGGCGGATCGAGCGGGCTGCTCATCAGCTCCATCGTGGCCAGTCTGCTGGCCGCCGTCTTCCTGGTCGTCGGCGCGCGCCAGGCCGCCGCCGCGCGGCGCGCGACACCCGCGACACCCCCGCTCGTCGAGGACGACACCGACGAGAACGCGGTCTACGTGGCCGAGCCCGAGTTCGCCGCGGCCGCCGAAGAGATGGCCGCCCGCC
This sequence comes from Paractinoplanes polyasparticus, assembly GCF_019710575.1. GTDB lineage: Bacteria > Actinomycetota > Actinomycetes > Mycobacteriales > Micromonosporaceae > Actinoplanes > Actinoplanes polyasparticus. The sequence continues at coordinate 82,387 of NZ_JAHWFK010000008.1, read as the reverse complement.
GCTCCGCCGACGACTTCGCCGGCGATCAGCGCGAGACCGTCCAGTTCGACCCGGCCGACGTGGCCGCCGCGAAGCCCTCCGCCGGTCCCGACTTCGCCGACCAGGCCGGCGCCCCCGCGGGCGATTTGTCAGTAGATGAGCGCCCCCGAGCCGAGGATCCGGATTACGACCGGGCCTCCGCCACCATCAACGCCGCTCGCAGTGAGACCCCCGCCGAGGACGCCTGGCGCCGCGAGGCCCCGGATGCCGACGTTCCGGGGGCGGCCGCTCCCGGTCCGGACGAGGCCGATGACGAGTTCGCCGAGCCCGCCGCCGACGATCCCGACGACGAGCCGCTGCCGCAGGCGGTGCAGCCGGCCGACGCGGTCCGGGTGGCCCGCCTCGACGCCGAGGTGCTGGTCGTCGACGGCCGGCCGCGCTACCACGTGCCCGAATGCCCGAGCCTGGTCGGCCGCCTGACTGAGCCGATTCCCGTGCGCGAGGCCGTCGAGCTCGGCTTCAGCCCGTGCGGCCTGTGCCGCCCGGTCGACCGGCTGGTGGGCGTGGCCGCCCGCGGCTGAACTTCGGACTTCCCCAAGGCCGGACGTTGATCGGCACAATGAGGCATGGTCAAGCGCCGCGTGCCTCCGCCTGACGAGACTGCCCTCTCCGTGCCCGTCCGGGTGCGGCCGGGCGCCGGACGTGACCGCGTCGGCGGACGCTACGAGGGGCCGCACGGGCCCGCCCTGATCATCGCCGTGGGTGCGCCGGCCGTGGACGGCAAGGCGACCGAGGCCGTGCGGCGGGCGCTGGCCGGCGCTCTCGGAGTGCGCCCGGCCGCCGTGGAGCTGCGGCTCGGCGCCACCAGCCGCGACAAGGTGTTCATCGTCGCCGCACCCGCCGCCGGGGTCGCCGGGCGCCTGACCGCGCTGCGGGACGGCACGGCCACGCCGTGACCGGTGGGCTGGACTACGCGCTGCTCATCGGTTCCGCGGTCCTGCTGGTGGCGGTGGCCGCGGTCCGGGTCTCGACCCGGGTCGGGCTGCCGAGCCTGCTCGTCTACCTGGCCATCGGCATCCTCATCGGCGAGGCCGGGCTGGGCATCCGCTTCGACGACGCCGAGCTGACCCGGACGCTCGGCTTCTGCGCGCTCATCATGATCATTGCCGAGGGCGGGCTGACCGCCCGCTGGAGCACGCTGCGGCCGGTGCTGGGCCTGGCCAGCTCGCTGGCCACGGTGGGGGTGGCGGTCAGCATCGTGGTGGTCGGTCTCGTCGTCCACGTGCTGCTCGATCTCCCCTGGCAGCTGGCCCTGCTCTACGGCGCGGTGCTGTCGTCGACCGACGCCGCCGCAGTCTTCGCCACCCTGCGCCGGCTGCGGCTGCCGCCCCGTCTCGTCGCCACGCTCGAGGCCGAGTCCGGCATGAACGACGCGCCCGTGGTGCTGCTGGTCGTGCTGCTCAGCGCGGACCTGTCGGAGATGCATCCGTGGTGGTACGAGCTGTCGATCGTCGTTTACGAGCTGGCGGCGGGAGCAGCGATCGGCTACGCGGTGGGGGCGGCGGGGCGCTGGTTGCTGCGCAATGCCGCGCTGCCGTCAGCCGGTCTCTACCCGATCGCGGCGGTGGGTCTCACCGTGCTGGCGTACGCCGGTGGCGCCGTTGTTCACGCCTCCGGCTTCCTCGCGGTCTATGTCGCGGGGGTGGTGCTCGGCAACGGCCGGATCCCGCACCGCCGGGCCATCCTCGGATTCGCCGACGGCCTGGCCTGGGTCGCCCAGATCGGCCTGTTCGTGCTGCTGGGCCTGCTCAGCTCGCCCGCCCGGCTGGCCGATGCGCTGGTGCCCGCGCTGGTCGTCGGGGTGGCCCTGGTGTTGCTGGCCCGGCCGCTGTCGGTGGTGATCGCGGCGGTGCTGGCCCGGCCCCTGCGTGGCCCCCGCCGCCCCGGCAACCGGGTGGGCTGGCGGGGCAGCGCCTTCCTGTCGTGGGCGGGCCTGCGCGGCGCCGTGCCGATCGTGCTGGCCACTATCCCGCTCTCGGCCGGCACACCCGGCGCGGAGGGCCTGTTCGACGCGGTGTTCGTGCTGGTCATCATCTTCACGCTGGTGCAGGCGAGCACGCTCGGCCCGGCCGCGCGGATGCTGGGCGTGACCGCCCCCGGCGAGGCGGCCGAGGTGCACGTCGAGACCGCGCCGCTGGAGCGGATGAATGCCGACCTGCTCCAGATGGAGATCGCCGAGGGCTCCCGGTTGGCCGGTGTGCACATCGACGAGCTGCGCCTGCCGTCGGGCGCGTCGGTCACCCTGGTCGTGCGGGACGGCGCCGGCTTCGTGCCCGTCCCCGACACGCGGCTGCGCACCGGCGACGCCCTGCTGATCGTGGCCACCGCCGCGGTCCGCGACGTCGCCGAGCGCCGCCTGCGGGCGGTCAGCCGCCGGGGCCGCCTGGCCCGCTGGTTCGGTGAGGAGGGCGACGAGGATCCCACCGGTATCTAGCCACGGTTTCGGGGAGATTCGCGTTAATTGCGGGGCAAGATCCGGTACGGGCTGTTGTCGGTCCGGTATACGTTCCGTATCCTTGCCACCCACTGGAGTGCGTGGCCGCGGGTTCGGCCGCGCCGGTGGGGCCGGTGGGGGAAGATCTACGGCGTTGCCCGGCCCGAGCGACCGGCCGGCCGGCAACTTCGACGGTAGGGCCGGGGGGCCTCAGCGGCGCCCTCGGCTCGTAATCTGCACGCTGATCGCCGCTCGGGCGGGTGAGGGAGCGACCATGGCCAAGGCAACCGGCACCAAGGCAACCGGCACCAAGGCAACCGGCACCAAGGCGACCGCGACGGGCGAGGGCCGGCGGACCCGCAGCGCCGCCGAGACCGAGAAGATCCGGGTTGCGCTGGTCGAGCGCCGCGACGAGCTGCAGGCCGAGTACGACACCTCGATCAGCGAGCTCACCGAGCTGCAGCGCGACCGCGTGGCCGACTCGGTCGGCGACGACCAGGCCGACACCGGCTCCAAGACGCTCGAACGTGAGCAGGAGATCACTCTGGCCAACAATCTGCTGGAGCGCATCACACAGGTGGAACGCGCCATCGACCGGCTCGGCGAGGGCAACTACGGTTGGTGCGAGCGGTGCGGCAACGCGATCCCGGTCGAGCGAGTGGCGGCGTTCCCGTCCGCGACTCTCTGTGTGTCCTGCAAGCAGCTGGAGGAACGACGCTGAACGCCGACGAGGCTACGGGCGCGACCACCGTGGACGAGCCTGAGCAGGGGCCGAAACCCCGGCTCAGCGGGCGTGCCGTGGCCGTCCTCGGCGCCACCGCAGTGGTCGCCGTGGCCCTTGACCAGTGGGTCAAGTGGCTCTCCACCGAGAACCTGGACGAGGGGAATCCCGTCCGGATCCTCGGTGGCCTGATCTACCTGTCGCTCCTGCGCAACAGCGGGGCCGCCTTCAGCCTGGGCAGCGACTACACATGGATCTTCCCGGTGATCACCCTGGTCGTGATCGGCTGGATCACCTACATGGCGACCCGGCTGCGCTCGGTGCCGTGGGCGCTGGCGCTGGGCCTCGTGCTCGGCGGCGCCCTGGGCAACCTGATCGACCGGCTGTTCCGCGCCCCCGGCTTCCTGCACGGTCACGTGGTCGACATGATCAGCCTCTTCGGGCCGTACGCGGAATACTTCGCCGTCTTCAACATCGCGGACAGCTGCCTCAGCGTGGGCGTCGTGCTCGCGGTGCTGCTCGAGCTCACCGGCCGGCAGCGGGACGGCACCCGGATCTCCGTACGGAAGAAGAAGGACGAGCAGAAGTGAGCTCCCAGCGCTCCCTGCCGGTGCCCGACGGGCTCGACGGCATGCGGCTCGACCAGGCCGTATCGCGGTTGTTCGGGCTGTCCCGCACGGCCGCCGCGACACTCGTCGAATCGGGCGACGCGCTGGTCGACGGCATCCCGCGCCCCAAGTCCGACAAGGTCAGCGCGGGCGCCTGGCTCGAGGTCACGCTGCCCTCGCCGGCGAGCGCGCCGGTGCTGGTGGCCGAGCCCGTCCACGGCCTCCAGGTGATCTACAGCGACGACGACATCGTGGTGGTCGACAAGCCGGTCGGCGTGGCCGCGCACCCCAGCCCGGGCTGGACCGGCCCCACCGTCGTGAGCGGCCTGGCCGCCATGGGGCAGAACGTCGCGACCAGCGGCGCCGCCGAGCGGCAGGGGATCGTCCACCGCCTCGACGTCGGCACCACCGGCATCATGGTCGTGGCCAAGAGTGAGACGGCCTACAGCATGCTCAAGCGGGCGTTCAAGGAGCGCGAGGTCGACAAGCGCTACCACGCGGTCGTGCAGGGCCACCTCGACCCGCTGCGGGGCACCATCGACGCGCCGATCGACCGCCACCCGACGGCCGACTACCGGTTCGCGGTGATGTCGACGGGCAAGCCGAGCGTCACCCACTACGACACGATCGAGGCGTTCCGCTCGGCCAGCCTGGTCGACGTGAAGCTCGAGACCGGCCGGACCCACCAGATCCGGGTGCACTTCTCGGCCATGCGGCACCCCTGCGCCGGCGACACGCAGTACGGCGCCGACCCGACGCTGGCGGCTCGGCTCAAGCTCAACCGGCAGTGGCTGCACGCCCGCGAACTGGCGTTCCTGCACCCGCGCACCCACGACGAGGTGCGTTTTGTCAGCGACTACCCGGACGACCTGAAGTACGCGCTGAGCGTGCTGCAGGACGCGAGCTGATCCGGGAGCACTGTCACCGGTGGGGCCCGCGGGTCATCGAGTACGGGGGCACCCGCTGCGCGGCGCCCCCTCGGCCCGTCTGGTCGCCGCCGTCGCGGTCGCCTCGGCCGGTGTGCTGCTGCTCGGCTCGCTCTGGCTGAGCCGGCCCGAGGCGGCGCCCGGCGTTGATCCGGGCGACGTCGTCCGGGTCGGCGTGGTGCAGGGTCAGCCGGTGCCCGGCTACCTCGACGCGACCCGCGACGAGCTGGACGCCCTGACCAACCCGTCGGCGCCTTCCGCGGGCGAGACGTGGGCGCTGGTGAGCCTGGAGCACTACGTGGCCGCCGGGCTGCTGGCCGATCTGTTCCCGGGCACGGCGGTGGCTCAGGTGTACGCCCGGGTGCCGCTGGCCACGGCGCACACCCCGGTCGTGCGGATCCCGGTCTACCGGCTGCCGGCCGACGTGCTCACCGGCATGCTCGACACGGCCCTCGAGCGCGATCGGGAGCAGGCCGAGTACGAGCAACTGGCCCGTCGCCTGACCGGGGACGACGAGAACCAGCGGCGGGCCCGGCGGGCGTACGCGGCGGCGGCCGGCACTGCGGCGGCGGAGGCCGCGGCCTACCGCTCGGGGTGCTCCTGCGTCTTCGCGGCTGTGGTCCGGGCGGCGCCGGCCGCCCTGCGTGCGGTGGCCGACCGGCCCGGCGTACGGGCCGTCGACCCGGCTCCCGAGGTGCGTCAGCTGGACCGCACCGAGTTCCGCCCGCCGCTGCCGGAGCAGAACGGCACAGTTCCGGCCGAACCGCCGCGCTCGCCCGCTGTGCCAACCGGGTCCGAGGGCATTGCCCCGCGGCCATCCACGCCGATAATGTCGTCGGCCGGGGCGCCTGTGACATCTGCCTCATCGATCGGCGCTGTCCGCGCGACGCCGCCTTCCACCCCGGCACCGGAGGAGCGCTCTGCCGTACCCTCTGCTTCGGATGCGATTCCTGCTCACGATGCGACCAGCAGTTCAGCAGCACCTCGAGCCGGATCCGGGCGTTAGTTCTCTCGCCGGCCGGTTCGGGAGAACGGGCAGTGGCCCGATCGGGGTTCGCTCCGTAGCCTGTCAGGGGCGAGGAGCCCGGGGTGTGGATCACCGGCAGTCAAGCAGCGCAGGGAGGACGACCCGTGGACGGGACCGAGACCGGCTGGGGCCGGCCTGCGGAACCAGCCCCGCGTTGGCGGGCGCTGCTCGACCGCGCCCGGCACGGTTCCCGGCCGACCGAAGAACAGCAGGAGCAGGAGCGGGAGGCCGCGGCTACGCCGCCGGCCCCGCAACAGCAGTACGGCCAGCCGTTGCCGACGCGCCGCCCGGTCAACCCGCTCGAGACCCGCGGCCAGTACGGCGCCGGCCGCTACGAGCAGCGCCCGCCCGAGCCGCCGCAGCCTGAGCCGCGCCCGATGCCGCAGCGGCCGATCAACCCGCTCGACCCGCGCTGGCAGAGCCGCCCGGCCGACGCGCCGCCTTCGCCGCGACGCGCGTCCGCCCCCGCTCCCGCGGCCGCACCTCCGGCCGACGAGCAGCACAGCTTCTTCAACCCCGGGGCCCGGCCCCCGGCGGCGCCGCCCCCGGGTCGCGAGTACCCGCAGGTCCGGGCATCGGCCGCGGCTCCGGTCATGCCGGTCGCGCCGCCGCCGATGCCGGCGGCCCCGCCGGCCCGGCCCGCCGCCCCGCCGCCCGCGCCGATGGCGCCGCAGCCCACCTCGCCGGCCGCCGCCCGCATCGAGTGGCGGCAGGGACGCACCGACGACCAGCTCGAGCGCGCCGTGTCGGCGATGCGCCGCAAGCTGGGCAAGCCGCGGGTGCTGGCCTTCGCCAACCCCAAGGGCGGCGTGCACAAGACGACCGCCACGGTGCTGGCCGCGGCCACCATCGGCAGCGTCCGTGGCCGGGGCGTGCTCGCCTGGGACGACAACGAGTTGCGGGGCACGCTGGGCCTCCGGGCCGGCAGCGCCCGCCACGCCCGCACGATCAAGCACCTGCTGGCCGACCTGACGCAGATCGAGAACCTGCACGGCGACGCGATGCTGCAGGAGCTCGACGGCTATCTGCGGCACGCCTCCGACGGCTCGTACGACGTGCTCGCCGGCGAGGAGAACCCGCGCTTCGCGGCCCGGCTCGACCAGGCCACCGTGCGCCGCGTGATGGACCTGCTGCGCCGCACCCACGACGTGATCTGCGTCGACACCGGCAACAACGTCGAGAGCGTCAACTGGCAGACCGTCATGCGCCAGGCCGACCAGCTCGTGATCACCACCGTGCCCCGCGAGGACGCCGCGTTCACCGCCGACTGGATGCTCGACGTGCTCGACGACAGCGGCATGGGCGACCTGGTCTCCAACGCGGTCACGCTGATCTCGTGCCCCTCGCCGGGCCCGCTGCCCCTGCTCGACGACTTCGCCAAGCACTTCGCCACGCGCACCCGCGCGGTCGCCGTCGTGCCCTACGACCAGGCCCTCGAGGTCGGCTCGTCGATCGAGTACGGCGAGCTCCAGCAGGAGACGCGCACGGCGTGGCTCAAGGCGGCCAGTGTGATGATCGAGCCATTCGCCGAATGACACGCGTGTAGCCCTCGAATCTCGTCGGGGGCTCCGGCTAGAGTCGCTCGGGTCCAGCTGTGCCGGCGGAGGCGGCTTCGCCGCACCGCAAGGGCAAGAAGGTAAAGGGGGCCCCGGGTGTCTGACTCGTTCGTGCATCTACACGTGCACACCGAGTATTCGATGCTCGACGGTGCGGCCCGCGTCAAGGAGCTGCTGGCCGAGGCCTCGCGCCTGGGCATGCCCGCGGCGGCGATCACCGACCACGGCAACATGCACGGGGCGTACGACTTCTACACCCAGGCCAAGGCGGCCGGCATCACGCCGGTGATCGGCGTCGAGGCGTACGTGGCGCCCGAGTCCCGCCTCACCAAGAGCCGCATCAAGTGGGGCCGCCCCGAGCAGAAGGGCGACGACGTCTCGGGCAACGGCGCCTACACCCACATGACCATGTGGGCCCGCAACGCCGTCGGCCTGAAGAACCTCTTCCGCCTCAACTCGCGCGGCTCGATCGAGGGCCAGCTCGGCAAGTACCCGCGCATGGATTTCGACATCATCGCGGAACACGCCGAGGGCATCATGGGCACGACCGGCTGCCCCTCGGGCACGGTGCAGACCCGGCTGCGGCTCGGCCAGTTCGACGAGGCCCTGAAGTCCGCCGCGATGTACCAGGAGGCTCTCGGGAAGGACAACTACTTCCTCGAGATCATGGACCATGGCCTGTCGATCGAGAGCCGGGTGCGCGACGGCCTGCTCGAGATCGGCCGCAAGCTCGGCATCAAGCCGCTGGTCACCAACGATTCCCACTACGTCTACGAGGCCCAGGCGGCGGCGCACGACGTGCTGCTGTGCGTGCAGACCGGCAGCAACGTGGCCGACCCCAACCGCTTCCGCTTCGACGGCAACGGCTACTTCGTCAAGTCGGCCGACCAGATGCGCGCGGTCGACTCGTCCGACGCCTGGCAGGAGGGCTGCCGCACGACGCTGCTGGTGGCCGAGCGGGTCGACACCGAGGGCATGTTCACCTTCAAGAACCTGATGCCCCGGTTCCCCATCCCCGACGGCTACACCGAAGAGGAGTACTTCCGCCACGAGGCGTTCGAGGGCCTCAAGCGGCGCTTCCCCGGCGGCATCCCCGAGTTGCACATGAAGCAGGCCGAGTACGAGCTCGGCGTGATCATCTCGATGGGTTTCCCGGCCTACTTCCTCGTGGTCGCCGACTTCATCCAGTGGTCCAAGCGCAACGGCATCGCCGTCGGCCCCGGGCGTGGCTCGGCCGCGGGCTCCCTGATCGCGTACGCGATGGGCATCACCGACCTCGACCCGCTGCCGCACGGCCTGATCTTCGAGCGGTTCCTCAACCCCGAGCGCATCTCGATGCCCGACGTCGACATCGACTTCGACGAGCGCCGGCGGGGCGAGGTCATCCGCTACGTCACCGAGCGCTGGGGTGACGACAAGGTCGCCCAGATCGCCACGTTCGGCACGATCAAGGCGAAGGCCGCGATCAAGGACTCCGCCCGCGTGCTCGGCTACCCGTTCGCGGTCGGCGACCGGATCACCAAGGCCCTGCCGCCCGACGTGATGGGCAAGGGCATCCCGCTCTCCGGCATCTTCGACAAGGAGCACAAGCGCTACAGCGAGGCCGGCGAGGTCCGCACGCTGTACGAGACCGACCCCGACGTCAAGAAGGTGATCGACACCGCGCGCGGCATCGAGGGCCTGATCCGGCAGACCGGTGTCCACGCGGCCGGCGTGATCATGTCGGCCGAGCCGATCATCGACCACATCCCGCTGATGCGCCGGCCGGCCGATGGCGTGATCATCACGCAGTTCGACTACCCCACGTGCGAGACGCTGGGCCTGCTCAAGATGGACTTCCTGGGCCTGCGCAACTTGACGATCCTCGACGACGCGGTCAAGAACATCAAGCTCAACCACGCCATGGACCTCGACCTGCTGGCGTTGCCGCTCGACGACCAGGCGGCCTACGAGCTGCTGGCCCGCGGCGACACGCTGGGCGTGTTCCAGCTCGACGGCGGACCCATGCGGTCGCTGCTGCGGCTGATGAAGCCCGACAACTTCGAGGACATCTCGGCCGTCCTGGCGCTCTACCGACCGGGCCCGATGGGCGTCGAGTCGCACACCAACTACGCGCTCCGGAAGAACAAGCTCCAGGAGATCACCCCGATCCACCCCGAGCTCGAGGAGCCGCTGCGCGAGATCCTCGAACCGACGTACGGCCTGATCGTCTATCAGGAACAGGTGCAGCGCGCCGCGCAGATCCTCGCCGGCTACAGCCTCGGCCAGGCCGACCTGCTGCGCCGCGCGATGGGTAAGAAGAAGAAGGAGATCCTCGACAAGGAGTTCATCCCGTTCCGCGACGGCTGCCGCGAGCACGGCTACTCCGACGAGGCGATCCAGGCGGTGTGGGACGTTCTGGTCCCGTTCGCCGGCTACGCGTTCAACAAGGCCCACTCCGCGGCGTACGGGCTGGTCTCCTACTGGACGGCCTACCTGAAGGCGCACTACCCGGCCGAATACATGGGTGGTCTGCTCACCAGCGTCGGCGACGACAAAGACAAGATGGCCATGTACCTGGCCGAGTGCCGGCGCATGGGCATCCAGGTCCTGCCGCCCGACGTCAACGAGTCCGCCGGCCCGTTCACCCCGGTCGGCAAGGACATCCGCTTCGGCCTGGCCGCGGTGCGCAACGTCGGTCACAACGTGGTCGAGGCGATCGCCCGCTGCCGCGAGGAAAAGGGTAAATACCAGGACTTCTACGACTTCCTTTCCAAGGTGGACGCGGTCGTCTGCAACAAGAAGACCATTGAATCGCTGATCAAGGCGGGCGCGTTCGACTCGATGGGGCACAGCCGCAAGGGGCTGCTCGCGGTGCACGCCGAGGCCATCGACGCGTACGCCGATGTGAAGCGCAACGAGGCGGCCGGCCAGTTCGATCTGTTCGGCGCCTTCGGCGACACCGACGGCGGCAGCTCGGCCACGGTGGCCATGCCCGTGATCGGCGACTCCGAGTGGGACAAGCGCGACAAGCTCGCCTTCGAGCGCGAGATGCTCGGCCTCTACGTCAGCGACCACCCGCTGGCCGGCCTCGAGCAACTGCTGCAGAACTCGGCCGACACGACGATCGCCGCGCTCAACGAGGAGGGCTCGGTTCCCGACGGCCAGGTCGTCACGCTGGCCGGCATCCTCACCGGCGTGCAGCGGCGCATCACCAAGCAGGGCCGCGCGTGGGCCTCGGCCACGCTCGAAGACCTGGCCGGTGGCGTCGAGGCGTTGTTCTTCCCCAACACCTACGAGGTGATCGGCCAGTTCATCGCCGAGGACGCGATCGTCGTGGTCAAGGGCCGGGTCGACCGGCGCGACGACACCCCGCGCATCATGGCCATGGACATGTCGCTGCCCGATGTCAGCCACAACCCCGACAGCAAGCCGGTCACGCTCACCATGCCGATCACCCGCTGCACGCCGCCGCTGGTGTCCGAGCTGAAGGACATCCTGAAGAGCCATCCGGGCGAGGCCGAAGTGCACGTCCACCTGCAGAACGGAAGTCGCACGACGATTCTGCGGCTGGGCGCGGTACGGGTCGCGCCGACGCCGGCCCTGCGAGCCGACCTCAAGATGATCCTCGGCCCGTCCGCGGTGGCCTGAGCACGTGACCGGGCACGCGGGACGCAGGTGGGCGGCACCTGGCAGGATCGTAGGGTGAACGCGAGTCAGGAACCGGCGCCGCCGGGCGAGCGCCCGGCCTTCGACTACGAGGCCCCGCCGCACGGGTACGAGCTGGCCCACCCGTCCGGACCCGCCCGCACTTTCTTCGGCCGCCCGGTCGACCTGCGTGGGTCGTCGCCGCGGCCGTGGAAGCGCACGCTCGTCGTCACGGTCTCCTGCCTGCTGGTGATCCTCGCCCTGGGCGGCCCGCTGGGCCTGCTCTGGCGCTGGCTTGCCCCGTCCGTGCCGGTGATCGACGCGGGCCAGGCGGGCGTGGTCGTCAACGACCCGTCGCCCGAGGAATACATTGCCGCCGACGGCTGGTTCACGCTGCTCGGGCTGGGCTTCGGCCTGCTCGTGGCGATCGGCGCGTGGTTGCTGCTGCACCGCGACCGAGGGCCTTTTCTGCTGCTCAGCGTCGTGCTGGGCACACTCGGTGCGGGCTGGCTGGTGGCGCCCTGGGTGGGCGAGCTGGCGGGCCGGTCCGACTATCAGCAGTGGATCGAGACGGCCCAGCAGGGCGCGACCTACGCGGCGCCGCCCGAGGTGCACTCGCTCGGGCCGATGCTGGTGCCGGCGTTCGCCGCGGCCATCGCGCTGACGCTGATGGCCGGCTGGTCCAACGACCCCGACCTCGACCAGCCGGGCGCCAAGCCGGGCTACGGCCCCAACAGCGACCACACCGAGGGTTACCCGCCGCCGGGCGACCCGCGCGAATACCAGCCGGGCGACCCGCGCGGTTAGTTCGGGCTGGCCGGGCGGGCCAGGTCGCTGAGCGGCACCGGGACGGCGCGCACCTTCGCCAGCAGACCGGACTCGCGGTTGAGCAGCTTGAGCTCGGTGCGCAGCCGGGTCGCCGTGTCGGGGGCGGAGAGCAGCAGCTGGCGCTCGTCGGTGGTGAGCTGGGCGGTGGCCGCGATCAGGTGGGAGAGCACGGTCGCGTCGCCGGGCACCGCGTCGAGGCCCTCGGAGTCGGGGCGCAGCAGCTCGAGATAGGCCCGGAAGGCGGCCAGCGCCCGCGGCGCCAGCAGCTCGGCCAGTTCGTCGGCCGACTCGTCGGGCAGCCATTCGACGTCGGCCGTCAGGTAGGGCTCCTCGCCCTGGCGCACGTCCTTGACCGTGAACCGCCGCCGGCCGACGGTCATGATGTCGTAGCGGCCGTCGGGAAGCTCGGTGACCTGGCGCAATTCTGCCGTGCAGCCGGTCGGGTAGAGGTCGTCGACCTCGATCGGCGGGTTTTCCGGCGTGGGCTCGTCGGCGCCGTCGGGGGCCGGGGCCTCGGCCCCGCGGCGCAGCGTCACCACGCCGAACTCGTGCGGCCCGTCTTCGGGGCTGGCCACCAGCTCACGAACGAGCGTGCGGTAACGCTCCTCGAAGATGTGCAGGGGCAGCACCAGGCCGGGGAAGAGCACCGTACCCAGCGGGAACACCGGCAGCCGATTGCTCACGGGTTCAGCCTATCGGTCGCCCCACCATGGTCAACCCGTCCCACCCGCGGCGGCCGCGCGGCGGTCGCGTGAGAGTGATCGAGATCCCACGACCTGGTCCCGCCCACGGCGGACGCGGTTCTGCCGAGCCTTCCGCCTAAACTTGGCAGCGTGCTGAACCGGATCGACCTGCGCGGCTCCCACCGGGACCTGCGAGGCCTGCTGCCCCGTGCCCAGCTCGACGTCTCCGCGGCCGTCGAGCAGATCCGCCCGGTCGTCGAGGCGGTCCATGAGCACGGCTTCTCCGCGATCCGCGAGGCGACCCAGCGGTTCGACGGCGTCACCCTCGATCGGCTGCGGGTGCCCGCGGCGGCCATCGCCGCCGCGGCCGAGACCCTCGAGCCCGACGTGCGCGCCGCCCTCGAGGTGGTGATCGAGCGGGCCCGCAAGGTGCACGCCGACCAGCGCCGCACGGACGTCACCACCAAGGTGGTGCCGGGCGGCACGGTCACCGAGCGCTGGATCCCGGTGCGCCGCGTCGGCCTGTACGTCCCCGGGGGCCTGGCCGTCTATCCGTCCACCGTGGTCATGAACGTGGTGCCGGCTCAGGTGGCCGGCGTCGAGGCGCTGGTCGTGGCGAGCCCGCCGCAGAAAGAGAACGGCGGCCTGCCCGACGCCCGCGTCCTGGCCGCGTGCGCGCTGCTCGGCGTCGACGAGGTCTACGCGGTCGGCGGCGCCCAGGCCATCGCCATGCTCGGCTACGGCGCCGACGGGGCCGGCGACGGTGACCGTTGCGAGCCGGTCGACATCATCACCGGCCCGGGCAACATCTGGGTGACCGCGGCCAAGCGCATGCTGCGCGGCACGGTCGGCATCGACGCCGAGGCCGGCCCGACCGAGATCGCGATCCTGGCCGACGACACCGCCGACCCGCGACACGTCGCAGCCGATCTGATCAGCCAGGCCGAGCACGACCCGCTGGCCGCGAGCGTGCTGGTCACCGACTCGCCCGCGCTGGCCGAGGCGGTCGACGCCGAGGTGCTGCGGCAGGTGGCGAGCACCAAGCACGCGGCCCGGGTGCAGACCGCGCTGGCCGGCGAGCAGTCCGGCGTCGTGCTGGTCGACGACCTCGAGCAGGGGCTGCGGGTCGTCGACGCGTACGCGGCCGAACACCTCGAGATCCAGACCCGCGACGCCCGCGAGTGGGCGCTGCGGGTGCGCAACGCCGGGGCGATCTTCGTGGGTGCGTGGTCGCCGGTGTCGCTGGGCGACTACGCGGCCGGCTCCAACCACGTGCTGCCCACCGGCGGCTGCGCACGCCACTCGTCCGGCCTGTCGGTGCAGTCGTTCCTGCGCGGCGTCCACGTGATCGAGTACGACGAGGCCGCCCTGCGCGACGTCGCCGGTCACGTCGTCGCGCTGGCCAACGCGGAAGACCTGCCGGCACACGGCGACGCGGTGCGGGCTCGTTTCCCCGGCGGCGAGCAGTGACCACCATCGACGACCTGCCCATCCGCGACGATCTGCGGGGCCAGACGCCGTACGGCGCTCCGCAGCTCGACGTGGCCGTGCGGCTCAACACGAACGAGAACTCCTATCCGCTGCCCGACGTGGTGGTCGACGCGATCGCCAAGGCCGTGCAGGCCGAGCTGCGCGACCTCAACCGCTACCCCGACCGGGACGCGGTGGCGCTGCGGGCCGACCTGGCCGACTATCTCGGTCACGGCCTGACCAGCGCCAACACGTGGGCCGCGAACGGGTCGAACGAGGTCCAGCAGCAGTTGTTGCAGGCGTTCGCCGGGCCGGGCCGCACGGCGCTGGGCTTCGGACCGTCGTACTCGATGCACCCGCTGCTGGCCCAGGGCACCGGCACCAGCTGGATCGGCGCGCTGCGTGACCCCGACTTCGGCCTCACCCCGGCCGCGGCGCTCGCGCAGATCGACGAGCACGACCCCGACCTGATCTTCCTGTGCTCGCCGAACAACCCGACCGGCACGGCGCTCGACCCCGAGGTGGTCACGGCCGTGCTCGAGGCCGCCCGGGGGCTGGTGGTGGTCGACGAGGCGTACGCCGAATTCGCCCGTCCCGGCACGCCGAGCGCGCTCGCCCTGCTGCCCGGCCACCCGCGCCTCGTGGTCAGCCGCACGATGAGCAAGGCGTTCGGATTCGCCGGCGGCCGGCTGGGCTACCTGGCCGCCGACCCGGCCGTGGTCGACGCCGTGCAGTTGGTCCGGTTGCCCTACCACCTGTCCGCGCTCACCCAGGCCGCCGCCCGCGCCGCCCTGTCCCAGCGTGACGCTCTGCTGGCCACCGTCGAGGTGATCAAGCAGCAGCGTGACCGCATCGTCACCACGCTCCGCTCGCGGGGGACGAAGGTGGCCGACAGCGACGCCAACTTCGTGCTGTTCGAGGTGGGCGGGGATCAGAAAGTCGCTTGGCAGCGGTTGCTCGACCGCGGTGTGCTGATCCGCGACGTCGGCCTGCCCGGCTGGCTGCGCGTGACCGCAGGCACGCCCGCTGAGACCGACACGTTCTTGAACAAGCTCAGCCTGGAGGCACTGCCATGAGTCGCACCGCGAGGGTGGAGCGCGTCACCAACGAGACCAAGGTGCTCGTCGAGATCGACCTCGACGGCACCGGCAAGGGCGACCTGAGCACGGGCGTCGGCTTCTACGACCACATGCTCAACCAGCTCGCCCGGCACGGCGGCTTCGACCTGACCGTCCGCACCGAGGGCGACCTCGAGATCGACGCCCACCACACGATGGAGGACACGGCCATCGCGCTCGGTGACGCCTTCTCACGGGCGCTGGGCGACAAGGCGGGCATCCGGCGCTACGGCTCGGCCACCATCCCGATGGACGAGGTGCTGGTGCGGGCCGCGGTCGACCTTTCCGGCCGGCCGTACATCGTGCACGACGAGCCCGAGCTGGCGCCGTACATCGGCCCGGTCTACCCGACCAGCATGACCCGGCACATCTTCGAGTCGTTCGGCCACGCGGCCCGGCTCACGCTGCACGTCAGCGTGCTCCGCGCGGCCCGCGACGGCGGCAAGCCGGACGCCCACCACGTCGTCGAGACGCAGTTCAAGGCGTTCTCCCGGGCACTGCGCGAGGCCGTCGAGATCGACCCCCGCAACGCCGGTCAGCTGCCCTCGACCAAGGGCGTGCTCTGATGGCCATCGCGCTGTTCATCCTCGCCGGTTTCCTGGTCGGCGGCGTGATCCAGCTGGTGAAGTCGGGCGCCACGAAGTTCAGCATCGGCCTCGTCGGGGTGCTCGCCGCCCTGGCCACGGCCGGCGGCATCCTGTGGTCGGTCTGATGACGAACGTCGTCGTGCTCGACTACGGGTCGGGAAATCTGCGCTCGGCCGAACGGGCGGTGGCCCGTACCGGTGTGACCGTCACCGTGACGAGCGACCTGTCCGTCGCGGCCGAGGCCGACGGCCTGGTCGTTCCGGGCGTCGGCGCGTACGCGGCGTGCATGGCCGGCATCGAGGCGATCGAGGCCGGCCCGATGATCGCGGCGCGGGTCGCGGCCGGGCGCCCGGTGATCGGCATCTGCGTGGGCATGCAGATCCTGTTCGACGCCGGCGTCGAGCACGGTGTCGAGACCAAGGGCCTCGGCCTGCTGCCCGGCGTGGTCAACAAGCTGTCAGCCGAGCGCATCCCGCACATGGGCTGGAACACGGTCGACGTGGCTTCGGGGTCGCGGCTGTTCGACGGCCTGCCCGCCGACGCCAGGTTCTACTTCGTCCACTCGTACGCGGCCAATGATCTTGACGCCTTGGCCGACGCGAAGGTGACCACGGCGAGCCACGACCAGCCCTTCGCGGCCGCCGTCGAGCTCGGCCCGCTCAGCGCCGCCCAGTTCCACCCCGAGAAGTCGGGCGACGCCGGCTACGCGTTGCTGCGCAACTGGGTCGCCGGACTGTAAAGAGATGTCGAAAGAGCGCGCCCGGCGCCGCGAGGAACGTCTCGCCGTGCTGGAGAAGGAGAAGGCCGCGCGTGCCCGCAAGGTGGCGCGGCGACAGCGCCGGCGTGAGCTGGTCAAGCGCCTGACCCCGCGCACCCGCAAGACCGGGCAGCTCTATCGCCGCACCCGCAGCCAGCGACTCGGCATTCTGCTCGGGCTGGCGGTCGCCGTCGCCGCGGTCTGGCTTCTCGTGCCCGAGTTGTCGCTGCGGATCGTGCTCACCGCGGTGCTCGTCCTCGCCGCGCCGGCCCTCGTGGTCGTCGTCCTCGGCCGCAAGGCCGGCTGACCAACACTCTGGAGAAACAACTATGACCTTGCAGCTGCTGCCCGCCGTCGACGTCGCGGACGGTCAGGCCGTGCGTCTCGTGCAGGGCGCCGCCGGTTCCGAGACGGCCTACGGCGACCCGCTCGAGGCCGCGCTGGCCTGGCAGAACGACGGCGCCGAGTGGGTGCACCTGGTCGACCTGGACGCGGCCTTCGGGCGCGGGTCGAACGCCGAGCTGCTGGCCGGTGTGGTCGGCCGGCTCGACGTGAAGGTCGAGCTGTCCGGCGGCATCCGCGACGACGAGTCGCTGACCCGAGCCCTGGCCACCGGCTGCGAGCGGGTCAACATCGGCACCGCCGCGCTGGAGGACCCGGAGTGGTGCGACCGGGTCGTGGCCGAGTACGGCGACCGCGTGGCGATAGGCCTGGACGTGCGCGGCCGGACGCTGTCGGCCCGCGGCTGGACCCGGGACGGCGGCGACCTGTACGAGGTGCTGGCCCGGCTCGACAAGGCCGGCGCGTCGCGCTACGTCGTCACCGACATCACCAAGGACGGGATGATGCGCGGCCCGAACGTCGAGCTGCTGCGCGAGGTGTGCGCGGCCACCGACAAGCCGATCATCGCCAGCGGCGGCGTGTCCACCCTGGACGACCTGCGGGCGCTGGCTGCTCTGGAGCCGGTCGGGGTCGAGGGCGTGATCGCCGGCAAGTCGCTCTACGCGGGCGCGTTCACCGTGCGGCAGGCGCTGGACGTTCTCGCTCAACCCTGATCCATGCGCTCCTCAGGGCCTCCACCGCCGCCTGCACGGCTGGGCGCGCGGCGGAGGCCTCGCGCCAGGCGACCACGACGCGGCGCCTGGGCTCGGGGGTGACGCGGACGACGCGTACGCCCGGGGGAAGCTCGGTCGACCGGGCCAGCCGCGGGATGACCGCGACGCCGAGCCCGGCCGCGATCAGCGTCAGCTGGGTCTCGAACTCGGCGACGTGGAAGTCGGGCTGAACGCCGGGCACCACCCGCTGCAGCCATTCGAGGCAGACGTCGCCCGCCTTGGCCGCTATCCACCGCTCGTCCTCGAGCCGGGCCAGCGGCACCGTGTCGCCGAACCGGTGGCCGCTCGGCACGATCAGGTCGGCCACGTCCCAGCCGAGCTCGACGTGGGTGACGCCGTTCGGGTAGCGCAGCGCGACCGCGGGCCAGTCGTCGAGCACCGCGAGGTCGACGTGCCCCCGGTGCAGCATCTCGAGACCCTCGTGCGGATGGACCTCGACCAGCCCCGTGCTGAGCTGCGGATGTTCCGAGGCCAGGCGATGCAGCGCGTACGGCAGCAGGGCCCGGCAGGCGGTGGCGAACGCCGCCACCGTGAGGCGCCCGACGACCGTGTCCCGATGGGCGGCCAGCGCCGCCTCGGCCTCGTCGACCGTGGCCAGCACCTTCTCGGCGTGCCGGGCGAGCACCCGGCCGGCCTCGGTCAGCCGCAGACCCCGTCCGTGCTTCTCGACCAGTGTGGCGCCGGTTTCCCGCTCGAGCTTGGCGAGCTGTTGCGACACGGCGGACGGGGTGCAGTGCAGTGCCTCGCCCGCCGCCAGCACGGTCTTGTAGCTGGCCACGGCGTGCAGGGCTCGCAGCCGCCCCAGATCCATCATGTAGCCACGCTACTTCTTCGCGCGGCACCTTTCGGCGCTGCTTAGTGTTCGACCGCCCGAAGCCGGCGGCTGGGACCTCGTTACGCTTGCGGCATGACGGTTGCCGTGCGCGTGATCCCCTGTCTCGACGTGGACGCGGGCCGCGTGGTCAAGGGAGTCAACTTCGTCGACCTGCGCGACGCCGGCGATCCGGTCGAGCTGGCCGCCGCGTACGACGCGCAGGGCGCCGACGAGCTGACCTTCCTCGACGTCACGGCCTCGTCCGACGACCGCGGCACGATGCTCGACGTGGTCCGGCGTACGGCCGAATCGGTCTTCATCCCGCTCACCGTGGGCGGCGGGGTGCGCTCGGTCGGCAACGTCGACGTGCTGCTGCGGGCCGGGGCCGACAAGGTCGGGGTCAACACGGCGGCCATCGCCCGCCCCGAGCTCATCCGCGAGATCGCCGAGCGCTTCGGCAACCAGGTGCTCGTGCTCTCGCTCGACGTGCGCCGCTCGGCCGAACAGCCCAGCGGGTGGGAGGTCACCACGCACGGCGGCCGCCGCAGCGCCGGGCTCGACGCCATCGAGTGGGCCGAGCGGGTCGCCGCACTGGGCGCGGGCGAGATCCTGCTCAACTCGATGGACGCCGACGGCACCAAGGCGGGCTTCGACCTCGACCTGATCGCGGCCGTCCGGAAGGTCGTCGACATCCCGGTCATCGCGAGCGGGGGCGCCGGCGCGGTCGAGCACTTCCCGCCCGCGGTGTCGGCCGGGGCTGACGCCGTGCTGGCCGCCAGCGTCTTCCACTTCGGCGACCTGTCGATCGGCCAGGTCAAGCAGTCGCTGCGCGAGGCGGGCAATCCTGTCCGCTGAAGCTGGCAATGTGCTGAGAACCACGTCTCCCCGATCCGGCGCCGGGGCCGCTGAAATGCGGATAAACGCGCGTTTCACGTCGTGGGACGACGACATGTGGCGCTCGATACACTTGCGGTGAAGCTCACCGCTCGCTACCGGTGCCGGGGCGGTACTAGCCCTCCCGCAGCCGTGCCAATACCCTTCGGTAACACGAAAGTTAACTCCCCCCGGACAACTGACCATAAGGCGGCGCCGATGGCTCTCGAGGTTCCCTACCGGTCGATCCCCGACATGTTCTTCAAGCGCGTGGCCGCGACTCCCAACGGCCAGGCGTTCGCGGTGCCCAACGCCGACGACTCGGGCATGATCTGGTACACCTGGGCGCAGGTGGGCGAGCGGGCCTCGGCCATCGCGGCGGGCCTGCGTGACCTCGGTGTGGGCCTGGAGGACAGGGTGGCCATCCTGTCCGGCACCCGCTACGAGTGGGTGCTGGCCGACCTCGGCATCAACGCCGCGGGCGCCGCCACCACCACCGTCTACCCGACCACCGAGCCCGAGGACGCCAGCTACATCGTGGCCAACTCCGGGTCCAAGGTGCTCATCGCCGAGAACGCCCAGCAGGCGATGAAGATCGCCGGCGTCGAGACCGACGTGACGCACGTGGTGCTCATCGACGGCCTGGCCGACGCGGGCGCCACCCCGCCCCAGCTCACCCTGGCCGAGCTCGAGGAGCGAGGCGCCGCCGTCCTGCGCGAGCGCCCCACCCTGATCGACGAGGTGGTCGAGTCGATCGGCCCCGACAACCTCGCCACCCTCATCTACACCTCCGGCACCACCGGCCGCCCCAAGGGCGTACAGCTGCTGCACGCCGGCTGGACCTGGGAGGGCGTCGCCCAGCAGGGCCTCGGCCTGTTCGAGTCGACCGACCTGCAGTACCTCTGGCTCCCGCTGTCCCACTCGTTCGGCAAGACGCTGCTCTGCGGCATCATCCACGTGGGCGTGCCGACCTACGTCGACGGCCGCGTCGACAAGCTGGTCGACATGCTCTCGGTGGTCCAGCCGACGCTCATGTGCGCGGCGCCCCGCATCTTCGAGAAGGTCTACAACAAGACCGTCACCACGGCCCTGGCCGGCGGCGGCGCGAAGGTCAAGATCTTCCACTGGGCGGTCGCCACCGGCAAGCAGAAGGTCGCCCTCGAGCAGGCCGGCAAGCCGATCCCGGCCGGGCTCAAACTGAGGTTCGCCGTGGCCGAGAAGCTGGTCTTCTCGAAGCTGCAGGCCCGCCTCGGCGGCCGGCTGCGCGTGCTGGTCAGCGGCTCGGCCCCGCTCAGCCGCGAGATCGCCGAGTTCTTCGCGGCCGCGAACCTGCCGATCATGGAGGGCTACGGCCTGACCGAGAGCAGCGCGGCCAACTTCGTCAACCGGCTCGACCGGCTCCGGATCGGCACCGTGGGCCTGCCCCTGGGCGACCTCGAGTGCAAGATCGACACCGACGGCGAGGTGCTGCTGCGCGGCCGCCCGGTCATGCGCGGCTACCACAACCTGCCCCAGGAGACCGAAGAGGCCTTCACCGAGGACGGCTGGCTGCGCACCGGCGACATCGGCGAAGTCGACGCCGACGGCTTCCTGTCGATCACCGACCGCAAGAAAGACCTGGTCAAGACGTCCGGCGGCAAGTACATCGCCCCCAGCGCGATCGAGGGCCAGTTCAAGGCGGTCTGCCCCTACACCTCGCAGGCGGTCGTGGTCGGCCAGGCCCGCAACTTCGTGACGATGCTGATCTCGCTCGACGAGGACGCCATCAAGGGCTGGGCGGCCGGCGGCCCCCTGGCCGGCAAGAGCTACGAGGAGATCGTGGCCGCCCCCGAGACCGAGAAGATGGTCGAGGGCTACGTGCAGGAACTCAACAGCAAGCTCAACCGCTGGGAAACGATCAAGAAGTTCGCCATCCTGCCGCGCGACCTCAGCATCGAGGCCGGCGAGATCACGCCGTCCATGAAGATCAAGCGGCGCTCGGTCGAAACCAACTTCGCCGAGCAGATCGACAAGATGTACGCGGGTTCGCTCGCCCAGATCTGACGCAGCGCTGACGAAAGCGGCCGGGGCTCGTGCCCCGGCCGCTTGTTGTGTGCCCGCGGCCGGGCGTGGACCGCGCGGGGCTGGGATGTGGGGTCGCTACGGGCTGTTGAAGCCTGAGACGTTCCGGCGGCATTGCAGCACTCCTGGGGCTTGCGCCGGGGGCCGTGGGGCCTTGCCAAGGCCGTAGGGTGTGGAGCCGCGGCGGGGGATCGCGCGTCGTAGGCTGCGGCGATGGCTGAGGAACCGAGGTCGAAGCAGCAACGCAAGGCGGACGTGCTCGCGCGGCTGAGCGCTCCGGTGGCCGACGCCTGGGTCGCAACGGCCCGGGACGGCGAGCCCTACCTGGTGCCGCTCACCCTGGGCTGGTTCCGCGAACGCCTGCTGATCGCCACCGCCCGCAAGTCACCCACCGGCCGCAACATCGCCGCAACCGGCCGGGCCCGAATCGGTTTCGGCCCCACCCGCGACGTCATCCTGATCGAGGCGGCCCTGGAGGCGACGCTCCCGGTGACCGAGGCCGAAGCCGAGGGCGCCGCCTACGCCGAGCAGAACGACTGGGATCCGCGCACAGCGGGCGAGGCATACGTCTTCCTCGTGCTGCGCCCCACGCGGGTCCAGGCCTGGCGCGAGGAGAACGAACTCGCCGACCGCGAACTCATGCGGGACGGCGTCTGGCTCCTCTGACCAGCGCCGTCACCCGTGGCGTGCTCGCGCCGGGTGGCATGCCCGAACCCATGGTGTGCCCGGGCCCGTGCCGCGCCCGGACCAGTGCCCATGCCGTGCTCGTACGAGACGAGACGAGACGTTTCGTCTCGGGAGACGAAACGTCTCGTCTCGCTCGGCTTGGCCGTTCGGAGCGGTCAACGATCGCTCGGGTCGTCCGTCGCGGCTGCTCGGCTGTGGGGCCCGGCGTCAGGCGATGACCGACGGCGTTCGCCAGGAAGGGATCGTTGCCCGGTCGAGGTCGTGCCGGACTGAGGCGATGCGGCGGACCGCCTCGGTGAGTTGCTCGGAAGGCAACGCGAAGGGCAGCCGCAGGAAGCGTTCGAGCGTGCCGTCCAGGCCGAAGCGGGGGCCGGGCGCCAGGCGTACGCCGACGTCCTCGGCGGCCCGGGCCAGGGCGCTCGAGATGGGGCCGTCGAGTTCGGCCCAGATCGTCGCACCGCCCGGCGGCAGCACGAAGCGCCATTCCGGCAGCAGTTCGGTCACCGCGGCGGCCAGCACGTCGCGCTGCCGGCGCAGTTCGGCGCGGCGGTCACTCAGGATCTTGGGGGAGTGTTCCAGCAGGCGCACGGCCACGAGCTGTTCGAGCACCGGGCTGGCCATGTCGACGCCGACCCGGATGGCCGCCAGCCGCTGCACCAGCGGGGCCGAGGCGCGTACCCAGCCGATCCGCAGGCCGCCCCAGTAGCCCTTGCTCAGGCCGCCGATCGACACCACCCGCGAGTGCCGGTCGAACACGGCGACCGGCGGGGGCATCTCGTCGCCGTCGAGCTGCAGGTCGACCCACGACTCGTCGACGACCAGGTCGGTGCCGGTGCTGTGGGCCGTGGCGACCAGCCGTTCGCGCAGGCTCGTGGTCATCAGGTGCCCGGTCGGGTTGTGGAACTCCGGGATCACGTACGAGAGCCTCGGCCGGGTCTGCCGCAGCGCCCCGAGCAGCATCTCGCCGTCCCAGCCGGTCGCCGTGTCGAGCCCGTGGGTGCTGATCCGGGCCCGGCGCGCCGAGAGGGCGGCCAGCGCGTTGGGATAGGTCGGTGCTTCGACCAGTACGGGCGATCCGGGCGGCGCGAGCAGCCGGAGCACCAGGTCGAGGGCCTGCTGGGTGCCGCCGGTGATCAGGATCTGTTCGGCCGAGGTGGCCACCCCACGCGCCTGGTAGCCGGCCGCGACGACCTCGCGCAGCTCGATCAGGCCGGTCGGGTGGTAGCCGGCGCTGCCCAGATAGCGGGGCAGGTCGTCGGCGGCGGCCCGGGCGGCCGGCACCAGTTCGGGCGGGGCGGCCGAGGCGGCCACGCCCAGGTCGATCACGTTGCGGTCGTCCTCGGGGGTCCACAGGCCCGAAGTGGCGACCCGGTGGCCGTTGGGCAGGGTCGTCCAGCTTCCGGCGCCGCGCCGGCTGGTGAGATGGCCGGTCTCGCGCAGGGTGCGGTAGGCGGCGCTGACCGTCGTCCGGCTCACGGCGAGCGCCTCGGCCAGTTCGCGTTCGGCCGGGAGGCGTACGCCCAAAGGAAGCCGCCCGTCGGAGAGCAGCCCCCGCACCGCGGCGGCGAGAGCGGCGTAGTCGGGACTCCGATGGCGGCCCGGAAGCGAATGCCACTGACCGAGCAGCCGGGCCAATTGGCCCCCACGTATCGTCGTCGTCACATCCACCTCCGGCGAATTGGCTCTTCAGCTTCGCACAATTGGCCTTCAGAGTGGCATTCATGGCCCTCAGTGACAACAGAGATCGTCGTCTCGTCCGGCGCACCGTGCAGCTGTTCGCGGGGCTGGCGCTCTACGGCGTGAGCATGGCCTTCATGGTCGAGTCGGCGCTGGGCCTCAACCCGTGGGACGTGTTCCACCAGGGCCTGTCGAAGGTCACCGGGATCAGCTTCGGCCTGGTCGTGATCCTGCTCGGCATCCCGATCCTGCTGCTGTGGATCCCGCTGCGGCAGCGCCCGGGCTTCGGCACGCTGGCCAACCTGGTCGTGGTCGGTTTCGCGGTCGACGCCGCGCTGCACGTCCTGCCCGCGGGCGGCACGATCCCGGCCCGGGTGTGCTACCTGGTCGGCGGCATTCTGCTCAACGGTCTCGCCACCGGCCTCTACATCGGCAGCCGGTTCGGGTCCGGCCCGCGCGACGGGCTGATGACCGGCATCGTCGGGCGGTTCCCGCGGCTGTCCGTCCGGCTGGTCCGGACGTCGATCGAGCTGCTCGTCCTCGGCGTGGGGTTCCTGCTCGGCGGCACGGTCGGTATCGGCACGGTCGCGTACGCTCTGGCCATCGGGCCGCTCGTGCAGGTGTTCCTGCCGTGGTGCACCGTGGGCGGCGGCGAGCCGCAGGCTGCGATCCACAAAGGACTGAGCGGTTTGCGCCACTGATTCGGTTTAGCACACAAGATCATCGGTCACAGCTTTGTGATCATCGCGACACATTCGCTTCCCGGTGCCCGGGTCGCACGGCATCATTGCCCCATGGGGGCTGGCGGCTGGCAGTGGAACGACGCTTGGATCTTCGTGTCCGCGGTCATCGCCGAACGCCTCGAGCGTGACCGGGCCCAGCACGCCGCTCTGCCCATGGTCGGCGCGAGCCTGGCCGACCTGCTCGCCGCGGCCGACTTCCTGCACCACAGCATTCCCAACCGGGCTGAGCTCGAAGAATCCGTGCGCCGCCTGGCCGGGGCCGGCCTGATCGTCGTCGAGGACGACCTGGTCGAGGTCGCCCCGGCCGGTGAGCAACTGTGGCGGGGCCGCCCGTTCAGCGGCCTGTCCTCGGCCGTCATGACCCTGCAGACCCAGCTCAACCGAAGCGCCGGCGCACCCGGCGACGCCGACTGGGCGCTCGACGAGCAGGCGTACGCCCAGGCCGTACGCGAATATCGCCACCGCCTCGCCGACGACCGCTGACCCTGCCGTCCGCTCGGCCGCGCCGTCCGCAGGCCACCGTTCGCTTGGCAATGCCGCACGCCCCCAGCCTTCGTTTGGCCGTGCCCGTGCGTGCCCGCTGTTCGTTTTGGTCGTGTCGCGCGCACCCCGCTGTTCGTTTGGCCGTGTCGCGCGCACCCTGCCGTTCGCTTGGTCGTGTCGCGCGCACCCCGCTGTTCGTTTGGCCGTGTCGCGCGCACCCTGAACCGCCCCGGGTTTAGTAGCGGCTAGGTGGGTTGGGACATCGCCCTGGTCGGGCGGGGTTTGGTGGGTTGGTGCAGGGTTTCGAAGTCGGCTGGTGATAGGTCGGCTGCGCCGCTGTGCAGGCGGCGGTGGTTGTACCAGTCGACGTATTCCAGAGTGGCGATCTCGACCTGGTCGCAGGTCTTCCACGGGCCTCGGGGTTTGATCAGTTCGGTTTTGAACAGGCCGATGGTGGACTCGGCCAAGGCGTTGTCGTAGGCGTCGGCGACCGTGCCGACGGACGAGTCCGCACCGGCTTGGGTGAGGCGGTCGGTGAACGCGATCGAGGTGTATTGGCTGCCGGCGTCGTTGTGGTGGACCAGCCCGGACAGGTCGGTGGCCCCGTGCCGTCCACGGGCCCAGATCGCCATTTCGAGGGCGTCCAGGACCAGGGCGGTTTTCATGCTGGTCGCGGCCCGCCAGCCCAGGATCCGGCGGGAGTAGACGTCGATCACGAAGGCGACATAGGCGGTGCCGGTCCAGGTCGGCACGTAGGTGAAATCAGCGACCCACAACCGGTTCGGCCGATCAGCGGTGAACCGGCGCTGCACCAGATCCGCCGATCGGGCCGCCCGCTGGTCAGCGATCGTGGTCCGGCGGGTCCGGCCGCGCACCACACCGCGCAGCCCGGCCTGACGCATGAGCCGTTCGACGGTGCACCGGGCCACCTCGACACCCGCCCGGTTCAGGGCCAGCCATATCTTGCGGGCCCCGTAGACACCGTAGTTGTCCGCGTGGACCTGCCGGATCTTCTCGGTCAGCCAGGCATCACGCCGGGCCCGGGCTGAGGGCAGCCGGCGGCACGCGGCCCGGTAGGTGCTGGACGCGATCGGCCACCCGGACGAGGTCAGGGTCCGGCAGATCGGCTCGACGCCGAACTGGTGCTTGTGCTCGTCGATGTAGTTCACGAGCGTCGCTGTGGCCGGTCGAGCTCGGCCGCGAAGAAAGCCGACTTCAGGATCTCGTTGGCCCGGCGCAGCTCGGCGTTCTCCTGACGCAGCCGTTTCAACTCGGCCGTCTCGTCACTGGTGGTCCCGGCCCGCGAGCCGTTGTCGATCTGGTCCTGGCGGACCCATTTACGCAGCGTCTCCGCGGTGCCGATCCCGAGTTTCTGCGCGACCGCGACGATCGCGGCGTACTCCGACTCGTAACTGGGCCGCACCTCGGCGACCATCCGCACCGCCCGCTCACGAAGTTCCGCAGGGTACGGCGAAGGGCGTGACATGACTCGATCCTCCAAGAGATCGGGCCGATATCAAACCCGGGGCGGTTCACCCTGCCGTTCGTTTGGTCGTGTCGCGCGCACCCTGCCGTTCGCTTGGCTGTGCCGTCCGTACCCCACCGATCGACGTTGCGGACGGTCGCTCAGATTGCCGCCCAGGGTTGAGGATGGCCCGACTTCTCTATCTGGCTTTCCTTTCGGCCGCGCTTCCGAGGCAGTCGGTGGATCTTCATTTGCTCCGTGCTGACTGCGAGACGAAGGGGCCGCACTTCAGATCCGGCCGCATTGCAAGACGAACAGGCCGTGTCCGGCCGCGTTTCCGAGGCGGCGGAGGACCCCATTCTGCTGCGCGCTGACTGCGAGACGAAGGGGCCGCACTTCAGATCCGGCCGCATTGCAAGACGAACGGGCCGCGTCCGACCGCGCCGCCGAGGCTGCCGCATTGCGAGACGAACAGGTCGCTTCCGGCCGCGCCGCCGAGGCTGCCGCATTGCGAGACGAACAGGCCGCGCCCGGCGCGCTACCGAGGCGGCCGCTGGATCTTGTTCTGCACCGCGCTGGTGGCGAGACGAAGAGGACATGATGGTCGCGTCAGGGCGTCAGGGTCTCGATGGGCTTCATGTCGCGGATCGCGGGCGCGACGGTAGCGGTCAGCGCCGACACCGAGACCGTGGCGGCGAACAGCGCGATGCTGACCGGCGCGCTCCAGGCCGTGACGAAGACCCCGGCCAGCAGCGGCGCCACGGTTGCGGCCGACATGGCGAACAGGAAGATGACGCTCAGCACGCGGCCCTGCAGGTGGTCGGGTGTGATGGCCGCCTGGTAGCCGAAGAGCGCCGCGTTGCAGGCGGGCCCGACGAAGATCGCCAGCGCGATCGGGGCGGCCGCGGCGACGCTGGTGGTGAAGAAGGCGCTGACCGCCAGGAACAGGGTCGCCGCCCAGCAGAGGCCGCGGATCAGGACGGCGAACGACAGCCAGCGCTGCAGAGTGGGCGCGACCAGGGCGCCCATCAGCCCGCCGGCGCCGACGATGGTCTCGGTCAGGCCGATCACGCCGGGCTGAACGCCGTGCCCCTGAAGGGTGACGATGATCGTGAACATCGAGCCGTAGAGCGCCAGGTTCAAGGGGGCGGCGACGATGAGCACGGTCCGCAGGAACGGGTTGCGGAAGACGAATCGCAGGCCCTC
The DNA here is from genome assembly GCF_019710575.1 of Paractinoplanes polyasparticus. Classification (GTDB taxonomy): domain Bacteria; phylum Actinomycetota; class Actinomycetes; order Mycobacteriales; family Micromonosporaceae; genus Actinoplanes; species Actinoplanes polyasparticus. The sequence continues at coordinate 54,882 of NZ_JAHWFK010000008.1, read as the reverse complement.
CAGCAGGGCGGCACGGTGTCCCGGATGGTCGTGCTCGCGCTCGGCCTGCAACGGCTTGCGGATCAGGGCGATGCCGATGAGCGAGGCCAGATAGGACAGCGCGTTCCCGACGAACGGCAGCGCCGCCGTGATGCCGAACAGGACGCCACCGAGCGGCGGCCCGGCCAGCGCGGTGCCGTAACTGCGGGCCTCGTTGCGGGCCACGGCCGCCGGCAGCTGGGTGGTCGGCACGATGCTGCGCAGGGCCGCGTGTTCCGTCGTGTTGAACAGCGACCCGCAGGCGGCGTCGATGATGGCCACCGCGATGATCTCGGTCAGCCCCGCGCGCCCGGTGGCCACGGCCACGGCCAGCGCCACGAACGCGACCAGTCGGATCACGTCGCAGGTCAGCATCGCCCGCCGCCGGTTGAGCTGATCGGCCAGCACGCCCGACGGGAGCCGGCAGAGCAGCTTGGCCACCTGGGCCGCCGTGCCGACCGCACCGGCCTGGACCGCCGAGCCGGTCACGTCGAGAACGAGCAGCGGGATCGCCAGCATGGCGATCGCGCCACCCAGATCCGACAGGCTCTGGCTTGTCCACAGCAGAGTGAACTCACGGTTGCGCCACAACGTGCTCACGGCGCGACTCCGGACCAGAACACGTTCCGCAATCTCATGGTCACGCCATGGAGAATATGTACTGCATTCGCAATCCGCCGTCCACAGGCATCGATCCGGCTGACTCCTGGCCCTGTGGACAACCCGGTCCGTCCGGCTTGACGGCGGCGTAGCTTCAACCGCATCGCCCCTGGAGGGAGGGGGTTAGGGATGGCTGGACGAGGGCGGGGGAGCGATCTTGAGGATTTCGCGAAGCGGGCAGCGCGACGCCCGGCCCGCGTGTGCGGAACCGGGCGCCGGGCGATCGGTTACTGGACCACGAAGAGCAGGCGGTTCGGGGAACCCGTGCCGGCGCTGGTCACGACGCCGGTGGTGGCATCGTTGACCAGGCTGTCGCGCACCTGGGCCGGGCTGTAGCCGGTGTTGCGGGAGAGCACCAGCGCGGCCGCGCCGGCGACGTGGGGGCTGGCCATCGACGTGCCGCTGATGGAGTTGGTCGCGGTGTTCGAGTTGTACCAGGCCGACGTGATCGCGGAGCCGGGGGCGAAGATGTCCAGGCAGGTGCCGTAGTTGGAGTAGCTCGCCTTGGCGTCCGTGCTGGTGGTGGCGCCGACCGTGATGGCGTTGGCCACGCGGGCGGGCGACGAGTTGCAGGCGTTGGCGGTCGAGTTGCCGGCCGCGAGGGCGAACGTGATGCCCTTCGAGATGGCCGTGTTGACCGCGTTGTCCAGGGTGGAGCTGACGCCGCCGCCGAGGCTCATGTTGGCCACCGCGGGGCGGGCGGTCTGGTTGCCGACCCAGTTGACGCCCGCGATGACTCCGGCTGTGGTGCCGCTGCCGGAGCAGTTCAGCACGCGCACGCCGACCAGCCGCACGGCCTTGGCCACGCCGTACGTCGCGCCGCCGACCGTGCCCGCCACGTGGGTGCCGTGGCCGTTGCAGTCGACCGCGCCGGTGCCGACCGCGTCGTAGCCGGCCGTGGCCCGTCCGCCGAACTGGTTGTGCGTGTAGCGGATGCCGGTGTCGATGATGTACGCGGTGACGTTCGAGGCCGTGACGGGATAGGTGTACGTCGTGCTCAGCGGCCGGGCGCGCTGGTCGATGCGGTCGATGCCCCATGTCGCGTTCGTCTGCGTGGCGTTCAGGGAGATCGTCTGGTTCTGCTCCACGTAGGCGACCCCGGAGCTGGCCGCGAGCCGCTTGGCCTGCGCCGCGGTCATGGTCGCCTCGTAACCGTTGATGATGCCCAGCTGCTGCCGGACCTGCCCGCCCACGCTGCTGGCCTGCGTCTTGGCGCCGGGCTTGAGCACCACGATGTAGCTGTCGGGAATCGCGGTTGCGGCGTCGGCCATCCGGAGGTCCCCCGTGGGGGCGGCGGCAGCGGGGGTGCCCACCGCGACGGCGGCGGTGACCGCGGCGAGCAGGCCGGCGGCCAAGGTGCGTCGAGTCGCCATACTGTTCCTCTCCCGGAGCTTCTTGAATTGACGTTTGTCACTTCAATAAGGAGAGCGTAGGCGCGCCGGTCCTCGATCGCCGCCATACCGATTGGGCCATAGTGCGGAGAATGAGCGGGTGGACCTGATCATTCGGCTGGACGGGACGGACGGGAAGACCGCTGCGGTCTACCGGGCGTTGCGCACGGCAATCGTGGACGGGCGGCTCCCGGCGGGCGAGCGGCTGCCCGCGACCCGGGCGCTCGCGGCCGATCTCGGCGTGGCGCGGGGGAGTGTCGCCGCCGCCTACGAGCGGCTGGCTGCGGAGGGCTATCTGTCGTCCCGCGTGGGCGCCGGCACCTTCGTGGCCGCGGTGTCCCGGGGCCGGTCGCGACGGCGTGCCGCCTCCGATCCGCTGCGGCCCCGCGAGGACTGGTCGTGGGAGCCGCTCGAGACCAGCGGCGCGGTCCGCCCGCCGCGCTACGACTTCCGCACCGGCATTCCCGACGCGGGCCTGTTCCCGTTCGACTCGTGGCGGCGCCTGGTCACCGCCGAGCTGCGGCTGCGGGCGAACAACCCCGGCACGTACGGGGATCCGGCCGGCCACCCCGGCCTGCGCGAGGCGATAGCGCGTTACCTGGGCGTCTCGCGCGGGGTGCGGACGACCGCGGCCGACGTGGTGGTCACCAACGGCGCCCAGCACGCGTTCGACCTGCTGGCGCGGGTGCTGGTGAAGCCGGGCGACGTGGTCGCGGTCGAGGAGCCGGGCTACCCGCCGGCCCGCCGGATCCTGGCCGCGCTCGGCGCCCGGGTGAGTCTCGTGCCGGTCGACGATCAGGGGCTCGTCGTCGCCGATCTGCCCGCCCACTGCCGGCTGGTCTACACCACGCCGTCCCACCAGTTCCCACTCGGCCGCGCGATGAGCCTGACCCGCCGCCGCGAGTTGCTCGACTGGGCCCGCTGCCGTCCGGCGGCGATCGTCGAGGACGACTACGACAGCGAGTTCCGTTTCTCGGCGCGCCCGCTGGAACCGCTGCACAGTCTCGACTCGGCGGGGCGGGTGCTCTATGTCGGCACGTTCTCCAAAAGCATGCTCCCGGCCGTGCGCACCGGCTTCGTGCTGGCGACCCCGGGCCTGCGGGATGCCCTGATCGCGGCGCGCCAGCTCGGTGACGGCTACGGGCAGCCGGCTGTGCAGGCGGCGCTGGCCCGCTTCCTCGACGAGGGGCTGCTCGCCCGGCACGTCCGGAAGGGCGGGAAGGCGTACGGGGAAAGACACGCCCGCATCGTGGCCGCGCTGGCCGGAATGCCGGAGCTGACGATCGTCCCCAGCGCCGCCGGCCTGCACGTCGCCGCCCTGACCGAGGTGAACTCGACAGCCGTGGTGGCCGCGGCCGCGAAGCGAGGGCTGGCGCTCGACGATCTGCTCGACTACTCCGGCTCGCCGACCAGGCACGGCTTCGTGTTCGGGTTCGGGGCGGCCGACCCGGCGCTGATCGACGAGGGGATGGCGATCTTCGCCGGCCTCCTGGCCCGCCACGACTGATAGGCGAGCGACGCGGCGACGATCACGAGGCTGAGCAACGCCGGCGGCCCGTTGAGCCAGAGCAGCCCGAGCACCGAGACCAGCCCGATCGCGGCCACGGCCCGGGAGCCGCCGCGCGGCAGCAGGCGCAGTGCGGCCGCCGTGCCGATCACGTAGACCAGCGTGAAGCATCCGGTGACCAGCAGCAGCATGGTGTGCAGATCGATCGGCAGCGCCGCCGAGGCGAGGCTGCCCCCGAAGATCAGCAGCAGCGACTTGCGGGGTGAGCCGGCGAACCGCGCGGGCAGCGCTCCGTCGCGGGCCAGTGCCGCCCCGAGCTGCGAGGCCCCGGCTAGGTACGCGTTGACCGCGCCCACGGTGAGCAGGACCGCCACGACCGCGGTGATCACGCGGACCGGGCCGCCGAAGCCGGACGCCAGCAGGTCGGCCAGGGGCGCCTCGCTGCTGCCCAGCGCCGGGCCCAGCACGAGCACGCTGACCGCTGCGACCCCGAGATACAGGGCGCCCACCACGACGACGGCGATCGCGGTCGCCCGGGGCACGTCCCGGCGTGGGTTGCGGTAGGAGCCGGCGAGCGACGAGACCGCCTCCCACCCGGCGAACCCCCACACCAGCACGGCCGCCGCCGGTCCGACGGCCGACCAGCCGTGCGGCGCGAACGGGGTGAGGTTGTCCCAGCGGCAGCGCGGCCACCACGGTGACCAGCAGCAGCGCTGCCAGCACGCCCGTGAGCGCGAGCTGGACGCGCCCCGTGACGCGCAGCCCGAACCAGTTCATGACGAAGACCGCGCCGACGACGGCCAGGAAGGTGAGCAGCACCGTGGTGCGGCCGCCGCCGACCACGTCGGCCACGTAACCGCCGGCGAAGGCGGTCGCAGCCGGCGCCCCGAGCGGCACCGCGAAGAAGAAGCACCAGCCCACAGCCGCGCCGAGGCGGGGGCCGAACGCCAGCCGGACGTAGGTGGACACCCCGCCGCCGTCCGGGTGCCGGGCGCCCAGCGCCGCGAAGGTCAGGGCCAGCGGAGCCGAGAGGACGATCAGGCCGATCCAGGCGACCAGGGAGGCGGGGCCGGCGACCTCAGCCGCCAGGGCCGGCATGGAGATCACGCCGGTGCCGAGAACGGCGCCCACGCAGAGTGCGGCCCCTTGGGCGAGGGAGAGTCCGGAGTTCTGTGCCATGCGCCCACGCTAGGGCCGCATTGGCTCGCGTTTTGGTCCAATCAAGGGCGGATCAATTGGGCCAATCAGAGGCCCAGCCGAGCGTCCCGCAGGCCGTCGCCCTCGATCGTGACGCGGGCGTGGTCCCGGCGGCCGGTGAGGAACATGGCGAGCTCGCCCGGTGGGCCGGTCAGCGTGGTCGCCGGGTTGTCGCCCACCGTGAAGGATCCGTACCCTCCGGCTCTGACCTCGACCGCCGCGCCGGACCGCCGCAGGACCAGCCGGCCGGTGAGCTTCACGTTCCGCCACAGGGCGGCCTCGAGGCCGGGATCGAGCTCGCGCGGCGCCCAGTCCGGTTGCGCGCGGCGCGCGTCCTCGTGGTGCACGAAGAACTCGATCGTGTTGGCCGCCTCGTCGACCAGGCGATTGCTCACCGGGCTCCACCACGGTGGCGTGCGCACCTCGTGCACGACGTCGGCGTAAGGGCGGGCGGCCGTCCGCAGCCGCACACGCTCGCCATGGCTCCGGAGCGGGCCGATCATGGCGCCGGCCGCGGCGTCGGGGCGGCGGTCGCGGACGACCAGGTGCGCCGCGAGGTCACGGGTGCTCCACCCCTCGCAGAGCGTCGGCTCGTCCGGGCCGAGCCGGAGGAGCAGGTCGGCGAGCAGGCGTCGTTCACGCTGGGCATAGGCGGTCACAAACGTGATCGTAGACACATGTTACGAAGGTGAACTGCGGCGACCCCGTTCGGCAGGATGGGTATGTAAGGCCGGAACCGCCGGCAAACACTTACCAGTCAGGTAGGAATTTTGAGCACCAGGTCCAGCCGCGATGTGCTGGTACGGGGACTAGGGGTGCTGGGCCAGGCGATTCGCACCGAGCCGCGCCTGTTCACGGTCGGCGTGGCCGGCAGCAGTCTCTTCGGCCTGCTCGTCATCGCGAACTCGTACGTGGTCGGCGCCGTCATCGGCCGTGTCGTCGTGCCCGCCTTCAGCACCGGCTCCACCGGCGCCGGCACGCTCGCCCTGATCGCCGCCGTCTTCCTCGGCCTCAGCGCGCTGCGCGTCCTGACCATCTTCGGCCGTCGCCTCGGCGCGGGCTACATGCAGTTCCGCCTGCAGGCCCGCTACCGCCGCGCGGTGACCCGGCGCTACCTGTCGCTGCCCCCGGCCTGGCACCAGCAGCACGCCACCGGCAGCCTGCTGTCCAACGCCAACTCCGACGTCGAGGCGGCCTTCGTGCCGATCGCGCCGCTGCCGTTCGCGGTCGGCACGATCGTGATGATCCTGGCCGCCGTCGTGGCGCTGTTCCTCACCGACTGGGTGCTCGCGATGGTCGGCGTCGTCCTCTTCCCGGTCCTGTTCGCCCTGAACACCTTCTACGCGCGGCGCATGTCTCCGCGGCAGATCAGGGCGCAGCAGATGCGCGCGAAGGTCAGCGCCGTCGCGCACGAGAGCTTCGACGGCGCGCTGGTGGTCAAGACCATGGGCCGCGAGGAGGACGAGTCCCGCCGCTTCAAGGTCTTCGTCGACGAGCTGCGCGACTCGCTGATCTCGGTCGGCCGGCTGCGCGGCCTGTTCGACCCGATCATGGACGCGTTGCCCAGCGTCGGCACCCTCGCGGTGCTGCTGCTCGGCGCCTGGCGGCTGCAGAACGGCGCGATCAGCGTGACCGAGCTGGTCACCGTCGCCTTCCTGTTCACCGTGCTGGCGTTCCCGGTGCGCGCGATCGGCTGGGTGCTCGGCGAACTGCCGCGCAGCGTCGCGGGCTGGGACAGGGTGCAGTCCGTGCTGGCGGCCGAGGGCGATCTCGCCTACGGCTCGGCCACCACGTCCGCGAGCGGTCCGGCCACGCTGCGTTTCGACAAGGTCGATTTCGCGTACGGCGACGGTCCGCTGGTCCTGCGGGACGTGTCGTTCCGCGTGCCCCCGGGCAAGACGGTCGCCCTGGTCGGCGCGACCGGCTCCGGCAAGTCGACGATCGCGTCGCTCGCCGTGCGGCTCGTCGACCCCGGCGCGGGCCGGGTCAGCCTGGACGACACGCCCCTGCCCGAGCTCAGTGAGGCCGGCCTGACCAGCGCGTCCGCCCTCGTACCGCAGCTGCCGTTCATCTTCGACGACACCGTGCGGGGCAACATCACGCTCGAACGGGAGGGCGTCGACGACGAGGCCGTCTGGGCCGCGCTGCGCCTGGCCGAGGCCGACGGTTTCGTGGCGAAGTTGCCCGAGGGGCTCGACACGGCGGTCGGCGAACGCGGCACCTCGCTCTCGGGCGGGCAGCGGCAGCGCCTCACGCTGGCTCGCGCCCTGGCTGGAGCTCCCCGGTTGCTGGTGCTCGACGACGCGACGAGCGCCGTCGACCCGCGGGTGGAGGCGGCGATCCTGGCCTCGCTGCGCGGCGGTGACGCGGGCGCGTCGATCCTGGTGGTGGCGTACCGCCGGGCCACGATCGCGCTGGCCGACGAGGTCGTCTATCTGGAGCAGGGCAAGGTCGTGGCCACCGGCACCCACACCGAGCTGCTGGCCACCCACGCGGGCTACGTCGATCTCGTGACCGCTTACGAAAAGGCCGAGATCGAAAAGGCCGACGCCGAAAGGGTCGAGGCATGAGCGTCGGCACGTACGCAACGATCAAGCGCGGCCTTGCCCTCTCGCCCGAGCTGCGTCCCGGTCTGGGCGGCACGATCGCCCTGGCCGTGGTGCAGATGTCGGGCCGGGTGGCGGTGCCGATCGCCGTGCAGCAGGGCATCGACCACGGCATCCGCGGCGCCGGCGGCCCCGACCTGATGTTCGTGACCGAGGTCGTGGCGTTCACCTTCGTGGCGCTGATGATCTCGACGGTGGCCGGCTACCTGATGACCCGGCGCCTGTTCACCGTCAGCGAGACCGCCCTGGGCGCGCTGCGCTCGCGCACGTTCCGGCACATCCACGACCTGTCGATGCTGCATCAGCAGTCCGAGCGGCGCGGCACGATGGTGTCCCGGGTGACCAGCGACGTCGACCAGATCTCGCTGTTCCTGCAGACCGGTGGCGTGCAATTGCTGCTCGCCAGCGGTCAGCTGCTCGTCTCGACAATCGTGATGTTCGTCTACTCCTGGCAGCTCACGATCGTGGTGCTGCTCGCCTTCGGCCCGGCCGTGGCCGTCATCCGGCTGTTTCAGAAGAGGCTGGCCGCCGTCTACGGCGCGGTCCGCGAGCGGACCGGCGTCATGCTGGGCGTCATCGCCGAGAGCGTCGTCGGGGCCGTGGTCATTCGGGCGTACGGCGTGGCCGGGCGCACCGGCAAGCGGCTCGACAGCTCGATCGAGCGGCTCGAGGTGTCCCAGCGCAAGGCCATGCGCACCAGCGTGACCAGCTTCAGCAGCGGCGAGATCGGGGCCGGCCTGGCCCTGGCCGGGGTCGTGGTGGTCGGCGTGCTCATCGGGGTGGACGGTGGCCTGACCGTGGGCCGGCTCACCGCGTTCCTGTTCCTGGTGACGCTGTTCATCCAGCCCGTGCAGATCGCCACCGACATGCTCAACGAGGCCCAGAACGCGGTGGCCGGTTGGCGGCGCGTGCTCGACGTGCTCGACCTGGAACCCGACGTCAAGGACCCCGACGAGGTAGGCGTAGACCTGCCGGCCGGCCCGCTCTCGGTGCAATTCGCAGATGTGTCGTTCCGCTACCCCGGCGGCCCGATCGTGCTCGCAGACGTAGACCTCGAGATTCAGCCGCGTACGAAGGTGGCTGTGGTCGGCGAGACCGGAAGCGGCAAGACCACGTTCGCCAAGCTGCTCACCCGCCTGATGGACCCGGCAGAGGGCGAAGTGCTGCTCTCCGGAACGCCACTGAGAAACGTAAGGTTCTCGGCCCTGCGCTCACGCGTGGTGATGGTGCCTCAGGACGGCTTCCTGTTCGACGCCACGATCGCCGAGAACATCCGCTTCGCCGACCCCACCCTGACCGACGGCCACTTGGCAACGGCGTTCACCGAACTGGGCCTGTCAGACTGGCTGGCCACCCTCCCGAACGGCATGGAAACCCCGGTAGGAGAGCGCGGCGAGGCACTGAGCGTAGGCGAGCGTCAGCTGGTAGCACTGGTACGCGCATACGTAGCCGACCCCGACCTGCTGGTACTCGACGAGGCCACAAGCGCGGTAGACCCAGCCACCGAGGTACGCCTGCAACGGGCCCTGGACACAGTCACCCGGGGCCGGACGACCGTCGCCATCGCGCACCGGTTGTCCACAGCCCAGGCCGCCGACGAGGTCATAGTCGTGGATGCGGGCCGCGTCGTCCAACGCGGCCCGCATTCGGAACTGATCACAGACGTGGATTCGATCTACGCCAAGCTTTACGCGAGCTGGTTGGAACAAACCCGCTAGTTCTCCTGCGCCCCACTTGTGTGATTCGACCCCGCGACACCCTATTTTTCTCGTGCGCCCCACCAGTGTGAGCAACCCGCGATCGCCCCGCTGGTGAGGAGGCAGGCGGTTTTCCGACGCCGCGGGGTTTGCGGCGGCGGAAAACCGACTGCCTCCTCACCAGCTAAAAGGGGCGATCGCCGCGGCGCGAAGCGACGCCATAAGCACAGTGGGGCTAGTCACGCCACGGCACCACCCACGCAAAACCAGCCCACCCAGATCTGGCGCCGGGAAAACCAGCCCACCCAGATCTGGCGCCGGGGAAACCAGCCCACCTACATCTAGCGCGCGTAAAACTCCACCACGAGCTGCTCGTCACAAGTCACGCGGATCTCCGAGCGCTCCGGCAGCCGAATCAAGGTGGTGCGCAACTCCTCAAGCACAGTCGAGAGGTAGGGCGCCGTAGGCCCGTCAAGGTGAGCCCCGGTAGCCGCGATCTGGAACGGCGGCTTCTGCCGGCTGCTTTCGCGGACCTCGACGACCTGGCCCGGCTTGAGCCGGTAGGCCGGCCGGTCGACCTTCTTGCCGTCGACCGTGAAGTGGCCGTGCACGACGAGCTGGCGCGCCTGGTAGATGGTGCGGGCCAGACCCGCGCGCACCACGGTGGCGTCGAGGCGGCGCTCGAGCAGGGTGACCATCGTCTCGCCGGTCTTGCCCTCGGCGCGGTGGGCGTCGTCGTACGCCCGCCGCATCTGGGACTCGCTGATGTTGTACTGGTGCCGCAGGCGCTGCTTCTCGAGCAGCCGGACCTGGTAGTCCGAGGCCTTGCGGCGGGAACGTCCGTGCACACCCGGCGGGAACGGCCGCTTCTCGAAGTACTTCACGCACTTCGGCGTCAGCGGGATGCCGAGCGCCCGGGAGAGCTTGGCCTTGGGTCGGGAGTTGTTCATGAAGTCTCCGAGTCAACTTGCGCTCGAGGCCGGTGTTACGGTTAGCCTCACCTTACTAAGGCAAGCCTAACGTAGGCCCGGAGGTCGTCACCATGCAGCCCACCCACGCCGAGATCGCGCGTACGCTCGCCGCCGGTCACCTCCCCGGCGTCGCGCACGTCGCCTGCCGCCCGGGGCCGCTCCCCGTGCGGCACGTCACGGACGCGAACGGCCGGGTGCTCCTGCTCTCGCCCAGCGACGGCGCGTTCGCCGCCGCACTTCGCCCTCAGGAGGGCACCGACGACACCGCGATGGTGCTCGACATCTCCGACGTGCCGCCGATGGCCGGCTCGCCCGCGCTCGGCCGCGTGTGGATCTCGGGCTGGGCCACCGTGCTCGAGGGCGACGAGGCCCGGGCCGCGGCGCTCGACTACGCCGAGGTCGATGCCTCGGGCGACCTGCTCGACGTCGGCGAGGGCCAGGTGCTGCACCGCATGGACGTCGCCGAGGTGCGTTACGAGCGCAACGAGAACCTGCACGACGTCGATGTCGACGAGTTCGCCGAGTCGACGCCCGACCCGCTCTGCCGCATCGAGTTCGACTTGATCGCCGACCTGCTCGACCACCACGAGGCCGAGATGAGCGCCTATGTGCGCCGCCAGCTCGGCAAGACGTTCCAGCCGGTCGCCGAGCCCCGCGTCGTCCGCATGGACCGGTACGGCTTCATGGTCCGGCTCGACGACAAGCTGGCCCGCCTCGCCTTCCCGCGCCCGGTGACCGACCGCCACGATCTGGCCCACCTGCTGCACCCGGTGCTCTGCCACCGCTGCACCGACTGAGCGCCGGCGGGCGGGGCCGCGCTCAGAGCGCGGTGCCGCCCGAGGCGTCGAGAAGCGCCTGACGACCGCTCGGGACAAGGGCGAGATCCCGGCGACCGCCGACCCCCGGAAGCTGGCCGCGTAGTTCACCACTGTCATGCACGGCATGTCCCAGCGGGCCCGGGACGGCGCCACCGCGGCGGACACCGACACCGCGGATCTGGCCATGGCCGCCTGGCCTAGGACTGCTTGAAGACCTCGGGCATCGGCTCGGTCAGGAAGCGCTGGATGTTGGGGCCGACGGCCGCCGCGATGGTGTCGACGTCGGCGCTGGCCAGCGGCTCGATCCTGAGGACGTAGCGGGCCACCATCGTGCCTGCCATCTGCGTGGCTACCAACGCCGTACGCATCGGGGCCTCGGCCTGGTCCTCGATGATCTCGCCGACCGCGCGGCGCAGGATCTGGGTCACCACGAACTCGCGCAGCAGGCGAGCGGTCCACTCGTTGCTCAGCGCCGAGCGGAAGACGGCCAGCGCCGCCGTGCCGGCGGGTGAGTCCCACACGCCGATCGCGAGCCGGATCAGCCGTTCGCCGGCATGCTCGCGCGGGCCCTCCAGCGCCTGGGGGATCAGCTCGCCGGGGTTGATCGGCGCGTCCATCACGGCCAGGAAGAGCTTCTCCTTGGTCCCGAAATAGTGGTGCACCAGCGCCGGATCGACGCCGGCGTCACCAGCGATGGCACGGATCGACGCCTTGTCGTACCCCTTCTCGGCGAAGCTCGCCCGGGCGGCCTCCAGGATGGACGTACGGGTGTCCTGGTTGCCGGGACGCCGCCCGCTGCGCCTGACCAATCCGAACTCCTCAGGGGGTGCGCCGGCGCAGGGTCGCGGCGGCGAGCACGAGCGCTATCACCGTCGCCCCGGCCACGATCACCAGGTCGCGCCACATCGTGGCGGTCGTGTCGGCCGAGATGCCCACCTGGGCGAGCGCCTCGATCGCGTAGGTCAGCGGCAACGCGTTGCTGATGCCCTCGAGCCAGCCGACCATCTGCTCGCGCGGCACGAACAACCCGCACAGCAGGATCTGCGGCACCACGACCACCGGGAGAAACTGTACGGCCTGGAATTCCGTACGGGCGAAAGCGCTGCAGAACAGGCCGAGCGCCACCCCGAGCACGGCGTTGACGACCGCGATGAGCACGACCAGTCCGGCGTTCCCGGTCGTCTGCAGACCGAGCAGCCAGTACGCGGCCCCGGTGGCGACCGCCCCCTGCAGCGCGGCCGCCAGACCGAACGCGAGGCCGTACCCGAACAGCAGGTCGAGCTTGCCGAGCGGGGTGGTGAGCAGCCGTTCCAGGGTGCCGGAGGTGCGCTCGCGGAGCATGGCGATGCTGGTCACCAGAAACATGATCACGAACGGGAAGATGCCGAGCATGATCAGGGCGATCCGGTCGAACGTCGCGCCCGACCCGTCGTACATGAAATAGAGCAGCGTCAGCAGGAGCGCCGGCACGACCAGGAGCAGCGCGACCGTACGCCGGTCGTGCCGCAGCTGTCGCAGGATGCGCCCGGCGGTAGCCAGAGTGATGTGCGGGCTCATGCTGTTCCTCCTGTGTCGTGCGCTCGTGGTCCTGCGGTTGCCTCGCTCACGCCGCCACCTCGTCGAGCCGGCGGATCAGCCGCAGGAAGGCTTCCTCGAGGTCGTCGGTGCCGGACCGCGCGCGGATCGCGGCCGGGGTGTCGTCGCCGATCAGCCGGCCCTCGCGGACGAGCAGCAGGCGGTCGCAGCGGCCGGCCTCGTCCATCACGTGGCTCGAGACCAGCAGCGTGGCGCCGGCCGCGGCCAGCTCGTGGAAGCGCGTCCACAGGTCGGCCCGCAGCACGGGGTCCTGTCCGACGGTCGGCTCGTCGAGCACCAGCAGCTTCGGGTCGCCGATGAGCGCGCAGGCCAGCGACGCCCGGCTGCGCTGGCCGCCGGAAAGGTTGCCGACCAGTTGGTTGCGCGCGCCGGCCAGTCCCACGTCGGTGATCGCGCGGTCGGCCTCGACGGATCCGAGGCCGCGCAGGGCGGCGAAGTAACGGGCGTTCTCTCGTACGGAAAGGTCGGCGTACACGCTCGGGGCCTGGGTGACATAGCCCAGCTCGCGCCGCAGGGGAGCGCTGCCCGCGGGACGGCCGAGCACCGTCACCGTGCCCGACCGGACGATCTGGACGCCGACGATCGCCCGGATCAGGGTGGTCTTGCCGCTGCCGCTGGGGCCGAGCAGGCCCGTCACGCTGCCGGCCGGGATGTCGCACGAGATGCCGTTCAGCACCGTCCTCTTCCCGCGCTCGACGACGAGAGTGCGCACCTCTATCGCGTTGTCCATCGTTTCCTCCAGAAAATTCATCGAGCAATGAATTCAACGCTAGATGAATTCCTCGGGCAGAAAAAGACCCCCGACCCTTTCGTACGGGTACGGGGGTTCTTCTCTACCGGCTCAGAGGGCCAGGATCCGGTCCAGGAACTCCCGGTAGCCGCGCATCGCCATCCGCATGCTCTCGGTGTCGGGCGTGCCGCTGCCCCGCAACGGGTCGAGCTCGTCGCGCTCGGCCAGCAACGCCTCGGTGAGCTCGTTGACCGCGTCCGTGAGCAGGTCGTGGGCCCGGGTCAGAGCCGTCTCGGGATCGTCGACGAACTCCGCCTTGACCTCGTGCCAGGCCGCTCGGAAGTGACGGACCGCGTCGTCGTCCCAGAACGCGATGTGACCGGCCGCGACATCGCCCGGGCGCAGCGGGGCGTCGTCGGCCTCCGGCCCGTCCGGGGCAGCCCGCCGGCCGCGGCGCACCGGCTCGGCGTCCTCGAGGCTGGCCGACCGGCGCTTGTCCGTCTCGTCGCCCAGCACGTCGCCGAAGCTGATGCTGACCGAGGGCTTCTCGTCGGCCGGCTGAGGCTGCGGCTTGGCCACCGGCACCGGGATGCTGACCGCGGCCCGGGGCGCCGGAACGCCCGACACGGGCCCGGCCGCCGGATCAGGCAGGGCGGGGGTGTACGACGGGGGCTGGCCGAACGTGGCGCCGAAGACCGGCCCGCCGGACACGGGCGAGGCCGAGACCGGCGCGCTCGAGATCGGCGCACCGGAAACCGGCGCACCCGAGGACGGCGGGGCCGAGACCGGCGGGGCCGAGGTCGGCCCGACGATCGGATGAGTCGAGGTCGGCACCGAGGCCCACCCGGCGGCGGCCCGGCGCGGGTCGTCCTCGGGAATGCTGCGGCGGCCCGGGGCCTCCTCGTCGACACCGAAGGCGCGCCGACCGGTCGGCGCGTCAGCTTCCGGAGCCCCGAAGGCCGGGCGCCCCGCGTCGTCGGCCCCGAGACCCGGGGCGGCCCGGCGGCCGGTGGGCTCGCCGGTCTCGCGACGGCTGGGCCGGTCGTCGGTTCCGGCGCCCGGCCCGGAGATCGGCGCCGCCGGTCCGGCGCCGGAGGTCGGAACACCGGAGAATCCGGCCCGTCCGTTCATGTCATCACGCCCGTTCTCGTCTCGCGGTTCCCGTTGCCCGGGCCCCTCCCCGTGGCCGGCGCCCGGCAGGCCCGGACTTGCGGCCCAGCCGTTCACTTCGCCGTGCCCGGCGCCCGGCAGGTCCGGGCCCGCGGCCCGGTCGTTGACCTCGCCGCGCCCGGTGCCCAGCAGATCCGAGCCCGTAGACCGGCCGTTCAGTTCGCCGTGCCCGGCGCCCGGCAGATCCGAGCCCACGGACCGGCCGTTCGCTTCGCCGTGCCCGGCGCCCGGCAGATCCGGACCTGCGGACCGGCCGTTGACCTCGCCGTGCCCGTGCCCGTTGAGGCCGGGCCGTGGCTCGGCCGTGTTGCGTCCGCCGAACAGGAACCGGCTGTTGCGCCCGCCCAGCCCGAAGCCCCCGAACTCGCGGTCCCAAGGGTTGCCCAGCCCGGACTCTACGGCCGCCCGTTCCCCGCCGCCGTTCCCAGAAGCGGGGGAGTGATCAGAATCGCGGTCCACCGGCCCGTGGACCGCCGGCGGTGCACTGACCTGCCCCGGAGGAGTACTGACCGGCCCCGGCGCCGTACCGGCCCGCGTCGGCACGCCGCTTACGGGCGATGACGGCCCGTCCACGGCTTCGAACGACCTGCTTTCCGCTTCGGGTGGCGCGATCCCGGCTTCGGGCTGCCAGCTTGAGGCTTCGGACGGCGTGCTCCCGGCTTCGGGCTGCCAGCTTGAGGCTTCGGGCGGCGTGTTCCCGGTTTCGGATGGCCAGCGCGGGGCTTCGGATGGCGCGCTCCCGGCTTCGGGCCGCCTGGTCGAGGCCTCGGATGGCGTGCTCGACGCTTCCGCCGGCGTGCTTGCGGATTCCGATGGCATGCTCACGGGGCCGGATCGCCTGGTCAAGGCCTCGGACGGCGTGCTCGCGGGTTCCGACGTCCTGCTTCCGGACGAGGGAAGGCCGCTCACCGGCCCGGACGGCCTGTTCCAGGACGCGGGTGGCCCGCTCACGGAACTGGGCGCCCCGCTGACCGGGCCGGGCGCATGCGCGCCGGTGCCCTGCTGCGGCACACCGAAGGCGCCATCGGCGCTGAACGGGCTTCGCTCGTCGTCCGAGCCGTTCCGATCGGGCGAGCCGCTACTACCGGCGTTCCCGCGGCCGGAGGTGTTCTCGCCGAGAGTGCTGTGCTCACTGGTCGGCCCGAACCCGTCCCACGTGCCGCGCGACCCGAGCTCGCCGAACGGGCTACGCCCGCCGCTCCGAGCCGAGCGGTCGCCCCCGAACGCCCCGTTGTGACCGCGCGAGCCGATCGGATCCCCGCCGCGAGCCGCATCGTTGCCCCCGATCGGGCCGTCGGAGGTCGGTGGGTCATCGGAACCGAGCGAACCATCGGCGCCGCGCCGGACGTCACCGCGGCCGGAATCGTTACTGCCGAGCTGTCCGGCGTCGCCGAGCGACCTGTCGGTGCCCAGGGGATCATCGCTCCGCCCGGGGTCACTACTGCCGAACGGACGGTCAGCGCCCTGCCCGCTGTCGGGGCCGAGCCGATCTTTGCTGCGACCTGGGCCCGTGCCGGTGCCGGGCCCGGTGAGCGCGTCGTTGCCGTGAGCCGAACCGGTGCCGCCACCAGGTCCACCGATGGGCGTCAGCCCTCCGGCCGAGCTGTTGGCCGGTCCCGGGCCGGCGGTCGGTTGGGGGCCGCCGGAAGCGGGTCCGCCGAACTCGTACGCCGCTGAAGGGCTGCTTTGACCGTAAGTTCCCGCCGCGAACGGCAGCCGTGGCCCGACGGGCCCGCTCTCCACCGTCGTCGGCCGGCTGATGCCGGGCGGCCCGCTGACCGGGCCCTCCACGCCGAGCCCGTCCGAATTCCGCCGCGAGCCCAGCGCCACCATCTCGGTTTCACCCGAAAGTGTGCCCGGCATCGCGGACGAATCGGACGCTTCCGCTTCGCCTTCGCCGTCGCGGCTCACCGGCCAGAATCGGGCCAGCCCCCGCGTCGACCGAGCGTTGTCGGGGTTGGACGTCGGCTCCATCGGTTTGAGACTCCCGTCGCTGCGGCTCCGCCACCCGCTCTTCTGAGCTGCGGGAACCCTCTCGGGAGGCGGTCATGAGCACCCCTGGCTGGGTGCAACGCACGACGACGGTACCGAACAGCCGGTCCAACGGCACTACCCGTGCCCGGATCGTGGGCCTTCCGCGGACCGCCCCGCGGCTTGCACACAGGGCTACCACGCTGCCCACGCCCGGGGCCGGCGCGCCGGGATCACTCCGCTGTGCGCACAGGACAGGCTCACGACTGTGGATGACCGACTCCGCCGGCCAACGAAAAGTCGTAGAGTCCGCCACCCTGGGCGGGTGGGCTGGGTGGGGGGCGTAGACGGCGGCTGCTCCCGATACGGATCTTCGGCCGGCCTCACCGGGCGCGCAGGACGGCTCGGGCGCCGCCGGGCGTGCAGGACGGCTCGGGCGCCGCCGAGCGCGCAGGACGGCTCGGGCGCCGCCGGCCGGGGTGGGACGGCTCGGGGTGACGTAAACGGCAAGCCCGGATCGCGGGGGCCGAGTTCGCAGCGCGCGACCCGCCCGAGCCGGGGCGTCGGGCGGACTCGGGTGACTTCGGGCGATGGGGGAGAATTGATCGCGTGGCAGTCAAGACCGAATTGGATCCGGCCATCGCGGCCCGGCTCAAGCGCACCCCCGAGGGGCTTGTCGCGGCGATCGTGCGGGAGCACGGCAGCGGCGACGTGCTGATGCTGGCCTGGATGGACGACGAGGCGTTGCACCGCACGCTCACCACCGGGCGGGCGACCTATTGGTCGCGCAGCCGGCAGGAGTACTGGGTGAAGGGCGCGACCTCCGGTCACCACCAGCACGTGCGTGGCGTCGCCCTCGACTGTGACGGCGACGCTCTGCTGGTCACCGTCGATCAGACCGGCGCCGCCTGCCACACCGGCAAGCACACCTGCTTCTTCGACGAGCTGCCCCTGACGAACGGCGACGAGCTGCCCCTGACGAACGGCGACGAGCTGCCCCTGACGAACGGCGACGAGCTGCCCCAGGCGAAAGACGGCGAGCTGCACCCGGCGAGAAACGCGGAGCAGTCGTGACCACCGGCGCCGTCTTCCCCGACGAGGCGGAGTTCCTGCGGCAGCGCCGCCGGGTCGTGCCGGTCACCCGCCGGCTGCTGGCCGACGGCGAGACCCCGGTCGGCGTCTACACGAAGCTGGCCGGCGGCCCGGGCACCTTCCTGCTCGAGTCGGCCGAGCAGGGCGCGGGCCCGTCCGGGGCGGCCTGGTCGCGGTATTCGTTCGTCGGGGTGCGCAGCGCGGCCACGCTGGTCGAGCGGGACGGCGAGGCGCATTGGCTGGGCGCGCCGCCCGCGGGCGTGCCGCTCGGCGGCGACCCCGTGGTGGCGCTGCGCGAGACCGTGGCCGCGCTCGCCGACGGTCCGGCACCGGACGATCTGCCCCCGCTGACCGGCGGCATGGTCGGCTATCTCAGCTATGACCTCGTACGCCGTTTCGAGCGCCTGCCGCAGTCGGCCACCGACGACCTGGCCCTGCCCGAGCTGGGCATGATGCTCGCCACCGACCTGGTTGTGCTCGACCACTACGACGGCTCGGCGATCCTGGTCGCCAACGCGGTGCTGGCCGAGGACGCCGACGAGCGGGCCAAGCTCGCCGCGTATCACAACGCGGTCGGCCGGCTGGACGCGATGACCACGGCGTTGTCGCGGCCCACGCCACCGATGATCTCCATGGTGGAGCGCCGGCGGGCCGGTGAGCCGGTGAGCCGTACGGCGCCGGGCGAATATCAAAAGGCGGTCGACGAGGCCAAGGAGGCGATCCGGGCCGGCGAGTGTTTCCAGATCGTCGTCGCGCAGCGTTTCGAGCGGCCCACCGACGCCGACCCGCTCGACGTCTACCGCGTGCTGCGGGCGACGAACCCCAGCCCGTACATGTATCTCCTGCGATTCGACGACTTCGACATCGTCGGGTCCTCGCCCGAGGCGCACCTGAAGGTCAGCGCCGACGAGGGGGGCACCCGCCGCGCCCTGCTGCACCCGATCGCCGGCACCCGCTGGCGCGGCGCCACCCCGGAGCAGGACAACGCCCTGGCCGCCGAGCTGCTGGCCGACCCGAAGGAACGTTCCGAGCACGTCATGCTGGTCGACCTGGGCCGCAACGACCTGGGCCGGGTGTGCCGGGCCGGGTCGGTCGAGGTGCCCGAGTTCGCCCGCATCGAGCGCTACAGCCATGTCATGCACATCGTCTCGACGGTGACCGGCGAGCTGCGCGACGACCGGTCGGCGTTCGACGCGCTGGCGGCGACGTTCCCGGCGGGCACGTTGTCGGGTGCGCCGAAGGTACGCGCCATGGAGATCATCGAGGGACTCGAGCCGACCCGCCGTGGCCTCTACGGCGGCACGGTCGGCTACTTCGGTTTCGCGGGCGACATGGACATGGCGATCGCGATCCGCACCGCCCTGCTCAAGGACGGCGTCGCCTACGTAGGCGCCGGGGCGGGCATCGTGGCCGACTCCGATCCGGCGGCCGAGGAGCAGGAGACCCGCAACAAGGCGGCGGCTGTCCTGGCCGCGATCGCCTCGGCGGAGACCCTGCGCGCCGCCCGATGAACCGACGTTCGTACCTCTTGTCCTTGCTGGCCTGTCTGGCCGGGGCCGGCCTGGCGGCGTACGGCGCCACCCGCACCTGGTCCGTGCAGGTGACCCCGCGGCCGGGTCTGTCCGACCTGCGGACGGTCGCGACCGGCACCGACATCGCGCCGTGGCTGATCGGCCTGGCGCTGGTCGGCCTGGCCGGCACGGGAGCGTTGCTCGCCACGCACGGCTGGCTGCGCCGCGGCCTGGGCGGCCTGCTCGTGCTGGTGGGTGCCGGGGTGGCTGTCGCCGCGATCGCCGGCCGCGCCGGTCTCGACACCGGCGAGGCGGGTGCGGGCGGCACCGTGTGGCCGGTGGCCTGCGCCTTCGGCGGCGCGATCATCGCGCTGGGTGGGCTCACGGCCGCGCGTCAGGGACATCTGTGGCCGCGCATGTCGGCCCGGTACGACCGGAAGCCCTCGGCCCCGGCCGAAGCGCCCGCGCCCGCCGGCCTCAACACCAAGCCGGTCGACAACCGTGCGGCCTGGGACTCCCTGGACCGCGGGGACGATCCGACCGACTAGACGATCCGACCGAGCTAGCGGGCCCGCACCAGGCTGCGGCGGGCGACCATGGCCGCGACCTCGCGGGTCAGCTCGGCCTGGGCCTCGTGCTGGGCACGATTCTCCAGAGTCGCCGCCCAGGCGTTGTCGCGGGCGGTGCGTACCTTGTCGTCGCCCACCACCCGGCGCTGCACGCCGATGACGAGGTCGGCGGCGACGGAGACGAGGGCGCGGGAGACATTCGCGAATCCGACGGGCTCGGTCGGAGCGGTCCGGATGGCGGCCACGGGAAACTCCACATCGATCGCTCTGGGCTGGCCGGCGTGCGTGACGCCTCGACCAGTCTGCCTGGGACTCATCATGAACGGTCCGTATTTCCGGTGAGTGACGGTCGCGTTTACGCGCGGTGGGGGTCCACCGATCAGATGAGGTGCCCCTGCACAACGCGCCGGCGGGCCTGTGGCTGCTGTGACAGAAGAGACAGCGCGCACCCGGGCAGGCGGCATTATGCCCCAGGCCACCTGGTGAGGCGCGCCATACCCCGGGGGGTCTTGTGCGACCGCGACCTCCTAGCATCGGTCGGAGGACACCCGGAGAGGGGAGTCGTTTCGTGACATCCGAACAGCAGGCGGAAGCGGGTTCTGGCGGACCGCAGAACGTGCTGGAGGAGATCCTCGCCGGTGTGCGCGAGGACGTGGCGGCCCGGCAGGAGCAGGTGCCGCTCGAGCAGGTTCGTGAGCTGGCGGCGGCAGCGCCACCGGCCATCGACGCCTACGCGGCGTTGCGCAAGCCCGGCGTGGCCGTGATCGCCGAGGTGAAGCGGTCGTCGCCGTCCAAGGGCGCGCTGGCCGACATCCCCGACCCGGCCGAACTGGCGGGGGAGTACGCGGCGGGCGGCGCCC
Organism: Paractinoplanes polyasparticus; assembly: GCF_019710575.1. Lineage (GTDB taxonomy): Bacteria > Actinomycetota > Actinomycetes > Mycobacteriales > Micromonosporaceae > Actinoplanes > Actinoplanes polyasparticus. The sequence continues at coordinate 34,518 of NZ_JAHWFK010000008.1, read as the reverse complement.
GCTGCATCAGCGTGCTCACCGAGGGCCGATGGTTCGGCGGTTCGCTCGACGATCTGAAGGCCGTGCGCGCCTCGGTGCAGATTCCGGTGCTGCGCAAGGATTTCGTGGTCTCCAGCTATCAGGTGCACGAGGCCCGCGCCCACGGCGCCGACCTGGTGCTGCTCATCGTGGCCGCGCTCGAGCAGAACGTGCTCATGGGCCTGCTCGAGCGGATCGAGTCGCTCGGCATGACGGCGCTGGTCGAGGTCCACAACGAGGAGGAGGCGGACCGCGCCCTCGAGGCGAACGCGAAGGTCATCGGGGTCAACGCCCGCGACCTGCGCACGCTCGAGGTCGACCGGTCGGTCTTCGAGCGGATCGCGCCCGGGCTGCCCAACAACGTCGTGAAGATCGCCGAGTCGGGTGTGCGCGGGCCGCACGACCTGATCCGGTACGCGTCGGCCGGCGCCGACGCCGTGCTGGTCGGCGAGGGGCTGGTGACCCAGAAGTCGCCCCGCGACGCCGTGGCCGAGCTGGTCAACGCGGGCAACCACCCGGCGACGCCGCGGCCGGTCCGGTGAGCGCGCCGACGCTGCCCGACCTGTCCGGGCATTTCGGCCGGTACGGCGGCCGGTTCGTTCCGGAGGCCCTCGTCCGGGCGCTGGACGAGCTCGACGCCGCGTACCGGTCGGCCAAGACCGACCCGGTCTTCCAGGCCGAGTTCGAGAGCCTGCTGGTCAACTACGCGGGGACCCCGTCGCTGCTCTACCGGGCGGAGCGGCTCTCCGAACGGCTCGGCGCCGAGATCCTGCTCAAGCGGGAGGACCTGAACCACACGGGCGCCCACAAGGTGCGCAACGTGCTGGGCCAGGCCCTGCTGGCCAAGCGGATGGGCAAGCCCCGGGTGATCGCGGAGACCGGCGCCGGCCAGCACGGCGTCGCCTCGGCCACCGCGGCCGCCCTGCTCGACCTCGAGTGTGTCGTCTACATGGGCGAGATGGACACCGAGCGGCAGGCGCTCAACGTGGCCCGGATGCGCATGCTCGGCGCCACGGTCGTGCCGGTCACCAACGGCTCGCGCACCCTGAAGGACGCGCTGAACGAGGCGCTGCGCGACTGGGTGGCCAGCGTCGACACCACGCACTACCTGCTGGGCACGGCGGCCGGCCCGCACCCGTTCCCCGAGATCGTGCGCGACTTCGTGGGCGGTATCGGCATCGAGGCCCGGGCCCAGTGCCTGGCCCAGCTCGGCCGGCTGCCCGACGTGGTGGCCGCGTGCGTGGGCGGCGGATCCAACGCGATCGGCATCTTCCACGCGTTCGTCCCCGACGAGTCCGTGCAGCTGTACGGGTTCGAGGCGGGCGGCGAGGGCGTGGCCACCGGCCGGCACGCGGCGTCGATCACCGGCGGCTCGTCCGGCGTGCTGCACGGCGCTCGCACGTACGTCCTGCAGGACTCCGACGGGCAGACCGTCGAGTCGCACTCGATCTCGGCCGGCCTCGACTACCCGGGGGTCGGGCCCGAGCACGCCTGGCTGCACGACACCGGGCGGGCCGAGTACGAGCCGGTGACCGACGACGAGGCGATGGCCGCGTTCCAGCTCCTCTGCCTCACCGAGGGCATCATCCCGGCCATCGAGAGCGCGCACGCGCTGGCCGGCGCCGCCCGCATCGTGCCGCAGCTGCGGGCCGAGCTGGGCCGCACGCCGACGATCCTGGTCAACCTGTCCGGCCGCGGCGACAAGGACGTCCACACCGCGGGCGCCTACTTCGGCATCCTCGACCCGGTCGAGGCGATCGTCCCGGGGGAGAACGCGTGAGCATCGCCGAGGTCTTCCACAAGGCCAAGGCCGAAGATCGGGCCGTGCTGGTCGGCTGCATGCCGGCCGGCTTCCCGACCGTGGACGACAGCATCGCCTCGATGATCGCGATGCACGAGGCCGGCTGCGACGTCATCGAGGTCGAGCTGCCCTACTCCGACCCGGTGATGGACGGCCCGGTGATCCAGCGGGCCAGCGACATCGCGCTCAGCCGGGGCGTGCGCACCCGCGACACGCTGCGGATCATCGACGCGGTCGCGAGCGCCGGGGCCACGGTCGTGCTCATGACCTACTGGAACCCGATCGAGAAGTACGGTGTGAACGCGTTCGCCCGCGATCTGGCGGCGGCCGGCGCCACCGGCATGATCACGCCCGACCTGATCCCGGACGAGGCGGCCGAGTGGATCGCCGCCGCCGACGAGCACCGTCTCGACCGTACGTTCCTGGTGTCGCCGTCCTCGACCGACGAACGCCTCGCGATGACCGTCGCCCACTGCCGCGGCTTCGTCTACGCCACCGCATTGATGGGCGTCACGGGCGCGCGCACCTCGGTGTCCTCGCAGGCGCCGGAGCTGGTCGATCGGGTGCGCCACACCAACCCGGACATGCCCGTGGGTGTCGGTCTGGGCGTCGGCACCGGCGCCCAGGCGGCCGAGGTGGCCGGCTTCGCCGACGGGGTGATCGTCGGCAGCGCGCTCATCCGCTGTGTGCTCGAGGCGCCCGACCGCGCCACCGGCCTGTCGCGGCTTCGCGCGCTGAGCGCGGAACTGGCCGAGGGCGTGCGCAACCCGGCGAAGGCGCGCTGAGCGCGGAACTGGCTGAGGGTGTGCGTAACCCGGCGAAGTAAAACCGGTAGCCTGCACCCGTGGACCTCGCCGCAATCCCCAGTCCGACAATCTCCGTCTGGCACCTGCTCGGCCTGCCCGTGCGGGCGTATGCGATCTGCATCGTCCTGGGCATCGTCGCCGCCTGCCTGATCATGGAATATCGGATGCGCAGCCGGGGTGTCGCCCGCTGGGCCTCCCTCGACATCGCGGTGTGGGCGGTGCCGTTCGGCATCGTCGGCGCCCGGCTCTACCACCTGGCCACCTCGCCGCAGGATTATTTCGGCGCCGGTGGCGACCCGGTCCGTGCCCTCTACATCTGGGAGGGCGGCCTCGGCATCTGGGGCGCGGTGCTCGGCGGTGCGGTCGGCGCCTGGCTCGGCGCCCGCCAGCTGGGGCTGACCCTCGGCCTGGTCGCCGACGCGCTGGCCCCGGGCCTCGCCGTGGCGCAGGCGATCGGCCGGGTCGGCAACTGGTTCAACAACGAGCTGTACGGCAAGGTCACCACGCTGCCGTGGGGTCTCGAGGTCCACGACATGGACAGGTCGAACCCCGGCCACGCCACCCGCATCGACGGGCAGGCGGTGACGCTGCCCGACCTCTACCACCCGACGTTCCTCTACGAGTTGCTCTGGAACCTGGGTGTGGCGCTGCTGGTGTGGCTGGCCGACCGCAAGTACAAGTTCGGCCGCGGCCGGGCCTTCGCGCTGTACGTGATGGCCTACACGGTGGGCCGGGTGTGGATCGAGATGCTGCGTGTCGACGAGGCGAACCGCCTGTTCGGCGTGCGGCTCAACGTGGTCACCTCGGTCGTCGTCTTCCTGGGCGCGCTCATCTACTTCCTGATCGTCCGCGGCCCGCGCGCCTATGTGGTGCCCGACGACGCGCCCGAGGTCGAGCCCGAGCCGTCCGCGGCGAGCGACGTCTCCCAGGTCGACGTGACGGCGGCCGAGTCGACGCGCGATGCCACGCCCAAGGGTTACCAGGTGGTCAGCGAGGCGAGGTTCCAGGCCTACCGCCGTACGGGAATCCTGCCGCCCGACACCCCGGCCGACATGGCCGAGGAGATCGCCGCCGGCGGCCACCCGGCCGAGCGTGACCCGGCCGGCCCCGCGGGCAACGGCGCCGCCCTGCTCGCCACCGGCCACGCCGCCGGCGCCGGTCGGGAAGGCGGCGACGCCGAGCCGGAGTCCCGCAGCGACGAACACTGACCCGGGTGCGCACCGCGGTCGTCGTCGGCGCGGGCCTGGCCGGACTGGCCACCGCGGGTGCCCTGTCCCGTAGCGGCTGGCACGTCGTGCTGCTGGAACGGGGCGAGCGGGTGGCCGCGCCGCCCACCGCGCTGGTGCTGTGGCCCAACGGCCGTCGCGCGCTCGAGTCCCTCGACGCCGAGGGCGGCTGGTCGGCGATCGCCTGCCCGCTGCCCGACGGCGGCGTGCGCCGCCCCGACGGCCAGTGGCTGGTCACGCCGCGTTCCGGCGGCGCCGGTCCGGCTCCCGGCGCCGTACACCTGGAAGATCTCTACGACGCCCTGATGGCCGGCCTCGGCGACCTGGTCGAGATCCGGACGGGATTCGCGGTCACGACGATCCGCACCGGTCCGGGCCTGCGGCCGGTGATCGGCGACGGCCGCACCGAGATCGAGGCCGACCTGGTGGTCGCGGCCGACGGCATCGACAGCACGCTGCGCCGCACGCTCGCCCCCGAGTCGGCCGCGGTCGGCTCCGGTTTCGCCGCGTGGCAGGCCGTCATCCCGGGCTACCGGGTGCCGCCGGCCGGCCAGTCCGCCGGCGGCGAGACCCTGGGCGCCGGCTACCGGTTCGTGTCGATCCCGCTGGGCGAACGGGCCGCGGGCCAGGGCGGCGTCTACTGGGTCGCCACGGCGGCCGGCGCGCCCCGCCCCGAATCGCCGGCCACCCAGCTCGAGCTGCTGCGCCGCTGGTTCGCCGACTGGCATCCGCCGGTGGGTGAGCTGCTGGCCGCCACTCACGCCGACGAGCTGGTCCCGCAAGAGGTCCGCGAACTGCGTCCCCTTCCCCGGTCGTACGCCTTCCCGTCCGGCCCGGGCGGGGTCGTCCTGCTCGGCGACGCCGCCCACGCCATGCCGCACCACCTCGGCCAGGGCGCCTGCCTCGCCTTCGAGGACGCCGCCACCCTGCGCGCGCTGGCCGGCGAGGCCGCGCCGGGCCCCGCGCTGACCGCCGCCCTCGAGGCCTACAGCCGCCTGCGCCAGCCCCGCGCGACGACAGTCGTCCGCCAGACCCGCCGCATGTCGGCCGTGGTGCAGGCCCGCGGACGCCTGGCCCTGCGCGCCCGCGACGCGGCGCTCAACCACATGCGTCCTCGGATCCTCAGCGCGCCGTTCGCGGATTGGCGCCCTCCGGATTAGCCGAGCGGGTCGCCACGGAGCCGTGGCGTCGTTACGATCCGCCCGTGCTCGCCAACCTCGCGGCCGTGCTGGCCACGATCCCCGCTCCGGTGGCCCTGGCGCCCACCGAGCCCGCGCCCACCGATGTGCAGCTCGCCTGGGCCTCGGCCGAGCACCGCAACTTCGCGGTCACCTGGGACGAGGCGGGCGACTACCGCAACCGGATCGACATCGAGCCGGTGGACGGCGAACCGGCGAACCTGGCCGGTCAGTTCACCGAACCCGGGCAGCCGAACCGGGTCGTGCTGGACACGGGCCTGTTCGACGTCGACTACCGGATCCGGGGGTGGTGGTCGACGCGGACGGCAACGAGCTGAGCGAGCCGGCCTTCTCGCCGGAGTTCGACACCGACCGTACGGTGCCGGCCCGGATCACCAGTGCCGTGCCTCAGATCGACGGCTCGGTCCGGTTCTGGTGGGTGCCGGGCGCGTACATCGACTCCAATCCGGGTGACCCGCTCGACCTGCCGGCCGAGGACCCGTCGCGCTATCAGCCGGTCGTCACCCAGCCCGTCTCGCCCGAACGGGCAAGGCGACCGAGTTGTTGCGCAGCTGCGACCTGGCCGCCTGTGAGGACGCCGAGTGGCCGACCGCGGACCGGGCTCTGAAGCTGCAGGGGCGCGTCTCCGCGAGCAGCGCCTGGCAGACGATCGCGACGGCGAAGAGCCGGGCCGACGGCACCTACTCGGTCACCGTCGCCGTTGCCGGCACGCGGGAGTACCGGGTCATCGTCCCGCCGGTGCCGTGGGTGTCGGGTGATCAGGCTCTCGCGTACGCCGAGACACCGGCCCGGAAGGTGAACGTGGTCACCGAGCCGGCGGACGGCGACGGCGGTCAGGGCGGCGGGCTGCCCATCACGGGCACGCCGGTGATGTGGATCGCACTGGCCGGCGGGCTGCTCGTCGTGCTGGGTGTTGTGTTCGCCACCCTCGGGCGGGGCCGCCGGCGCCGGTCATAGTGTCGCCGCAGCCGGCTCGCCGATGCAGGCGGTGCCGATTCGCCGGAATCCCACCTTGGTGTAGAGCCGGGCGACATCGTCGTCACCGGCCGACAGGAACACCAGAGCGGCCCCGTCGGCCAGCGAGCGGCGGGCCAGCGCAGCGGTCAGCTGAGAGGCGTAGCCGCGCCGCCGGGCCGCCGGCAGGGTCGCCACGCCGGCGACCTCGGCCACGTCGCCCGACCGCATGACGGCGCCGGTGGCGAGGATGCCGTCGGGGGAGTCGACCACGGCCGTGTGGTAGTCGCCCGACGCGCTGCGTTCCTGCTGGCTGGCGATCAGAGCGGCGCTGAGCTCGGGCGTGGCGGCGTCCCGCTCGGCCGGCCCGGCCGGGACAGTCAGCAGCGCCCCCTCCAGCGGCGACCCGGCCGTGGCGGGCGCGCCGAAGGCCAGCTGTGCCACCGCCCGCGAGGCGGCCAGGTCGGCGGCGAAGGTGGACGCGGCCGGGTCGAGGAAGCGGATCGTGCCGCCCTGCACCGGCAGATCGGGCACGAGCGCGGCCGGGTCGAGCGTCAGCAGCGGCGCGAGCAGCACGTCGAGGCCGGCCGAGCGGGCCACGGCGAGCAGGTCGGGGGTGGTCTCGTGGACCCATTCGAAAGCCTCGGGCAGGCCCAGCTCTCGTTGCCGCTGCCGAGCGGCAGTAACATCAGCGGCAGAGGGAGTGCCTGCCCCGATCCGGGGGCGGGCGTAGTAAGGCCAGCCTTCGCCCTCGCGGACGAAGAGCACCAGCCCGCCGAACTCCTCGGCCCGTGCGTAGGGCCGGGGCAGGGCGTCGTAAAACCGCTCGAGCCTGACGAAGACGTCGGTATCCTGTTGCGCCACCGCGCGAGACTATCCAACGCAGGCGGATGTTCGGCTACCCCATTTTGCCGTGAAGGTCGATGAGCGCCCGATTCAAGTGTGATCCATCTGAACTGGCGGAGATCGGCACCTACTAACGTAGACTTCAGAGACTTTGCAGGGCCGACGTCGTCCCGACCTTGAAGTGAAACACCAGTGACGACAGGAGGCCCGGTGGCTTTTCCGCACCCTCAGGGGCTTTACGACCCGTCTCAGGAGCGCGACGCCTGTGGTGTCGCCTTCGTAGCGGATTTGTACGGCCGGCGTTCCCACGATGTGGTCGCCAAGGGCCTGTCGGCGCTCATCCGCCTCGACCACCGGGGCGCGCGCGGCGCTGAGTACAACACCGGTGACGGCGCCGGAATCATGATTCAGGTCCCGGACGAGTTCTACCGCGCCGTGGCCGGCTTCGAGCTGCCCCCTGCCGGTCACTACGCCACCGGTCTGGTCTTCCTGCCGGGCGACGACGGCGAGCGCGCCCGCGCCATCAAGATTGTCGAGAAGTACGCCCTGGTCGAGGGGGGCGACGTCCTCGGTTGGCGCGAGGTGCCGGTACGCCCGGACGGGCTGGGCCAGACGGCCGAGGACGCCCGCCCGGTCATCATGCAGGTCTTCCTGGCCGCGCACCGGCTCACCGGCGGCGCCGCGGGCCCGGCCGGCGAGCAGCTCGGCGGCATCGAGCTCGACCGGGTGGCGTTCACCATCCGCAAGCAGGCCGAGCGCGAGACGTCCCAGCGCGACGTGGCGGCGTACTTCCCGTCGCTGTCCTCGCGGACCGTCACCTACAAGGGCATGCTCACGCCCGACCAGCTGCCCGCGTTCTTCCCCGACCTGGTCGACGAGCGCGTGTCGAGCGCGATCGCCCTGGTCCACTCGCGGTTCGCGACCAACACGTTCCCGGCCTGGAGCCTGGCCCACCCGTACCGGTTCATCGCCCACAACGGCGAGATCAACACGATCCGCGGCAACAAGAACTGGATGGCCGCCCGCGAGGCGCTGCTGCAGTCCAAGACGCTGCCCGGCAACATCAAGCGGCTCTTCCCGATCAACACGCCCGACGCGTCCGACTCGGCCGGCTTCGACGAGGTGCTCGAACTGCTGCACCTGTCCGGGCGCAGCCTGCCGCACGCCATGCTGATGATGATCCCCGAGGCGTGGGAGAACGACCCCGGCATGGAGCCGAAGCGGCGAGCGTTCTACCGCTTCCATGCCAGCCTGATGGAGCCGTGGGACGGCCCGGCCAGCGTGGCGTTCACCGACGGCTCGATGATCGGCGCGGTCCTCGACCGCAACGGGCTGCGCCCCGGCCGCTGGTGGCACACCTCCGACGGCCTGGTCGTGCTGGGTTCCGAGGCGGGCGTGCTCGACCTCGACCCGGCCACCGTGGTCGCCAAGGGCCGCCTCCAGCCCGGCAAGATGTTCCTGGTCGACACCGCGGCCGGCCGCATCGTGCACGACGACGAGATCAAGGCCGAGCTGGCCGCGGCCGAGCCGTACGACGAGTGGTTGCACGCCGGGCTGATCCAGCTCGACGACCTGCCCCCGCGCGAGCACGTCATCTACACCCACGACTCGGTGCTGCGCCGTCAGCAGATCTTCGGCTACTCCGAGGAGGAGCTGAAGATCCTCATCGGACCGATGGCCCGCACCGGCGCGGAACCGCTGGGGTCGATGGGTACGGACACCCCCATCTCGCCGCTGTCGAAGCGGCCGCGGCTGCTGTTCGACTACTTCCATCAGCTGTTCGCCCAGGTCACCAACCCGCCGCTGGACGCCATCCGCGAGGAGCTGGTCACCAGCCTGGCGACCACCATCGGGCCCGAGGCCAACCTGCTCGACCCGGGGCCGGCCTCGTGCCGGCAGATCGTGTTGCCGTACCCGATCATCGACAACGACGAGCTGGCCAAGCTGCTGTCGATCGACGAGGACGGCGACCTGCCCGGCTTCAAGGCCGTGCGTGTCTCCGGTCTCTACCCGTTGCGCGACGGCGCGGCCGGCATCAAGGCCCGCCTCACCCAGATCTGCCGGCACGTGTCCGAGGCGATCGAGGACGGCGTGCGCATCCTCGTGCTCAGCGACCGCGACTCCAACGCCGACCTCGCGCCGATCCCGTCGCTGCTGCTCACGGCGGCCGTTCACCAGCATCTGGTGCGCGAGCAGACCCGTACGCAGGTCGCGCTGGTCGTCGAGTCGGGCGACTGTCGCGAGGTGCACCACGCGGCCGTGCTCATCGGCTACGGCGCCGCGGCGGTCAACCCGTACCTCGCCTTCGAGTCGGTCGACGACCTGATCGCCACCGGCTCGCTGGCCGGGCTCGACCCGAAGACCGCTGTGCGCAACTACGTCAAGGCGCTCGGCAAGGGCGTCCTCAAGATCATGTCCAAGATGGGCATCTCGACGGTGTCCTCGTACTGCGGTGCCCAGGTGTTCGAGGCCGTGGGTCTCGACAACCGGCTGCTGCAGCGTTACTTCGCCGGCACCAACGGGCGGATCGGCGGCTCGGGGCTGGCCGACATCCACGCCGAGGTGAAGGCGCGGCACGAGAAGGCGTACCCGGCCAACCCGGCGGAACGCACCCACCGCCGCCTCGAGGTCGGTGGCGAGTACCAGTGGCGCCGCGAGGGCGAGGTGCACCTGTTCAACCCCGAGACGGTGTTCCTGCTGCAGCACGCGACGCGGTCCCGGCAGTACGACGTCTTCCGCCAGTACACGTCCAAGGTGGACGGTCTGGCCGCCGAGGCCGGCTCGCTGCGCGGGCTCTTCAGCTTCAAGGACCGGACGCCCGTCCCGCTGGACGAGGTCGAGCCCGCGTCCGAGATCGTGAAGCGCTTCGCCACCGGCGCCATGTCGTACGGGTCGATCTCCGCCGAGTCGCACGAGACCCTGGCCATCGCCATGAACAACCTCGGCGGCAAGTCGAACACCGGCGAGGGCGGCGAGGACGTCGAGCGCCTCTACGACCCGCAGCGCCGCTCCGCGGTCAAGCAGATCGCCTCCGGCCGCTTCGGCGTCACCAGCGAATACCTGGTCAACGCGGACGACCTGCAGATCAAGATGGCGCAGGGCGCGAAGCCGGGCGAGGGCGGCCAGCTGCCCGGCAACAAGGTGTGGCCGTGGATCGCCAAGACCCGCCATGCCACCCCCGGTGTCGGCCTCATCTCGCCGCCGCCGCACCACGACATCTACTCCATCGAAGACCTGGCGCAGCTGGTCCACGACCTCAAGAACGTCAACCCGATGTCGCGGGTGCACGTCAAGCTGGTCAGCGAGATCGGCGTCGGTACGGTCGCGGCCGGCGTGGCCAAGCTCAAGGCCGACGTCATCCTGATCTCCGGCCACGACGGCGGCACCGGCGCGTCCCCGCTGAACTCGCTCAAGCACGCCGGCTCCCCGTGGGAGCTGGGCCTGGCCGAGGCGCAGCAGACGCTGCTGCTCAACAAGCTGCGCGACCGGGTCACCGTCCAGGTCGACGGCCAGCTCAAGACCGGCCGCGACGTGATCGTGGCCGCCCTGCTGGGCGCCGAGGAGTTCGGCTTCGCCACCGCGCCGCTGATCGTGAGCGGCTGCATCATGATGCGGGTCTGTCACCTCGACACGTGCCCGGTCGGCATCGCCACCCAGAACCCGGTGCTGCGCGAGCGGTACACCGGCAAGCCCGAGTTCGTCGAGAACTTCTTCCTGTTCCTCGCCGAAGAGGTCCGCGGATACCTGGCCGAGCTCGGCTTCCGCAGCATCGACGAGGCGATCGGCCACGCCGAGGTGCTCGACGTGCGGCCCGCGGTCAACCACTGGAAGGCCCAGGGCCTCGACCTGTCGCCGATCCTCTACGTGCCCGAGCTGCCCGAGGGCGCCTCCCGGCGCGGCGTGGTGGCCCAGGACCACGGCTTGGAGAAGGCGCTCGACAACAAGCTGATCGAGCTGGCTCAGCCGGCCCTGACCGACGGTGGCCCGGTGCACGCCGAGGTCGTGATCCGCAACGACAACCGCAGTGTGGGCGCCATGCTGGGCGGCGAGGTGACCCGTCGTTACGGCGGCGCCGGCCTGCCCGACGACACGATCTCGTTCACCCTGCGCGGCACCGGCGGCCAGTCGTTCGGCGCTTTCCTGCCCAAGGGCGTCACCCTGCGCCTGATCGGCGACACGAACGACTACGTGGCCAAGGGCCTGTCGGGCGGCCGCGTCATCGTGCGGCCGGACGACAACGCGCCGTTCGTCGCCGAGGACAACATCATCGCGGGCAACACCATTCTGTACGGGGCCACGAGCGGCGAACTGTTCCTGCGGGGCCGCGCCGGCGAGCGGTTCGCGGTGCGCAACTCCGGCGGCCAGGCGGTCGTCGAAGGCCTCGGCGACCACGGCTGCGAGTACATGACCGGCGGCACCGTGGTGGTGCTCGGCCCGACCGGCCGCAACTTCGCCGCCGGCATGAGCGGCGGCACCGCGTTCGTCCTCGACCTGTCGCCCACCCGGGTCAACCCGGAACTGGTCGACCTGACCCCGCTCACCGACGAGGAGCAGGAGCAGCTGCGCGGCCTCGTCGAGAAGCACGCCACCGAGACCGGCTCGGCCGTCGCCGAACGCCTGCTCAAGGACTGGCCCGCGGCCGTGGAACGGTTCACCGCCGTGGTGCCGCGCGACTACAAGCGCGTGATGGAACTGATCAGGACCGCCGAAGCCGCCGGTCGCAACGTCGACGAGGCGGTCATGGGGGTTAAAAGTGCCTGACCCGAACGGTTTCCTTCGCTACGAGCGGCAGCTGCCCAAGCGCCGCCCGGTCCCGGTCCGCATTCAGGACTGGCGCGAGGTCTACCCGCCCGCGGGCGAGGAGCTCATCCGCGACCAGGCGACGAGGTGCATGGACTGCGGCATCCCGTTCTGTCACGAGGGCTGCCCGCTCGGCAACCGCATCCCCGACTGGAACGACCTGGTGCGTACGGGCGCCTGGGAGTCGGCGGCCGAGTCGCTGCACGCCACCAACAACTTCCCGGAGTTCACGGGACGGCTGTGCCCCGCTCCCTGCGAGGCGGCGTGTGTGCTCGGCATCGCCGACGACCCGGTGACCATCAAGCAGGTCGAGGTCGAGATCGCCAACCATGCGTTCGACCTGGGGTACGTACGCCCCCAGCCCGCCCCCGTGTCCACCGGCAAGAAGGTCGCAGTGGTCGGCTCCGGCCCCGCCGGCCTGGCCGCGGCCCAGCAACTGGCCCGTGCCGGCCACGCCGTGACGGTCTACGAGCGCGACGACCGCATCGGCGGCCTGCTCCGCTACGGCATCCCCGACTTCAAGATCGAGAAGAGCGTGGTCGACGCCCGCCTGGCCCAGATGGAGGCCGAGGGCGTTGTCTTCGAGACCGGCGTCGAGGTCGGGGTCGACGTCACCGCCGACGACCTGCGTGACCGCTTCGACGCCGTTCTGCTGGCCGCCGGAGCGCTCGCGGGCCGCGACGCCTCCGACACCCCCGGCCGCGACCTCGACGGCGTCCACCTCGCGATGGAGCACCTGGTCCCGGCCAACCGGGTCGTGGCCGGCCTGCAGGACGGCACCCCCATCGACGCCGCCGGCAAGCACGTGGTCATCATCGGCGGCGGCGACACCGGCGCCGACTGCCTGGGCGTGGCCCACCGCCAGGGAGCGGCCAACGTGATCCAGCTCGACCAGTACCCGCTGCCCCCGTCGTCCCGCGCCGCCGAGCAGCACCCGTGGCCCACGTGGCCGGTCATCCTGCGCAACTACCCCGCGCACGAGGAGGGCGGCGAGCGCGTCTTCGGCGTGGCCGTCCAGGAGTTCGTCGACAACGGCCAGGGCCAGGTCAAAGCCGTCCGCATCGCCGACGTCACGGTCGAACGCGTCAACGGTGTCCGCACGGTCACCCTCACCCCCGGCTCGGAGCGAGACCTCCCCGCCGACCTGGTGCTGCTGGCCATCGGCTTCGAAGGCACCGAGAAGCAGCCGCTGCTCGACCAGTTCGGCATCGAACGAAACCGCCGGGGCGTCCTGGACGCCGACAACACGTGGCAGACATCGGCCCCCGGAGTCTTCGTAGCCGGCGACATGCACCGGGGCGCCTCGCTCATCGTCTGGGCCATCGCCGAGGGCCGCTCAGCCGCGGCCGCGATCCACGACTACCTGGGCGCCGCCGGCGAACTACCGGCACCCGTCCAGTCCTCGGCCCAGCCGATCGGCGTCTGACCCTTTATTGCGAGGGCCCGCCTGTTTTCAGGCGGGCCCTTTCTTTCTGTACGCGGCCAGGGTGTCCCGGCTGGCCAGGGTCAACTGCTCAGGGAGCTCCGCGAGCTGGAACCACCCGATCTCGGTGCACTTCTCGGGCTCCCGGATCCGCGGGACGCCCCCGACATGCCGCGCAGTGAATGACGGCGACACCCAGTGCTGCCCCTCCGCCGGAAGAATGTGGTCGGAGACCCCGATCAGCCCGGTGACCTCGACCGCCATCCCGTACTCCTCGTCGAACTCCCGCACGACGGCCGCGGCGAGCGTCTCCCCGAAATCCACCATGCCGCCCGGAAACTCCCACAGCCCCGCTTCGTTGCGAGCCTTCGCCCCGCGCTTGGCGAGAAACACCCGCCCCTCGTCGTCGAAGACCATCGCCCCGACACCGACCCCGACGAAGTCGTGCCCCGGCCTCATGACATCGCCGGCAACAACACGAAGCCGGTCCCCAACCACATGATCGCCACCGATCCACCGATGAACAGCACGATGTAGGTCTCGTACCACCGCCAGAAGTTCCGCAACTCGGGCGGCTTGCGATACCCGGGCCGGACAGCCTCCTCAGTAAGCTCGCACTCCTCCTCGCGATAGTCCAGCCAGGTCAGCACCCCCACCACAATGAGCCCGACCGTGAACGCCGCGATGACCGTGACCACCACAATGATCGACACCACCCCGAGCTGGGCGACGTAGGGCTCGATCTTCCACTCGTCCCACCGCACGAAGAGCGCGAGAGCCGCCCCGACCAGCACGGTCGCCAAGGTCTGATAGATCGCCAGGAACCGGTAGACGTTCTCGTTGACGGTGTGCACCTGCTGAAGCAGATACTTGTACCGCTCGACCTCGAACGCCTGAGCCCGGTCGATCTGCGGAGGCTGAGTCACCGCGACCACCACCACCCGTTCTCGTCCTGTCGTAAGTAGGCCCCGTCGGGTGGGGCGATCGTCGAGGCCCGGCGCGCAACAAGCCTGAGCGCGTCATTGATCCGCTCGACATCGTCGATCTCTGTTGTGGCCCGCCGGAAAACTCGTTCGAACGGTGCCGGAAAGTGAGTGGCGAGATAGTCGGCATTGTCCAGGAGCCATCGGGTCAACGGGTGGCGGGCATTCAGATGCTCGCCCGCTCTCGCCAAACTCTCCTCTGCTTTGTAGTCGACGGCGAACAGCGGTCGGAAGAGACCACTGCCGTCTCTAGGGACGGGAGGTCTTGCCGACCGAACCTTCAATTTCCCGTACCCGGGCCCCTGCGGCTCCCACTCCAGGTCGACGAAGAAGTGCAGGAGGCCGGCGGACAGAACTTCGTAGAATCGGAGCCAGGCCTTCGGCCTCCAATGCTGGTAAGTCGATGGGACTTCGATGAAGTGCCCCGTCAGTGCAGCCGATCTCAGATCGTCAACGCTGATCGTCTGCCGGCCATATCGGATCACTGGCTCGGCATTCCATCGCCCCAGCCGCAGTATGTCGTCGACTTCCATGACTGCTGCGGTCAGGGGTTCCTGCGGTGCGACGTCGACGATTACCAAGTTGTTCAGGAGCCTCGTCACCGCTTGCAGCTTGCTGTCCGATCCGATCGCGGCGCTCGCTGCCCGCCGGAGCGCGAACTGCAGGGCGGAGTGGATCCTCCAGGGCACGGCCCGGACATGTGAGCGCGAGACGGTGAGGTCAGGGCGCAGCTGTCCGGACAGCCGCACTACTCCACTCAAGAGAGATCCGTCCCGTGTGCCTTCCACTGAGACGTCCTGGTCGGATCTGGTCGGTAGAGCAATGCCATTGTAGGACCAGCGCAGCTCATCGCTGTCCTCAGCCAGGATGTCGTCGCGCAGCTTGGCCGTCGAAGGAGCGCGGTATGAGGCGTAAAGGCTTTTACCCTCAGCAAGTTTCGCCAATGCGGATTCGAGGTCGGGGGCATGGGTCTCGAACGAGTCCGGATCCGCGTCCGCCTCGGCCGACGGGACCCAGGACCGCACGGCGATTTCGAGATGGGTGGTGCCGTGTGGTTCACCAGTCGTTCCGATGTCGATTTCGTGAGACAGATCCTGCCGCCTGTACGGCCCGATTCTTTCCTCGTCATCTGCGCCAACGGGAGCGGAATCATCATTAGCGTCCGGGACGAAAGGCACATAGGCCAGTAGGTGGCCTTGGACGTCAGGGCATTCCGGCGTCCCGGCCAAGTCCAACGGGACGACTGCGATGCCGATTCGTTCCACTCCGGGCAGGAATTCGTTGTCGAGATTTCCTATCAATTTTTCCAGGTCGAACGAGGTGACCGTGGGAGAGGCCGCGAACGCCTGATGCATTCGGCTCGGCCTCCAGCTCTCGCAAGGTGTGTCGTTCACCGACACCGAGACGGGTGGGTCAAGGACATACTGCTTGACCTTGTCTACGGCTGTGGCCAGGTCTACGGGCGCGCGGCTCGGATCGATCCGGACGGCGATCCGGGTGCCCGGTTCGTCGAGGAAGGCGTCGTCCTCGGGGCGTCCGGGCATGGGCTTGGCCTTGTCACCCTCCTCCAGGAAGACGAAGTAATCGTCGCGTCGATTGATCGACAGCCGGATCCCTTTGTTCGTCGTCCCCGGTGCGGCCGCGCGCAGGCTGGTCAGCTCCAACCGGTCGCCGACCATGAAGCACGAGAGCACCCCGATGCCGAACTGGCTGATCGCTCCGAACGATCCGTTGGACATGCCGCGCCGGGCGACTTCCGCCTTGAACTCGGCTGACTGGTAGTAGGACTTTCCGATACGCAGGAAATAGTTCTCCAACATCGCCTGATCCATTCCGATGCCGTCGTCGTCTACCCGCACCCACACATAGCCGGATTCGTCGTCCCAACAGTGGACCCGGATGCCCGACGACCGGTGGCCGTCGCGGAAGTGGTGACGGGCGCTCACGGCGTCGAAGGCGTTCTGCAAAAGCTCCCGGACGAAGGCGTAAGGATCGTCGTAAAGCTGCTCGCCGGTGAAGAGGCCGAGCGCCGCCTCCCGATCGAGCTCGAAGCGGAAGGAACCGTACCGATAGCCTTGACTGGTGATAGCGGAATCATCGATCTCGGCGGGCAGGGGCAGGTCGCGCCACCGGTCGTTGCATTCGTCGGCCACGGCCCGGCATTCGCTCAATTCCTCGGTCACCACCCCCAGAAATGTGCGCAGCATGTGCTCGACGCCCGGGTCCTCGGGATCCGCCACGAACTGGAGTGCGTAGTTGCGCGGCGGGTCCTGCTTGAAGTCGAAGCCGCCGGCGGCCAGGTGCTTCCTCCATTCGGCATCGCTGGCCGCCGCCTCGGCGGTGCGGTGCCTGCCGAGCTTCAGATGTTGGTAGACGGCCTCCGGCGCCCGGCTGCGATCGAGGTCGAGGATGTCGGCGAGTCGCAGCATGATCGCGCAGAAGCGAAGGTCCGCCCCCCGGAAGTCTTTGGCGAACTCGGAACCGCGCAGCGCGCGTGCGGGAAGGCCATGGCTGCGGCAGATCAGCTCCAGCGGCCGGATAATCGAGCCGCCGTCCCACCGTAGCCAGTCCGGATCAATCTGCTGCAGGTGCTCCCGCACCCGCTCGGCATGCCGGGATCGGCAATATCGTTCGATGACACCGGGCGGTGGGGTGCCGCCGCGGGACCGGGTGGCGAGAAAGGCTTCGTCGTCGTTCTCGATGAACGCCCGGAAATCCCGCTTGCCGAGCAGGCGGGTCAGGTCGTCTGCCGAGTAGACCATCCCGATGTCGTGGTAGTAGGCCGCGAGGATCAGCAGCGCCGCCTCGAGCGGCCGCATAACCTCGATGTGGCGGCCCACCAGCAATCCGATCAACCTGATGACGTTCCGGGCGTGCGTGTCGTCGTGCAGCGTGTACGTCGGAAAGGTGTCCGGAACCCTGGCCAGCAAACTCTTCGCTCGGTCGACCAGCCTTTCGACGGTGGCCAGGTCCTCCTTCGCGGCCCCGGTGTTCAGCACCTCGCCCAGCGGGCCCCAATCGGTCACGACACTCCTTCCGGGCATGAACACGGCGATACGGACTGTAGTTGTCGTATTGCTCGTGGGCGATGGCCGAACGGGGGACAGGGGTACGGCAGGGCGTTGGGCGAAGCCCGCGCGGGCGGGCCGATAAGCTGGGGGCGCGGTCGTTGAAGCCCGCCAGGTCACAGCGCAGCGCGCCGGTTCTTGCTGAGGGAGCCCAGGCAGCCTCGCCGTCGCCCGACAGACGCAGTTCACCCCTATGACGGGGGTCGGCCGCCTGGCCGATGAAGAAGAGAGACTAGCCTGATGGCCGTGACACGCCGCGTAAAGATTGTCTGCACCATGGGGCCCGCGACCGCCTCCCCCGAGCGCATGCTCGGGCTCGTCGAGGCCGGCATGGACGTGGCCCGCCTGAACTTCAGCCACGGCAGCCACGAGGACCACGAGAAGATGTACCATCTCGTGCGCTCCACCAGTGAGCAGGCCGATCGGGCCGTCGCCGTCCTCGCCGACCTGCAGGGGCCGAAGATCCGCCTCGGCAAGTTCGCCGACGGGCCGCACGTGTGGAACACCGGCGACCTGGTCACCATCACCAGCGACGACATCCTCGGCACCCGCGAGCGGGTCTCCTGCACCTACACCAAGCTGCCGCAGGAGGTGAAGCCCGGCGATCGCCTGCTCATCGACGACGGCAAGGTCGCCGTCGAGGTCACCGCCGTCGACAACCACACCGACATCCGCTGCCTCGTCGTCGAGGGCGGGCCGGTCAGCAACAACAAGGGTGTCTCGCTGCCCAACGTCGCCGTCAGCGTTCCCGCGCTCAGCGAGAAGGACGCCGAAGACCTGCGCTTCGCCCTCGGGCTGGGCTGCGACATCATCGCCCTGTCCTTCGTGCGCTCGCCCGACGACATCAAGCTCGTCCACGAGATCATGGCCGAGGAGGGCCGGATCGTCCCGGTCATCGCCAAGGTCGAGAAGCCCGAGGCGGTCGAGCACCTCGAGGCGATCGTCCTCGCGTTCGACGGTGTCATGGTGGCC
This sequence comes from Paractinoplanes polyasparticus, assembly GCF_019710575.1. GTDB lineage: Bacteria > Actinomycetota > Actinomycetes > Mycobacteriales > Micromonosporaceae > Actinoplanes > Actinoplanes polyasparticus. The sequence goes on along the minus strand of NZ_JAHWFK010000008.1, from coordinate 16,422 downwards.
CGCGGCGACCTCGGCGTCGAGCTCCCGCTCGACCAGGTGCCGCTGGTGCAGAAGCGCGCCGTGCAGTTGTGCCGCGAGAACGCCAAGCCGGTCATCGTGGCCACCCAGATGCTCGACTCGATGATCGAGAACTCGCGGCCGACCCGCGCCGAGGCGTCCGACGTCGCCAACGCCGTGCTCGACGGCACCGACGCCGTGATGCTGTCCGGCGAGACCTCGGTCGGCAAGTACCCGGTGCTCACCGTCAGCACCATGGCCAAGATCGTCAGCACCACCGAGGGCGGTTCCATCCCGGTGCCGCGGCTGCAGCACGACCCGCGCACCCACGGCGGCGCTCTCACCGTCGCGGCGTCGCAGATCGCGCGCAACATCGGCGCCAAGGCTCTCGTCGCGTTCTCGCAGACCGGCGACACCGTGCGCCGGCTGTCCCGCCTGCACTGCGAGCTCCCGCTCTACGCGTTCACCCCGGTTCCCGAGGTACGCAACCAGCTCGCCGTCGCCTGGGGCGTCGAAACGTTCCTGACCGACTTCGTCCAGCACACCGACGACATGTTCCGTCAGGTCGACGCCAAGATGCTCGGCCTCGGCCTGGCCAAGCCCGGCGACTACGTCGTCGTCGTGGCCGGCTCCCCGCCCAACGCGCCCGGCTCCACCAACACCCTGCGCGTGCACCGGCTCGGCGACCTCGTCGACCCCGCCTCGCTGTGACCGAGCCCCTCAGCGGGCAAGCCGCCGTCGACCAGCTGCTCGAGGTCCTCGACCTCAAGCAGCTGGACCCGGCGACCTTCGTGGGGGAGAGCCCGCAGACCGGCGCCCAGCGCGTCTTCGGCGGCCAGGTCGCCGGTCAGGCCCTGGTCGCCGCCGGCCGCACCGTCGATCCGGAACGGCTCGTCCACTCTCTGCACGGCTACTTCGTACGACCGGGCGACCCGACCGAGCCCATCCAGTTCTCCGTCGAGACCATCCGCGACGGACGCTCCTTCTCGGTGCGCCGGTCCACCGCCCAGCAGCACGGCAAGACGATCTTCTTCATGTCGGCCTCGTTCCAGGTCCTCGAGGTCGGCCTCGACCACCACACCCCGGCCCCCGAAGGCGTCCCCGGGCCCGACGAGGTGCAGACCATGGCCGACTGGGTGCGCAGATACCCCAGCCGGCGGGCCGCCTTCAACGCCGCGCCGCGCGCCGTCGACGTCCGCTATGTCAACGACCCCGGCTGGGTGCCGCCGGGCGACCGCAACGCCAGCGACCAGCAGCGCGTCTGGATGCGCGTCAACGGCACGCTGCCCGACGACCCGCTCATCCACGCCTGCGCCCTGACCTACGCGAGCGACCTGTCCCTGCTCGACTCGGTCCTGTCCGTCCACGGCGAGAGCTGGGGGCCCGGCGGCGTCATCGGCGCCAGCCTCGACCACGCCCTCTGGTTCCACCGGCCGTTCCGGGCCGACGACTGGTTCCTGTACGACTGCACCAGCCCGTCCGCCAGCGGCAGCCGCGGCCTGGCCAGCGGCCGCATGTACACCGAGGACGGCCGGCACATCGCCAGCGCCGTCCAGGAAGGCCTGCTCCGGCGGGTCGGCGAGCGCAAATAAAGGCCCCGCCGGGCCCGGGATCCCGGCCCGGCGACTGACCGACAGCGGATCCCGGCCCGACGGGGCAGGGGAGATCAAGCCCTAGCGTTCCACCACGTCGGTCTCCGCGATCGTCTCCGCACGGTGGCGGGCCGGCGGCTGCGAATCGTAGTCCGCCAGCCCCGCCGAATAGCCGGCTACCCCGGCCTCCCGCTCCGGCGACAACCGCAACACGTCCGTCCGGGCCGCCGCCACCTCCCGCAACCGCAACCCGGTGACCAGATCGGCGATCGCCCGCAACACACCGAGCGCGCCCAGCGTCACGATCACCGGATCGGCCGCCCGGGCCAGCGGACCGGCGGCATAGAAACCCAGCGCGGCCTGCGCGACGCCCAAGGTGACGAACAGTCCCCACGTACGGTCGGAACCCCGATTCATCGTGGCCACCGCGACATCCACCGCGCCCCGAACCAGCAGGAACCACCCGACCAGCGCGGCGGGCGTCGCATAGGTGGAATCCTGATCGAGCAGCACCACCACGCCGGTCGCCGCGAACAACACCGCCATCGACGCGTTGATCCACCACGTTCTCGTCCCGGCCAGCGCCCGCACCACCTCGCACAGGGCCGCGAACAGAATCACCGGACCGGCCACCGCCACCACGTCGGCCGGCTCCAGCCGCAGGACACTCCACCCGACCGCGAGCCACGCCACCCCGGCGAACAGCAGAAAACCCCACATGCTCTCCCGCATCACGGACAGGGGTGAGGAACCGGACCACAGCATGAGGCCTCCAGCGAACGTGTCCCTGCCATGACAACATCAAGCCGACCGGCGAACCCGAGGTTCGGGCAGATTCACAGCCGGGTACCAGACCACCGCCCCCAACCCCGGAGCGGACGTGCCCGACGACGAACTGACCGACGCCCTGCGCGCCGCCCAGCACGGCGACGACGCCGGCTTCGCGCTGCTGTGGCGCACCCACCACCCCTCAGTGCTGCGCTACCTGCGGGTCGTCGCCGGCGACCACGCCGAGGACGCCGCCAGTGAGACCTGGTTGCACGTCATCCGTGACCTGCACCGATTCCACGGCGACCACGACAACTTCCGGGGCTGGCTCTTCCGCATAGCCCGGCACCGCGGCATCGACGAACAACGGCGCCGATCCCGTACGCGGGAAACCGCGACCCCGCCCACCCGGAACGCGCCCGACGCCGCCGCCGAAGCCGCCGAAGGCGCCGCCACCAGCTGGGCCCTCGCCGTGATCGCGGACCTCCCGGCCGACCAGGCCGAAGCCGTCATGCTCCGCGTCGTCATCGGCCTCGACGTCGCCACCACCGCCGGCATCCTCGGCAAGAAACCGGGCGCCGTCCGCATCGCCACCATGCGTGGTCTGCGCCGCCTGGCCACCCACCCCCAGATCCGCACCAGAGAGGGGGTGTAACAGGATGCGCTCCCTGAACGCTCTCCTCCGTGCACTGCGCACGCGACGCAACAAGCACGGTGGGAACGGCACGATCGCCGAAAGCGGTCACCCCGGCCTCGCCGACCTCCTCGAAGCCGCCCGCGCCCCCGCCACCCCGGAGGAACTGGCCGGCGAGAAAGAAGTGGTAGCCGCGTTCGTCGCCCACCGCAGGCGTGCTGCCCGAAGCAGCCGGCGACACCGCACCAAGGCGAAAATCCGGGCCGTGCTCGTGCCTGTCACGGCCGGTCTGGCTCTCCTCATTTTCGCCGGCACCGGCGTCGCCGCCCGCACCGGCAACCTGCCCCAGGAAGCCCAGCAGCGCGCGCACCGCCTGTTCTCGGCGCTGGGCGTACCTGCGCCGAGAACAGGCAACCCCGTCACACCGTCCCCCTCCCCGACCCTGCCCGGGCCCCGCCCCTCCCTCGACGTCACGGCGCTGACCTGGTGCCAGGCCTGGAGCGGGCCCCCGACCCTCAGCCGCGAGGACCGCCGCAAACTCAGCGCGGCGGCCGGTGGCGAGGACGGCATCGACGAGTACTGCCGCGCTCTGCACCGATCCGCCTCGGCCCAGCCACCGGACGCCCCCTCGCCCGCACCGTCGCCAGCGGCTCCGCCGTCGGTGGAACCGCCGTCCGCCGAACCGCAGCCGTCCGGCGTACCGACCACACCCGGCCCGGCAGCCACCAGAGAACCGGGCCGGCCGACCCAGCCCGGTCGCGCGCCCACGGCGCCGCCCTCCAGGAAACCGCCCAAGCCCACCCACACCGGCAAGCCGACCGGCACCCCGGGCGAAGGCCGGAAAGCACGCCCCAACGCCGCGAACCAAACGGCCTCACCGAGCGTCGCCGCGACCCCCACCGCAGAAGCACAAAGTGACCCCCACGAGTGACCGGCGCACCTGCCCGGGGTGCGCCGGTCACAGAAAGCGGTCAGCCGTCGTGCCCGTTCGTAGCCGTGGCGCATGGGCGAACGGTCACCACTTGGGCCCGACAAATTCGTCCAGCCGAGCCACCGCCTCCCGCCGCGCCACCGACAACATGTTCCGGCGGCACATTCGCCACGAGATGCTCAGCCGATCGAGCGACTGCTGACAGAGCCCCATGATGTCGGCCGACTCATTGGAGAAGTTGTAACGCGGGTATTCATAGGCCTTGTCGCCACGCCTTATCCGATTGGTCACGCGGCACCCATCGGAATGGAACAGGCCGCGAAGAAGTGACCCCGGATGCTCATCGATGATCGGTTGTTGCCAGCCGGCCAGGAATATCGGTCTGTGGTGCTTGTGGCCGGGTCCGTGCTGAGGCAGCAGACAGGGCCAGTGCTTGGAGTAACTCTGGACGCCGACGCAGCCCTGTTTCTGCACGCGCTGTACGCGTCGCGCGAGGACATTTGTCATGGCGGCCGCGCACTCGTCGATCAGCCCCGGCCACGCGTCGGCGCAGAAGACGCGCAGCACCGGTACCCGGGCCCTGGTCACCATATGCCCGTCGCCGAGATAGAGGCCGAGAAGGTAGGCGTAGGACGGTGGATCGTCGGGTGGCCGCGGAGGCTTGTCGCACCGAGGGCACCGGGACCGCTCCGCGTCCAGTTCGGCCCGGTGGCGGGCGCGGTCACCGTAGAACCAGTGACCGACCGTATTTTTGGACAGGCCCAGCCGGCGACAGATTTCACCGAATGAAACACCTTGGGCACGAAGTTGCAATGCTTTGTCGCGAAGGTGAGGGGGATGCATACCCTGCATCTTCGAACATAGGTATGACAGTTTTCTGTGGTGCCGGGGACGGGATTCGAACCCGCATGTCCTCTCGGACAAATGATTTTGAGTCATCCGCGTCAGCCGATTGCGCCACCCCGGCATGCCTGGCTCGTCGCGACAAGGTCACGCTGACCCAAGCAGGAGACAGCGTACCCACTAGGCTTAGGGCGGCGACACCCGCATACCGGGGTGTCGCGACTTCGGGAACGTTGGGGGTAGGGGTTCCGTGGCCGACTCGCAGGCTGGTGCCGAGCGCAAGCGGGTGTTGATCGCCGAGGACGAGGCGCTCATCCGTCTGGACCTGGCCGAGATGCTCGTCGAGGAGGGCTACGACGTCGTGGGTGAGGCGGGCGACGGGGAGACCGCCGTGCGCCTGGCCGAGGAGCTGCGCCCCGACCTCGTCATCCTCGACATCAAGATGCCGATCATGGATGGGCTGGCCGCGGCCGAGCGGATCGCCGGCGGCCGGATCGCGCCCGTGGTCATTCTGACCGCGTTCAGCCAGCGCGACCTCGTCGAGCGCGCCCGCGCGGCCGGCGCGATGGCGTACCTGGTGAAGCCGTTCCAGAAGTCCGATCTGGTGCCGGCGGTCGAGATCGCCCTGTCGCGCTACTCGGAGATCGCCGTTCTGGAGGCCGAGGTCGCCGGTCTGACCGATCGGCTGGAGACGCGCAAGTCGGTGGAGCGCGCCAAGGGCGAGCTGATGACCAAGTATCAGATGACCGAGCCGCAGGCGTTCAAGTGGATTCAGCGCACGGCGATGGATCACCGGATGACGATGCGTGAGGTGGCCGATCGGATCCTGGCGGAGGGTCAGGACGCGGACGGCGCGCAACCCGCCACAAGTTGATCTTGCGGTAGCCCTGTTGTAACACCGACCCCAGCCATCAGGTCACCGGACGTAACGGTTCGGTGAAAGCCCGAGTGAAGTCTTTTGGCAGGCCGCGAACCTGGGATAACGTCCCGCCCCATAACGGGGCGCTTGTGGTCGCCGGCACAGCAAGTGCCAATCGGCTGTCAGTGGCTCGGTGGGTTCGGTATGGAGGAGGGTTCAAACCTTGAGGCAGGTTCTCGCACGAGCCATCGGCGGAGTGGCCATCATCGGGCTCATCGCCGGTGCCGCTGCTTGCAATAGCGGTTCTAGCAGCGACGACACCGCGAGCGAGGGGAACTGCGGCTACAAGCTGGCGTTCTTCGGCGCTCTGACCGGCTCGGCCGCCAACCTCGGTGTGAACATCGAGCAGGGCTTCGAGCTGGCGATCGATCAGTACAACAAGTCCAAGGGTTCCACGTGTATCGAGGTGGCGAAGTTCGACTCGCAGGGTGAGGCTTCGGTCGCGCCCGGTGTCGCTCGCAGCCTGGTTGCGGACAAGAAGATCCTCGGCATCGTCGGCCCGCCGTTCTCCGGCGAGTCCGAGGCCGCTGACCCGATCTTCGAGTCGGCCGGCATCCCGACGATCACGCCGTCGGCGACGCGGGTGTCGCTGTCGTCGAAGGGCTGGAAGGTCTTCCACCGCGCGGTCGCCAACGACGACGCGCAGGGCCCGGCGGCTGCGGCGTACATCAAGGACAACCTGAAGGCCACCAAGGTCTTCGTGGCGGACGACCAGTCGGCGTACGGCGCCGGTCTGGCCGAGGTCGTCAAGACGAAGCTGGGCGCGCTGGTCGTGGCCACCGACAAGACCGAGGGTGACGGCAAGCAGGCCGACTTCTCGGCTCTGGTGCAGAAGGTGCAGTCGAGCGGCGCCACGGCGCTGTTCTACGGCGGCTACTACACGAACGCCGGCATCATCCGTAAGCAGCTCACGGCGGCTGGTTGGAAGGGCACGCTGCTGGGCGGCGACGGCATGAAGGACCCGGGCCTGTCCAAGGCGTCGGGTGTTCAGGCCGCGGTCGGCACGGTCGTGACCTGCCCGTGTTCCCCGCCGGAGGCCGCGGGTGGCACCTTCGTCAACGACTACAAGGCGAAGTGGAACCAGGACGCGGGCACGTACTCGGACGTCGCGTTCGACGCCGCGAACATCTTCCTTCAGGGCATCGACGCGGGTAACAACACCACGACGAAGCTGAACGACTACCTGAAGACCGTGAACTACAAGGGCATTGCGAACACGTACAAGTTCACCGAGACCGGTGAGCTGGACCCGAACTTCATCAAGGTCTGGGCGTTCAAGTTCGACAGCTCCGGCGACGCGAAGGCCGACGTGGAGATCAAGACCTCCTGATCGCCTGAGCACTAACTTTCTGGTGGGCGGTGCGGCCGGATGATCTCCGGCCGCACCGGCCTCGTCGTTTTGGAGCCCCTCTGTGGATTTTTCCGGTCTGATCAATGATTTCGGGCCGCTCACCGTCACGGGTCTGGCTCAGGGCGCGATCATCGCGTTGTTCGCCCTGGGCTACACGCTGGTCTACGGTGTGCTGCGGCTCATCAACTTCGCCCATTCCGAGGTTTTCCTCCTGGGCACGTACGCCTGTCTGTTCGTCTGGGGCCTGTTCGGTCTCGACCAGAACTCGGCGACGCCGTCCGTCGGCCCGATGCTGCTCTACATGGTGATCGGTCTGATCGCGGCGATCGTCGTCTCGGGCGCGACCGCGCTGACGGTCGAGTTCGTGGCCTACCGGCCGCTGCGCCGGCGTAACGCGCCGCCGCTGGCCTTCCTGATCACCGCCATCGGCGCCTCGCTGTTCATCTCCGAGGTCGTGGGTGTGACGACGCACCGCAACCAGACGGGTGTGCCGCCGATCATCCAGGCCCGTCCGTTGTTCACCATCGGCGACACGACGGTGACGAACCTGCAGGTCCTCATCATCTTGCTGGCGCTGGTGATGATGTTCGCGCTGGATCGTTTCATCAACGGCTCGCGGCTGGGCCGGGGTGTCCGCGCGGTGGCGCAGAACCCGGACTCGGCGGCGCTGATGGGTGTCAACAAGTCGCGGGTGATCGCGCTGGTGTTCCTGCTGGGTGGTCTGATGGCGGGTATCGCGGCGGTCATGTACGACCTCAAGATCGGTGTGACGCGGTACGACGCGGGCTTCCTGCTCGGCATCGACGCGTTCACGGCCGCGGTGCTGGGTGGTATCGGCAACCTGCGGGGCGCCCTGCTGGGTGGTCTGCTGCTGGGTGTGCTTCAGAACTACGCGGCGGGCCTGTTCGGTTCGCAGTGGCTGCACGCGGCGTCGTTCGTGCTGCTGGTGGTCATCCTGCTGTTCCGCCCGACGGGTCTGCTGGGTGAGTCGCTGGGAAGGTCTCGAGCATGAGCGAGAAGGCGTCTTTCCGTACGAGCGGTGGTGTCCGGGGCTGGTTCGGCCGGCAGCCGTGGTACGTACGCGCTGTGCTGATCCTGTTCTTCACGGTGCTGGCGTACCTGTTGCCGTACGCCGGCGATGTGCCGCTGATCGGCCCACAGATCATCACCGAGGGCATCGACTGGCCGAGCGCCCTGTTCAACATGTCCTACTACGTGTTGCTGGCGCTGGGCCTCAACGTGGTGGTCGGCTACGCGGGTCTGCTCGACCTGGGCTACGTCGGCTTCTTCGCGGTCGGCGCCTACGGCACCGCGCTGCTGACCTCGCCCGACTCGGTGATCTACGCCGACACGGGCTGGAAGTGGCTGATGGCGGTGCCGGCCGCGCTGGTCCTGACCATGCTCGCGGGCGTGATCCTGGGCTGGCCGACGCTGCGGCTGCGCGGTGACTATCTGGCCATCGTGACGCTGGGCTTCGCCGAGATCATCCGGATCGTGGCGACGTCGACGACGACGCTGCGGGGTGACCGTGGTTTCGCGAGCATCCCGCATCCGCCGGGCAGCTGGAACGGCGAGCCGATCTTCGGCGTGACCGACGCGATCCCGTACTTCTGGCTCGGTCTGACGGTCATCATCCTGGTCATCCTGGGTGTGCGGAACCTGGACCGCAGCCGGGTCGGCCGGTCGTGGCTGGCGATCCGGGAGGACGAGGAAGCCGCCGAGGTCATGGGCGTGCGCACGTTCAAGTACAAGCTGTGGGCGTTCGCGATCGGCGCGTTCATCGGTGGTCTGGGCGGTGTGCTGTTCGCCGGTGAGCAGAGCTTCATCAACTCGCAGACGTTCGTGCTCCAGTTCTCGATCCTGGTGCTGGCGGGTGTGGTCATGGGTGGTTCCGGCAACATGGCCGGCGCGATCCTGGGTGGCGTGCTGATCTCGTACATCCCCGACCGCCTGCGCGGCCTGTCGTTCGGCGACACCGACCTGTACGAGTACCGGTTCGCGATCTTCGGCGCCGCGATCATCCTGATCATGGTGTTGCGTCCGCAGGGCCTGATCCCGAGCCGCCGCCGGGCGATGGAGCTCAAGGACCGCGAGAAGGAGGTGGCTCCGCTGTGACTGAGCGAAGCGAAGGCACCATGAACTCAGTGTCTGGCGAATGCCCTGCCCGGAGCGAAGCGGAGGGCTGGTCATGAGTGAGCCGCATCAGAAGACTCCGGAGGAGCTGGACCGGGAGAACGCACGTCCCGTGGATCAGCCCGCTCCGACGGGCGGGTCGGCGTCCGCGCCGGCTACGAGGTCCGTGTCGGGTGACGACGTTCTGCTCGAGGTCGACCACGTCACCCTGCGCTTCGGCGGCGTCGTGGCGCTCAACGACGTCAGCTTCTCGCTGCGCAAGGGTGAGATCTTCGGTCTGATCGGGCCCAACGGCGCCGGCAAGACGACCTGCTTCAACGCCATGACGGGCGTCTACCGGCCGACCGAGGGCGCGATCCGCTTCCAGGGCGAGTCGATCGTCGGGAAGAAGAAGCACCAGATCACCCGGGGTGGCATCGCCCGTACGTTCCAGAACGTGCGGTTGTTCCCCGAGATGACGGCGCTCGAGAACGTCATGGTGGGCGCGGACGCGCACCACAAGACGAGCGTGATCAGCGCGCTGTTCCGCCTGCCGCGGTTCTGGCGGGAGGAGAAGTCGGGCCGGGAGCGATCCCTGGAGCTGCTGCGTTTCGTCGGGATCGCGCACCGGGCCGGCGATGTCAGCCGTAATCTCTCGTACGGTGAGCAGCGTCGTCTCGAGATCGCCCGAGCGCTGGCCACGAATCCGACCCTGCTCTGCCTGGACGAGCCGGCCGCCGGCTTCAACCCGGCCGAGAAGGAGGATCTGCTCCAGCTCATCCGCCGGATCCGCGACACCGGGGTGACGGTCCTGCTCATCGAGCACGACATGCGCCTGGTCATGGGGGTCACCGACCGGATCGTCGTGCTGGAGTTCGGCAAGAAGATCGCCGAGGGCACGCCGGCCGAGGTGCGGGACAATCCGGCGGTCATCGCCGCGTATCTGGGGGTGCCCACCGATGCTGCTTGAGATCGACAACGTGACGCTGGCCTACGGGCGCATCCAGGCCCTGCACGGCATCAGCCTGACCGTCGGCGAGGGCGAGGTGGTCGCGCTGATCGGCGCCAACGGCGCCGGCAAGTCGACCACGATGCGGGCCGTCTCGGGTCTGCGGCCGGTGTCGCAGGGCACGATCCGCTTCGACGGCGAGGACATCACCAAGATGCGGGCCGACCTGCGGGTGGTCCGTGGCGTCTCCCAGTCGCCCGAGGGCCGGGGCATCTTCCCGGGCATGACGGTGCGGGAGAACCTGGAGATGGGCGCCTACACGCGGCGCAACCGGTCCGAGATCGACGAGGACATGGAACGCGCCTTCACCCTGTTCCCGCGGCTCAGGGAGCGGGAGAAGCAGGCCGGTGGCACGCTCTCCGGCGGTGAGCAGCAGATGCTGGCGGTGGGCCGGGCTCTGATGAGCCGGCCGAAGCTGCTGCTGCTCGACGAGCCGTCGATGGGTCTGGCGCCGATGCTGATCCAGCAGATCTTCGACATCATCGTGGAGATCAACCAGCAGGGTACGACCGTGCTGCTGGTGGAACAGAACGCCCAACAGGCTCTGTCCCGGGCGCACCGCGCGTACGTTCTGGAGACCGGGCGGATCGTCAAGGAAGGCACCGGTGCCGATCTCCTCAACGACCCGGCCGTCAAGGACGCCTACCTCGGCGTCGCGTAACACGATTTTCGACGACTAGGAGTCATCATGTTCCGCACCACCCCCGGCCGCCGGGCGATCCTCGGCCTGGCCGCCGCGGCGGCGCTGACGTTGTCGCTGGGCGCCTGCGGCTCGGAGTCGGACGACCCGGGCTCGAGCGGCGCCCCGGCGCCGAGCGCGTCCGCCGACACTGCTCTGGCCGACAAGGTTCCCGCCGACATCAAGAGCGCGGGCAAGCTCACCATCGGCACCGACTCGTCGTACGCGCCGAACGAGTACCTCGACAGCGACGGCAAGACGGTCATCGGCTTCGACGTCGACCTGTTCAACGCGGTCGCGCAGAAGCTGAACCTGACCACGGAGTGGACCTCGGCCACGTTCGACAGCATCATCCCGGGCGTGACCACCAAGAAGTACTCGGTCGGGGTCTCCTCGTTCACGATCAACGCGGACCGGATGAAGGAGGTCAACATGGTCTCCTACTTCTCGGCGGGCACCCAGTGGGCCGCCAAGACCGGCGTGACGATCAACCCGGACGACGTGTGCGGCAAGAAGGTCGCCGTGCAGACCGCGACCGTGCAGGTGGACGACCTGAAGGCCCGGTCCAAGAAGTGCACCGACGGCGGCAAGGCCGCGATCACGATCGACCAGTACCAGAAGCAGTCGGACGCCACCAACGCCGTGGTGACCGGCAAGGACGAGGCCATGCTGGCCGACTCGCCGATCGTGGCGTACGCGGTGAAGCAGACCAACGGTCAGCTGGCGCTGGTCGGCGAGATCTACGACGCGGCGCCGTACGGCTACGCGATCGCGAAGGACCAGACCGAGTTCGCCGGCGTGATCGGCGAGGCGGTGCAGGCCCTCATCGCGGACGGCACCTACAAGCAGATCCTCGACAAGTGGGGCGTGACCGCGGGCGCGATCACCACGCCCGAAGTGAACCCGTCGGTCTGACCCTCGCATGAGCGACAACACGACAACCGAGCGGGCACGGCCGGAAGCGATCAAGGCCGTGCCCGTCCGGCACCCCGGCCGGTGGGTGGCCCTGGGCGTCATCGCGATCCTGACCGCGATGTTCGTGCACCTGCTGGTGACCAACGACCGTTTCCGCTGGTCGTTCATCTTCCTGGAGTACCAGGACGGCAAGCGCGGGGTGATGTTCACCGAGCCGGTGCTCGAGGGCCTGCGCGGCACCATCCTGCTGACCGTCTCGTCGATGGCGATCGGCATCGGGCTCGGCATCGTCATCGCCATCATGCGGTTGTCGTCGAACCGGATCCTGTCGTCGGTGGCCTTCGTCTACACCTGGTTCTTCCGGGCGGTGCCGCGGCTGGTGCTGGCGGTGCTCTTCGGAAACCTGAACATCCTGTGGGAGCGGATCGGCTTCGGTCTGCCGTTCGGCACCCAGATCGGCAAGCTGTTCGGCCTGGACGGCTTCGACGGGCAGTTCTACAGCATCAAGGCCAGCGATCTGATCGCCGGCTTCGTCGCCGGCATGCTGGCGCTGGGCCTGTCCGAGGCCGCCTACATGGCCGAGATCGTCCGTGCCGGCATCCAGTCAATCGACCCCGGCCAGGCCGAGGCGGCAGTCGCGCTGGGCATGTCCCGCGGGCAGGTGCTGCGCCGCATCGTGCTGCCGCAGGCGATGCGGGTGATCGTGCCGCCGACCGGCAACGAGATCATCGCGATGGTCAAGGACACGTCGCTGGTGGCTTTCGTGCCGGTCACCTTCGAGTTGTGGTTCCAGCTGCAGCAGGTCTCGGCGCGGACCTTCGTGGTGCTGCCGGTCATCGTGGCCGCGCTGATCTGGTACCTGATCCTGTGCACCGTGCTGATGGTCGCGCAATATTTTGTGGAGCGGCATTTCAGCAAGGGGTACGGCGCGGCCGACAAGGCCCGGCAACGCCTGCGTGACATCCAGGTCGAGCAGGGCGGCCGGATCACCCGGACCGGGGAGGGAACATGACCACCGAGATGGTGCGGGCCGACAACGTGCACAAGTCGTTCGGCTCGCTCGAGGTGCTCAAGGGCATCGACCTGGTGGTCGGCTCGGGCCAGGTGTGCTGCGTGCTGGGGCCGTCCGGCTCCGGCAAGTCCACCTTCCTGCGCTGCATCAACCACCTGGAGAAGATCAACGCCGGCCGCATCTTCGTGGACGGCGACCTGGTCGGCTACCGCGAACGCGGCGGCAAGCTGCACGAGCTGGGGGAGCGGGACGTCGCGAAGCAACGCCAGTCGATCGGCATGGTGTTCCAGCGGTTCAACCTCTTCCCGCACATGACGGTGCTCGACAACGTCATGGAGGCGCCCTGCCGGGTCAAGCGGGAGCCGAAGGCCGAGGTGCGCGACCGCGCGCTGGCGATGCTCGAGCGGGTCGGCCTCGGCGCCAAGGTCGGCAACTACCCGGGTCAGCTCTCCGGCGGGCAGCAGCAGCGGGTCGCCATCGCCCGGGCGCTGGCCATGCGGCCCAAGCTGATGCTCTTCGACGAGCCGACCAGCGCGCTCGACCCGGAACTGGTCGGGGAGGTCCTCGACGTGATGAAGGGGCTCGCCCAGGACGGCATGACCATGGTCGTGGTCACCCACGAGATCGGCTTCGCCCGCGAGGTGGGCGACAACCTGATCTTCATGGACGGCGGTGTCGTGGTCGAGCAGGGCGCCCCCCGCGACGTCATCGGCAACCCGCAGCATGAGCGAACCAGGGCATTCCTCAGCAAGGTGCTCTAAGCAGACGGGGTGGTCCCGGTTTCTGACTCTGACATTCAGGCGGCTCTGCCGCACTGCGATGAGAAAGATGTCGGACCTCACGACTAGAGTTCTGCAACGTGAGCGACGACGCCCAGACCCCCCGTTTGCTGCTGCTCGACGGCCACTCCCTGGCCTACCGTGCGTTCCACGCGCTGCCCAAGGAGAACTTCAGCACGCAGACCGGTCAGCACACGAACGCCGTGTTCGGCTTCACCTCGATGCTGATCAACATGCTGCGCGACGAGAAGCCCACTCACATCGTGGTCGCGTTCGACGTCTCCCGCGTCTCCTTCCGCACCGAGAAATACCCGGAGTACAAGGCCGGCCGGTCGGCGACCCCGCCGGAGTTCCTGGGCCAGGTCAGCCTGGTCAAGGAGATCCTCGACGCGCTGCGCATCCCGTACGTCGAGAAGCCCGGCTTCGAGGCCGACGACGTCATCGCCACACTCGCCTGCCAGGCCCGCGACGCCGGCATGGAGGTGCTCATCTCCTCCGGCGACCGCGACGCCCTGCAACTGGTCGACGAGCACATCACGGTCCTCTACCCGAGCCGCGGCGTCTCCGAGGTCTGGCGGATGACCCCCGCGCTGGTCGAGGAGAAGCAGCTCGTCCCGCCGCATCTCTACCGCGACAAGGCCGCCCTGGTCGGCGAGACCAGCGACAACCTGATCGGCGTCCCCGGCGTCGGGCCCAAGACCGCGGCCAAGTGGATCACCGAGTTCGGGGGCATCGAGGGCGTCGTGGCCAACGCCGACAAGATCAAGGGCAAGGCCGGCGACAACCTGCGTGCCCACCTGTCGTCGGTGATCCTCAACTACGAGCTCAACGCCCTGCGCAAAGACCTCGAGCTCCCGTTGCGCCCCGAGGACGTCCGCTGGCACGGCTGGGACCGTGAGGCCGTCCACCAGGTCTTCGACGCGCTCGAGTTCCGGGTGCTGCGCGAACGGCTCTACTCCTACCTCGAAGCGGTCGAGCCCGAGGCCGAGTCCGGCTTCGACATCGACGGCCGCGTGCTGGGCGCGGGCGAGGTGGCCGGGTGGCTGGCCGCCCACGCCGCCGCGGCGCCGGTCGGGGTGGCCGTCACGGGCACGTTCGGCCGCGGCACGGGCTCGCTCACCGGCGTCGCCGTGGCGACCGGCGACGGCCCGGCCGCCTGGTTCGACCCGGCCGCGCTCGACGAGGCCGACGGCCGGGCCGTGGCCGACTGGCTCACCGACCCCGACCGGCCCAAGGTGCTGCACGACGCCAAGCCGGCCTCGCTGGCCATGCGCGCCCACGGCTGGAACCTGGCCGGCGTCCGGGTCGACACCGCGCTCGCGGCCTACCTGGCCAAGCCCGACCAGCGGGCCTACGACCTGACCGACCTCGCCCTGCGCTACCTCAAGCGCGAGCTGCGGGTCGAGGAGCCGGCGAGCGGCCAGCTCGACCTGCTCCAGGGCCTCGACGGCAGCGACGGCGCGGCCGAAGAGAACGTCATGCTGCGGGCCCGCGCCACGCTCGACCTGGCCGACGTGCTCACCGAGGAGCTGTCCCGCGACGGCGGCGAGTCCCAGACCCTGCTGGTAGAGGTCGAACAGCCGCTGTCCGAGGTGCTCGGCGAGATGGAACACCTCGGCATCGCGGCCGACACGGTCTACCTCTCCGAGCTCGAGGCCCACTTCGCGGCCGAGGTCAAGGCGGCCCAGCAGGCCGCGCACGCCGAGGTCGGGCGCGAGTTCAACCTGGGCTCGCCCAAGCAGCTGCAGGAGATCCTGTTCGTCGAGCGCAACCTGCCGAAAACCAAGAAGATCAAGTCGGGCTACACCACCGACGCCGACGCGCTGCAGAGCCTGTTCGCCCAGACCGCCGACCCGCTGCTCGAGCACCTGCTGCGCCACCGCGACGTCGCCAAGCTCAAGTCGACGGTCGACGGGCTGCTCAAGTCGGTCTCCGACGACGGGCGCATCCACACCACGTTCAACCAGACCGTCGCCGCGACCGGCCGCCTCTCGTCGACCGATCCCAACCTGCAGAACATCCCGATCCGCACCGAGGAGGGCCGCCGCATCCGGCGGGCGTTCGTCGTCGGCGAGGGCTTCGACGAGCTCATGACGGCCGACTACAGCCAGATCGAGATGCGCATCATGGCCCACCTGTCGGCCGACGAGGCGCTCGTCGCGGCGTTCAACTCGGCGTTCGACTTCCACGCGGCCACCGCCTCGTCGGTGTTCCACGTGCCGGTCGACCAGGTCGTGCCCGACCAGCGTCGCAAGATCAAGGCGATGAACTACGGCCTGGCCTACGGGCTGAGCGCGTTCGGCCTGTCCAACCAGCTCAGCATCCCCACCGACGAGGCCCGTGCCCTCATGGACGAGTACTTCGAACGGTTCGGCGGCATCCGGGACTATCTCGACAAGGTGGTGAGGCAGGCCGGCAAGGACGGCTACACCGCCACCATCCTCGGCCGGCGGCGCTACCTGCCCGACCTGTCCAGCGACAACCGCCAGCGCCGCGAGATGGCCGAGCGGATGGCCCTCAACGCCCCCATCCAGGGCTCCGCGGCCGACATCATCAAGATCGCGATGCTGCGGGTCGACAAGGCGCTCAAGGAGACCGGCCTCAAGTCCCGCATGCTGCTGCAGGTCCACGACGAGCTGGTCTTCGACGTGGCCACCGGCGAACGCGAACCGCTGGAGGAGCTGGTGCGCCGCGAGATGAGCGCGGCCTACCCGCTCTCCGTCCCACTCGACGTCTCGGTCGGCCACGGCCGCGACTGGAACGGCGCCGACCACTGACCTCAGCCTAGCTTGAGTTTTAACGTTTGGCTGGGGGTATCGACCCCGGTTGATCATGAGGACAGCCCTTGATCGATCATTTCTTCTTGTCTAGGGAAGAAAAA
>NZ_JAHWFK010000079.1 GCF_019710575.1 Paractinoplanes polyasparticus | reverse complement strand
GTGCAGCCACAAATGCTTCCTCCCCATGATCAGTCGATCATGTTTGAGAAGCTCCACGAAAGCGGGGGGAACTCACCTTCGCACACCCGTGATGCACGCATCAAGCGATCAGCGCGGCTTCCGGTGCACAGCCCAGCCTCACGCCCGGACATGGCGACGAATACGCGACCGTATGACGGATGGATGACAGGACCAGGGTTGCCTCATGCCGTACGCTGTCGGACGGAGTGCCGGGAAGCCTGGTCGGCGACAGTATTCGCCTGCCCAAGGAGCTTCCCATGAGCGCGAACACCGGTACGGCAATCTCCATCTCGGGTCTCACCAAGTCGTTCGGCCGCGCCAAGGCCCTCGACGGACTGGACCTGACCGTCGCGGCGGGTGAGGTGCACGGCTTCCTCGGTCCGAACGGCAGCGGCAAGACCACCACCATCCGTGTTCTCCTCGGCCTGCTGCGCGCAGACTCCGGCACCGTACAACTGCTCGACGGCGACCCCTGGCGCGACGCCGTCGCCCTGCACAGCCGGCTGGCGTACGTGCCTGGTGACGTCACGCTGTGGCCCGGCATCACCGGCGGCGAGGTCATCGACCTGCTGGGCCGCATGAGCGGCCGTCCCGACCGCCGCCGCCGCGACGAGTTGCTCGACCGGTTCGACCTCGATCCGCGCAAGAAGGCCCGCACCTATTCGAAGGGCAACCGGCAGAAGGTCGCCCTGATCGCCGCGCTCGCCTCGGACGCCGAGCTGTTGTTGCTCGACGAACCCACGTCCGGCCTGGACCCGCTGATGGAGTCCGTCTTCCAGGAGTGCATTCAGGACGTCCGCCGGGAGGGCCGGACGGTGCTGCTGTCCAGCCACATCCTCGCCGAGGTCGAGGCGCTGTGCGACCGGGTGAGCATCATCCGGCTCGGCCGCACCGTGGAGTCCGGGACTCTGCGCGAGCTGCGTCACCTGACCCGCACCTCGATCACTGTCGAGACCGCCGAACCGCTCGTCGGCATCGACACGCTGCCCGGCGTGCACGACGTCGTGGCCGAGGATCACCACGCTCGCTTCGACGTCGACTCCGCGCAGCTCGACGCCGTGATACGCCGCCTGGCCGGCCTCGGCGTACGCAGCCTGACCAGCACCCCGCCGACGCTCGAAGAGATGTTCCTGCGGCACTACGGCGCCGACGCTGCCGCGGCCGAGAGCGTCGCGTCATGACCGGGACAGGAAACCTGCTGCTGTTCTTCCTACGCCGGGAACGCCGCAGCCTGCCCTGGTGGCTGCTGGGCGCCGCCGTGCTCTTGTTGATCCAGTCGACCCAGAGCCAGAATCTCTACGGCACGGCCGAGGACCTCGCCAACCTCCGGCGCACGATCGGCGGGAACACCGCTGTCATCGCGATGAGCGGGCCCACCCAGCTGCTCGATTCGATCGGCGGCGAGGTGGTCTTCGAAATCTTCGCCTTCCTCGCGATCGTGATCGCCTTGATGAACATGTTTCTGGTCGGCCGGCAGACGCGCGCCGACGAGGAGGCCGGCCGCGCCGAACTGATCCGCTCGGCGCGGGTGGGCCGCCGCGCACCACTGGGCGCCGCGCTCGCCCTCGCTGGGCTGGCCGACCTGGCCGCCGGGGTGCTCGTGGCCGCCGTCGCCGCCGGCACCGGCCTGCCGATCGGTGGGTCGCTGCTGCTCGGCGCGGCCTTGGCCACCGTCGGGCTGACGTTCGCAGCACTCACGGCGGTCGCCGCTCAGCTTTTCGAGAACACCCGCGCGGCCTACGGCGCAGTCGGTTCGGTGCTCGGCGCCGCGTACGCCCTGCGAGCCGCCGGGGACACCGGCGACGGCACCCTGTCGTGGCTGTCACCGATCGGATGGGGACAGCGCACTTTCCCCTACGCCGGAGACCGCTGGTGGCCGCTGGCGCTCCCGCTCGGTGCCACCCTGCTGCTGGTCGCCCTCGCGGTCGCGCTACTCGAACGGCGCGACTTCGGCGCCGGACTCTTCCCGTCCCGGCCCGGACGTCCCACGGCCTCTGCAGCGCTCGCCAACCCGTTCGGACTAGCCTGGCGGCTGCAGCGCTCGGCGCTGGCCGGCTGGATGGCCGGTCTGGCCCTGCTCGGCGTCGCGTACGGCTCCATCGGCAACAGCATCGAGCAGTACGTCCAGGACAACCCCGAGATCACCCAGTTCCTGCCCGGCGGCGCGCAGAGCATCGTCGACTCCTACCTCGCGCTCACCGTCAGCGTATCGGCGCTCATCGCCGCGGCGTACGGCGTCACCAGCGTGCTACGCGTGCGCGCCGAAGAGACAACCGGCCGCGCCGAACCCGTCCTGGCCACCGCGACGAGCCGATTCACCTGGCTCGCGGGCCACCTCAGCGTCGCCCTGGCCGGCACCGCCCTCGCCCTGCTGGCCATCGGCTTCGGCGAAGGCGCCGCGTACGCCATGACCGTCTCCGACCCCACACAGGTGCCCCGTCTGATCGGAGTCGCCCTCGCTTACCTGCCCGCGGTGTGGGTCATCGTCGCCGTCGCGGTGCTGGCCATCGGCTGGCTCCCCCGGCCGTCCGCCGTGGTGGCCTGGACAGCCGTCGCCTACTGCGCGGTCGTCGCACTCTTCGCCGACTCGTTCGACCTGCCCGGCTGGGCACAACGCGCGTCGCCGTTCGCCCACACCCCGCGGGTGCCCCTGGACGCGCTCGCTGTCACACCGCTCCTAGTGGTCGGCGTGATCGCCGTGACCCTGCTCGCCGCGGGTTACGCCGGTCTGCGCCGCCGCGACATCGGTTGCTGAGCTTCGGCCTGGTCGCCGGGAGGCCATTCTTCAGGATCACCGGCTCCGCTCCGGGCTACCGTTCCTCAGGCGTCACGCCCTCCCGGGCGGGTCGGAGGGGTGGACGGCGGCACGCCGGGCGGCCATCGCGCCCATCGTCACGACGCCGACGGCGGCGAAGAACACCTGCATGGCGACGCTGAATCCAGCGTCGGGCGGCTCGGCACCGATGGCGCTCACCGCGAGACTGCCGGCCAGGGCAGCGACCACACCGATCGCCACGGGAAGCCAGACCGGCACGCTTCGCCACCGCGGCACCAGGCGGCCGGCGAGGCCGACCACCGTGCCGGCGAGCATGGCCGAGATCAGACCTGCGAGCACGAGCTGACTCCCACCGCGATCTCCCTCTGACACTTCGACTCTATCGGCATACCTCAGCCTCGATCTCCGCCATGGCGAGGTTTCGGCGAGCCGACGACAGTTTCATGACGAGCGGGTAGGACGCCTACCGAGTGCGGGGCATACAGCGTGACGGGGTCCGAGGCCAACTGACACCGGACTGTCACGGCGAGGTGCAGCGACTTTCACATAGGGGCGCAACCGTGGCATCGAGTGACAGAAGTCGTGAGCCCGCAGGAGGAAGTTGTGCTGTTCGCCATTTCGAGAGGAGCTGTCCTCGCCATCCGCCACCTTGCCGCGATGCGGGACACCCCGCCCGGTGCGAGCCTGCGCATCTCGCCCGGCTCAACGGCGGAAGCCCTCCGCCTGTCTCTGGCTGGGCGACCGCATCCCGGTGACCGGGTGCATGATACCGACGAACGGATGCGGGTCTTCGTCGCCGAGGAGGCCGAGTTCCTGCTGAGGGGCAGGACTCTCGATGCCCGAATCGACGAGGCCGGGAAGGTGCAGTTCTCGCTCCTGCCGCCGGAGCGGTGACCCGCCGGACGGTACGGCCGCGTTGCAGCGCGGCAAACAACAGACGACCGGCACGATCGGGTCCCGGAGCAAAGCGGGCGATCCGGATGTCATCCGACTGTCACGATCCGGGGGATGTTCCGCCGATTCCGGCCAGCACTCTGGAATCCTCACCGCAGGCGAAGGACACCGCTCATGACCATCAGCAGCCTGATCACCGCCCTGGCCGTCGGGACAGCCCTCGGCCTCGGCGGGTGGTGGCTCGTCCCGGCCGGCCGCAGCGTCCCGTTCTGGGTACCGCTGGCCGTGGCCGTCAGCGCCGCGATGCTGGCCACCGTCGTCGTCCGGCTCGTCGGCATCGACACCTCCGGTGTGACGGCCGTCGAGGTGGTCGTGCAAATGGTCTTCGCCGGCACAGGCGTCGGACTGGTGGCGGCGACCGCCGACCGACGGTTCGACGGCGCCGGCCGGTCCCGGTGACGGTCGTGCCGGCGGGCGACCGCACCGCCCTGGTCATCTGCGACCAGTGCGGCCGAGAGGACACCACCGTCGACGCGACGTCCGACGGTGAACTGGTGTGGCCGATGGTCACCCAGCTCGGCTGGACCGGCTCGGCATTTCCCACCGGACCACATCGCTGCCCGGGGTGCAGCTCCGGCACGCCTCCTCCGCCCGAGCCGACCGCCCGGTCCGGCACCCACGGCGCCTCGTATGACGTGCGGACGCTCGGCCCCGCCGCCGTCATCACGCCGTTGACCGATTTCGACGCCGACCTCGCCGAGAGTCTGCGCGACGATCTGATGGCGGCCGCCGCCACTCACCCGCACGTGCTGGTGGATCTGCACGCCGTCGAATTCCTCGACTCCACCGCTCTCGGGCTGCTGGTACGCGGACGGCAGGAGGCTCGTCAGCACGGAGCGACCTTCGACCTGTCGGCGCCGTCACGATTCGTTCTGACGGTGTTGCACACCATGCGGCTGGAGGGTGTCTTCCGGATCTTTCCCGACCAGCAGGCGGCGCTCAAGGTGCTCGATGAGCTACATATCGAGTTGCCGGCGCCTTCCCACATCCTGCCTGGCGATGACTGGTCGCGCCGGCCGTAACTCAAGCCGTCGCAGCCCAGACGCACGCCGGAGCCCGCCGGCCGCTCCGGTTCAACTCCGGTGGGCCCCACTGCGGCGAGTACGCTGAGCCGTCGAATCCGCCGAGGTCCGTGTCGTCGTGCCGCTGATCGGTAGCGCAGCACGAAGCCGTCCTGGCACAGGTCCCGCTGGACGGCCTCCACTGTGCCGACCACGCGCGGATCGGTGCCGGGCAGGAAGCCGACCCGGGGGATGAGCAGGAGAGCCGCGTCCAGCGCCGCGGAGCCGTATGACTGGGTGAAGGTGTTGCGGTCGGTGTCGAAACCCCGGGCACAGACCTCGGCGTGAATCTCGGCACGCAACGTCCGCCACCTTTCCGCCGGAACGTCAAGGCCGTGGTGGTCGACCGCGGTGACAGCCCGGTCGAAGCCGGCCCACGCCATGATCTTGGAGTGCACGAACTGCCGCCGTTCTCCGCGGACCTCCCACAGGCTGTTGTCCGGCTGCCGCCAGTTGCTCTCGAGGAAGTCGAGCAGCGCCCGTTGCAGGTCCCACCCCGCGTCACTGGCGGCGATGCCGGCTTCCCGGGCCAGGTGCAGGCCGTCCAGCACCTCGCCCCACACGTCGAGCTGCAGCTGCCCGGCGGCGGCGTTGCCCACCCGGACCGGGCGGGCCCCCTCGTAGCCACTGAGCCAGTCCACCGTGTACTCGGGCAGCCGGCGGGTGCCGTCGAGTCCGTACATGATCTGCAGGTTGGCCGGATCGCCGGCAACCGCCCGTAGCAGCCACTCCCGCCAGGCTTTGGCCTCGGCGACATAGCCGGTGCCGAGCAGCGCCTGCAGGGTGAAAGTGGCGTCGCGCAGCCAGCAGTACCGGTAGTCCCAGTTGCGCGAACCGCCCAATTGCTCGGGCAGCGACGTCGTCGCAGCGGCGAGGAGGCCGCCGGTCGGGGCGTACGTCAGAGCCTTGAGCAGGATCAGCGATCGCCGGACCGCGTCGGGCCACCGGCCGTCGTAGTCGCAGCGGCCGATCCATTCTTCCCAGTACCGCTGGGTCCGGCTCAGCGCCGGGAAGGGATCGACCGGTTGGGGCTGCGGCAGGTGCGAGAGCTGATGCGTAAGGACGAACGGGACCCGCTCCCCCTCCCGCACGGTGAAGTCCGCGACTGTGGCCCGATCCCGGCCGTGCAGCGTGGCGTCGGTGCGCAACCAGACCGCGTCGGGACCCGCGATCGCCGCCAGGTCGCGGTCATGCCTACGGACCCACGGGATGACGCGGCCGTAGTCGAAGCGCAGGACCAGGTCCATGTGGATCGGCACGGCGCCGGAAACGCCTTCGACAATGCGGACGACGTCGGCGGCTTCGCCCCGTGGCGGCATGAAGTCGATGACACGGACGATGCCGTCGGCGGTTCGCCACTCGGTCTCCAGCACCAGCGTGTCACCGCGATAGCGTCGGCTCGTGGCCGCGCCGGCGCCGACCGGCGCGATGCGCCAGTGACCCGCGGACTCGTCGGCGAGCAGGGCCGCAAAACAGGCGGCGGAGTCGAAGCGGGGCAGGCACAGCCAGTCGATGGAGCCGTCCTGGCCGACCAGCGCGGCCGATTGCAGGTCGCCGATGAGCGCGTAGTCCTCGATCCGTCCGGGCATGGCGACTCCCCCGCTCAAGCGGTCAGGTCGAGGACGACCTTGATGTCGTCGGATCGCGCCTCGAGTGCCTCGGCGAAGCTTCTCAACGGCAATCGCCGGGTGATCAGCCGGGACAACCAGCCGATATCGGCCTTGGCCAGGGCGTCGGCTGCGGCGGCGTAGTGGCTCAGGTTGGCGTTGACCGAACCGACGACGACGTCATTCTCCAGCACCATGTCGCGGTTGGCCGCGCCGATGTCCACCGAGATCTTGCGGCCGACCGGGGAGACTCCGGTGAGACAGACGATCCCGTACGAGGCGGTGCTCGCCATCGCGTCGAACACGAGCTGCGAGACCCCGGTCGCCTCGATGATCACGTCGGGTTCGGCCCGCGCCGTCACGTCGCCGATGCCGGAGCAGTGGTACTGCGCGCCCAGCGCTCTGACCGCTTCCGGTTTCGGCCCGTCGGTGGCGAGATCCAGCACGTGCACCTCGAGCCCCCGCTGCACCCCGAGCAGCGCGGCCAGCAGACCGATCGGCCCGGCCCCGGTGACCAGGACCCGCTCGGGCTGGAACCAGGACCGGGCGCCGACCTTCTCGATCTGTTCCCAGGCCTTGGCGACCACGGTGGTGGGTTCCATCAGCACGCCGACCTCGGCCAGCCGCGGGTCGAGCTTCACCGCACAGCCCGTCTCGACCGTCCACAGCCTGCTGCCGTACCCGTCGATCTCTTTGATGCCACGTTCGGTGTACCTGCCGTTGCGGCACATGTCGAACTCGCCGTGGGCACACGCCCCGCACGGGACCGGGTCCGGGCGGCGCACCACGCCGACAACCAGGTCACCGGGCGCGAAGCTGCTGTCCGGCGGAGCCGTGCGCACGCGCCCCAGCGATTCGTGGCCGAGGACAAGCCGATCGCGGCCGGACGGCGCCCACCCGTACTCGCCGGCGACAATCTCGCGATCCGTGCCGCAGATACCCAGCGCCAAACCTTCGACCAGCATCTCGCCCGAGCCCGGCTCCGGGTCGGGCACCTCGAGCACTTCGGCCGATCCTGCCTTGAGCGGCTGTACGGTCAACGCGCGCATGGCGGTCTCCTCCTCGAGACGGACGAACCTGCTCGTCGCTACCCGGTCGGGGAAGGCCCAAACGTGTCGAGGCGCCTTCCACATCCGAGGTGCAGTTGGCAGAGCGATCCCGGATAGGCGGTCGTCCTCTGAGCGTGGGAACCGCAAGACCATGGCGTCGCGTCCCAGAAGGATGACGAAAATGCTTGCGTCGTATGTGCTACTGCTGACCCTCGTCACTGGGATCAGCGGCTGCGCCACGCCGAAGATCAGTCCGCCGATCGCTCGCCACACGAGTCCCGCTGCCTCCGGCCCTTCGGCTACCGGTGATGTGCTGCCGCTGGACTTCTCCCGTACGGGAGGCTTGGCCGGCGTCAGCGAGCAACTGCACGTCGATACCGATGGAACGGTCACCAGCTCGCAGCAGAACCGGTTTCGACTGGGCGCCGACCGGCTCGCCGAACTCAAGCAGCTGCTAGCCGACCCCGCCTTGAAAACCCCGGTCTCGAGGTCCACTTCCGGGCCTGTCTGCTCCGATGGGTACATCTACCGCGTTCACACACCGTCATGGTCGAGAACCGCCGACGACTGCTCGCCGGACCAACCTGCGTTCGACCGGGTCGTGCAGCTGCTTCTGTCCCTCGTGCACACCAACCCCGACGAGACGCCTCCCCCATCGCGCTCGCCTCGCTGAAGCCGT
Organism: Paractinoplanes polyasparticus; assembly: GCF_019710575.1. Taxonomy (GTDB): domain Bacteria; phylum Actinomycetota; class Actinomycetes; order Mycobacteriales; family Micromonosporaceae; genus Actinoplanes; species Actinoplanes polyasparticus. Next base: position 18,223 of record NZ_JAHWFK010000079.1, on the reverse strand, counting down.
TGACCGACGACGGCTTCGACCCAGGTACCGAGCCGTCACCGCAATGACACGGGACAGTGCGGCAGCCGCACAACTGCCGTCGCACGCTGAACAGGAGAGGTCGCCGGCAGGGGCCTTGACGTTCTTCCGACCAACAGACAGGCGGTTCAGCAATGAGTGACAACGCAGGCACGGACGTCACCCGCACCGGCACCATTCATGTGGGAGTCGCCCAACGGGCGATCGGTACATACGATGACTACCCCTCGGCATGCCGAACGGTCGAACGGTTGCGGGACAACGACTTCTCCGTCGAACAGACGACCATCATGGCCGCCGGCTTGCACACGGTCGACCGGGAACAAGGGCAGGTGTCGACGGCCGACGTCACCCGCCGCGGCGCCATCTCCGGGATGTTGATCGGCGCGGCGGTCGGCTACATGCTCGGACTGTTCGACTTGACCGAGACCTCATTGGCCCTGCCGTGGTTGATTGTCAACGCCGCAATTCTGGGCGCCGTGCTCGGCGCCGCGATCGCGCTGCTCGGCTACGTCATCACACAGGGCCGCCGCTCGTTCGTGGCGAATCAGCCCGTCCGCGCCGATCGCTACCACATCGTCGTGGACGCCGACCTCGCCGATCGCGCGGTTCGTCTCCTACGCGATGCCAAAGCGACACAGGCGACATCCGCGAACACGATTTCTGCGAAGAAATCCCCCGCCTGAAGGATCGCTGCTCGGGTGTCAGTAGGGCTGGTGGATAACTTCCGGAGCGTCGGTGTCCAGCGGCACCGCCGGGCCCGGCACCAGCCCCAACTGCACCGCGGGCCGGGAGCTGACGGCGGTGAACAGCCAGTCAGCCACTGTGCGGAACCGGTTGGCGGGCAGCGCGGTCAGGTGGTAGCCGCGGGTGACGATCCGCGCCGGAAGCCCGGAGAGCGGCACGTGCAGGGGATTCGCCGCCGCTTGCCAACCGCCGAGGTCCACTACGAACCCGAGGTCACGATGCCGGTACGGCTTGCGCCTACCCACGCCGTACGAGGCGGCAATGTTGTGGCCGGCCAGCCGGCCCTGGCGGACGGCGTGCTGGGCGGTCATCGGCGTGGGGTGGCCGGGATTCGCGGGGTCGGGCACCGCGGCGGCGTCCCCGCAGGCGAGAATCTCGGGGCGCCCCGGCACGGCGAGGTATTCGTCGACCTTCAAGCGGCCCTTGGTCAGGGGCAGGCCGGTGCTCTGGGCCAGCGGGTCGGGACGTACGCCGACGCACCAGACGAGCGTGTGCGACGCGACGAAGCGGTCATCGGTGAGCTTGACCCCAGTGGCGGTAGCCTCGGCCACCGACGTACCCATGTTCAGCTCGATGCCCCGGTCGCGCAGCACCCGCTCGGCGGTGGCCGACAACCGTTCGTCCATACCCGGCAACACGTGGTCGGCCGTGTCCAGCAGCAGCCACCGCGGCCGGATACCAGCCAAACGCGGATGCCGGCTCAGCACGTCATGCGTCAGCAACTGGATCTGCGCGACGACCTCCGTACCCGTGTAGCCCGCCCCGACCACCACGAACGTGAGCCGGGCCGCTCGCTCGGCCGGATCTTCGGCCGCGTCGGCCATCTCGATCTGCCGGACGACGTGGTCACGCAGGTGCAGCGCTTCGGGAATGCCCCGGAAGCCGTGGGCATTCTCGGCCACACCGGGGATGGGTAGCAGCTTGTTGACGCTTCCCGCCGCCAGCAGCAATCGGTGATAGCCGATCGTCCGCTGCTCGCCCTCCGGTCCGGTGCAGGAAACCGTCCTCGCGGCGGCGTCGACGCCGCCGGCCTGCCCCAGCACGAGCCGAACCCCCGGCAGGGCGTCGGTGAGCGGCACAGTGACCCGGCGCGGGTCCAGCACCCCGCCCGCGACCTCCGGCAGCAGCGGAAGGTAGAGGAAGTAGTCGGTGGGGTTGAGCAACAAGACTTCAGCAGCTCCGCGTGCCGTGCGCAGCACCTCCGCCCCGATCCCACCCCGCCGCCGCCTGCTCGCGCATGTCCAGACCGGACCGCCTTCACAGCTCGGCCCATCCGGGTGGACGGCCGAGTCAAAGGAGCTGAAGCGATGGTCAGACGCCACTCATTGGCGTGATGACCACATCGCAGACATCGCGGATCCCCGGCAGCGACCATGCTCGCCGGCGTGCAGCCTCCCGGGCGTCCTCCGACTCGAGCTCACCCTGCAGGATCACCACGCCGTTCTGCACGCTGATCTCCAAGCGGGAACCGCGAATCCGAGGGTCGGACGAGAGCTCCTCGGCCGCCAGGTCGGCGAGCCGATCGTCGGCGTTCAGGCCGGCGACCCAGGCGGTGACATCGAAATCGGCGTCCTGACCGCCGTCGTCGGAACCCCTGATCGGATGCAACGAGACCAACCCCTCTCCGGAACAGCGCAGCCGTCTCAGCCCGGACAGACAGACAGCACGTGTCCTGCAATGAACGCGGCCGGGCGTATCCGCTCGCGTCGGTACGGACCACCGTCTCGGGCCACTGTGGCGACCGCTCAGCAACGGCATGACAGTTGGGTGACAAACCGCGCCGCCGTCCCGGCAGACAGGCCATCGGCGAGACAACCAGTTTCAGATTTCATCCCGGTTCGAGTTCACGTTGATACCCGGCAGCGCCGTACGGTTACCGGCCTGTTGCTGCGGAATAACGCTGAACGTGCCGTCGGTCTCGAGTACCACCGCGGCCACCGCGGCGAGGTCTCCGATGCCCTGCGAACGAATCGCCTGGAAGACCTCGTCGTCAGTGACCCGCTGGCGGCGTAGCGCGTCAGTCAGCAACTTCCCATCGCGGAACAGCAACGTCGGCGTCGACTTGATCGCCCCCCGCAGAGACGGCCACCGCACGGACAGCCAGGTGGCGGCGAATTGCAGGCACACCAACAGGACCAGAGCCGCCGCGCCCTCGGACAGCGACACATCGCGGGACAGCACGATGGTGGCCAGGGTTGATCCGAGCGCGACGGTGACGACCAGATCGAAGGCATTCATCTTCGCCAGGGTGCGCTTTCCGGACACTCGCAGCACCGTGATCAGCACCGCATAGCTGAGCACACCGATCAAGCCGATTCGCCACAAGTCTGATGCGCTGTCGAACAACATGTACTCGTACTTACCCGCTGCCTGCCGCCGCACCCCACCTGCCTCTATTATCCCGCTGCGCTGCTACCACCTTCCGGCGAGGGCGTCGCGGACACGTTGAGCGTCGGCACGGAGTTTCTGCTTTTCGTGGGTGTCGAAGGCCTGCTGATCGACGGTGGCGACGAGGCGTTCGAGCTGGGTCGCGACAGCTGCGTGTTCGGCCGGGCGGGCGGAACTCCAGGCGATCTCACGCAACATGGCGGCGAGCCGGGACAGGACGACCGGGTCCGTGGCGCCGTAGCGGCGCGGTTGGGCCATCGCCAGTTCCAGCAGCTCGGCGAAGCCGGGCCGGTGGAGCACCACCCTGACGTGCCCGTCCTGGTCGCACAGCAGGCGTGGACCGAGGTTTCGTCCGGCGAGCTCACACATCAGCACCGCCACGTGTCCCAGGCCGTGCACCGCGGTCGTGGGGTCGTTGACGCCGGGCGACAAGGCTTTGACCACGACGTCGACCAGTTGCCGAAGACCGAAGGCGACGTCTTGCACCGCCGTGCGTTCGAAGCCGGTGGTCAACGCTCGATGGAGGCTGACAGTCAGAGCTTCACGTTCTGGCTCCGGCAGCGGACGACGATCCTCCAGAGGCCAAGCCTGGGCGATGGGCGTGCCCGTCACCACAGATTCACCGGGCTGCCGGTTCACCAGCACAATTGCGCCATTGTCCACAGCGGCGGAGAGCAACGCCTTCTCATCGACGAAGTTCAGGAACCCGGACGCGCTGGCGCACAGCGGAACGGCATACCCCGGTGCGGCTGGAACGGTCAGGGAGGCGGCGTCGTCGCTCAGGACGCGCTTCATTGTCGCGTTCGTCTCGGTATGAACCTGCCGCATGATCCATTCGACACGGATCTGCCGGGACAGATGCGCAAGGAACGCGACCAGCGTCAGCACGCTGACCAAGGTGAACGCGTACGCCACGGTGACCGAGATCTGCGGCACGAACGCTGTCTGCTCCGACAGTGAGGCGCGTACGGTGCGAAGGACTGTCAAGGCGTAGGTGAACGTACCGAGCAGAAGACCGAGGCTCAGGTGGACCACGCGGTCGCGGGTGAAGGTGCGCAGCAGCCGCGGCGAGAATTGGCTGCTGGCCAGTTGCAGGGTCACGACGGTCAGCGAGAAGGTCAGGGTTGTGACCGTGATCAGCGAGCCGGCAACGGCGGACAATACCGTCCGCGCCGCCTCGGGTCCGCCGCTGAAGAGGTAGGCCGTGATCGATGCCGGCAACTCGTCGTCGACGTGGGCGTCGAGACGGGGCAGTACGACACCGAGCATCACGGCGGCGGCGACGAACAGCGACGGAAGGGGCCACAGTTGGGTGCGCCAGGCCTCACCGAGCGCACTCCACCGCTGCGGGATCACCGTAGACCGGCCGAACTGCTGTGGCGGTAGGTCATTGGTCCTATCCATCTGGTTGTCGTCGAGGGGCACCTTCAGCGTGCCCGCGATGCCCGTGACGAAACGGTTGTTTCCGCGAGCCGGGTCAAGTGCCTGGCTACCGGTCCGGCCTCGTTTCAGGCCAGTCGTCGTCCCAGCGCGGAGTGCGAGGATCTGGTACTCGCCGCAGTACGGGAAGGCGCGCTGGTGGGGTACAACCGGATCGGTGCGTTCGCCGAAGGCGACCGGCTGATCCAGGTCCGGGCTCGATCCTGAATTGTCAGCCGGCACATCCCGGACATCCAGGCAGCACGAGGGCTCGCCGGCGTCACTCGGCCGTCAGCGCCGTGACTCGCCGAGTCTCCGGCGCAGAACGCCATGCCACGCCGGGATGTCGGCCTCGTCATCGAAGGCACGAGCGACCACCACGTCGGTCGAGGAGTGCAGCAGGATCGACAGCACGATCGTGAGTGCGACCAGGTGGAAGATCTCATCCGCCGCGGTGATCGCGGAGTCGAGCACCAGCAGTCCGTAGACCACCGAGGCGAAGCCCTTGGGCCCGAACCACATAGCCGCGGCCTGCTCCCGCAGATCAAACCCGGAGCGCAGGAAGGACAACCACAGCGCCAGGGGCCGGGCAACGAAGACGGCGAGGAACGCGAACACCCACCCCTGCCACGAAATCTCGCCGAGGAACTGCGGGGAGATCAACGCACCGAAGACCAGCAAGGCCGCCAGCTTGAACAGCTCGGCGATGTTCTCGCCGAAGTGCTCGAACGCGGCACGCTGCCGCGGGCCGAAAGTGGCCACTGTGATGCCCGCCGAGAACGCCGCCAGGAACAGGTTCGCATGGGTGGCCTGCGCCACCGCCAGCACGAGCAATCCGATCGCCAGGCCGTTGAGCGGCTCGTAGGCCGCCGAGGCGGAGAAGAAGCGACTACGCTCCAGCAGGATCGCCACAACCGGGATCAGCACGCCGACGGCGACGCCGAGCGACACCTCCAGCCCCAGCTCCCCCAGGTGCAGATCGTCGGATCCGGCCGCGACGGCCAGGAACACGATGACGAACGGCAGCGCCAGCCCATCGTTCACGCCGGACTCGACGTTGAGGAGATGGCGCAGCCGGGCGGGAACCTTGTCGTTACCCACCAACGCCGAGGCGAAGACCGGATCCGTCGGGGCCAGGATCGCCCCGATCAGCAGCGACTCCGCCCAACCCAGCCCGGCCACGAAATGGGCGAGCACGGCGGTGACCAGCAGAGTCAACGGCAGACCCCAGCCCAGCGCTCGACCGGGCAGGCGCCAGGCCGAGCGCAGATCGGCCCAGCCGACTCGCATGCCGTCGGTGAACAACACGGCGAACAGAGCCAGCTCGGCGAGAGTGCCCACGATCGACGAGCCGGCATCGATCTCGAGTACATCGGTCACGCCGGGGGCCCAGAAGGAAGCCGGCGGCCAGGAACAGCACGGCGGTAGACAGGATCGTTCTCTTCGCGAGCGCAGACACCAGCACGCCCAGCAGCAGGACGACGGCGAAGGTCAGAAGTAGCACAAGGGCTCCGGTTCATGAGATCGGTCGAACAATTGCCGACCAGACTTCCCGGCGCACCGGGGCCCACCCTAGCGGCCGGCAGCCGTCCGCAAAAGCCGTTGCCCGCTTACCATCGCCGTCGCCGTAAGGCGCCCATGGAGTCAGCAAGGATCCTCGCATCAGCCCCGGACGACTGTCCACCAGCGCCGACCGGCTCAGGCCGGGCCCAGCAGGCTCACATAATCCGACGCGCGCAGCGGCTCGCCGGTGAGGATTCCGTCGGCGCGCGGAACGTCGAGGTGCCGGCCCGCGCGCGTGAACGACACGGCGCTGACGTCGGCACGGGCGGTGAGCGTGCAGACCACCTGGCCGTACGCCAGGATCTCGTTGCTGCGGCCACTACCCTCGTCGATCTCCGCTGCCTCGACAGCTATCCGTGAGCCCGGTGCGGCGCTAGCCGTGACGACCAGACCGGCCAGAGCCGTGGAGAGACCGCTTTCACTCTCGGTTCTGGTAGGCCCGGCAACAAGCTCGTCCAGCTGCTCCTGCACGCTCGGGTAGACACGTGCACGGCGCACGATCTGCACCAGCCGGTCACCGCGAACCAAGCACAGTACGTGCGCGACTTCGCCCGGCGGACTCGACGCCGTGGCCTCGGCGTCGGAAGAGGCGGTCAGCGGACGCCGGGGCAGGTCGACAGGGTGGGGATCGTCCTGCGCCGGCACACCGCAGGCGGCGAGCAGGACAGTCGTCAGGACGGCCATCAGCAGTGGCACACGTTTCACGGCAGATACTCCGGCAAATCGATGCGGAAACGGGCGCCGCCGCCCGGACGGTCGTTCACGGTCACCGAACCGCCGTGCGCGACAGCGTGTTCAGCGACGATGGCCAGGCCCAGGCCGGTTCCGTCGCCGGCACCCCGGTCGTTCGCCGCCGGGCCGCGCACGAAGCGGTCGAAGATCGACGTGCGGATCCCAGCCGGCACGCCGGGCCCGGCGTCGTCGACTTCGAGGAAGCAGCGTCCCACCCGGACAGCCACCGGCCCTCCGCCGTAGCGGACGGCGTTTTCCACCAGGTTGCTGAGCGCCTGCTCGACCCTTCTCGCATCGACCTTCCAGACAGGCGGCACATCGTCGGGCAGGGTTTCGACCACACCGTCGGTGAGCCGGTGCGCCCGGGCCACGCGTGCCAGCAGTTCGGCGATGTCGGTGGGCTCCCGGTGCACTGGTTGATCGCTGCGCGCCAGTTCCAGCAGATCGCCGACCAACTCCTGGAAGCGTGCGATCTCGTCGACGATGAGGGTGACAGCGGCGGCGGCTCGGTAGTCGAGATCATCGCGGCGGCGGTCGACGACGCTGACGGCGGCCGCGAGGGTCTGCAACGGTGAGCGCAACTCGTGGCTGACGTCGGCGGCGAACCGCCGGTCGCGTTGCAGCCGACGGTCGAGCTCGTCGGCCATGTGGTTGAACGACGTGGTCAGCTGGGCCAGATCGGGTTCGGTGTCCGGGTCGAGGCGGGTGTCCAGGTCACCGCCGGCGATGCCGCGAGCGGCCCCGGCGACCGCGGCGAGCGGACGCAGCGCGTGCCGGGTGACGTACCAACCGACGGCCGCCCCGCCCGCGGCTACCATGATCGCGACAGCGGCCAGCACGAGCGCCAGCACCTGCAGCGTGCGTTCCAGCTCGCGCAGCGTCACGAGCTCGTAGAAGACCGCATCTTCGGTCAAGGGCACAGCGGTCACCAGAGCGGGTACACCGTCGCGCCGGATGCGTTGCGCGCCGGCCTGCCCACCGTTCGCCATCTCCTGCAGCGCGGCGGGCACGGCGGCGTGCGCGTCGGTGTCGGCGCTGCGGGCGTACCAACGCCCGGCCCGGCTCACCAGCACGTACCGGTCAGCGCCGATGTCAAGGGACCCGAGCACGTCAGCCACGTTGCGGTTGCCGCTGGCGAGACCGGCAGCGACGATGGAGGCGTCGAAGTAGGCGGATCGGACCGCGGTGCGTTCCCGCTCGCGGAACAGGGTGCTGCGAGTCTGCTCGTACGACACCAGGGTCACGCACGCCGACAACGCGAGGGCGCCGACCGCGAAGGCCGCACTGACCCGGGTGCGCAGGCCTGCGCGTCTCACGGCTGCAACTTGTAGCCGAGCCCGCGCACCGTCACGAGATGGCGCGGCTTGCCCGGAGTGTCCTCGATCTTGTGCCGAAGCCGGCCGACATGAACGTCCACGAGACGCTCGTCGCCGATGTCGTAGCCCCACACCCGTTGCAGCAACTGTTCACGCGACAGCACCTGACCGGCATGGTCGTCCAACTCACAGAGCAACTGAAATTCCGTACGGGTCACCGGCACCTCGGCGCCGTGCAGGCGAACCTCTCCCGCCTCAGGACGCAGCTCGAGGTCGCCGAAGGTGAGGATTCTCAGCGCCGGCGCATCGGCGGTCCGGGACCGTCGGCGCAGCGCCCGCAGCCGCGCGGCGAGCTCCTTGACCGCGACCGGCTTGATCAGGTAGTCGTCGGCGCCGGCCTCGAGCGCGGCCACGATGTCGTGGGTGTCGTCGCGCGCGCTGATCACCACGATCGGCACGTCGTCGGTCCGGCGCAGCTGACGGATGCACTCGAAGCCATCCATGCCGGGCAGCATCAAGTCGATCAGCACGGTGTCGGCGCCGACGCGGCGCTGCTCAATCAGCCCTTCCTCGGCCGTGGCTACGGCGTGAGCCGCGTATCCCTCGTCCTCCAGAGCCAGAACCAGGGACAGCCGGATCCGGTCGTCGTCCTCGATCAACAACACTGCGGTCATCTCGGCATGATGCCCCGTCGAGGCCCGGCCGGCACCTTCGTCCGGCCGAACTGCAGTCTTGTCATGAAATCGTCATGCCGAGACATCCGGCTTCGCGACCGAGTCGCCACCTCGCACAGCTGGTCGAGGCCTTCTCACGGCGAAAGCTTCCGCTTCGTCACTGAACCGTCATCTCGATGCGGAGGCGTCTACATATGACGACGCAACGTTGGGGGACTTGCCGATGTGGTGAACAGGACAGCCCAGAAGGAGACCACTGTGCTCACAGTTTCCGACAGCGCGGCCGACGCCATCCGCCGGATCGTCACCCGACCCGGTGTGCCGGAAGGATCGGGTCTACGGATCGACAAGACTCCTGACGGTGGCATGCTTCGACTGGCCGTATCGCCGGCGCCTGAAGCCGGCGACATGGTGTACGAAGCCGGCGCCGACGCGCTGCTGTTTGTCGCCGAGACCGTCGCGGAACAGGTGGACGACAAGACCTTCGACGTCCGCACCGATGGGACAGGCGACGTGCAGTTCGTCCTGGACCTGTCGACCCGATGAACGACTGCTGAGGTGCGGGCGATCCCCGAACCACCAAGGAGAACGGATCGCCCGGCATCTTGACTTGTGCAGCTTGCGGGGGCACGGGGCCGTCGACGTCAATACCCCTCGGCTCGGCGGAACCGTCACGAAAATGCCGAACCACTGCAGGACATGCGACAAGGAGATGAATAACGCTCAGGACCAAGGAAATGGGACCTGATGCGTATCTCTCCGGCACTGCTGGTTGTCGTGGGTCTGACGATCGGTGCGACTGGCTTGACACTGGCGTCGGCATTGCTGGTTGTGATCGGCGTGGCGATCATCATCGCCTCGGGATTGACTCGAATGCTCGCCGCACGGGTTCAGGGTCGCGCCGATGGAGGCGCGCCTGGTCTTCCGCTGGCTGACGGGACCCGTCGTGAAACCCCGGCACGACGATCGTTCTTCTCGCGTGCGTCCTATGGCTTGTGTCCGCGTGCACGGGACAATCGGAAACCGGCCGCAGCCCCTGACCAGCCCGGCTCACCTGCGGCCACGGCGGTCATGAGTCCATGAACGTGCCAGGCGCTGCCTTCAATTATCGAGCGCCCGAGTCCTGCTATTGACTGTGCTGAACGGCGAGCACTGGCGCGTCGGACGGCTGAACCATTTCACGGTTTCATGTCGGTCCGGCCATCGGCCGGTTACCGCGCACCAGCGGCGGGACAATGGAGGATGCCGCTGGCCGGCAAGCGCGTCGGGGTAGCGGCAGCGTCGTCGCGAGGAGGCATCCGATGCAGCACGCGCACACACCGGCTTTGACACGCTGCGGGGTTCTTGTCCTCGCGGCCACCTGCCTTGCCGCTGCGCCGGCTTGCACAGCGAGGCAGGACACCGCTGCGCCGGCGGTCTCGTTCACGCCAACCACTCGTCCCAGCGCTGCCGTCAAGACCATGGCGATGCGTGAGGTCGGCGATCCCATCGTCATGACGGCGGTGGTGGCCGCGATCATGACGGCGCGCGCGTTCGTGATCGCTGACGCGGATCTGCCGGACCAGGGCACGCTCGTGCTCGGTGTCGTGCCGCCCGGACTCGAGCAGCGAAGCCTGGTAACCGTGCGAGGGGTGGTCGACGAATTCGGCTTCGACCGTCTCTCGACGCCGTATGGGCTCGAGCGACGTGAACGCTACAGCGATTTCGAGAGCCGGAAGGTTGTGCTGGCACACACCGTCCGCTCGTGGGCCTAATAGGCCGTCAGGGCAGGGAACCGGCGCAGTGCAGCTACCCGCGCGGGGCCGCCCATCGCCACTCTCGCCGGGCGGCTGCCCGTCGACCCCTCCGGGCGCCTCTGGGAACGCCCGGTTATCTGCCGCCCGAGCAACTGCAGCGGAGGCATGCGTTTCCCGCAGGTGACGTGTACGCGCTGGGTCTGCTCATGCACGAGTGCTTGGCTGGTCGCCCGCCATGGCAGTCGACCAGAGCCGACGAGCTGCTCGCCGAGCGGAGCCGTACGCCGGTGCCGAAGCTGCCGCGCCCGGCTGGGATGCCGCCCGAGGTCGAGGCCCTCTATCGCCGTTGCCTCTCCCCCGATCCAGCTGATCGTCCTCCGCCGCCGAGGTTGCCCGCGTGATTCGGAAGGTCGGACCGGCCGGTGTCGCATCGTGCGAAGCAGACGCAAGGCCGCTGCGTACGGCAGCCGCCTCTACCGCGGCCACGGCTCCCGTCGTGCCGAGACGGCGACGCCGCTTGTCACGGCAGGCGATCGCGCTCGCAGTCGCGCCATTCGCCGTGCTCTCCGGCACGATAGGAGCGAACCTCATCACGCCCCCAGGTGACGAGACCGCGCGAGCCGACGGGCCGGCGTCGGACGAGCAGGTCGCCTCATGTGCGGCCGATTACCTGAGCAACCGGCGGGCCGATGGGTCGTTCACCGCCCAGCTGCAGATGTCGAACACGGGCGACACACCACTGTCCGACTGGTCGGCGCGTTTCACCGTGCCCGCCGGTCACCGGGTCTCGGGCATATCGGGTGCTGCGTGGACGCAGAGCGCCGACCGGGTGACGATCGTCGCGGACGACGTGCTGCGGCCCGGTTCGGCCGCCACGCTTCTCGTCAAGGGCACCTTCGACCGTACGGAGGAGGGCACACCGAGCGGCTTCAGTCTGAACGGGCAGAGTGCGGTCGCGCCGTCACCCGGGTCCGATCGTCGTCCAGCACACCCGCCACATCCGCCGGGGCAACGCGGACTCGTCCTCTTGTCCCGAGAGATCGCTCACCGCGGACCGCCGAGACCCGGATGCCGATGCCCCGCACCGAGGCATCCACGACCTCATCCGCCTCGCCGGTCGCGTCGTCTACCGCGGTCCCGTCGCCTACCGCCGTTCCGTCATCTCCCGCTGTTCCGTCATCTCCCGCTGTCCCGTCATCTCCCGCTGTCCCGTCATCTCCCGCTTTCCCATCATCTCCCGCTTTCCCATCATCTCCCGCTTTCCCATCATCTCCGGCGGTATCTACTCCGCCGAGCACGAGCGAGACGCCGACAGCGCCACCCGGATCGGCTCCCACCGGGAACCCGACGGGGGAACCGACCGGAGCCCCTACTCTTTCGCCGCCCACGATCGGCCGACCTGCCGCAAGCCCATCGCCCTCGGCGGCGTCCAGATCACGATAAATCAGCAGCCGGTCACAGCCCCACGCCGGTGTTCGTCCGGGAACTCCCGACGGACAAGCATCAGCGGCCGCGATCACCATTGTGATCGCGGCCGCCGGGTGGAGACGTGGGAAGCGGGCACTATCGGCCCGCCGGCGACGCCCGGGTCAGTTGTCAGCGAAAGAACCCGCGGCTGGGCGGCACATAGCCCGGTGCCCCGTACGGCGGGTAGCCGTAGTAGCCGTACAGTTCGTTGAAGTACTCGTCCTTGTCGACCAGGTCAGGGTCGTACTGCGGGGCGCCGGCCACCTGCACCCGGGAACGGTCGATGCCGACCTCCTCATCGGTCACGCGTTCGACGGCCTCCACCGGGATGAACAGCGGTGTCGCGCCGATGCCGAACAAGCCTCCGTGCTCGACCCGGACGAGCCGTACCTTCTGGTGCTCGGCATCGATCAGCAGATCGTCCACCTTGCCCATCTCATGGCCATCCCGGTCCAGAACCTTGCGACCGCGAATGTCCTGGGCCGGGTCGGCCAGCATCTGGCCGCTGTCGCCCAGTCGCATCATCGTGCCGGACTCGATGTTCATCGTGCTCTCCTCTCCGGCTCGCCGAGCCGGTAGATTCATCGAGGTACAAGGGGTCCACGGCAGACACTAAGCCGCCATTTCCGCAGGCTTCCTACAGAATCTTGTCGGTTCGATGACGCGCTCGTCCCTGACCGATCAGACGACCAGGCTCACTTTTCGGGCGCGCAAATCACCGTCGCCGACGCCTGGCGGTCGTGGGCCTGACCGTCGCAGATCCGTCACAGACCTGCAGAGAACCCGCCACACCGCCCGGGAAACCTGGGCGCTGGTGCCGCGGCCGGAGGTACGGTGCCCTCGTCCCCCGCGAGCGGTCCGCCGCCACGGCCGCGGCACCCCTGCCGGTGCCGGGCCTTCTGAGGCCGGCGTTCTCCTGAGCCCTCGTCAGGTTTCATCGGAGTGCAGGGATACCGATTGTTGATCGTCACAAAGCCGGTGAAAAATGATCAATCCGGCCGAGTCCCGAAGGGCGATGCAATGGGTTCCTGGATGCGTCGGCGCGATCACAGCATCTACTTCAAGGCGTTCTCGCTGTTGTTCTGTGGCACGCTCGCGGGAGTCATCGTGGCTGCGGCGGCATTTCCGGCTGCGGCCATGTCAGGCCTGATGGCCAAGGCCGGTGGCCGAGCCTTCGCCAGCCTGCCGAACGAACTCCGGGATTTCAGATCGCCGCAGATCACCCGGGTCTACGCATCCGACAACGGGACGCAGATCGCTCAGTTCTACGACGAGTTCCGCAGCGACGTGCCCCTGAAGGACATCTCGAAACACATGCGCGACGCCATCGTGGCCGCTGAGGACCAAGAGTTCCACCACCACAACGGCGTCGACCTCAAGGGTGTCGCACGCGCCTTCGTGAACAACAACAACGGCAAGTCCAGGCAGGGCGTCGACGATCACGATGCAGTGGGTCCGGATGTCGCTGGCGTACTCGGCGACGAACCCGCAGCAGGCGCCCTTCGGTCGATTCGAGCGCCGGACGCCGTAGCCGTCACAGGATCAGGCTCAGCAGCAGGGCCAGAGCGAAGCCGATCGTGCCGAGCAGGGTCTCCATCACGGTCCAGGTCTTCAGGGTGGTCTTGACGTCCATCCCGAAGAATCTGCTGACCAGCCAGAAACCTGAGTCGTTGACGTGCGACAGCACGGTGGCTCCGCTGGCGATGGCGATGACGATCAGGGCGAGGTCCGGGCCGGAGAGTCCGCTGGTGGCCTCGATGACCGGCGCGATGAGGCCGGCGGTGGTGGTGAGGGCGACGGTTGCCGAACCCTGGGCGACGCGCAGCAGCACCGAGATGACGAACGCCGCGACGATAACGGGAAGTCCGGTGTCCGCGAGCACGTCGGCCAGGGCTTCGCCGATACCGCTGGCCCGCAGCACGCCACCGAACATGCCGCCCGCCCCGGTGATCAGGATGACCGCGCACACCGGCCCGAGCGCGCTGTTGACGACCGACTCGATCTTCTCCGCCGACTCGCCCCGATGCCGGCCGAGCACCACCATGGCGACCAGCAAAGTGATCAGCAGGGCAACCGGAGTAGAACCGATGAGCTGCGCCACGGCGACGACGGTGGAGTCCTCGTCGACTGTGCCGGCGGTGGCCAGAGTGGTCAGCCCGGTGTTGAGGAAGATCAGGATCAACGGCAGCAGCAGCAGGCTGAGGACGGTGCCGAAGGACGGCGGGTTCGCCGGGTGCACTGGTTCGGCCTTCGTCTCGGGGCCGCCTGACGGGCCGGCGACTGCGGGGGCGGTGCCGGCGACGGCGGTTCCGTCCGGGCCGCTCTGCGCGGCGTCCGGCGCGGCGGTTGCCGCCGTCGGGTCCGTCTTCGCCGAGCCCCCGCCGAAGACATCGGGCACCGCGATGTGGTAGCGCCGCCCGGCCCAGGTGCCGAACCAGTAGCCGCCGATCAGCCAAGTGGGCAGGCCGATGAGCAGGCCGAACACCAGGGTCAGGCCGAGATCGGCGCCGAGCAGCTCGGCAGCGGCAACCGGACCGGGATGCGGTGGGACGAAGGCGTGCATGACGGCGAAAGCGGCCGCTACCGGCAATCCGTACAGCAAGATCGAGCCGCCGAGCCGCCGAGCGATGGTGAAAACGATCGGCAGGAAGACCACGAAGCCGGCATCGAAGAAGATGGGGAAGCCGAACAGCAGAGCGGCCACCCCCAGCGCCAGGGGAGCGCGTTTTTCCCCGAAGGCGCGGACCAGGCTGTCGGCGAGCACCTGGGCGCCGCCACTGAAGTCGAGCAGCCGGCCGAGCATCGCACCCAGGCCGACGAGCAGGGCGACGCTGGCCAGCGTCGAGCCGAAGCCGGAGGTCAGGGTGGTGACGATGTCGGTCAGAGGCACCCGGGCGACCAGCGCGACGAGTAGGCTGACCAGGATCAGCGCCACGAAGGCGTGGAGCTTCAGCTTGATGATCATGAATAGCAACAGCACGACAGAGGCCGCCGCGATCAGCAAGAGCGGCCCCGCCGAGTAGGCCGGCTCTACGGCCTCCGCAGCGAACAGACGTGGTTCCAAAGCTTCTCCTCGGTGACGGTCTTACGGACACGCCGTTCGTCAGCCGGTGACGCCGCCCGAACAGCCTGGGGCCCACCATGCCGGGACCGATGCGCCCGGACACGACGGTGGGCCGGAATGGACGGACCGGCCTGGGTCGGCGGCCGGATGTGGTTTCCTCACCGCGACGAGTCCTGCTGGTGAATGTCGGGGACCCCGTCGTGGTCGGCGTCGACGACCGCGCGGGCCTGCAGACGGCGGTAGACCCGGTTGCGGCGGCCAAGCACGACAGCTGCCAGGACGGCGGCGATAACCGAGCCGGCGACGACGGCGGCCTTGGCTGCGTCGTCGCCTTCCGAGCCGGTGCCGTAGGCGAGCTCGCCTATGAGCAGGCTGACGGTGAAGCCGATCCCGGCCAGCAGCGACACCCCGAGCAGGTCGGTCCAGGACAACTCGTCGTCGAGTTCCGCGCCGGTGAACCGGGCCATCAGGTACGACGAACCAAAGATGCCGATGACTTTGCCCAGCACCAGGCCGGCCACGATGCCCAGGACGATCGGGTCAGCCACGACGGCGCCCAGGTCGCTGCCACGCAGTGAAACCCCGGCGGCGAAGAACGCGAACACCGGCACCGCGACCCCCGCCGAGACCGGGCGCCACCGGTGCTCCAGGTGCTCCGCCAGGCCGTGCTCCGCGCCCTTGCGCGCCAGTACCGGCACGGTGAAGCCGAGCAGCACCCCGGCGATCGTGGCGTGCACGCCGGAAGCATGCATGAGCGCCCAGGACGTCACCGCCAGCGGAATCAGTGCCCACCACCAGGTCCGGCCGCGCTGCACCAACCAGGCGAACACCAGGATCGGCGCCAACGATCCGAGCAGCGGCAGAAGGTTGAAATCGTCGGTGTAGAACACCGCGATGATCGTGATCGCGAACAGGTCGTCGACCACGGCCAGGGTAAGCAGGAACGCCCGCAAGCCCAGCGGGAGGTGCGAACCGATCACCGCCAGCACCGCGAGCGCGAAGGCGATGTCGGTCGCGGTGGGCACTGCCCAGCCGCGCAGCGCCGCGCTGTCCCCCAGATTGAACAACACGAAAATCAACGCCGGTACGGCCATTCCCCCGACCGCCGCGACGATGGGCAGCGCGGCCTTACGCGGATTGCGCAGATCGCCTGCCACGAACTCCCGCTTGAGCTCCAGGCCTACCACGAAGAAGAAGATCGCCAGCAGGCCGTCACCGGCCCAGTGCGCCAGATCCAGATCGAGGTGCAGACCTTCGCCGCCCGGCCACGGAACGAATCGCCTCAGTCGCTCGTACGCGTCGACCCAGGGCGTATTGGCCCAGACCAGCGCGAACACAGCGCCCAGAAGCAACAAGGCGCCACCGACCGTCTCCATGCGCAGTGCCTCGGCCACGAATTTGGCCTCACGCCACGACGACAGGCGGAACAGCCGCTGCCGAGGCTCCTTCTCGGTGTCAGGTGGCCCGGCCATCAAGTTGCCCCTTTGCCGAGGAGATTGGATGAGTACGCACGGGAAGGGAGAGTCAACAGACGAGATCCAACGAGCTGAGATCTCACCGGACGGCCTCGTCCGTCCCGCAACGATGTAGCGCTGCAACACGATCGTCACAAAAGAGGAAAAGGGCCTCGGTCCCGGTGACTCGCAGCGTCATTCGCACCAGGTCCGACGGGGCGACGAGGCTGATCACCCTGTCCAGCGTGTGGGCCGCCCGCGCGGCCCTGACCAGAATGTCCAGGCAGGCACAGTCGACCAGCCGCACCTCGGCAAGGTCGATGACGATGTCAGCGCCTCGTTCCAAAGCGCCGGTCAGGTAGCGCCGCAGCTCTTGGGCAGTTTCCATGTCCACGTCGCCGGACAGGACCAGCTCCACCACGGTTTTCGAACCCGCCGGCCGTTCGGTCGGTGCGACCTCGTGCAATGACGTCATGCTCATGGGTGTCCTCCCCGGCCGGCAGCAGGTGGTCCGAGCGTGTGTCGCCGGGTTGGCGGTCGCCCGCCAGGTTGATGACGGTCCCGTGACATCGCCCTCAGCGGGTGCCGGCCGGCACCCGCGCGAGCGACGACACGACGTCCAGGACGTCGGCGAATGGGGTCACCGACCGCGGCCACGTCGTGACGTGTAGGCCGCCAGCGTGATCGCCATGGCAAGACACCAGATCACGATGCCCACCAGTCCCAGAACCACGATGAGGATGCACAGAAGCCACCAACAGATCGCGACGCTGAGCAGAAGCCGGGCTCCGGCCGCTGTCTCCCGCTGCGCCATCGGTCGCGTGGGGTGGCGTGGGACCGGCGTGTCTCCGGGTTGCCCTCTGTCGCCAGCTTGTGGCTGCTTCCGCGCAAGGCCGGCGCGCTCGTGGTCCGGGCCTCCGCCGGTCGGCCGTTCGTCCGACGATGCCACTGTCAGCATGTTGCACACGTCTCGAACGCCTTGAGTGTCACGCGCTACCCGCCCGGCGATCTCTCGGTGGGTGTGCGATTCCACGACGCCGGACAGCAGGGCGACACCGTTCTGCGCTTCGACTGCGACCTGACCGAAGCAGTGCGAGGCGTCGGCGCTCAGCCGTTCAGTGACCTGCCGGCTCAACCTCTCGTCCATGGAGAAGGACGGTGCGCCCGGCTCCTCGCCACGAGGATCAGGATCACCCTCCGGCCAAGGCCATCCCACCATGATGATTCGCTCCTTCACTCGGACAGCAACATCGTCGACGATGCCATCGTTGGCCGACAGCGCCCCGGCGGAACGACGACAGTCTCATGACGACAAGCAGGCCGAGAGATCCTTCACACCGGTTCAGCGTGACGGCTCCGGCGCCGGGTTGCCGCCGAGCTGCAGGCCGGCCGATCCCGACACTTGAGCCTCGGCCGTCCGCACGTCGGCGTTGACCTTTTCGGCCTCCTCGGCCGCCGCCGCGGACGCAGCCGCCGCCTCCCGTTCGACTGCGCGCGAGTCCACAGCGGAGGTGGGCTCGTCGCCTGCCATGTTGGCCAGGCCGCCCAGCGCGCCGCCCATGCCCTCGAGGGCCTTGGTCAGCTCGGTCGGAACGATCCACACCTTGTTGGCGGTGCCGTTCGCGATCTGCGGAAGGGCCTGCAG
>NZ_JAHWFK010000078.1 GCF_019710575.1 Paractinoplanes polyasparticus | reverse complement strand
CCGAGTCGGTGACGATCGTGCACCGGCGCGACTCGTTCCGGGCCAGCAAGGTGATGCAGCTGCGGGCGCTGAACAACGAGAAGATCAAGGTCGAGTGGAACTCGGTGGTCGAAGAGATCATCGGCCACGACGGCAAGGTCTCCGGCGCACGTCTGCGCAACATCCAGACCGGCGAAGCGAAGGTGCTCGACGTGACCGGCGTCTTCGTGGCCATCGGCCACGACCCGCGCAGCGAGCTCTTCAAGGGCCAGATCGAGACCGACGACGAGGGCTACGTCAAGGTCGACCACCCGTCGACGCGCACCAACATCCCGGGCGTTTTCGCCGCCGGTGACCTGGTCGACCACACCTACCGCCAAGCCATCACCGCCGCCGGCACCGGCACCGCCGCCGCGCTGGACGCCGAGCGTTTCATCGCCTCATTCGTCGAGATCTGACGAACACATTCCGCATGTGCAGGGCGCCGGCTGAGGTTCGCCGCGGCCAGCGGTGCCGCGTCGACGGCTCGTGACCTTGACGCGGCGCCCTCGCTGGTGCACAACGGAGTCGCTCAGCAACGACAAGCCCGATGCTGAGTACGTTCGCCGAATGTCATTCGCGGTGGCCGACCAGCACGGCATTCCCTTGCGTCTGCCGACGCCCGGGTCGGGCTTCGCGCGAGGACTATCGGGGGAACCGAATCCTCAGGCCGCGGCACGCTGAGAAGCCGAACCGGGGAGAAGATCCCGTACGAAGGCGACCCGGTCGGGTACGAGGGAGTACCAGGCCCAGCTGCCACGCTTGTCGCGGTTGAGCAGCCCGGCGTCGACGAGGGTGCGCAGGTGGTGGCTGATGGCCGGCTGCGTCATGTTGAACGGCTCGGTCAGGTCGCACACGCATGCCTCGCCCGTGGCGGAGGCCTCGATCACCGACAGGATCTGCAGACGGGTCGGGTCGGAGAGGGCCTTGAAGAGCCGGGCCAGCTGTTCAGCGTCGATGCGGGCCAGCGGCGGCCCAGCCGGATCGGCGGCACAATCGGCCGGATTCACCGGGCGGGTTCGGGCGGCAGGCATGATCCAAGCTTAGGAAGCGCTCAGGGACCGGCGAATGACGGGAAAGTGAACAACGCGGTGGCCTGGTCACGGCGGATCGAGGCGGTAGCCGAGGCCGCGCACCGACACCAGGATGCTGGGATGCTTGGGGTCGTCGCCGAGGCGGGCGCGGATGCGGCGAACGTGCACGTTGAGGGTGTTCGAGGATTCCTCACCCCGATGCCAGATGAGCTGATGGATCTGCTGGCGGGTCAATACACGCCCGGCGTTCTGCATCATCAGTTGCAGGAGCTGGAACTCACGTAACGGCATGGTGATCAAAGCATCGCCCAGACGCACCTCGAATCGGGACGGATCGAGACGCAGCGCCCCGACCTCGAGCACAGCCTGGAACTCCGTTGCCGTCTCCGGGGAGATCGCCTGCAGTAGCTGCAGAATGTCGAAGGTTCGGTAGGGACGCGAGACGCAGGCCCGCGCGCCGGCAGCCAGGGCCTGAGCGACCTGGTCGCCGTCATTCGGGCCGACGGCGACCAGCGTCGGGATGCAGGCCTTGGTGTAGAGGGCACGGGCGATCGCCGATCCGGTCATCGGGGGGACGTGGGCGGCGGTCAGCACGGCGTCCGGCTGCAATACACCGACTTCCAGGAGCGCTTCGGCGGGATCGGTGATGACGATCGCGTCGATCTGGCGTTCATGCAGGGAGTCGGCGAGTTGCTCGGCGCTCTCCCGGTCGGGGTCGAGGATGATCAGCAGGAACCGGGTGCGGTTGACGCGAGCAGCGGTCGGCCGGCACTCGGGGGGATTGGTCGGCTCGGTCGGCATCGTGGCCTTCACGGCGTACGAGGCTTGCATCTCAGCCGAAACGGCCGGTGATGTAGTCCTCGGTCTGCTTGTGGTTGGGGTTGGTGAACAGCTTGTTGGTGTCCTCGTACTCGACCAGCCGGCCATGGCGGATACCGGCCTCGTCGACCTCCGCGGTGAAGAAGGCCGTGCGGTGCGACACCCGGGCCGCCTGCTGCATGTTGTGGGTGACGATCACGATCGTGTAGTCGGCGGCGAGGTTGATCATGAGATCTTCGATCTTGCCGGTGGCGATCGGGTCGAGCGCTGAGCAAGGCTCGTCCATGAGGATCACCTCGGGGCGCACGGCAATGGTGCGGGCGATGCACAGCCGTTGCTGCTGGCCGCCGGACAGCGCGAGCGCGGACTGTTTCAGTTTGTCCTTGACCTCGTCCCACAGGGCGGCGTCGCGCAGCGCCTGCTCGACGAGGTCGTTCATGTTCGTCACCTTCATGCCGGTGACTCGGGGCCCGTACGCGATGTTGTCGTAGATGGATTTGGGGAACGGATTGGGTTTCTGAAAGACCATGCCGATGCGGCGGCGCAGTTCGATCGGGTCGACCTCGCGGGCGTAGAGGCTTTGGCCGTGGTAGCTGATGGTTCCGGCGACGCGGGCGCCGGGGATGAGGTCGTTCATCCGGTTGAGTGAGCGCAGCACGGTGGACTTGCCGCAGCCGGACGGGCCGATGAGCGCGGTGATCTGGTTGCCGGCCATGGCCATGTCGACGCCGCGGACCGCTTCGTAGTCGCCGTAGAAGACGGAGATGTCCTTGAGCGTCAGCACCGGTTCGTGGGCGACGCCGTCGTCGGCTGACAAACGCACAGCGGTGGTAATCAAGGGCGGGGCCGGGTGGGTCATGGCGGCGTCCTTCGGGTCGGGGGTGGTCATGGCGTGTTCACCAGCGCTTCTGGAACTTGTTGCGGATGACGATGGCGGCGGAGTTCATCAGCAGCAGGATGCCCAGCAGCAGCACGATCGCGGCTGCGGCGAGCTCCTGGAACTCGGCCTGTGGTTCTTTGATCAGGTTGTAGATCTGGATCGGCAGGGTGGTGTAGGTCGACAACAGGCTGTCGGGGTTGAAGCGGATGAAGGTGACCGCGCCGAGCAGGATCAGCGGCGCGGCCTCTCCCAGCGCCCGCGACAGCGCGAGGATCGCTCCGGTGGCCATGCCGGGGATGGCGGCCGGGAGCACCTGCCGGGCGGTGGTCTGCCAGCGGGTGGCGCCCAGGGCGTACGAGGCCTGTCGGATCGATTGCGGCACGGCGCGCAGGGCTTCGCGGCTGGCGATGATGACGGTCGGCAGGACCAGCAGGGACAGCACGATCGCGGCGGTGATGACGGTGAAGCCGAGCCCGATCACCCGGGCGATGAGGCCGAGGCCGAGGATGCCGAACACGATCGACGGCACGCCGGCCAGGTTCTGGATGTTGAGTTCCAGCAGCCGGTTGTACCAGCGGGTGTTGTCGGCGTACTCCTCCATGTAGATCGCCGAAGCGATGCCGGTGGGCAGGCTGATCAGCGCGGTCAGCGCGATGACCCACAGCGTGCCGGTGATCGCCGACTGCACGCCGGCGCTCTCGACGCGGGAGGCCCGGCCGGTAGGCATCTGCTGCCACAGCCGGGCGTCGAGCCGGTCCCAGCCCTTGTAGACGGCGAAGACGACCAACGCCACGAGGAACGCGAACGCGATCAGCAGGCAGAGCTGCAGGGCGAGCCGGAACAGGATCTCGCCGGGCCGGATCCGGCGCTGGGTGAGCGGTGGCGGTGGGGCGGCGACGGCTTCGCGGGCGGCGGCAGCGGCGGTCATTCGTACACCTCGCGGAACTTGCGCACCAGGCGGATGGACAGGACGTTGAGCGCGAACGTGAAGACGAACAGGGTCGCGCCGACCGCGAAGATCGTCAGGTACTCCAGGGAGTTCACCGGCAGGTCGCCCTGGCCGGCGCCGGCGATGTAGCTGGTCATCGTGGCCGCGCCCTGGATGGGTGAGGTCGGCACGTCGGCTGTCTTGAGGCCGGCGGCGATGGTGACGATCAGCGTCTCGCCCAGAGCACGGGAGAAACCGAGCACAATCGCGGCGACGATGCCGGACAGCGCGGCCGGGACGACGACGCGGGTGGAGACCTGCATCTTCGTCGACGCCAAGGCGTAGGCGCCCTCACGCAGCGATCGCGGGACGGCGCTCATCGCGTCCTCGGACAGGCTGGCCACGGTCGGCACGATCATGATGCCCATGGCGATCCCGGCGACCAGCAGGTTCTGGAACTCCGGCTTGTCCGCGGTCGGCCACCAGTCGATCAGGATCGGGTTGAGGAAGGTCAGGGCGAAGAAGCCGTACACCACTGTCGGGATGCCGGCGAGAATCTCCAGGACCGGCTTGAGGACCTTGCGGGTACCGGTGTGGGCGTACTCCGACAGGTAGATGGCGGCGCCGATGCCCAGCGGCACCGCGATGACGATGGCGATCGCCGTGACCCACAGCGTGGCGACCAGCAGCGGCAGCACACCGTAGTGCTTGTCGGCGAACAGCGGCGTCCACATCGTCTTGGTGAAGAACTCGACGATGCTCACCTGGCCGAAGAACTCCACCGTCGGGATGAACAGCGACGCCACGATGCCGATCGTGGTCGCGACCGAGACCACTGCCGCCACGATGAGCAGGGTTTCGATGAGGCGCTCGCCCGGGCGGGACCGTCCCCGCCGCACACCGGCGGCGGGGACGTCACGGCGGGAGGTGTCCGCAGCCACAGCCGATCAGCTCTTCTGCAGCTCGGCGAACTCGGCGGCCAGGGTGGTCTTCTGCTCGGCGGTCAGCGGAACATACTTGGCTTCCTTGACGACCTCGTCGATGTTCTGGATGTAGAAGTCGATGAAGTCCTTCACCTGCGGCTTGGCCAAAGATGCACCGGAGACGTAGACGAACAGCGGCCGCGACAACGGCTTGTAGCTGCCGTCCTGGGCGGTGGCGACGCTCGGCTCGACGCAGCCGCCGCCACCGTCGACCTTGACCAGCTTGAGCTTGTCAGCGTTCTCCTCGTAGTAGGTGAAGCCGAAGTAGCCGAGGCCGCCCTTGGAGCCGGTGACGCCCTGCACGGTGACGTTGTCGTCCTCGGTCGGGGTGTAATCGGTGCGGCTGGCGCCCTCTTCACCGTTGATCTCGGCGGTGAAGTAGTCGAACGTGCCCGAGTCGGTGCCCGCACCGAACAGCTTCATCGGCTCGTTGGGGAACGACGGGTCGACCTGGTTCCAGTTCGTGACCTTGGATTTCGGTTCCCAGATCTTCTTGAGCTGGGCGACCGTGAGGCACTCCGCCCAGGTGTTCTCCTTGTTGACCACCACGGACAGAGCGTCGTTGGCTACGATCAACTCGGCGTACTTGACGCCCTTGGCGTCACACTCGGCCTTCTCGCTGTCCTTGATCGGCCGGGACGCGTCGGAAACGTCCGTCTCGCCGACGCAGAACTTCTTGAACCCGCCACCGGTGCCGGAGGTGCCAACCGTGACGTTGACCTTGGCCTGTTCCTCCGCGTAGAGGTCGGCGGCGGCCTTGCTCAGCGGGCCGACCGTGCTGGAACCGTCGACCTTGACCTCTCCGGAAAGTTGTTCGGCGGTGTCGCCGCCGGAGTCTGTTGATGGATTGTCGCTGCCGCAGGCGGTGAGGGCCGCCGTCAGGAACAGCGCGGCAGTCAGGGCGGTCAGCCGCCCGCGCACCGTCTTGATCACGTTCAGTCCTCTGCGAACAGGCCGGCAACCGGGGCTGCCGGGCGTTGCCATGAAGCCGGCGACGACCGCCGACGCCGCTCATAAAAGACGGCTTATGTGAGCCCGACCCATATGCAAGGTGAACGGGCGGTGAACATAAACGCCTCTTTATTTTCGCAGCTCAGAACGCATCTATCTTCACTTCTTGACGCCGTTGGTTCATTCTCAGTTCACTTTTACGGTTCGACTTGAGGTCGCGCACCACCCCTGGCGCACCGCACACTCCCCCGGCATGCCTCAAGATACGTTGACTCAATCATTCCTGAATCGCCTCGGGAGGCGCAACCCCTCGACCGGACCCTGGACGTGCTCCGTCCGGTGCCGAGTCCTCGCAGATCCACGGAGCGAATTCATGCCGATCGACAAAGTTCAGTGGAAGTTGACTCAACTAAAGCTGAGGTATCTAATAGCGGTGCGGCTGCCGGTCGCCCTACACATCACTACGGAGATCAGCGATGACCGACTTCGTCCTGCCCTACGAGCACCGCGACCTGTCCATCGACCAGCAGGTCGCCCTACGTACCGCCGCCGGCAACCTCGGCCGCGAGTTCACCGGCCTCTACGGCCCCGAGACCATCGAACGGTTCCTGCACAGCAGTTACGACCAGTTCGCGTCCATCAGCTGCGTGCCGAATTTCCTGCCGCTGCTCGCCGAGCGGTTCGCCCGCCAGCGCCTCCAAGCCCTGGCCCGGGTGGAAGGACACCACCGCGACGGCAAACCGGTCGTGCTGTTCCTGTGCACCCACAACGCCGGTCGCTCGCAGATGGCCCTCGGCTTCTTCACCCACCTCGCCGGCGACAACGCCGTCGCCTGGTCCGGCGGCTCCGAGCCCGGCCACGAGATCAACACCGCCGCCATCGCCGCCATGGCCGAACGCGGCATCGACATCACGAGCGAATACCCCAAGCCCTGGACCGACGAAGTCGTCCGCGCCGCCGACGTCGTCATCACCATGGGCTGCGGCGACGCCTGCCCGGTCTTTCCCGGCACCCGCTACGAGAACTGGGACCTCGACGACCCCGCCGGACTCGACGTCGACGCCGTCCGCCCGATCCGCGACGACCTCGAACGCCGCGTCCGCACCCTGATCGACCAGCTCGAGATTCCCGCCGCGAAAGGCTGACTGTGCGACTGCTCGTCATCGGCGGCAGCGACGCCGGCATCAGCGCCGGACTCGCCGCCCGCGAACAGGACCCCACCGCCGAGGTGACCCTGCTGGTCGCCGACGCCTACCCGAACTTCAGCATCTGCGGTATCCCGTACCACATCTCCGGCGACGTCCCGGACTGGCGCCGGCTTGCCCATCGCACCACCGCCGACCTCGAAACCGCCGGCCTGAACCTGCGCCTCAACCACCGGGTCACCGCCATCGACCCGCAAGCCCACACCGTCACGGCGGGGACGACAACCCTCGAGTACGACAAACTTGTCATCGGCACCGGCGCCGTGCCGGCCCTCCCGCCGATCAACGGCCTGGACGAGCTCGGCTGGACCGAAGGCGTGCACGTCCTGCACTCCATGGGCGACATGTTCGACGTCCAGAACTCGCTGCAGCAAAGGCAAGCACGCACCGCCGTCATCGTCGGCGCCGGCTATATCGGCCTCGAGATGGCCGAAGCCCTGGCCACCCGCGGCCTTCAGGTCACCGTGCTCGAACAACTCGACCAGGTCATGCCCACCATCGACGCCGAACTGGCGACCCACCTCGAACAGCACCTCGCCGACCGAGGCGTGACCGTCCGCCACGGCACCAAAGTTCACACCATCCGCACCGGGGCGACGGGCCTGGTCGTCGAGACCGAGGCCGGCGAACACTCCGCCGACATCGTTCTGATCGTCACCGGTGTCCGGCCCGACACAGCTCTCGCTGCCGCCGCCGGCGTGAACCTCGGCCTACGTGGTGCCATCGCCGTCGACCGGCAGATGCGCACCAATGTGCCCGACGTCTACGCCGCTGGAGACTGCGTCCACACCTACCACCGGATCCTCGACCAGTACGTGTACCTGCCGCTCGGCAGCACCGCCCACAAGCAGGGCCGGGTGGCCGGTCTCAATGCGGTCGGCGGCCAGGCCACCTTCGCCGGCTCCTTGGGCACCCAGGCGGTCAAGGTGTTCGATCTCGTCGCCGCCGGTACCGGCTTACGGGATGAGACCGCCCGCGAGGCGGGATTCGACCCGGTCACCGTTGAAACCGTCGCTGACGACCACAAGGCCTACTACCCGGGCTCCTCACCGATCCGTATCCGCATTACCGGCGACCGCACGACCGGACGGCTGCTGGGCGCCCAACTGCTGGGGCACCGCGGCGCCGAGATATCCAAGCGCGTGGACGCTTATGCCACCGCCATCAGCTACGGCGCCTCGGTCGACGACATCGCCGAGCTCGACCTCTCGTACACCCCACCGTTGGCAAGCCCATGGGACGCGACCCAGATCGCGGCCACCGCCTGGCGACGAGCGACCATCAGTTGAACCGTATCCATCAGGACCCGACACCACCCGTGATGCATGCGACGCGGCCGAAGTGGCCAGCAGGCTCGCTTCCGCATTGACGAGTCGATCTACCGAGTTAGGGTCGGCAGCCAGCACAGCAACGGAAGCGGCAATGGCCTGTGGCTCGGCTTCGACGTGGCTCGCGGCACGCTGAAGACCGAGCGATCCACGGCGATCGCGTGTGAGCCGGCCTCGTGCGCCGGACCAACGGCCAATGCGGTAACGCCTTGTTAGAGAGCCTCGACGTCGATAGTGCGGATACCTCGATGACAGTTCGCAGTCCCCGCTGATCTTGTGGGCTCGGGCTGACACACAGCCCCTAAGGCATCCTAGGATGGCGCCTTGGTTACTGCGTTCTCGCTCACGTGGGTGGCGCCACCCCGGATGGCTCCAACACAAGCGTGTTTCATTGAATACAGCTGATGGCAGCAAGCCAAACAGAACGAACGGCACCCGGGCTGCAACCCAGATGCCGTTCTCGGCCCCGCAGCTGGTTCGCCATGAACATCGCAAAGGAGCTCCATGGGAACAGTAACTCCGACTCCTGACCGTCGCGACGCGTCAGAGATCGACACCACTCATGCGACCACATCTATCGACGAGCAACGAGCCGGCGGACGAACCTCGATCAGGCTCTCGTACGTTGCGGTGGTGGCGGGCTTCTTGAGTCCGATCGTCGCGGTCCTCATCGACAAGCTTCTCTAACGCCGGGAGCGAGTAACCACAGAAGTTGATCGCGGCTGCCGGCAGGGCGTTCGCCGACTGCTCACCGCTGAGTCCTCCGGGCCCTGTCGGCCGCCGCGCCCTCGCCGCCAACTCTCCCCTGCTCATCGGGCTCGGCGATGGCGCTGCGACGGAAGGCTTTCCGCGTCCGTTACATGCTGGTCCCGAAGCTGGTCAACGAACTGGTCGAAGCCGTCGACGAAAGGTCTTCACCAAGCCATCGCCCGTTACGGCCGCGGCGACCTGCTCTGCGTAGATGAGCTCGGCTAAATGAAACGACCGCCGCGGCACGGGACTGCCGTTCCCAGTCCTGACCGAACGCGAGGGAGAACGCCTCCGTCGCGATCGCTTCGATCGAGTCTTTATCGATGGCTGGACCAAGACGTCCACCGACCCCGGCACTGCGCCGCGATCGTGGACCAGCTCGCCTTCGCCGGCAACGTCATCGAGCCCGCGCCAACCACCGCCTGCAGCAGCGGACCGCCGTCTAACCGCGATAGCGCAACCTCGGCACACACCGATCCCCTAGCCACTACCTATTGATCCGTCCGGACCGCTATCATCGCCTGATGGCGATGATGAGAGATGAAGCGCTGATGGCTCACCCCGGTTCGGAGTTGGCGCCGGCCGCGGCGCTGTTTCGCAGCTTGGGTGACCCGACCCGGTTGGCGATCCTGCGCCGGCTCGCGCTTGGCGAGGCCCGGGTCGTCGATCTGACTGCGCAGCTGGGTATGGCCCAGTCCACCGTCTCGGCTCACCTGGCTTGCCTGCGGGACTGCGCGTTGATCACGGGCCGGCCGCAGGGCCGGCAGATGTTCTACGCCTTGGCCCAGCCGCAGTTGCTGGACCTGCTCACCGCGGCCGAAGAGCTGCTCGCGGCGACCGGGCACGCGGTCGCTCTCTGCCCCACCTACGGCACAGACACTTGCGAGGACACCTGCCGATGAGCGCTCATCCGCTGCCCGATGTCACCGGCCCCGCCGCCCGCCGGGCGATCCGATACGGCTGGTTCACCATCGGCTACAACCTCATTGAGGGCGTCATTGCCGTCACCGCGGGCCTGGCCGCCTCCGCGGTCTCGCTGATCGGGTTCGGCATCGACTCCGGCATCGAGGTCGCCGCCGCCGCGGTCGTCCTGACCCGGCTGACTGCCGAACTGCGTGGCGGGCATGCCGACGAAGCGAAGGAACGCCGGGCCCTGAAGTTCATCGCGCTGACGTTCTTCGCCCTGGCCGCCTACGTGATCGTCGAGGGGTCCGCGACCTGATCATCGGCGAGGAGCCCGAGACCAGCCTGGTCGGCATCATCCTGACCGGCGCGTCGATCATCATCATGCCGTGGCTGGCCCACGCCAAACGCAAGGCCGGCCTGGCCATGAACTCCCGGCTGGTCATCGCCGACGCCGCCGAGACGAAACTCTGCGCCTGGCTATCCGTCTCGACCTTCGCCGGCCTGCTCGCCTACGCCCTGCTCGGCTGGACCTGGCTCGACCCGGTCGCCGGGTTCGTCATCGCCGGATTTGCGATCATGGAAGGCAAAGAAGCCTGGGAAGGCGAACTCGTCTGCGACGACGACGATGACGACTGACCACCGGCACTGAACAACCGCCCGCGACAAAGGAGACCGGTGAGCCTGTCGCTGCTCGGCCAGGCCGCCGGCATGTTCGCCGTCACCAACATCGACGATCTACTCGTGCTGGCCGTCTTCTTCGGCCAGACCCGCGGCCACAAAGCCGGAGCCTGGCGCGTGATCGCCGGGCAATACCTCGGCTTTGTCGCCATCCTCGCCGCCGCGATCATAGGCGCCCTCGGCGCCGGCCTGCTTTCCGAAACCGTGATCCCTTACCTCGGGCTGGTCCCCCTCGCGCTCGGCATCCGCGCCGCCGTGAACGCCTGGCGCCACCGCAACGACCCCGACGACAACGCCGACAGCCAGAACCACAACGCCGGACCGGCAGCACTACACGTCGCCGCCGTGACCTTCGCCAACGGCGGCGACAACATCGGCGTCTACGTCCCCGTCTTCACCGTCGCCGGCACCAGCGGCATGACCGTCTACGTGATCGTCTTCCTCATCGGCGTTGCGATCTGGTGCGCCGCCAGCTGGCTACTGGCCACCCGCCCACTCATCGCCAGAACTCTCTCCCGTTGGGGACACATCATCCTGCCCATCGTCCTCATCGGCATTGGCCTGACGATCCTCATCGAAGGCGGCGCATTCGGGCTCTAAAGCCCGCAAGCAGCACCGCTCCCGCTGAGCCAACAAGTGGATCCGCCCAACCGCTACAGACCGTCACTTGAAACGGGCAACAGCTTAGGGCGGTGGGGCCAACACGAGACATCCGGCGCAGAGCAGCACAGAGTTGCCCCATGCAGTCCGACTTCCCTGTCCAGGAGGGGCCCGCGGAAACGTCGGACATCGCGGGCTCGCCGCCGGCCGACCGTGCATGTGTCCGAACGAAACGGCCGACGTCGCACGCGTTCGCACCCGTGGCCGACGACAAACGCAAGCTCCGGCTCGCCTCGAGAACCGCCAAGGGGTCCGCGCGTCGGCAGGGTGGCGCATCGGCCGCGACTTTCATCTTTCGCGCTCGATGCGAGTTGTGACACATTGATGCAGCGCGAGGTAATTCGGGGAGGGTCACGGACACATGGCTGCGAACGACGTGCACTTGACGTGCCGCCGAGGCCAGGTCGTTATCCAGCGAGCCCTCGTAGCGATGGTCATGGCTGTCGGAGCCTTCGCCCTGCCCACGACCGCACACGCCGACGGGGCGCCGGGCACGTTCGGGTCCGCCCGGCTCATCCCCTCCGCGCCGTGCCGTTCTGGTGGCGTGATGTCAGCCGACAAGAAGATCGCGGACCGGCTGCGCCCGACGATGACGGGCCGGCGGCTCGGCCGGACCGTCACCGGTCGCCACATCTCGTGCGCCCGCGCCATCGTGGGCCACGTCCAGGCCTCCGGGCTCGGACGGCGGGCGGCCGTCATAGCCGTGACCACCGCGATCGCCGAAAGCAGCTTGAACAACTACACCGTCGCCGCCGACCACGACAGCCTCGGACTCTTCCAGCAACGGCCGTCAACGGGGTGGGGACGCCCGGCACAGCTCACCGACCCCCGGTACGCGACTTACGCGTTCCTCAGAGCGATGCTCCGCAAACATCCGGCCGGCGACTGGGTAACCGGCGACATCGGCCGGGTCTCCCAGCGAGTCCAGGGCTCCGCTCACCCCCGCGCGTACGCGCCGGAAGTACACGACGCGTCTCTGATGGTCACGTCGCTGTGGCCGGACGCCGGCCACGCCGCCGCCCCCAAGAAGCCGAAAGTCAAAACCGCGCCGAAGGTCGTGAGGAAGCCGACCGGCCCGTTCCAACGCGTCCTGAGCACCGCAGCGACCGGGGTCGGCCTTCTCGATGACCGCCACGAGACGTTGCTGGCCGACTGGAACGGCGACCGCCACGCTGACCTGGTGGTGGTGCAGCGCACCGGAACGACCACCGGCAAGACCGAGGTGCGGATCATGGACGGTGGGTACAACTTCCAGCCTCTTCTCCTCACCACGGCAACTGTCCTCGGTGAGGTGGACGCTCGCGACGAGCTCTCCATGGCGGACTGGAACGGCGACGGACGACCCGATCTGGTGGTGATGCACAAGTCCGGCACGGCCAGCGGCAGTACGGAACTACGCATCCTCGACGGAGCCTCATTCTTCCAGCGATTCCTCCTCGAGACCGTCACCGTGCTCGACCCGACCGACGAACGCCACGTGTTCTCGCTGGCGGACTGGAACGGCGACGGGCGCCTCGATCTCGTCATGGTGCAGAAGGCCGGCACGGCCAGCGAAAAGACAGAGATACGAATCCTCGACGGCGCATCGAACTTCCAGGCGCAGTTGCTGCAGACCGACACGGTGCTGGAGACCACCGATGACCGGCATGACGTTGCGGTGGCTGACTGGAACGGCGACAAGCGCCTGGACCTGGTCGTCATGCAGAAATCCGGGACCACGAGCGGGAAAACCGAGGTGCGAGTGGTCGACGGCGCTTCGAACTTCGCGCGTTACTCCCTTCGCACGAGCACGGCGCAGGGCGCCACGGACGATCGTCATGACCTGACGGTCACCGACTGGAACGGCGACGGCAAGCTGGAGTTGCTGGCGGTGCAGAAGTCAGGGACGGCCAGCGGCCGTACCGAGGTCCGCATCCTCGGCAAGTAATCCCTCGCGGCGAGCACGCGCCGAGTGCCACGCTTCCGCTGTGACCGATGACGTGAGCCGCGAGTACTCCTACCGGGAGTTCAGCTCTTTCGTTCGGCGCTTCCACCAGGAGGCGCTGCTCATGGTCGTGGCGCAGCGTTCCCTCAAGGTGCCGCTACGGCTTTCGGGTGAGGGCCGCGACTTCCAGACCTTTACCGCGACACCACCGTGGGCGCTCGCCGCGGTGGCGAAGGCCTCGATCCGGTACGGCAACCAGCACCGGCGGACTCTGCCACGGGAACGAGACGTGGTGATCGCATGCCACATGCATGAGAACCTCGCCCCGGCCGAGCTCGACCAGCCGAGTCTCAACTCGCCCTTCGCGATCATGGCTCGCACCCTGTACGAACAGTTCCCGTACCAGGAGCACGGACTGGCCGAACTGGCCCGTCCGATCGCCTTCTTCGACGACTACACCGGGCGTAAACCGCTGGAGGTGGTGTCCAAGCAGGCCATGACGGAGTTGGTCGGGGCTCCCATGATCACCGCGACGGAAATCGTCGTCCTGCTCGCGACGTCCGCGGAACATAACGGCGGCTTGTTCGACCCGACGTGGCTGAGTCAGCCACAGTTCGCCGAGCTGCTTGCCGTACTCCCGCGCAAGGAGATCCTCGCCGTCATCAACTCCGTCTTTGCACAGACCATGGACGAATTCCGCCACGAAGACGAGGCAGCTGCCACGAGGACGCCCCTGCCGCATCTTGATCGCTATGCGTTCAACCCGTTGACCTCGCGCCCCTTCGTGCGCCTCTCTGACGGCCGGCTGATCGCACCCGTCCGCCACCTCATCCCCCGCCGCCTCACACCGCTCGAGCTGTACTACGTCGGGCTGAGCCGGTGGCGAACCGCGTTCACGCGCGATCTTGGTGAACTGCACGAGGATTACGTCGGTCGCCAGCTCGCCACCATTCCTGGCGTGACCGTGCACCCGGAGGTCGTATACCGAGAGGGCAGGCAGGAGGCGAAGAGCATCGACTGGTTCGTCGTCTTCGAGGACCTGGTGCTGCTCGTTGAGACCAAGGCGACACGCTCTCCCCTCGCAGCCCGCGCCGCCGACGCCACCGTCCAAGTCGCCTACAGCAAGACGCTCGGCGAGGCGTTCGGCCAGCTGGGGCGGACTCTCGGAAAGATCCAGTCCCGTGCGCCGCAGTTCGCGCACATCCCGGCCGACCGGCCGATCATGGGTATGGTCGTCACCCTTGATCCCTGGTACGTGGCCAACAGCTTCGGCCGGGCCTTCCTGCCCACACCGGCGCTTCCGACCGCCGTCGCCCCCGTACGCGACATCGAGCAACTCGTCGCGATCGGGCGGCGCCGCTCCATCAGCGGCATCCTGCACGAGATCATGCGCGTCGGCGACGACCGCCAGGCGTGGGAGCTCGGGGCGGCACTCCAGCGCTTTCATGAGCCGGCCGATCGCAACGTCATGCTGCAGGAGGCGTTCGACCGGCTCCCGATCCGCCGCGGCGCTGCCTCAGCAGATCCCTAGCTGTCCTGCCCTCGAGCGGACAAGCATTCGCCGGCCCCGATAGTACATTGACTGCTGTACTATCTGCGTCATGGCTTGGTTGGCGTTCGGCCTGTATCTGATTGGCGTGCTCACCGCCTTCGGTCTGCGCACCTGGCTCCATAAGCGGCGGACCGGCGACACCGGCCACCGGCATTCGCATCCGGCGGCCGGCTCCGCCGCCTGGTGGGCTCAAATTCTGCTCGCCGTCGGCTTGCTCGGCGGCTTGGCCGCGCCGTTGCTGGATGCGGTCGGGGCGCTCGATCCGGTGCCGGCTCTGGTTCATCCGGTCATTCAAGGCGCCGGACTTGTGGTCGGCGTTCTTGGGTTTGCCTCGATCATCGCGGCGCAGCAAGCGATGGGCTCGTCCTGGCGCATCGGGGTGGATGCCGGTGAGCGCACGAGGCTGGTCACCGGCGGGGTTTTCGGAGTCGTCCGCAACCCGATCTTCACCGCGATGATCGTGGCGGTCGCCGGCATCACCGCGATGACGCCGACCTGGGCGCAAATACCGGTGCTGCTGGCCGTGGTCGCCGGGATCGAGCTTCAGGTGCGCGCGGTCGAGGAGCCGTATCTGCGGGCATCCCACGGCAACACCTACCGCGAGTACGTCGAGGGCACCGGCCGGTTCGTGCCCATGATCAGTCAGATGAGGGTGCGCCAATAGCTCCAGAACTGCACTGCGATCAGGGCGGCCAGAATCAGGATCCACAGCAGCGGTACGGCGGTATGGACACGGACAAGCGCGCCGGTGACCGACTTCGGTGCCGGCAGGTGGCCGCGCTCGAGGTTGTACAGACTCACGTAGGTGAACAGCACGATCATGACGACCCAGACGACCATGCAGTACGGGCACAGCGCGCCGATGCGGTAGACGCTCTGGAAGAACAACCAGTGCACGAACCCGACGCCGAACAATGCGCCGCCCTGCAGGCCCAGCCACCACCAGCGGGGCAGCCGCACTCGGGCGAGCACGGCGACGCCGGTGGTGACCACGACCGGGAACGCGGCCAGCCCGATCAACGGGTTGGCGAAGC
Organism: Paractinoplanes polyasparticus; assembly: GCF_019710575.1. Taxonomy (GTDB): domain Bacteria; phylum Actinomycetota; class Actinomycetes; order Mycobacteriales; family Micromonosporaceae; genus Actinoplanes; species Actinoplanes polyasparticus. The sequence goes on along the minus strand of NZ_JAHWFK010000078.1, from coordinate 14,193 downwards.
CGAACGTCTCGGCCTGCCACGACGCCATGATCGACCCGCACGACAGCAGCGGGCTGATGGAGCAACTCGGCACGTAGGCCGGGTCTTTGAGCAGGCTGATCTTCTCGACGGTCAGCACGAACGCCGCGAGCGTTCCGATGAGACCGCCGATGGTCAGGATCGCGCCGATGAGCCGATCGCTGATGACTCGGTCGACGGTCGGCCGGGTCGCCAGGCTCATCGGGTCAGGGAGCTGTCGATCGCGGCCTTGAGCATGTCGTAGTTCGGGTCGGCGTTGTGTTTCTCGCCGTCGATGAAGAAGGTCGGCGTGCCCTGAACACCCAGGGCCTGCCCGTCAGTGGCGTCGGCCTCGACCCGGGCGGAGACCTCGGGGCTGGCCACGTCGGCCTTGAACTTGGCCAGATCCAGCCCGAGCTCGGTGGCGTACTGCTCGAAAATTGCGGCCTGGGACTGCTCTTTGTGCCCCCACGCGGCCTGGTTGTCGAACAGCTTCTTGTACATCTCCTCGAACTTGCCCTGCCGGGCCGCGGCCTCGGCCGCATGCGCCGAGTTGAACGCATTGGGGTGGCTGGCGATCGGGAAATACCGCACGACGTACGTGATCCGGTCGCCGTACTCGGCCCGCAGGCGCTCGACATCCGGGTAGGCGGCGCCGCAGGCCTCACACTCGAAGTCGAGGAACTCGACGACCGTCGTCTTGCCGTCGGCCGCGGTCGACAACCGGTGACTGTTCTCCCGCACCAGGGACTGCGCGGCCGCGGCCGGGCTGACCTCCTTCTTCTGGGTGGTCAGGACCGCACCGACGATGATGACCAGAGCGAGGACCGCAACGCCGATCGTGGCCTTGAGATTGGTGCTCATGCCGCGCTTGCGGATGTCTCGAGCCGCGTTGGCACTGGCCTTCTTCGCAGTCTGCTTCTTCGCCGACATCGATGGCCCTCCTCTGTGGTCGTGGGTGTCAGGCGGTGTCAGGAACGGGAGGTGTCACGACTCCGGGCGAGCAGGAGCGCGCCCGCGATCAGCACGACGAGCAGGATGCCGCCACCGATCCACCAGCCGGCGTTACTGCCGCTGCTGGCGGACGAGTTCGTGGCAGGAGGCGCTGCATCAACCGTGCCCGGCGCGCTCGGCGAGGAAGCTGACGGGCTCGAGCTCGGGTTTGCAGAGGGCGACGGTGAGGGCGACGGCGTTGCGGTCGGCGCGACGCCGGTGCCACCGGCGAGCTTGACGGTCGGGGCGGGGTTGGCCGGTTCCGGGTCGTCCTTGCTGGGCAGCGCGATCCACCGGTCGGTCTTGCCGTCGCTGTAGCTCTGCAGCACCCGGAAGCTGATCTCCGCGTACATGGGCAGTTGCCGGATGCGGACCTTGTGCTCGGCGTTGGTGCCGACCGCGAGGGCCGGACCCGCGACGGTGTAGCTGGTGTCCTGCTTGGTCAGCTTCCACTGTTTGGGCAGGCTGACTGCTGTGATGTCGGCCGGCACGATGCCCGCGGGCAGGAAGATCTGGACCTTGGTGACGCCGGCGCTCTGCGACTCGGCCTCGGCGTTGACGTCGGCGATCGCGTTCTTGGCGCCGGCCTTCGCCGGTTCGATGGTGATGCCGGTGTGTGCCGCCGCCGGTCCGGCCAGGGACAGCGCAGCCGCGGTCCCCAGCAGAGCCGCGGCTGCATACGTGGCCGCGCGTCGCCCAATTGTCGTCACGATGGGTCACTCCCGAGGTTCAAGGGTCGCGGAAGCCTATCACCTAAGCTTCTTAGGTATAGTGCGTCGGCTGTGCGCCGACGTTGGGAGTGTGCTGTGAAAAGGGCGATATGCCTGCTGGTCGGATTGCTGGCCGCCCTGTGCTGGCCGGCCTCGCCCGCACAGGCGCACGCCTTCGCCTACACCCCGGAGAGCAAACCGCTGCGGGTCGAGGAGTGGACTGTGACGGCCGCGTTGCCCGCGCAGGGCATTGAGCCACTCGACAACCCGGTGGCCACCGTCACGACGACAGTCCCGGTGAAGTGATCGCATTGGGAGGGTCGGCGCACACGGGTGAAGTGCTGGTGCTGGCCTTCACCGTGCTGCTCGCTGTCGTGGTCGCGTTGATCGTGTGGGTCGCCCGCAGCGACAGATGATCAGCTGACCTGGACGGTCGTGGTCAGCGTCGACTGGTCGATGTCACTGACCCGCACGGTGACTTTGACCGTCCACTCGCCGGCCACCGGCAGCGCGACATCCCCGATCGCGTGGAAGTCGGTGATCCGCAGCAGGGGAATCTCGATCGGCTCGATTCCGGCACTGCCGAGTTCGACCGTGCCTCGCCACTCGACCACGGTCAGTGGCTGATTGACGGGCGTGTAGGCGTACAGGTGAATGGAGTTGTTGCCGACCGCGGCCGGGAGCACGTCGACCCGCAGTGTCGTCGTAGCGTTGGAAACAGTCTTGGTCACGGTGGTGTTCGCCGGCCCGGCCTCGGCCGCCAGGCTGGTGCGCGGCGGCGGGATCTGGACCAGCGCGGAGGTCACCGCGATCACCACTGCTGTGACCGCGATTTCCACCACGACTATCCGGCGCAGGCCGCGTGGCTCAGTCTCGGCCGCACGCCGCTCGACCATCCGCCGCGAGAACGACGCCACGATCAGGACCAGCGCGACCAGGCCGAGCTTGACCAGCAGGACCCGGCCGTACGTGCTGCCGACAAGGGCCCCCAGAGACGGCACCTCGATCAGGGCCTGAATGACGCCGGCGACGATGAGCGCGCTGACCGCGGCCGCCGCCCAGCGCGACCAGATCGGCAGGATCGCACCGAGCTCGCCCGGGGTGGCCCGCGGCAACAGAAACCCGGCCAGCACGACCAGCCCACCGACCCAGACCGAGGCCGCGCCGAGATGAATCGTGTCGACGACCACCGACACGCCCGCGACCGGTGAGGCCGTGGGATGCCCGGTGAGTGGCCAGGTCGCCGCTGCCGCGAGCCCCAGCACGCCGAGCAACGCGAGATCCGTACGGGAGTCGCCGCCGGAACCACGCAGCAGCGGCCGCAGCAGAAACGCGCAGGCGCACAACACGCCGAGCCGCACCAGCATGACCGCGCCGAACGTGCTGCCCAGCACGTCGCGCAGGTCGCCCAGGCGCACATCGAACAGAGCGGTTCCGAACGCGTAGGGGACCTGAAGCCACAACGCCAGCAGGGTACTCACACCGACCAGCCCCAGGCCGCTCCAGACCAGCCGCCCGGGACCACGCCGCCCGAGTCGATGCGGCCACAGCAGCGTCAGCAGGAGCACCGGCCCGATCACCAGCACGAGCCCCAGGTAGCCGAGGTACTTCACGACCGGGATCAGTATCCGCAGCGCCGGGTCGACGTCATCTGATGCAGCCGTCGGAGTTCCCGAGGTCTCCCCCACCGAGTAGGTGATGCTGCCGCTGATCGGATGGCTGTCTGCCGAGAGCACCCGGTAGCTGACCAGGTAGGTGCCCCGGCCACCGCCAGGCCGCAACGAGATGGTGATCGTGGCGCCGTCGGCGATCGGATCGCCCTGGTGGGCCGCTGATCCGTCCGGTGCCAGCACTTGAGTACGGCCGGAGAGCACCTGCACCGACTCGGTGAACGTGAGCGTCACCCGATCCGGGGCATCCGGGACCACGACACCGTTGCCGGGGTCACTCGTGGTCAGAGACGCGTGCGCGAGAGCCGGCGCGGGGGCGAAGAACGCGCCGGCGAGGAGGCCCACAAGGACCCCTCTGTGCAACCACCGCACGCCACTCTCCTAACCTACTTAGGTGCTTAGGCGAAGGAAGCGTACCCCGGCGGGGCCAGGGGTCGTCCTGGTGCGACCGCGGCGGATGCGCCAAGCCACCGTGCTGGCCGCTGCCGCGATCGCGGCCGTGCTGGTGTGGTCCGGGGCGACGCTGACGGGTACCACCGCGTACGGGGGAAAGCTGTTCATCTCCGACAGCTGGGCGCTCATTGGCGTCGGCATCACCCTCGGCCTCGTAGCCCTGACGCCTCTGCGCATCTCGGTCCGCGCCGACGCCGACGGCATCCGGGTCGTCAACCTGATCGGGAACTTCGAGCTGCCCTGGTCGGCGGTCATCGCCGTGCGCTATCAACGCGGCACCCCGTGGGCGTCGCTCGAGCTGCGGTCCGGCGACGCGGTTCAGCTGATGGCGATCCAGGTGAGCGACGGTAACCGGGCCGTGGAAGGCATCCGTGAGCTGCGCAGGTTGCACGAGGAGGCGGCGTGAGCGGGCGCATTCTGCGGCTCGCGGCGGTTGGTGGCGGTGCGCTGGCCGCCACTGCGGTGAGCGTGCTGCTTCTGCGGTACGGCGGTGCCATCGACACCCGGACGCTGCCGGGTCTGCCGAATCCCGGCATGGTGACGGTGTGGGGCCTGCCGGTGGCACGGCTCGGGTCCCGATTGTTCGCTGTTGCCACGGTCGGCCTACTGCTGGCGGCCGCCCTGCTGTCACCCCGTGAAGGTGGACGGCTGTCGGTCTCCGCCTATCGGCGTCTGCGCGCTTCGCTGTGGACCGGACTCGGCTGGACCGTCTGCGCGCTCACCCAGGCAGCCTTCACTCTCGCCGATCTGCTGGGCCGGCCGGTGCAGGAGCTGACCGTGAGCGCGGCCGCCAGCTTCGTCCGGGATGTGCCGCTCGGGCGCGCTCTGCTGACCGAGGCAGCCCTGGCGTTCCTGGCCGTCATGATCGCCCGCCTGGCCCTGCGGCCTGACACGGCGTGGATCGCGCTGGCCACGGCGGTCGCCGCGCTCGTTCCGCCCGTTTTCACCGGTCACGCGGCCTCGGCCAGCAATCATCAGGCGGCCGTTTCGGCCTTGCTGATCCACGTCATCGCGGTGACGCTGTGGGCCGGGGGTCTGCTCGCGCTGCTGCTTTCGGCCCGCGTTCCGAACCCTCAACTCACCATGGCTGTACGGCGCTTCTCCACCGTGGCCACGGGCTGCATCACCCTCGTGGCCGCTTCCGGCCTTGTCTCGGCCTTGGTCCGTCTCCCGAACGCGGGGACCCTGTTCCTCTCGAGCTACGGCCAGATCGTGCTGCTCAAAGTGGTGCTGCTGCTCGTATTGGCCGGGATCGGCGCTTGGCAACGTCGAGCCATCGCGCCCCTTGACCGGAATCGCTTTCATCGCCTGGCCGGCGCTGAGGTGGTGTTGTTCGCGCTCACGGTCGGGGTGTCGGTCGCCCTGTCGCGGACGCCGAGCCCGGCCGGTGAGGCCGAGGAGACCGCGGCGACCTCGCTGCTCGGCTTCCCGATGCCGCCTCCGATCACGACCGGGCATCTGCTCACCGACTGGCTTCCCGACCCCCTCATCATCGCCCTCGCGATCGGAGCGGCCGCGGCGTACGTGGTGGGTTTCTTGCGGCTGCGCCGGCGAGGCGCGTCGTGGCCGGCCGGACGCATGGTCGCCTTTCTGGCGGGGTGCGCCGTTCTCGTGGTCGCAACCGGCAGCGGTGTGGCTCGCTACGCGCCGCTGCTGATCAGCGTGCACGTCTTGCAACACCTGGCGCTGCTGATGGTGGCGCCGTTGCTTCTGGTGGTGGGCGCACCCGCATCTCTGGTTCTGCGCGCGTGGAGTCCGGCGGCGGATCCGTCCTGGCCGGGCCCGCGGGAACTGGTGCAGGCCGTGGTGCGGTCGCGTCGACTGGCCATGCTGAGCCAGCCGAATGTCGTCCTGGTGCTGTTCGCGGGTAGCACGTTCGCGCTCTACGTCACCGGCCTCTACGACCTCGTCCTGCGTTCGCACGCGGCGCACCTGGTCATGGTCGCCGTCCTCACCGGTACCGGCTGCCTGTTCTTCCGGGCGGTGCTGTCGGCAAGGCCACTGCCGAGATCCGTACGCATCGGGCTCATCGGCACCGCGACAGCGCTCTACATCGTTTTCGGCGTGGCCCTGACCCAGTACGGCCAGGCGCTCGCCGCCGACTGGCACACCGCACTGGCCCGACCCTGGGGGCCAACACCCGAGGCCGACCAACGCACCGCCGGATGGCTCGCGCTCGCCGCCGCGGTGCCCTTGCTCGCCGCGCTCGCCCTGGTGCTGCGGCGACGGCCGGGAAACCGCACGCAGCAAACCTCTTCGCCACGCCAGCCGGCGGACGTCAGCCCATGAGCTGACCACCGACGCGGCGCACCTGCTCCCGGTGCGCCTGCGGCGCGAGGGGCGTCCGGTTGCTGCCTTACAACCTCCACCGGGCGCCCCTCCCGCGCCGCAACCAACACATGCTAAGTTGCGCATATGAACATGAGTCAGAGAGTGAGGCACTGATGGGGCACGGACACAGCCACGGCCAGACGGCGACCGGCAGCCACCGCGGCCTACTCGCGGGCGTCCTGGCGATCTCGGTCGGCATCTTCGCCATCGAGGTCGTCGGCGCCCTGCTCACCGGCAGCCTCGCCCTGCTGGCCGACGCGGGACACGTGCTCGCCGACGCCGGCGGCGTCGCCCTGGCCCTCGGCGCCACCTTGCTGGCGGCACGCCCACCCTCCGGCCGCCGCACGTTCGGCTGGGCCCGGGCCGAGATCCTCGCGGCCGCAATCAACGGCCTCATCCTCAGCGGCATCGGCGTCTACGTCTTCATCGAGGGCGTACGCCGCCTGGTCGACCCGGCCGAGGTCGAGCCCGGCGGCATGGCCGTCTTCGGCGCGATCGGCCTGATCGGCAACCTCATCGGCGTCGCCCTGCTCTACCGGGCCCGCACCGCCAGCCTCAACATGAAGGGCGCCTTCCTGGAGGTCGCCACCGACACCGCGACCTCGGTCGGCGTGCTCATCGCGGCAGGCGTGATCGCCCTGACCGGCTTCTACCGCGCCGACCCGATCGTCTCCGTCCTGATCGGCCTGATCATCGTGCCGCGCGCCCTGAAACTGCTGCGCGAGGCGGTCAGCATCCTGCTCGAAGCCGCCCCGGCCGACATCGACCTCGACCAGGTCCGCGAGCACATCACCGGGCTCGACCACGTCAAGGACATCCACGACCTGCACGTGCTCACCGTCACCTCGGGCCTGCCGGTGCTCAGCGCCCACGTGGTCGTCGACGACTCCTGCTTCCAGGACGGCCACGCACCCCAACTGCTCGACGCCCTGCAGCAGTGCCTGACCGGTCACTTCGACGTCGGGCACTCCACGTTCCAGCTCGAACCGGCCGGTCATGCCGGCCACGAACACTCGACGCACCCCTAGGACAGCGCGGATGTTGATGAACAAGACCGAGAGCGCCCTGATCAACTCACCGCCCCGGCGATGGCTGCAACGCTGGTACGAGGTGCCCTGGCTGCGCCGCCTCGGCGGCTCACTACCGACCGGCGCCGGAGTACTGGAGATCGGCTGCGGGCCCGGCTACGGCACTCGCCTCATCCTCGAACAGTTTGGCGCCGCTCACGTCGACGCCATCGACCTCGACCCGGCCATGATCGCCCGAGCCCGGCGACGCCTGGCCCCGTTCGGCGACCGGGTCCGGCTCGAGGTCGGCGACGCCGCCGCCCTGAGAACGGTCGCCGACGCTGGCTACGACGCCGTGTTCGACTTCGCGATCATCCACCACATCCCCGACTGGCGATCCGCCGTCGGCGAGGTCGCCCGCGTCCTGCGCCCCGGTGGCCGGTTCTACTTCGACGAAGTCACCGCGAGCGCCTTGGCCCGCCCGTCGTACCGGCGCCTGTTCGACCACCCGGTCCACGACCGCTTCACTGCCGACGAGTTCCGGATCGAGCTGGAGCGCCACGGCTTCGAGGTGGGCGACCGCTTCCTGACCCGCGTCAGCGGCGACTACTTTCTCGGCGTGGCTGAACGACGGTAGTGCATCGACACGTCGTGCCAGGCCTCATGAAGGCCTGGCCGGCGCCGGCGCCTATGACCAGGGCGTCGACCGAGCCAGCGACCGCGGCCGCCACCACAATCGTCGCCGGGCGCAGCGGGCTGGGCCCGGCGCCCGCGTCCGGTGGCGTCATGCCTTGCTGTTCCGGCGCCGCCCCACCACCAGGACACCGGCAATCAGAGCCACCAGAGCCAGACCGCCGACCACCAGGACCCAAGCGAGGCTACCGTCGTCCTCACTCGCCGCTACGGCGGCCAGCGAGGCCGGGATCGGCTCAGAGGGCGATGGTGCTGACGACTGCGCCTCGGACGAGGGGACGAGCGGCGGCGCGGTGACGCGGAACGCCACCTTCCCCGAGACCGGGTGCCCGTCGGCCGACACCACGCGGTACGACGTCGCATAGGTTCCCGCGGGCAGCGCATTCGGCAACGGCTGCGTCACCGTGTCACCGCTCGTGCGCGCACCGAGCAGGTTGATCCGGGAGCCGTCCGTGGTCAGAACGACGGTCGTGAAGTCCTCCTGGAGCTCCTCGTTGAAGGTCAGCACAACCTGGCCGGGCGCATCGGCCAGCACCGCACCGTCCAGCGGGTTCACCGACTTCAAGGCGGCGTGGGCCGACGCCGGCGCGGCGGGCCAGCCAATCGCGACAGCCGCCGCGAAGAGGATGCCGACAGCCCTACGCCGGAACCTCGGTTGCATGACCAGAACTCCTGTCGTCGGGTATTGCGGTCGCCGCGAAGGCTAACACCTAAGCTACTTAGGAGCTGGTTGCCAGGCTGGGATTCTGATGCAGTTACCAGGGCGATGTCATCACCGAAAGGCCTAAGGTGCTCAGGTGCCGAACGACCTTCCACAGCTAGACTGGCCGCCGGAGCGGCGAGGAAGGGCAGGCATGCGGGGATTCGGTGACCTGGAAGCGGCGATCATGAGCGCGCTGTGGGATCGCGGCGAGCCGGTCAGCGTCCGCCAGGTGCTCTCCGATCTGCAGCCGGAGCGGCAGCTCGCCTACAACACCGTGCTCACCGTGGTCGACAACCTCTACAAGAAGGGCCGCCTCAAGCGGGCTCGCGACGGCCGCGCCTTCCTCTATTGGCCGGTGCACTCGCGGGCCGACTACGGCATGCAGCTGATGCGCGACGCCATGACCGAGAGCGGGGACCCGGCCGGGTCACTGGTCACCTTCGTCCAGCATCTGAGCGACGACGAAAGTGCGGCCCTACGCCAGGCCCTCGACGCTTATGAGCGGCCCACGGACCACACGTGATCATCCTCATCCTCGTCGCGTTCACCGTGGCTTTCACAGCCACGGTGATGCGCCTGCTGCCCCAGGCCGGGTGGGTCCGCCGCTCCCCGCGACTGGGCATCGCGGCCTGGTACGCAGCCCTGCTGACCGTCGTCATGGCAGCCGCGGCCATTGTGTCCGAACTCGTATTCCCGTGGCCGGGCGGAGCCGAACGCTTCTGCGTCGCCGGGTCGTGGTGCCTCGAGCTGACCGGCGAGCGACACGGTTTCCTGGCCTGGCTCGTCGCGCGACTGGTCGCTGGTTCAGCTCTGCTCGCCGCGGCCGCGGTCGGCGCGCGGGCCTTGGCCAGCACCCGGATCATCGCCCGACGGCGCCGTCGCCACCGAGAAACGCTGCAGATCTTCGGCCGTCGTCACGGCCGGCTCGGCGTCACCGTCATCGACGATGCCCGGCCCGCCGCGTATGTGGCGCCAGGCAGACCCCAGCGCGTCGTGGTCACCACGGGCGCCGTCGACCAACTGCAGCCCGACGAACTGGCCGCTGTGCTCGCGCACGAGCGGGCCCACGCCGCCGGCCATCACCAAGCCCTGCTCGACATCGTCCATGTGGCAGCCCGCATCTTCCCCCGCTCCGCGCTCACCTCGACCGCCCGACAGCAGGTCGAACGGCTCGTCGAGATGCGCGCCGACGAGGTGGCCGCCGCCTCCCACCAGCCGCTGCACCTCGCCCGGGCGCTGGTCGCCATGGCAACCGGTGGCGCCGACGTTTCCGCCGGGTTGACCGCTGCCACGGGCGGCGACGCGGTGGAACGGCTCCACCGCCTGATGCAGCCGCCACGTCGCCTGCAGCCGGCTTCCCGCGCCGTCGTCGCTGCGGCGGTTGCGCTCCTACCGGCGGTGCCCCTCGCCCTGGCAGCGGCCTGCAACTGGTGGCCGTTCCTGTCGTCCTACCACTGGGACCTGTGATCAACCGCGCCTGATCCGCGTGGCGGTCCACCGGAAGTCGCCGAGTTGCTTAGGTGATCACACGCCGATTCCCCACAATCACGGTGCTCACGGCTCCGACTGTTTGGTCACTGGGCAGCTGTGGGCCGGGTTGGCGGACAATCCGCGGGACGAATGGGAGCTGTCCCAGGCCCCAGAGACCGTCGAGGACTGCCTGACCGGCTTCGTTCATGAGTTTGAGTCTCGGCATCATGTTGCCGGCTTTGCAGGTCGTGATGTTCGTAAGAACTGGCACCGCTCGTAGACCTTGGCCGTCCGACGCTGCAGGCGGCAGCTCCCGAGCTCTTTTACTCTGCGCGTAACCGACCCGCGGGATGTGGTACGCGAATCTGCCGATGACAGTGCACTGAACAACGGGCCGCCGATGGGCATCAGTCGGGCGAGCATGGTCGGTTGCTTTGTTGCTCTCGGTCTTCGCGGCCGGGTTCGTCGGTGACGGCATCCGCGATTCCCAAAGCAAGTCCTGATCCCGCTTGTAGCCGCACTCGCATCCGGATCCGCAAAGGTCCTACGATTACGGATTTCGGCCAATTCTCGCAACGCGGACAAGCCCAGAGGAGCACGCCTGGCCACGTCACTCATCGCTTAATAATCCGGGGTGCTGTTACGCAGAGAGCGATAATCCCCGGCGCCGCTTTTGCTCATCGATCCCGCCAATCAGTTCATCTCGTACGGCTGCCGCATCAGCTTCGACTCGATCCCGAAGAGCACCAGCCTGCTCGTATAGATCTCGAACCTAATCCCGGTCATCAGTCGGATCGGATGCAATAACTTGCCGTAGCTTGCCGAGCGCCTCTATCGCATCGTCGGGGCGGCTCAGCATGACGGCTGTCGCCGCCTGCCTGAAAAGCTCATTAATGTCTCCGCGCCCATTCGGATGAGTGCTATTTCTTCGTCGGCAGTGTTCAAAATAGCCTTCCAGGCTGCCATTCTCCACAAGAAACGGGTGCGCGGTTTCATTGATCTCTTCAGCCAGGTCGTTCATGTATTTTTCGGCATGCTCACCGCCAAGTTTGAGGTCGTTGTACGAGAAGGTCCGGCGCATGTTGCAGTCGGTCGCGATCAGCCAACTCGCTTGAAAGGAGTCGAGCGGCATGAAGAGAGGCTCAAGAATGGCGAACACGGTAAACTGTTGGGCTGTGACACCTCTAACTATCATGCCTAGTGGGCGAAGCATCAGCTGCCTGCTGCCTAGGATCAGCCATTCTCCCCTGAGCCGCGGTATCGCATACCTCTTGGCGGCCGCCTTCCACACGCTTCGTCGATCCGTCGAAGGGCTCACGACGTCACCTCTATCCGCTACTCGGCGCCCTCTCGACGACCACGGTACGGGCGAGCCAAGTTGACGCGGGGCACTTTCACCACGACTTCGTACGTCGGATCAGTCTCACCCTGGAGTTGCGCCGCAGTATCGGCGCTGGCCTCCGTGTCACCAATGGCGGTTCATCGGGTGTCGTCTCCGACGACAGTAGTCGGCCGGCCGTCGTCCTCAAGTAGCCGCTTGGCAGAAGTTGTCATTCGTCGCGTGACCACCAGGTGGAGGGAATGGGCCACTCGCCTCCCGAGTACTCAACGCTGCATGGTCGGGCAGACGCGTTGATCGATTCCAGCACGTCGGCGGTCTCTGCCAGCATCGCGGCGACGTTCGGCCAGAGCGGACCTATTTGACCGCCGGAATGAAGCATCTTCATTACGCAGCCGTAGAGGGAACCCTTGCGGCAGTCGACGAAGAGTCGATCAGGGCCCTCCGAGATGACAATCCAGGAGGGTGGGTGAGCCCACGCGTCAGACGTATCGCCTGCCCATCCGTTCGTGATGTCGGCGAAAATTTCGTCGTCCGGGTCTTGGTCGGCCGCTTCGGTCAGGATTTGGGTGCTCAATTCGAGGTTCCGAATTGCACCTGCGGTAGAGGTGGGGTAGTGCCCGCCGGGCATTATCGATGCCAGATCCCCGCGGCCGTCCAGAACGCCGTTGACGCATCGCCACGACTCGGCGAGGTCAGCCGGTAGGGCGCGTCCGTGGGACTTCTCGACGGCACGAAGATCTGCATCAGTCGCCGGCTCAGCGAGCCGCGCTCGGACCCGCGGAGCGTTTGTCTCGAACCAGGCTGCGAGCCGCTCCCACGTCTGCTCTACGCCGGTCATCATGCACTGACGGTACTTCCGCCGCCTGCTAACGGCTGCACTTTGCTTGGGCATCGGCAAGCGTCCATCCGGTTATCGAGGAGACCTTCATCAGACTGGACCGGCAATGATCGAGCCGCACCCACAAACATCACACGCACTGATCTGCCGCGTTGGAGCATGTGATCTCAGCTATGCGTGTCACCGACGGTATTCAAGGCCCGGTGGACGCGCTCCGCGGCGTAGCGCGTCTGCTCGTCGAAGAGCACGAGGCGAACGAGTTCCACGGGGGTCGGCGCGGCGTGCAGCGCGGTCAATGCTTGGGCCACGGCGTCGTCCTTCGGCCACCGGTACACGCCGGAGGAGATCAGCGGGTAGGCGACCGACCGCGCGCCCAGGTCGGCGGCGACGGCCAGCGACGTGGCGTAGCAGCTGCGGAGCAGCGGGGCGCGGTCCTCGTTGGTACTGAACACCGGTCCGACGGTGTGGATCACCCATCGGGCGGGTAGCCGCCCCGCAGTGATTGCCACCGCTTGGCCGATCTTCAGACCTCTGCCGTACTGGCTGGCCCGTAGAGCCCGGCATTCCTCCAGAATCGCCGGGCCTCCCTTGCGGTGGATCGCTCCGTCGACTCCGCCGCCGCCCAGCAGGGACGTGTTCGCCGCATTGACGATGGCGTCGACCTGCTCGGCCGTGATGTCGCCGGTGACCAGCTCGATCCGCACTGCCCATACCTCTCAAGCCAGGGAGCCGATAGCCGTGCCCATAGGCGGGCCAGAAGACGGTTGCCCGCCGATGTTATCCGAGAAATTCACCAAGATCACGTGCGCTCTCATGCCGCCGATCGTGCGCGCCAGCCGGTGGAGTTCCGTCACGCTGGGTGGTCGCCATCCGAGCCGCGGTGCTTCCTGAACTGCCGAGTTGAGTGAGCCCGAGTGCCAAATTAAATCCTCTATCATGGCTTTACGTCTTTATCCTCGGCGTTGGTCGGCGTTAGTGTCCTGCGCTTGTTCAACGTTACTGAGGGGCGCCAGCTGTCGCCGCCTCCTGTCAATAAACGTTCGTCGTATGTAAAATAACCCGCCTAACGCCACGACGAACGAGACAACTGCCACGCCGGCGCTCCAGTCGAATTTCTCCATTTTGCTTACTTGGAAGAGTAATGTCGCTGAAAGGCCAAGCATGAGTGGGTCGATAACTTCATCAGGACCTGGGGTGAACAGCGTGTAAGCCAGCTCAATTGCTGCTACGACGGCCAGACCCGAAGCGACTATGCCGAATATCGCTACATCGTCGGGCACCCGTAGGTGCGCGACATCAGGTAACACCCGCAGCAAAACTCCGAGTACGACGATTAGGCCGACAATCATCTCAAGGATCGTCTTGATCTTTTCGGCACACGGCTCGGTCTTGTCAAAGATGGCGGCAGCGCCCGCCTTCTGGCCAGTGGTCCGAGAGCCTAAAGCGGCTTCAGGGTCGTCCGACAATTTGACCTCCTGGTGGACTTTGTCACCAGAGTTCTCTGAACCTCGGTGGCATTCAGGATAGTGCCGTGATAGGCGGCCGTGGCGAAGATCAGGGCCAGGGCACCTGCCGCAGCGCCGCGCGGCAGCCCGGATGCCGGCCGCGTGTGTCGGCTTACCAGCCGACCCACGAGCACCGCCGCCGCTGCCGAAGCCCACCCGGCATCCAGAATCAGACTAAAGAACTCGCCGCCTGCGACCAGGCCCCACGCTCAGCACGTGCAGTGCCTACCTCGCCGAGCAGCACAGGCACGTGGTTGACCACCGAATCGACGAAGCCCAACGCCATCCCGGCAATGGGGCCCACTGTCCATTACACCCGACCGCTGCACCGGGCCACAGCGATCATGGTGCCGGATCCGCTGGGACAGGTCGTCGCCGCCCGGACCACTGACTTTGTCGAGTGCAGTACCGGTAGGCCGCCGGCGAGGTGCCTGCAAGCAGGTCCTTTTCCAGCGGCCCCCGGCCCGAACCCGCCGTGCCA
>NZ_JAHWFK010000077.1 GCF_019710575.1 Paractinoplanes polyasparticus | reverse complement strand
AGCGAGCCAGATAACCTCACCCCTGCCCCGACCGGCGGCAGGTAACCACCGCTCCATCAAAGCGGGGGCAACTCAGGGTGCGCGGTGGTGGATGGGCGGTTTTGGCTGGTTGCTGTGGTGGCGGGTGTGGGGCCGGGTTGGCTGTGTCGCGCTGGTGTGGGTTGGGTGGGCGGTTTTGGCTGGTTGCTGGCGGCGGGTGTGGGGCTGGGTCGGCTGTGTCGCGCCGGTGCCGATCGGCTGCGCGGTGGCGGGGTGGCGCTTCGGGTGCGTTGCGTGGCGGCGGGTGCAGGGCCCCGGTCGTTTGCGCGGCGGCGGGCAGTACCGGGTCGGCCGGAAAGGTCGTGCACGTGCAACGCCGGGGAATGGCGGGACGGCTGGGCCGACCGCGGTTACGGCGTGGCCGTGCTGCTGGGCTCGCCGGCCACCTATGAGATCCGGATGGCCTCCGAACGCTTTCCTGATCGTCGCGGTGGAATAGGCAAAGCCGGGGAGTGCGGAAGGCGGGATGGTTGGGCCCGGATGCCTCGCACGATGGTGGGCGCGGTGGTGGGAGCGGAGGATGTCTGCGGCCGTTAGGCGCTGTTGTGGCGGACGCCGCGCGGCTGAGAGGAGGGAGGGGCTGTGGTGATTGTCGGACTGGTGAGTGCCGGGTTCATGGGGTCCGGGCTGGGGGCTGCGCTGCGACAAGGGGGCGCACGGGTGATCACCACGGTGGAAGGACGTTCGGCGCGCACCGGGCGGCTGGCTGCCGAGGCCGGACTCGAACTTGTTCCCAGCCTCGCCGAAGTGGTCGCGACGGCCGACATCGTGCTTTCGGTGACGCCACCCGGTGCGGCCGTCGCCACCGCAGAAGCGGTCGCGGCCGCCCTGCCCGTGCGGGACGCCACCCACCGGGGCCTGATTGTCGCCGACCTCAATGCGGTGTCGCCGCAGACGATGGACCGGGTGGCCAGGGCACTGACGGGTGCGCCGCCCACCTCGGTGCCGCCGGGTGGCCGGCCGGTCTCGGAGCCGCCCAGCGGCAGAACGCTCGACCAGTCGATCTCGGTGCCGCCGGGTGGCCGGCCGGTCTCGGAGCCGCCCAGCGGCAGAACGCTCGACCAGTCGATCTCGGTGCCGCCGGGTGGCCGGCCGGTCTCGGAGCCGCCCAGCGGCAGAACGCTCGACCAGTCGATCTCGGAGCCGCCGGGTGGCCGGATGCTCGACCGGTCGATTGCGGAGCCGCCGGGTGGCCGGATGGTCGACCGGTCGATCTCCGAGGCGCCGGCCGCCTCGGCGTCGACGGGTGTCCGGGTGGTTGACGGATCGATCTCGGGGCCGCCGCCCAGCGTCCGGCCGGGGGCTCGGCTGTATCTGTCCGGGGCGGGTGCGGCCGCGGTGGCCGAGCTGCCGTGGGGTGGGAAGGTCGAGCCGATCGTGCTGGGTGATCAGGTGGGTTCGGCCAGTGCTCTCAAAATGTGCACCGGTGGTGTCTACAAAGGGCTCACCGCGCTCGTCACTCAGGCGCTACGCACGGCGGATGCGCACGGGGTGCTCGACGCGGTGCTGGCCGACCTCGACCGCAACGGGTTGGCGGACAGCTCAGGAGTGGCTCGCTCGGCCACCAAAGCCGGACGGTTCGTCGACGAGATGCGCGAGGTGGCGGTCACCCAGCAGGCGGCCGGCCTGACACCGGAGCTGTACGCCGCCATCGCCGACGTCTATGCCGACATCGCCCGCACCGCGCTGGCGAAGGCTGACCCGGAGGACGAACGGAATCTCACCCCCGCCGAAATCGTGGCCCGGCTTCGCGGGTAGCCGGGGGCGACCCCGCTCGCGCTGAGGTGGGACTTGGCGGACGCAGAGTTGACGGCTGCAAGTTCAACGAGGCGAGGGCGTGTCCGGTCGGGAACGGAAGGCGACGGCCGCGCGCTCAACTGGGCTATGGCGTTGCCCGGTGGCGCGCGGTTGGGTGACGGCTGCAGGCTCAGCCTGACCGGAGCGTCGCGCGGTAGGCGCGAGTGAGCCTTGGCCACCGAGTCGCGCATCACCTCGGCCAGGTCCTTCGCGGACGGTTGCGGGTTGCACGCGGCGAGGGGTTTGCCTGGTGAGGTGGGTGGGTGATGGCCGGGTGTGGCGCTGCTTGTGGGCGTGGGTGGGTGATGGCTGGGCTTGGCCGGGTGTGGCGCTGCCTGTGGGCATGGGTGGGTGATGGCTGGGCTCGGCCTGGCGAGGCGCTGGCTGTGGACGTGGGTGGACGATGGCTGCGGGCTCGGCTTGGCGCGGCGTTGCCTGGTGGAAGCCAGTGGGCGACGTCTGTGGATTCAGCTCGGCGGGGGCGTTGCCCGGTGGGTGCAAGGTGGGTGATGGCTGCGGGCTTGAACCGGTGAGGGGTGCTGGGGATTGGCTACGCGATCACGTGGGGAGGCGCAGGTGAGCGGACCACACCTTCTTGGGGACGACCATGCGCCACGCGTCGAGGACCAACTCGGTCATCTGATCTTCGGTCAGCGGGGACAGCCAGGCCTGGGCCCAGTTGAAGCGCAGGTCGGACTCGCGGGGGAGGTGGAACGTGGACGGGTCGGAGGCGATGAGGGCGTCTCGTTCCTCTTTGGGGTAGGCGAAGCCCATGGTGGTCTCGTCGCGGGAGAAGGCGACGTAGACGATGGCGCCGACGCGGAACTTCACGCGGTCGGCTATCAGGTGTTCTGAGCTGCGCGGGAGGTCGCGGACCACCCGCCGGACGTCGTCGACGGTGACCATGCGACGAACCTACGGCGGGGGTACGACATTCTCGTCGGCCCGGCGGCGGGGCTTGGGTACCGAGAGGTGGGTCGTTGTCTGCTCGGGCAGGGGTGTGCTGTTGGGGACCTTCGCGCGGAAGATTCGGTCGGGTGGGAGGCGGTAGGTCGCGGCCTGCACCAGTTCGTCGGGGACGGTGTGTTTGCCGCCCGACGGGGGTGGCGGGTCGGCGGGGGTGTCGCGGCGGCCCAGTACGGGGCCGGAGCCGTCGGCTGGGCGAGGGTCTCGGAACGGCTGGAAGGTGACCCCGCCCACGGCGGCCGGTTCGGCCACGGCGCTGGGCGGGGGCGGTGGTGGGACCGGGAACCCCAACGCGCCTTCGTTCTTGGCGGGCTCGGAGGCTTCAGGGGCTGAGCGGCGGTGGGGAATGAGTCCGGGGGCCGGCGTCGGAACGCCCTGATGCCGGATTGCGCGGCCGGGATCGGGATTGCGGGTGGCGGGCGCATGCTTGGCCGGCGGGTCGGCGTCGCCGAAAGGGCGCGAAGAACCGGAAGACGCAGGGTCGCCAGTCGGTGCGACGGATGAAGGCCCTGCTTCGGAGCGCGAATTGAAAGGCAGGTCCGCCTCGACACCCCCGCCGAGCGCCGCCGTGCCGGGCAGCGGAGTGCCCGGAAAGGGCGACCCGGGCTGGACCGAGCCGGGCTGGACCGAGCCGGGCTGGACCGACCCGGGCTGGGCCGAGCCGGGCTGGGCCGAGCCGGGCTGGGCCGAGCCGGGCCGCGCTGAGTCAGGCAGGGCCGAGCCGGGCCGCGCTGAGTCAGGCAGGGCCGAGCTGGGCGGGGCTGAGTCCGGCAACGCTGAGCTGTGCCGGGCTGAGCTGGACGGGGCTGAGCTGGGCCGGGCGGAGTCCGGCAACGCTGAGCTGTGCCGGGCTGAGCTGGACGGGGCTGAGCTGGGCGGGGCTTCGGGTGAGGTGGGCTGGACGGGTGCGGCGCCGCGGGCGGGGCGTTTGGGGGCCGCGACCCGGGCGGCCAGGCTGAAGACGCGGCTGGAGGCGGTCTCGTAGCCGTCCCGGTAGGCCGCCTCGCGGTCGTGCTTCAGCTGGTAGCGCTGGTGCATGCGCCCGGCCGCGTATCCGCAGGAGGCGACGAAGATGGCCACGAGGATGAAGATCAGCACAAGGTCGCCGGGCGCGGTCATGCTCTGATTCTTCCGAAGTCGATAGACCGAGAGCTATGGCCCTTTTGACGTACCCCGATCGAATGACCAGGGATGTTCACGCGCCGCCGACGATTTCGCCCGCCTCCACGGCCGCCTGTAGACCGCGGGCGGCCAGGCGGTCGGCCCGCTCGTTCTCGGGGTGGCCGGCGTGGCCTTTCACCCAGTGCCATTGCACGTCGTGGCGGCGGACCGCCTCGTCGAGGCGCTGCCACAGGTCCACGTTCTTGACCGGCTGCTTGGCCGACGTCTGCCAGCCGTTGGCGGACCAGCGGGGCAGCCACTTCGTGATGCCGTCGCGCACGTAGACGCTGTCGGTGTACATCTTCACCGTCAGGGGCGCCCGGTTGAGCGTCTCGAGCGCCCGGATCGGCGCCATCAGTTCCATCCGGTTGTTCGTAGTCGAGGCCGCGGTGCCGCCGAACAGGTCCTTCTCCCGGGTGCCGTAGCGCAGCACGGCGCCCCAGCCGCCGGGGCCGGGGTTGGGTGCGCAGGCCCCGTCGGTGTAGATCTCCACCACGGTCATGTGAGCACCCTAACGGGGCCGCCCCGCCCGGGACCGTGCAGGAACGAGCGCCACGTAAAGTGGTTGACCGTGACAGACGCGGTCGAGGTACGGGACGTGGTCGTGCGCTACGGCGACACGACAGCCGTCGACGGTGTGTCACTGACCGTCAGCCGAGGGCGGGTGCTTTCCCTGCTCGGGCACAACGGCGCCGGCAAGACGAGCCTGCTCCAGGTGTGCGAGGGCTTCCGCCGGGCCGACGGCGGCACGGCCCGGGTGCTCGGCCTCGACCCGGTGGACGACCACGATGCGTTGATGCCGCGCCTCGGCATCATGCTGCAGTCGGGTGGCGTCTATCCGTGGGCCACCGCCGGCGAGATCCTGCGGCTGTTCGCCAGCTTCGCCGCCACCCCGCTCGACGTCGACATGCTGCTCGACCGCCTCGGCCTGCGTAAATTTGAGCGTACGAGGTGGCGTCGCCTCTCCGGTGGCGAGCAGCAGCGCCTTTCCCTGGCCGTGGCCCTGGTCGGCCGGCCCGAGTTGGTCTTCCTCGACGAGCCGACGGCCGGCATGGACACCGAGGCTCGCCACACCACCTGGCGCCTGATCGAGGAGCTGCGCGCCGACGGCGTGTCGGTGCTGCTCACCACTCATCTGCTCGACGAGGCCGAACGCCTGGCCGACGAGGTCGTGATCATGCGTTCGGGCGTCGTCGCCGCCACCGGCACCCCGGCCGAACTGACCGCGGCCGCCGGCATCGACCTGCTGGAGGTCCGCGCCGACCCGGGTCTGGTGCCGGACGGCCGGCTGGCCGACCTCAAGGTCACCGAGGCCACCCCCGGCGGGTACGCGATCGCCGGCGCCCTCGACGCAGCCGTGATCTCGGACGTGCTGGGCTGGTTCGCCGCCAAGGACGCGCAGGTCACCGCCGTGAACACCCGGCGGCGCACTCTCGAGGACGTGTACCTCGCGCTCACGACCGGCGAGAAGCCGACCGGCGAAAGGCCGACCGGCGAGAAGCCGACCGGCGAGAAGCCGACCGGTGGAAACACAACCGGGGAGAAGGCGAAGGTGGCCCGATGAGCGGAGTATTCGCGCCGGCTCCCGGCCGCGCCTCGATGCGCAGCGTCGTGGCCAGCCAGATCCGGATGGAGCTGACGCTGACCGCGCGCCGCGGCGAGGCCGTCGTGCTGGCCATGGGAGTGCCTCTGCTGGTTCTGCTCGGCGCGGGACTGACCGAGGTCACCAACGTGCCCGGCGACGACCGCCTGGCGTTCGTGGTGCCCGGCGTGCTGGCGCTGACCGTGATGTCGACGGCCTTCACCGGCCAGGCGATCACGACCGGCTACGAGCGCAGCTACGGGGTCCTCAAACGACTCGGCGCCTCGCCGCTGACCCGCCCGGGCCTGCTCTTCGCGAAGACCGCGGCCGTGCTCGGCCTGATCGTCGTGCAGCTGATCGCGCTGGCCGCGGTCGGTCTCGCCGTCGGCTGGCGGCCGCACTTCGAGGCCGTGCTGCCCGCGCTCGGCATCACCGTGCTCGCCACCGCCGCGTACTCGGGACTCGCCCTGCTCATGGCCAGCCTGCTGCGGCCCGAGGCGACGACGGGCGCGGCCACACTGATCTACGTGCTGATGCTGGCGGCCGGCGGCATCATGTTCGCCGCCCCCGATCTGGGCACTTGGGGGTGGTTCGTCCTTCCGCTGGCGGCCCACGCCGAGGCGTTGCGCGAAACCCTGTCGTACGGCAGGAGCGTGCCCACCGCGATCTGGCTCAGCCTCGGCGCCTGGGCGCTCGTCCTCGTGACGGCCGCGGCGCGCAAGTTCCGCTGGGAGTGACCGGAAGCTTGCCGGCGGCGTACAAGTCCTGCTGGGAGAGGGCGGGCCGTGGGAGAGGCGCTGTCCATCGTTCGGTGGACAGCCACTGACGACCGCACGGTCGTCGCGCCGCGACCCGGGTAGGCAGCACCATCAATGGCATGACAGCGATTGAGGTGCGGGGCCTGCGCAAGGCCTACCGGGGGCACGAGGTGGTCCGCGGCATCGATCTCGAGGTGGCCCGGGGCGAGGTGTTCGCCCTGCTCGGCCCGAACGGCGCCGGCAAGACCACGACCACCGAGATCCTGGAGGGTCACCGTCGCCGGGACGGTGGTGAGGTGCGGGTGCTGGGCGCCGACCCGGGGACGGCCGGGAGCGAATGGCGGGCGCGCATCGGCATCGTGCTGCAGGACACGGACGACGCGGCCGATCTGACCGTGAGCGAGATGGTCAAGCACCTGGCCGGGTTCTATCCGGACCCGCGGCCGCCGGCCGAGGTGATCGACCTTGTCGGGCTCACCCCCAAGGGCGGGTCCCGGATCCGTACGCTCTCCGGCGGTCAGCGCCGCCGGCTGGACGTCGCGCTCGGCATCGTCGGCCGGCCCGAGCTGCTCTTTCTGGACGAGCCGACCACCGGGTTCGACCCGCAGGCGCGCCGGCACTTCTGGGATCTGATCCGGGCCCTGGCCGCCGAGGGCACCACGATCCTGCTGACCACGCACTACCTGGAGGAGGCGGAGGCACTGGCCGACCGGCTGGCCGTGCTGGCCGCCGGGGAGATCGTCGCCGTGGGCACGCCGGCCGGGCTGGGCGGACGGGCCTCGGCCGGCGCGAAGGTCAGCTGGCGCGAGAACGGCGTGCTGCGCACCGAGCAGGTGGCCGATCCGACCCCGCTGATCCGCGAGTTGGTCGCGGCCGACACCGATCTGAGCTCGCTGACGGTCACCCGGCCGACCCTCGAGGACACCTACCTGACCCTGATCGGAGCGCACCTGTGAGCACCCTCGCCCTCGGAGTCAGCCGCGGCCACGTGGAGCTGCTGCAATTCGCCCGGGACCGAACGGCTGTCGTCTTCACGTTCGCTTTCCCGGGAATGCTGCTGCTGTTGTTCGGCACCATTTTCCAGGACTCGTACGACCAGCCCGGCGTCAGCGCCAGCCACGTCTTCTCGGCCAGCATGATCGCGTACGGAATTCTGACCACCGCCTTCGTGACGATGGGCGCGGGGCTGGCGATGGACCGCGAGGACGGCACCCTCAAGCGGCTGCACGGCACGCCGATCAGGGCCACCTCGTACGTACTGGGAAAGCTCTTTCTGGTTCTGGTCCTGAGCATCGCCGAGGCGGTTGTTCTCATCGCGCTGGGCGCCCTGGTCTTCGGCATGTCGCTGCCCGACGCCTCGCACTGGCTGACCTTCGCCTGGATGTTCCTGCTGTCGGTGATCGCCTGTTCGCTGCTGGGCATGGCGGTGAGCGCCATCGTCAAGCACGCCCGCACGGCCGGCGCCATTCTGAATGTGCCCGTGGTGGCGCTGCAATTCATCTCCGGCGTCTTCATCTATCCGGTGACCCAGTTGCCGTCCTGGCTCATCTCGGTCGCCTCGATCTTCCCGGTGAAATGGATGGCTCAGGGATTCCGCTACGTGTTCCTGCCCGACGGCATGCGCGTCAACGAGGCGGCCGGGCAGTGGGAGCTGGGTCGCGTCGCCTTGGTGCTGGGCGCCTGGTGTGTGATCGGGTTGGTGCTGTGCCTGGTGACGTTCCGGTGGACCCGGCCCGACCGGTGAGGCCGGAGCTGCCGCGCACCCTCTGGTGGGACGTCTATCTGGTGGTGATCGCGGTCGCGGTGGCGGTCGTGGTGCTCGCCTCGGACGGTCCCGGCCGGAGCGCGCGGCTCGTCGCGACGGGGGGCGATCGGCGGCCTGCTCGTGCTGCACTTCGCGGCCGGGCGCCGGGCGATCGAGCGGGACGAGACCCGCCCGGGTCTGCTGGCGGCGAAACTGGTGCTGTTCGGCGTGGCGGTCACGCTGGTGCCCAACGCGAACTGGCTGCTCTTCGCCGTGAACCCGCTGATCTTCCAGATGGCGCCGCTGCGGACGGCCGTGATCGCGGCGGTGGCGGCGAACGCGGTGCTGCCCGTCTCGGACGTGATTCTGCGGCCCGGCGCCGTCGGCCTTGACCTGCTCGTCGCGGTGATCTCGAGCGCCGCCGGCATCTGGCTGGGCACCTGGATCGTCCGGGTGGTGCGGCAGAGCCAGGAGCGGCACCGCCTGATCGAGGAGCTGGAGAGCAGCCGGGCCGAGGTCGCGCGGCTCTCGCGGGAGGCCGGGGTGACGGCCGAGCGGGCGCGGCTGGCGGGCGAGATCCACGACACCCTGGCCCAGGGCTTCACCAGCATCATCACGCTGCTTCAGGCGGCCGACCCGGAGCTGCGCGACGAGCGGCTGGCGCTGGCGGTGCGGACGGCCCGGGAAAATCCGGCCGAGGCCCGGAGCCTGGTCGCGGCTTCGTCCCCGGCGAGGCCGACGGCTACGGTCTGGCGGGCATGCGGGAACGAGCGGAACAGGTGCGGGGGAGTGTGACGGTACGTACGAGTCCGACCGCGACATTCTGCGGGCGATCGAGGCGGGAGCCAACGGCTACCTGCTCAAGGACGCGTCACCGCAGGAGCTGGCCGACGCCGTGCGCGCGGCTGCCCGCGGCGAGACGGTGCTGGCCCCGAGCGTGGCCTCCACCCTCGTCCGGCAGGTGCGCCGGCCCGCCCCGCCGGCCCTCTCGGCCCGCGAGACCGAGGTGTTGCGCCTGGTTGCGCGCGGGCCGACCAACGCCGACTCGGCCGTGAGCTGTTCATCTCGGAGGCCACAGTGAAGACGCACCTGCTGCGCGCCTTCAACAAGCTCGACGTGGCTGACCGTACGGCCGCCGTGACCACCGCCATGGAGCACGGACTCCTTTAGCCGGGGTTGCTGATCAGGGTGCGGACCAGTTCCGTACGCGACGAGACGCCCAGCTTCGGGAAGATGTGGTACAGGTGCGTGCTGATCGTGCGTGGCGAGAGGAACAGGCGCTCGCCGATGTCGCGGTTCGTGAGCCCGTCGGCGGCCAGCATCGCGATCTGCAGTTCCTGCGGGGTCAGCCGGTCGCGGGCGTCCTCGCGGCGCGGGCTGCTCTCGCCGGCCGCGCGCAGTTCGGCCCGGGCGCGCTCGGCCCACGGGGTGACACCGAGGGCGTTGAGGGCCGTCGTGGCCGCCCGCAGGTGCGTCCGGGACTCGCTGACCCGGCGCCGGCGGCGCAGCCAGGAGCCGTACGAGTGCTGCAGCCGGGCCCGCTCGAACGGATAGTCCGCATCGATCGCACCCTCGATCTCGCCCGGCTCCAGCAGGGCGGCCACATAGGCGCGGCCCATCCGCAGCACCGGCAGATCGACGTCGGGCAGCCCGTCCATGATCGCCCGCAGGTCGTCCTCGCGGCCGCAGCCCACCGCGGCGTCGGCCAGGTGGCTCACCGCCCACAGCCGGATGGCCGGGTGGTAGGGCACGTCGTCGGGGTCGAAGACGGCGGACAGCTGCTCGAAGGCGGTCACGTGCCGGCCTTCCGCCAGGGCGCCGACGCCCCGGATGAGCTGCACGAGGGCCAGCATCGGGTACGCCCCGGCGGGCAGCAGGGCGCTTTCGGCCTCGTGCGCGAGCCGCTCGGCCGTGGCGCTGTCACCCCGTAGCGCCGCCGCGTACCCCTGCGCCATCGACGCGGTCAGCGCCCACCGCGGCTGGCCGGTCTCGTTGGCCAGGGCGAACGCCTCGGTCGCGGCCTGCTCGGCCAGGCGCACGTCGCCGAGCTGACCGGCCACCGTGGCCTCGGTGACCAGCGTCTGGGTGAGCAGGCCGAGCCGCCCCTCGGCCCGCGCGGAGTTGGCGGCGGCCCGGCACAACACGACCGACCGCCGCCACGAGCCGAGGCCGGATGCCGACACCGCGAGCAGCTCGAGCTCCTCCGGCGTGCCGAGCAGCCGGCGCGACAACCGGTCGATCGACGCGATCACCTCCGGACCCCGTTCGAGCGGGGCGGCCATCGCCAGCACGGCGATGCGCTGGGCGTTGTCCGGTGGCAGGTCGAACCGCTCGACCGCGTCGACCATGGCCGTACGGGTCCGGTCGTCCGCATTGGACCAGTAGCAGCGCAGCGCGTTGTTCGCCAGCTCGGTCAGCGCCAGCTCCGGATCGCCGTCCCGGCGCACCTGGTCGACCGCCTCGACGAACGAGGCCAGCCGTTCGGCGCCTGACCAGCCGCTGCCCAGCATCACCTCGCGGAACCAGTTCAGCCGGGCCTGCACCGGCGGGGGCAGGGTGCGCGCCGACAACGTGGTCATCAGGCGGCGCAACGTCTCGGGGTCGCCCAGGTCG
This sequence comes from Paractinoplanes polyasparticus, assembly GCF_019710575.1. Taxonomy (GTDB): domain Bacteria; phylum Actinomycetota; class Actinomycetes; order Mycobacteriales; family Micromonosporaceae; genus Actinoplanes; species Actinoplanes polyasparticus. The sequence continues at coordinate 19,456 of NZ_JAHWFK010000077.1, read as the reverse complement.
TGGGCCGTCGCCAATGCCCACATGAGGCGGTGGGCCTGCACGTCCGGGTCGGGCGTGAGCTGGGCCGCCCGTTCCAGGCCGACGATCGCGGAAACGAGCGTGCCGCGGCGGCGGGCCCGCTGGGCGGCCCGGGCCAGTTCGGCCGCGATCCGCTCGTCGGGGCGGGTGGTGGCAGCGGCCAGGTGCCAGATGCGGCGTTCGTCGCCCGGCGCGTCCGGGATCGTGGCGGCCAGGGCGGCGTGGATGTCGCGGCGACGGCCGGCCGGCACGGCCTGGCGCAGTGCGGACCGGACCAGCGGGTGACGGAACCGCAAGGCGCCGAAGCCGTCGACCCGCACGAGATCGGCCGCGACGGCCGGGGTGAGGTCGTCGATGGTGATCGCGGCCAGACCGGCGGCCGCGGCCACGGTCTCGTACACATCGGAACCGTCGTTGTACGCCGCGACCTGGAGCAGGGTCCGGGTGGCCTCGGGCAGGGCGTCGACGGACAGCGCGAACGAGCGCTCCAGCCGGGCCGGCAACGGCAGATCCTCCGGCAGGCGGCCGGTGCGGTCGCCGAGCGAGGCCAGCTCGACCAGGCCCAACGGGTTGCCGGCGGCCTCGGCCAGAACCCTGTCCCGCACGTCCGGGCGCAGCGCGGGCGCCCGCTGATCCAGCAGCGCGGCGGCCTCGGCGTCGGCCAGCGGCTCCACGGTCAGCTCGGGCAGCGCGGCGCCGGCAAGACGCTGCGTGGTCTCAGCTCCGTTGCGCATCGTCATCACGATCAGGACAGGGTCACCGGCCAGCCGCCGGGCGACGAACGTCAGCGCGTCCCAGCTCGCATCGTCCAGCCACTGGGCGTCATCGGCCAGCAGCAGCGTTCCCGCCGACTCGGTCAGCAGGGTCAACAGCGCCAGAGCCACGCGTACGGGGGTCAGGTCGCCGTCCAGGGCGGCGCGCACCACGGCCTGGGCCGCGGCGGTCGACTCCTGCGGCGGAAGACCGGTGACCAGGCGGTCCAGACCGGCGTACGGAAGGTCGAACTCGGCCTGCACCCCGGTGACGGTGATCGTACGCAGCCCCCTGCGCCCGGCCTCGCCGGCGGCCCAGCCGAGAAGCGTCGACTTGCCCACCCCGGCGTCGCCGCGCAGAACGAGCGAGCCGCCCTCCCGCGGCAGGCGGTCGAGCAGGGCGCGCAGCCGCTCGATCTCCTCCGCACGCCCGACGACCTGCTCAGTCATTGATCCGCCCCCCGATCGAACCTAGTTGCGGAGGCGGGCGGCCCACCAGGGGGTTGTTCACAGCAACTGCCAAGCGTGCCCATAGGTCCGGGCGAGGCGGAACGCGCACCGTTGCTGAGGTGTCATCCAGGAGGGAACACCGGCGAACGGAGGCAGGGCATGAAACGGGAGACCGGCCGGCGAAGGGCGGCGTTGCTCACCGGGGCACTGGTGGTGGCGAGCGCGACCGGAACGGCTGCTGTGGCCGCCGCCGCATACGCGTCGGAAAGGTCGGCCTCGACGACCCCCGACGAGTCGGCGACGGCCACCACGACCGAGGAGTGGCCGGCGCTCTCCGACGACAGCGGCGGCACCAGCAGCAGCGGTGGCCAGGCGACTTCCGGAGGTTCCTGATGCCCCTGGTGGAATCCCTGCCGGTCGGCGCCGACACCGCGCAGTGGAACGTCTGGGGCACGGTGGCCCGGGTCGTCGTCTCCTCCCGGGCTGATGCCGCGTCGGCGGCGGGCGAAGCGGCAGGGATCGTTCGTGCCGAGCTGGCGGCCGCCGATGAGGCGTGCAGCCGGTTCCGCGAGGACTCCGAGCTGCGCGCGGCGTGCCGGGCCGGGCGGCCGGTCGTGGTCACCCCGCTGCTCGCTGCGCTGGTCGGCGCCGCGCTGACCGCGGCCCGCGAGACCGGCGGCGACGTCGACCCGACGGTGGGCGCGGCCCTGTGCGGCCTCGGCTACGACCGTGACTTCGCCGCCCTGACCGGCCGCCCGGTGGCGCCGGCGGTCCGAGTCTTCGCCACCCCCGACTGGCGGTCGGTGCGGCTGCGCGGCCGCGAGCTGACCGTGCCCGGCGGTGTCCTGCTCGACCTGGGCGCCACCGCGAAGGCTTTCGCCGCCGACCGGGCGGCAGCAAGGGTCGCCCGCGAGCTGGGCATCGGCGTGCTGGTAGCGCTGGGCGGCGACATCGCGACGGCCGGCCCGGCCCCCGACGGCGGCTGGCGGGTCCTGGTGCAGGACGGACCGGAAGACCCTTCCTGCACGGTACGGCTGCCGGCCGGCGCCGCCCTGGCCACATCGAGCACCGTGTCCCGCACGTGGGGCCGCCCCGGCGAGCTCCTGCACCACATCGTCGACCCACGCACCGGCCGACCGGTCCCGCGGGTCTGGCGCACGGTCTCGGTCGCCGCTACCTCGTGCCTGCGCGCCAATACCCTGACCACGGCCGCGATCGTCCGCGGCCACGGCGCCTCCGCCCTGCTCGGCCGCGCCCCGAGTCGCCTGGTCACACCCGCCCTGGAGGTTCTGCGCAGGGGCGGCTGGCCGACATGACCGACGCGCTCTGGTACTTCGGCCGCGGCAGCGGCGTGGTGTCGCTGGTCCTGCTGACCGTGGTCGTCGCGCTGGGCGTCGGGGCCCGCAGCGGCCGTACGGCGTTCGGCCTGCCCGCCTTCGCCGTGAACCTGGTGCATCGCAACGCCGCCCTGCTGGCCGTGGTGTTCCTGGTGGGCCACGTGGTGAGCCTGTTCTTCGACCCGTACGCCCAGCTGCGCGTCTTCGACCTGGTTCTGCCGTTCGCCGGCAACTACCGCCCGCTCTGGCAGGGACTGGGCACCCTGGCGTTCGACCTCGTGCTGGCAATCGTCGCCACCAGCCTGCTGCGCCACCGACTCGGCGCCCGCACCTGGCGACTCGTGCACTGGCTGGCCTACCTGAGCTGGCCGACAGCCCTGCTGCACGGCCTGGGCACCGGTTCGGACAACGGCGCTGTCTGGCTCTGGTCGATCTCGGCCCTCTGCACCGCCACGGTCCTGGCCGCCGTCGTCTGGCGCCTGACTCCCGGCTTCGGCCGCTTCCCCCAGCGGGCACCCCGTCAGGTCAACCCGCGGCTGCTCCCCACCCGGACCCGACCGGCTGAAGCCGGCACCCTCGAGGAGGCACGATGATCAGCGTTGCGGAAGCGCCGCCGGGGCGGCAGGTGCAGCTTCGGCTGCTGGCCGGGAGCAACGACGGGCGGCTGGACAGCCACCTTGCCCAGCACGGGCGCCTGCCGGTGCTCGAGACCAACCAGGTGATGGGGATGGCTCGGGATGCGGGGCTCACCGGGCGGGGCGGGGCCGGCTTTCCGCTGTGGCGCAAGCTCAGCGCGGTCGCGGCGGGTGGGCGGGCGCCGGTGGTGATCGCCAACGGGGCCGAGGGGGAGCCGGCCAGCGGGAAAGATCGCGCTCTGCTGACGTACGCGCCGAATCTGGTTCTTGATGGTCTGCAGCTGGTGGCGCTGGGGGCTCAGAGTGTTGTGCTCTACGCGCCGGCTGCCGGCCACCGGGCGCTGCGGGAGCTCCTCGACGCCCGTCGCGCGGCGGGGCTCGATCGGGTGCCGGTGCGCCTGGTCACGGCGCCGGATGCGTTTGTCGCGGGGGAGGAGTCGGCGGCCGCTGCGGCGGTGGCGGGCCGGGGCGCCGTGCCGGCCGACAAGCTGGTGCGTATCACCGAGTCGGGGCCGGGTGGCGCGCCGACGCTCGTGCAGAACGTGGAGACGCTCGCTCATCTCGCGATGATCGCCCGCTACGGGGCGGGGTGGTTCCGCGCGGCGGGCACGGCCGAGGAGCCGGGCACCTTTCTGGCCACCGTCAGTGGTGCTGTCGCCTCACCGGGAGTCGTTGAAGCTGGTTACGGGGTTGCCCTGGGTGACCTCATCGCGGCTGCGGGCGGTGCGAGCGCTCCGCTGAGCGCGGTGCTGGTGGGTGGCTATCACGGTGGGTGGGTGCCGGCTGAGGGAGCGCTGCCGGTCAGTCGCGCCGGTCTCATGCCGTACGGGGGAAGCCCGGGCGCCGGTGTGATCGTCGCCCTGCCGCGGAACGCCTGCGGCTTGATGGAGACGGCCCGCATCGCGGGATATCTCGCCGGGCAGGTGGCCGGTCAATGTGGACCGTGCGTCAACGGGCTGCCGCGGCTCGCGAGCACACTGACCGATCTGGCTCAGCTCCGGGCCCGCCCCGGCTTGCCGGCCGAGGTCGATCGGCTCGCGCGGCTGGTCACCGGCCGCGGCGCCTGCCGTCATCCCGACGGCACGGCCCGCCTGATCCACAGCGCGATGCGCGCTTTCGAAGCCGACGTCGCCGCCCACCTGACCGGCCGCTGCCTGGCCACGGACGCGCGCGGATGAGCCGCGCGACTCGGCGTGCCACAGCGATCGAAGTAGGAGGGGAGAGGCGATGAACCGGCTGCATGTCGACTGGACGGCCTGTGACGGGCGGGGGCTGTGTGCTGAACTGCTGCCCGAGTTGCTGGTCGAGGACGACTGGGGCTATCCGGCGCCACGAGGGGACATGAGCGTGCCGCCGGCGTTGGAGCCGGCGGCACGTCAGGCCGTGGACCGGTGCCCGGCCCTGGCATTGCGGCTGACCGCGCCCGCTTCATCGTGAAGACAGACCGGTCTGGTGGGCCGCGTTTCGTTTGCCGCGCATCTCTAAACTCGTCGGGTGCGCAAGTTTCTCGGGCTCTTCGTCGCTGTGGTCATCAGCGCCGCCGCCGCTCTCGCGGTGGTCCGGCTGGTTGCCCCGGCCGACGGCGATTCCGGCGTACGCCGCCAATTGGCTTACCTTCGGGCCGAGCTCGACTCCGGCGCCGCCGAGGACGCGCAACAGCTCTTCCCCGAGGGCTACTTCTTCTCGTACGCGCTGTACGGCCTCGCCTCGGTCGACGCCGGCCGGCTCGACGACGCGCGGTGGGCCCTGAGCCGACTCGAATCGGACGCCGGCCGTGCGCCGTTCAAGGGCGAGATGCCGCTGCAGTACGGCGTCTTCTACCGCGGCTGGATCAACTGGCTGCGCGGGGGCATCCTCTCCCGCGTACCGGAAGCCGCCCGTGACGCCGCCCAGGTGCGCGCCTTCGACGAGGACTCGGCCGCCATCGCCGCCGCCTTCGACGCCTCGCCGACCCCGTTCCTGGCCTCGTACCCGGGCCAGGCGTGGCCGGTCGACTCCACGGTGGCGATGGCCTCGCTGCGCCTGCACGACAAACTGCGAACCCCCGCGTACGACGTCACGGTGATCCGCTGGCTGGCCAACGTGCAGGCCCGTCTCGACCCCGCCACCCAGCTCATCCCGCACACGGCCGACGCCGACACGGGCGAGCCGACCTCCGGCGCGCAGGGCACGTCGCAGAGCATCATCAACCGCTTCCTGCCCGAGATCGACCCCGAGCTGGCGCGCCAGCAGTACACAAGATTCCGCACGTGGTTCCTCGCGGCGCCGCTGGGCCTCGGCCCCACCGTGCGCGAACACCCGGTCGGCACGGACGGCCCCTCGAACGTCGACTCGGGTCCCCTGGTTCTGGGGGTGAGCCTGTCAGCCACGGTCGTGACGATCGGCGCCGCCAAAGTCCACGGCGACGAGTCCCTGGCCGACGGCCTGGCCCGCTTCGGCGAGGTGGCGGGTCTGCCGGTCTACACGCCGGGCACCAAGAGGTACGCGTTCGGCGCCGCCCCCGTCGGCGACGCCTTCCTAGCCTGGTCCAAATCCGCCCGCCCCTGGGTGGCCGCCACGCCCGAGCCCCCGTCCCGGGTCCTCTCCCGCTGGTGGCAGCTCCCGCTCCTGACCCTGTTTCTGGCCGTGGGTCTGGCGCCGTGGCTGCTGGCCGCGGCCCTGCGCCGCCGTCGTTCCGGCGGGGAGCGCTGACAGCGCAGCCGATCAGGGTCACCCCTCGGGCGCTCGATGCAGCTGCGGCTGTCGCTCGCAGGGGTGGCGTTGCGCTGTTAGGCCGATTTAACCCGAAAAAAGCGTTCCGCCGCTAACGCGGCGATAAGCCGGTTAGATTACGGAAGGCGAGAAGCCGGATCTTTCTCGGCTTTCGCTGCTCAGGCCGGCCCAAGCCGGTCCTTGGAGCCCGCCCACGGTGCGGTACCCGAACAGGCAAACCCGCCGCAAGGCGGGGACGCAAAGCCAGGGGCCTCCCCCGACGGAGGCAGCCCAGCCGCCGAAGGAGAAACTAGACATGCGCTATCCAGAAGCCCATGCGGCCACGAGCGGCTCGGTACCGTTCGCGCTGCGTGGCTCCAAGTCCGTGCGGCGGATCCTCGCGGTCGCCGTCGCGGGCGCGATCGGCTTCGCGCCGGCCGTGATGGTCGCCTCGCCGGCCATGGCCGACCCCGGCGACATCAGCTTCGTCAGCAACTCCGACCAGACCGCCGAGGGCGGCCAGCTGTCCTACGACCTCGTCCGGGCCGGCGGCGCGGCGCTCACCGAGCTCACCGTGACGTGGACGGTGTCCGCGGGAGTCGACCCGGCGGCGAGCGACGACGACGTTCCTGACATCACCGGCGAGGTGACCTTCCCCGCGCGGTCCACCGTCTCGGCCGCGAACCAGACGGCCCGGATCGTCATCAACACGGTCGATGACAAGATCGACGAGAACATCGAGAACCTGGTGCTCACGGTCACCGGGGGCAACCCGGGCCCGATCGAGGCCACCGGCAAGATCACCGACAACGACGACGCGCCCGGTTACAAGATCTGGGCCGACTCGAACGAGATCGACGAGGACGCCGGCCCGGTCAAGGTGTGGGCCGTGCTCGACGGTGAATCGGGCAAGGATGTCACCATCCCGATCAGCACCGCGGCCGGCACGGCCAAGTCAGGCGCGACACAGGACTTCACGCCGCTGGCGGGCAACGCCGCGTTGACGATCGAGGCGGGTGCTCTGGAGAGTGCCCCGACTCCGATCTCGATCACGGATGACGACATCTACGAAGAGGCCAAGCAGAACTTCTTCGTCAAGGGTGCCGCTGACGAGAGCGTCTCCGGCACGCAGACAGCGACCATCGACATCGTCGACGACGAGGATCAGCCGGAGATCACTGTCGCTCAGACGCACGCGGATGAGGGCGACCCGCTGCTGTTCAACATCGGGCTCAGCGGTGTGTCGGAGCGCCCGGTCACGGCGCAGTGGCAGACCGCGGACGGCTTCGGCAAGGACCTCGACGCGCTGTCCCAGGCCACTCACGGCAAGGCCAAGGCGGGCGAGGACTACACGGCCGCTTCCGGCACCGTGACCTTCCGCGCGGTCAACGGCACCGACGACGTGAACCCGGCCGCCACGGCTCAGCGGGTCACGGTCCGGTCGACGCAGGACACGCTGGACGAGGCCGACCCCGAAGACATGAACGTCTGGCTGTCGGCCCCGACGATCGCCAAGCTGGGCGAGGACAGCGTGGGCACGGGCAGCATCGACGACGACGGTGACCTGGCTCCGACCCTGTCGCTGCTGCCGAGCACCACGCCCCAGCTCACCGAGGGGAACAACGGCCGTCAGCCGGTCACCTTCACCGCCAGGCTGAACAAGGCCTCCGGTAAGAGGATCGTCGTGGACTACTCCACGGCCGAGCAGACGAGTCAGGCTCAGCAGGGCCAGGACTTCATCACGGCCAAGGGCAAGCTGGTCTTCTGGCCCGGCGAGACCCAGAAGACGTTCACTGTCGACATCGTCGGTGACAAGGTGCACGAGGGCCTCGAGACCTTCGGCGTGAGCCTGAACAGTCTTGGTGTCGCCAACACCGCCGGCACCCTGGATGCCACCTACACCATCAAGGACGACGACGCGCTGCCCACGGTCAGCGTCTCGCCGATCACCTTGAAGGAGGGCAGCGAGGGCTGGGTGGCCACCCTGCCGGTCAAGCTCTCCGGGGCGACCGCCTCCGACACGGAATTCACCGTAGGCACGACCGAGCCGACGGCCAACCCCGCCACCGCGGGCGGCAGCGGGCCCGGTAGCAAGGATTACGTCCTTCCTGGGCAGCAAATGACCATCCCGGCCGGCCAGACCACCGGGTATGTCTACTTCGCGGTCAACGGTGAGGACGTCTACGAGCCGGACGAGAGCTTCACCGTCGCGGTCGAACCCGGTCTGCTGGCGAGCGTGACACCGGGTGAGAAGACGGCCCGGGTCACTGTCACCAATGACGACGCGGCGCCGTCGCTCGAGATCGTCAACGAGACGGTGTGGGAGGGCGAGGACGCTCAGGTCCACGCCGTGACCAACGGTGTGTCGCAGAACGACGTCGACGTCAACGTCATGGTCAAGGGCGGCTCGATCGGTGGCAGCACCGCCGCGACGGTGGACGACTTCACCGACCCGGGCACGATCAGCTCGGCCGTCCCCGGTGGCGTGTTCTCGGGCACCACGGTCGAGGTGGGCGACCCGTTCGCCGTCACGGCCGACGAGTACAAGGAGCCGAACGAGACGATTCTCGTCACCGGCAGCGGTGTCGGCGGCGTCGGCTCGGTGAAGAGCGGCGTCCTGACGATCGCGGCCGACGAGGGCAGCACGCCCGGCGGTCCCGGCGAGCCCGGTGAGGCCCCGAAGCCCACGATCTTCGCTCCGGCGTCTATCACCGGCGCGGGCCGGGTGTCGATCAGCGGTAAGGTCGCGCCGAACGCCACGGTTGAGCTGTGGGGTGCTCCGGTCAGTGGTGGCGACCTGAAGTGGATGGCCAACACCAAGGCCAGCACGGCCGGCGCCTACTCGTTCGCCACGTCGATCTCGCAGGGCACGCGTTTCGTCACGCAGTCCCAGAAGGTCAACTCCAACGAGGTGCGAGTCTCGGTCAACCAGTGGGTCTCCCTGACGGCGACCTCGCCTTCGGCGGGCCGTGTCTCGGTGGTCGTCAAGACCAGCCCGAACGCCTCCGGCCGCAAGGTCGTCGTTCAGCGCTGGACCGGCCCCAACACCTGGACCAACATCCTGGTGAGCAAGGCCAACGTGAACGGCGCCTACACCGCCACGACGGCCGCGCCCAAGGGCACGATCGCGCTCCGCGCCTGGGTCGACGGTGACCCGGCGATGGGCATCAACGGCCCGGGCTGGTCGGACATCGTCCGCCCGGTCATCAAGTAAGCACCAGCAATGAGACGGGGGCGGCCGATCGGCCGCCCCCGTTCCTTGTGTGAAGGCTCAGTCCACTTCGGCTACGGCCTGGGCGAACTGGGCCGAGTACAACCTCGCGTACGCGCCACCGGCGGCGATCAGCTCGTCGTGGGTGCCCTGTTCGACGATCCGGCCCTCCTCCATCACGAGGATCATGTCGGCGTCGCGGATCGTCGACAGGCGGTGGGCGATCACGAACGAGGTCCGGCCCTCGCGCAGGGTGGCCATGGCGCGTTGAATCAACACTTCCGTACGGGTGTCGACCGAGCTCGTCGCCTCGTCGAGGATCAGGATGCTCGGCTCGGCCAGGAACGCCCGGGCGATGGTGATCAGCTGTTTCTGGCCGGCGCTGACGTTCGAGCCCTCCTCGTCGATCACCGTGTCGTAGCCGTCCGGCAGCATCCGTACGAAGGGGTCGACGTGCGCGGCCTCGGCCGCCCGCACCACCGCGTCCATGTCGAACGAGTCGGCCCCGTACGCGATGTTCTCGGCGATCGTGCCGCCGAACAGCCACGTGTCCTGCAGCACCATGCCGATCTCCTCGCGCAGGACCGACCGCGGCATGGTCGCGATGTCGATGCCGTCGAGCAGGATCCGCCCCGAGGCCACGTCGTAGAACCGCATCAGCAGGTTCACCAGCGTGGTCTTGCCGGCGCCGGTCGGCCCGACGATCGCCACGGTCTGGCCCGGCGCGGCCTCGAGCGACAGGTGCTCGATGAGCGGCTTGTCGGGCACGTAGCGGAACGAGACGTCGTCGAACGCCACCCGTCCCCGCACGTCGCGGAGCCCGGCGAAGTCCGGCTCGGGGGACTGTTCCGGCGCGTCGAGCAGGGCGAACACCCGCTCGGCGGACGCCACGCCGGACTGGATCAGGTTGGCCATCGACGCGACCTGGGTCAGCGGCTGGCTGAACTGCCGCGAGTACGTGATGAACGCCTGCACCTCGCCCAGAGACAGCGAGCCGGACGCCACCCGCAGGCCGCCGACGACCGCCACCAGCACGTAGTTCAGGTTGCTGATGAACATCATGGCCGGCTGGATGAGGCCGCTGATGAACTGCGCCCGGAACGACGACGCGTACAGCTTGTCGTTGTGCTCCGCGAAGACCGCCGAGGCCTCGTCCTGCCGCCCGAAGACCTTGACCAGGGAGTGCCCGGTGAACATCTCCTCGATGTGGCCGTTGAGCTTGCCCGTCGTCGCCCACTGGGCCACGAAGTTGGGCTGCGAGCGCTTGCCGACCGCCGTCGTCACGAAGAACGACACCGGCACCGTGATCAGCGCGATCAGCGCCAGCAGGGGCGAGATCCAGAACATCGCGCCGAGCACGCCGATGATCGTCAACAGGGCCGTGGTCAGCTGGGCGAACGTCTGCTGCAGGGTTTGCGCGATGTTGTCGGTGTCGTTGGTGGCCCGGCTCAGCACCTCGCCGCGGGGCTGCTGGTCGAAGTACGACAGCGGCAGCCGGGCCAGCTTGGCCTCGACCTGCTCGCGCAAGCGGTAGACGGCCGTCTGCACAACGGTTGCCGTGATGCGGCCCTGCAGCACACCGAACAGCCACGCGAAGACGTAGATCAGCGCGACCCACATCAGCACCCGGGCCAGGCGGTCGAAGTCGATGCCCTGGCCGGGTGTGAAGTCGATCGCGCCGAGCAGGTCGGCCTGCGTGTTCTCGCCGCGGGCGCGCAGCGCGGCGATCGCCTCGGCTTTGGTGACGTCGCCGTCGACCATGTTGCCGACGACGCCGGCGAAGATGACGTCGGTGGCGCGGCCCAGCAGGTAGGGGCCGAGCACCGACAGGGCGACGCTGATCGCGCCGGCCACCATGACCACGGCAACCAGCAGGCGCTGCGGTTTCAGCAGTCCCAGCAGGCGCTTGGTGGACCCCTTGAAGTCCTGAAGTTTCTCGGTCGGGGCGGGGCCGGCCATCATGCGTACGGCGGGCGGGCCGCCCACGGGTGGGCCGGGCCGGCGGGCAGGGGCAGTCATACGGCGGCCTCCTCAGCGGTGAGCTGGGAGAGCACGATCTCCCGATAGGTGGCGTTGGAGGACATGAGTTCGGCGTGGGTGCCGGTGCCGGCCACCCGGCCGTCGTCGAGCACGATGATCCGGTCGGCGTCGCGGATGGTGCTCACCCGCTGGGCGACGATCACCACGGTGGCGTCGGCGGTGTGCTCGGCGAGCGCCGACCGCAGGGCCGCGTCGGTGGCGTAGTCGAGCGCCGAGAACGAGTCGTCGAACAGGTAGATCTCGGGCCGGTGGACGAGGGCCCGCGCGATGGCCAGCCGTTGCCGCTGGCCGCCCGACACGTTGGTGCCGCCCTGGGCGATCGGCGCGTCCAGGCCGCCCTCCATCTGTTCGACGAAGCCGCGGGCCTGGGCGATCTCGAGGGCCTCCCACAGCTGCTCGTCGGTCGCGTCCGGATTGCCGTACCGCAGATTGGAGGCGATCGTGCCGGAGAACAGGTAGGGCCGCTGGGGGACCAGGCCGACCAGCCGCGACAGCAGTGCCGGCTCGAGGTCGCGGACGTCGACGCCGTCGACCAGCACGGTGCCCGAGGTGGCGTCGAAGAGCCGTGGCACCAGGTTGAGCAGCGTGGTCTTGCCGCTGCCGGTGCTGCCGATGACTGCCGTGACCTCGCCCGGCCGGGCGGCCAGGTTGATCTCGCTGAGCACGGCCGTCTCGGCGCCGGGGTAGCAGAAGCCGACGTCGCGCAGGTCGAGCCGGCCGTGCTGGGGTACCTCGGTGACCGGGTCGGTGGCCGGCACCACGCTCGACTCGGTGCCCAGCACCTCCTCGATGCGTTCGGCGCAGACCTCGGCCCGCGGGATCATCACGAACATGAAGGTGGCCATCATGATCGACATGAGGATCTGCATGAGATAGCTGAGGAACGCGGTCAGCGCGCCGATCTGCATCCCGCCCGAGTCGATGCGGTGGCCGCCGAACCAGAGCACGGCGACGCTGGACAGGTTCACGATCAGCATGACCGTCGGGAACATCAGCGCCATCAGCTTGCCGACCCGGAGCGACACGTCGGTCAGCGAGGCGTTGGCGTCCTGGTAGCGGGCCTGCTCACGGTCGTCGCGGACGAACGCGCGGATCACCCGGATGCCGGTGATCTGCTCGCGCATGACCCGGTTGACCCGGTCGATGCGGGTCTGCATCGTGCGGAACAGCGGACGCATCCGCACGATGATCGCGGCCACCGTGGCCACCAGCACCGGGACGATGACCAGGAGCAGGGACGACAGCGGCACGTCGAGCCGCAGGGCCAGCACGATGCCGCCGACGCACATGATCGGCGCCGAGACCATCAGCGTGAAGGTCATCAGCACCAGCATCTGGACCTGCTGGACGTCGTTGGTGGTGCGCGTGATCAGCGACGGGGCGCCGAACTGGCCGACCTCGCGGGCCGAGAACTTCTGCACCTGCCCGAAGATCGAGGCCCGCACGTCGCGTCCCACGGCCATCGCCGTACGGGCGCCGAAGTAGACCGCGACGACCTGGGCGGCGATGCTGGCCAGCGTGATCGCGAGCATCCACCCGCCGATCCGCATGACGTAACCGGTGTCGCCCCTGACCACGCCGTTGTCGATGATGTCGGCGAACAGCGTGGGCAGATAGAGCGTGGCCAGCGTCTGGAGGAACTGGAAGAGCACGACGAGCGTGATGTCCCGCCGGTACGGGCGTAAGTAGGTTCGGAGCAGTTGGATGAGCACTACTGGGTCCCCCGTCGGAGCAGTCCGTCGAGCAGCAGGGAGACCGTCTCCTCGCCGCTGAAGTTGTCCGGGTCGCCGAACGGCCCGTACGTGTTGGCGCCGCAGAACAGCAGCAGCAGTGAGGCCACCGCCGCCGGTGGGCGACGCAGTTGGTCGGCGCCTTGGTTGATCACGTCGGTCAGGGCAGCCTGCAGGGACTGCCGGTTCGCGAGCATCTGCCCGGTGGCGTCGCCGGTGAGCAGCAGCTTCCGCGCCGCCGTCATGAGCTGGGCGTTTTCCGCGAATCGGGCGTGTATCAGCTCGGCCGCCCGGATCAGCCGCTCGCGCAGCGGCTGGGAGCGGTCGATCGCGGCCAGCGCGTCGAGCGTCGGCTGCGGGTCGAGCGCCTTGATCACCGAGCACACGACCAGCGACGTCTTCGTCTCGAAGACGCCGAAGATCGTGCCCTCGGCCACGCCGGCCGCCTGGGCGATCTGCCGGGTGCTGACGTCCAGCCCGTGCTCGTGCAGCAACGGGATGGTCGCGTCGATCAGGGCCGCGCGGCGCTCCTCGGGCGCGAGCGCGGGCACACGTCGTCGCTTGTTCTCCACGGCGACGACTGTACTGAGCGAGCACTCACTCATCCACTGACATTTGTCACGGGTCTCATGGAACCCTCAGGTGGCCGGGCGGGGGACCGATCGATGCGCCCGTGCAGCAGGATGAAATGGACGATCACACCGCTGAATACTGGGCACGCCAGCTCCGCATAGGTGCTGCCGTGGCCTCAGTCGTCACCGCCATCGGCGGCCTCCGGATCGCCATGGACTGGGAGGGCGCCGAACGCTGGTGGCTGTTGCCCGTGTTGCTGTCGGTGGTCGCCCAGGCCGCGATCGCGTGGCTGCCCTGGGCCCGCATCGTGCGCAGCCGGCGCACCCGCCGCTGGCTGACGGCCTGGTGGCTCGGCGAGATGCCGGTCATGCTGCTGTTCGGCTGGGTCGACCGGGACGGCTGGATGCTCTACGTGCCCGCCGTCGTGCTCCTGTTGATCACAGCGGCCGCGCTCTGGTCGCCCCGCTTCGTCATCGCGCTCGGGGTGATGTCGGTCGGCGGCTACGCCCTTCTGCTGCCGACCCGGGCCGGCACCAACTTCGGCACCACCGTTCTGCTGGTAGCGATGATGGGCTGCATCGTCGGCCTGACCGCGCTCCACGCCAAGAGCCGCCGCTCGCTGGACAGCCGCCGCCGGACCGCCGAACAGCGGGCCGAGACCCTGCTCGCGGCCTCGGCCGACGCGGTGATCGCCATCGGTCCCGACGGCATGGTCGTGTACGCCACCGAATCGATCACCCAGATGCTCGGTGTGCCGAAGCAGCGGCTGGTCGGCCGGAACTTCAGCGACCTGATGCCGTCCGACCGGGTCCTCCCGGCCCGGCAGTTCCTCGACGAACTGATCGCGCTGCCGCTCGGGCAGAGCCTGCGGTCCGAGTCCCAGCTGCAGGCGGCCGACGGCCGCTGGGTGTACGTCGACGTCCTGGCCACCAACTGGGTCGACGATCCCGGCATCGCGGCCGCCGTGGTGAGCCTGCGCGACATCGGCGCCCGCCGCGAGCTGGAGGAGAAGCTGCACGTCCAGGCGTTCACCGACTCGCTGACCGGCATGCCCAACCGGGCCCTGTTCCGGCAGCGGCTGGACGAGGCCGTGGCCGCCGACGACGACCGGCCGGTCACCGTGCTGCTGCTCGACCTCGACGACTTCAAGCTGGTCAACGACAACCTCGGGCACAGCGCGGGCGATGAGCTGCTGACCACGATCGCCGGCCGCCTGCGCCGCCACGTGCGCCCGGCCGACGTGCTCGCCCGTCTCGGCGGTGACGAGTTCGCCATCCTCATGCGCGACCTCGAGCCGGGCGACGCCGCCGCGCTGGCCGAACGGCTCGTCCGGACCATCCGCGAGCCGATCCGCCTGGGCAGCCGCGACATCACCTGCTCGCTGAGCATCGGCATAGCGACCTCCGCGGCCGGCGAACGCCCGGGTGACCAGCTGCTCGGCTACGCCGACCTGGCGATGTACGCCGCCAAGCGGGCCGGTCGCAACGGCTACGCGATCTTCGACCCGACCATGACGATGTCGGTGCTCGAGGAGGCCCAGCTGCGTGTCGACCTCGAGCAGGCGCTGGAGCACGACGAGTTCGCCGTGCTCTACCAGCCCGTCGTCGACATGCAGACGCAGAGCGTCAGCTCGGTCGAGGCCCTGGTGCGCTGGAACCACCCGCGCGACGGGCTGCTCAGCCCGTACCACTTCATCGCCGCCGCCGAGGCCAACGGCCTGATCGTGCCGCTCGGCCGGTGGGTGCTGCGGGAGGCCTGCGCCCAGCTCGCCCGCTGGCGTGCCGAGTCGCCCGCGGCGGCCGGTCTCAAGGTCAACGTCAACCTCTCAGCCCGTCAGTTCCAGTACGCCGGTCTGGTCGACGACGTCGCCGGAGCACTCCGCGACGC
The DNA here is from genome assembly GCF_019710575.1 of Paractinoplanes polyasparticus. Lineage (GTDB taxonomy): Bacteria > Actinomycetota > Actinomycetes > Mycobacteriales > Micromonosporaceae > Actinoplanes > Actinoplanes polyasparticus. Next base: position 4,132 of record NZ_JAHWFK010000077.1, on the reverse strand, counting down.
CGGCCTCGACGCCGCCTCGCTCACCCTCGAGATCACCGAGTCGATGCTGATGGAGGACATCGAGACCGCCAAGCGGACCCTGCACTCGCTGCGCGCGCTCGGCGTACGGCTGGCCATCGACGACTTCGGCACCGGCTACTCGTCGCTGAGCTACCTCAAGCAGCTCCCGGTCGACGTCATCAAGATCGACAAGACGTTCGTGGACGACGTCGACACCGACGCCGACGACGTGGCCCTGGTCGACGCGGTGGCCGGGCTCGGCCAGGCGCTGAAGATGCAGACCGTGGCCGAGGGCATCGAGACCGATGCCCAGTGGGCGACCCTGCGCCGCCTCGGCATCGACCACGGCCAGGGCTATCTGTTCGGCCGCCCGGCCGACCCGGAGCAGATCCGCACGCTGCTCGACGGGGTGAGCACCGTCTCGGCTTGAACCGCTTACCCTCACCCAGCGTGTACCTGTTGGTAGGTGCAACTCTGGGGTTAGGAAACGTCGTGTCGGTCAACAAGCACGTGCGCCGGGTCGCCGGCGGGGTGGTCACCACCCTCGCCGCCCTGTTCGTGTTCCTCGCGCTGGTGCTCCCGGACCAGATCACCCGGCTCCCACCGGGCAACTTCTGGCTCACCGCCCTGGTCCGGGTGCCCATCGAGGCGCTGCTCGTGATGGCGCTGCTGCTGGCGCTGCCGGCCCGGGCCCGGCGCATCACGGCGACCGCGCTGGGCGTGGGCCTCGGGGTGCTGACCGTTCTGAAGGTCATCGACATCGGCTTCTACGCCGTGCTGGCCCGCCCGTTCGACCCGGTGCTCGACTGGGTGCTGTTCAAGGACGGCTTCAACTTCCTCACCGACTCGGTCGGCCGGGGTGGCGCGCTGCTGGCCGCGGCCGGCGCCGTGCTGCTGGCCGCGGTGACGCTGGTCGCGATGACGTTCTCGGTCCGCCGGCTGAGCCGGGTCGTCGCCGCCCACCCCTGGCCCGTACGCGGAACGGTCGTCACTCTCTCGGCCGCCTGGGTCACCCTGGCCGTGATGAGCTTCCAGCTCGTCGGCGGCATCCCCGTGGCCAGCCAGAGCGCCGCCGAGCTGGCCCGCGACACCGTGCTCGCCGTGCCCCAGGACATCCAGGACCGCAAGGACTTCGCCCGCGAGGTGCAGGACGACGCGTTCAAGAACCTCCCCGACGACCAGCTGCTGAGCGCGCTCCGGGGCAAGGACGTGATCATCGGCTTCGTCGAGAGCTACGGCCGCGACGCCGTCGAGAACCCCGAGTTCAACCAGCCCGTGGTCGACCAGCTGCGCGCCGGGCAGGCCAAGCTGGCGGCCAAGGGCTTCCAGGCGCAGAGCGGCTACCTCACGTCGCCCACCTTCGGCGGCGGCAGCTGGCTGGCCCACTCGACGTTCCTGTCCGGCCTGTGGATCGACAACCAGAACCGGTACCGCAGCCTCGTCGCGACCGACCGCATGACGCTGACCTCCGCCTTCAAGCGGGCCGGCTTCCGCACCGTCGGGTTCGAGCCGGGCGTCACGTTCGCCTGGCCCGAGGGTCAGTTCTACGGCTACCAGCAGATCTACGACTCGCACACGCTGGGCTACCACGGCCCGGCGCTCAGCTGGTCGACGATGCCCGACCAGTTCGTGATGAAGCAGGTGCACGAGTACGAGTTCGGCAAGGCGAAACGCCCGCCGCTGCTGGCCGAGGTGACACTGACCTCGAGCCACACCCCGTGGACGCCGGTGCCGCCGATGCTCCCGTGGGACAAGATCGGCGACGGCCGGGTCTACGGCCCGTTGATCGAGGGCGCCCCCAACGCGCAACAGCTCTTCTCGGACGGCAAGAAGGTCAAGCAGGCGTACGCCGGGTCGATCGCCTACTCCGTCGACAGCCTGGTCTCGTACGTCGAGAACTACGGCGACGACAACCTGGTGCTCCTGCTGCTGGGCGACCACCAGCCGGCCTCGGTCGTGGTGGGCACCAACTCGACCAAGGACGTGCCCATCTCGGTCGTCGCCAAGGACCCCAAGGTGCTCGACCGGATCAAGAGCTGGGGCTGGACCGACGGCTTGACCCCGGCCCCCGACGCCCCGCTGTGGCCGATGAACGAGTTCCGCGACAGGTTCCTCACGGCATACAGTCCGCAAGGGGAGCCTCACTGAACGCAGAGTGACGTAGATCGCTATCACATGATCGACAGCGGTCTACCCGTGCGTAACTCCATTCCGTGACCAACTTCCGTCAAGATACGTTCCTGGTGGCCGCGAGGGGGCGTCCACCAAGGACGAACGGGAGTTCTCGTGGAGGAGCGTCAGCGCCCGTCCCGCGCCGACAGTCTCAGGCTGACCCACCTGCCGGAGGTGCGGTCGCGCAACCGCCCGGCCCCGCCGCCGCCGGCACCCGCGCCGCCGCCGCCACCGGCCCGCCGCAGGTCACGAAAGAGCTGGTGGCTGGTGTCGGGCATGGCGATCGCCGTGCCTGTGGCGGCCGGCCTGGTGGTCGCCTACCGAGCCACGACGGACGCCACGATTCCCGACCGCGGCGTGCCCCCGGTGGCGATCCCGACGGAAATAGTGGCCGGCGCCGGCCCGGCGCCGGCCTACTCCGCCGCCCCGCGGTCAGCGGTGGCGGCCCCGGCCAGTCGAGTGCCGTCATCGTCACCTTCGGTCACCGCGAAGCCGGCCTCGCCCAAGATCACCGCCCGGGCGAACCCGTCCCGGGCCAACCTCGCGCTGACCAGCACGGTCACAGCGAGCAGCGCCGAGGGTGGCGCCTGGGAGGCCGGCAACGCCGCTGACGGCGACCCGGCCTCCCGCTGGTCGAGCGGCTTCGCCGAACCCCAATGGCTGCGGGCCGACCTCGGTTCGCGCCGTGTCGTCAACGAGGTCACCCTGGTCTGGGAGCACGCGCACGCCGTCGCCTACCGCATCGACGTGTCCCCGAACGGCACACAGTGGCGCACAGTCTGGTCGACAACCGCCGGGAAGGGCGGCACGGTCCGCATCGACACCGACGGCGTGGCCGCGCGCTACGTGCGCATGTACGGCACGAAGCGCTCCAACAAGTACGGCTTCTCCCTGTTCGAGATGGAGATCCGCTAGCTCGGCCCGAGGCGAGCCCGCAGGAACTCGTACGCCCGCTCGCGCATCGCGGCCGTGAAGACGTGCCCGGCCTCGTACAACGCCAGCTCGACCCGATTGCCGAGCGCGCGCTGAAGCTCCTCGGCCCCGCGACTCCATTTGTCCTCGGTGCCGGCCGAGATCAGCAGCGCGGTCCGGTCGTCGTATGCGGCGATGACGTCCTCCAGATCGTGCTCGGCGGCGAATCCGGGCAGGACGAATTCCGCTTGGAGGCCGGTGTCGTGCGAATAAGAGTGACGGAACGGAATGCACCCGCAGTTCGAGACCGAGGCGGTGATTCTCGAGTCGTGAGCCGGCGCCCACAGGGCCATCCGGCCCCCGTACGAATGACCGAGAAACCCGATCCGGCTCGGGTCGACCTCGGGCCGCGACGTCACGTAGTCCAGCGCGGTGGAGATGTCGTGCAGGCAGGAAGCCAGGAGTGTCCGCCCGCGGACCAGGCGGGTGGACAGCTCGAACCAGGAGACGTTGGACGCGCCGTCCGGGCTCCAGTTGCGCTCCTCGAACCCGATCGCGTCCGGTGCGACGGTGACGAAGCCCCGCTCGGCGAGCTCAGCCGCGTACGCCTGATCCGGATCCCCGGCCAGCCCGACGACCTCGCTCTTGCCGAGATCGAAGCGCGAGGCGTGCTGGTGGTGGCAGAACACCGCCGGGGCCGGCCGGTCGAGGTCGTGGGGAACGCAGACGTACGCCGAGACGCGCTCGTCCGGGCCGACGGAGTAGCTGACCTTCTCGCGCGTGTAGCGACCGCAGTCGACTCGCTCGAGACACGTCCCATCGAGGTTGACCTTCGCCGGTAGCGGACCGAGAAACGCCTGAATCGTCACGGGACGATTGTCCGCTGACCCGTCCTGTGGACAACCCGGTGCCGCCCTCTGTGGACAACGCCACCCCCGTTCCCGCCCTTCGGCGTAGTCTGCCGCCCGGTGCCCTTGGGATGCTCCTATGGATTTCAAGTGGCGGGTTTTGGGTGCTCTGAGGTGATGAGTTGGTAGATCTCGCGGGC
>NZ_JAHWFK010000076.1 GCF_019710575.1 Paractinoplanes polyasparticus | reverse complement strand
GCGACAGGGGCAGTAAGTCATACCGGACCGAGCGACCGAGCAGTCCCCGGCTGGGGACGATCAAAAAGGTAACGGGCATACGGGCGGCATGTACGCGGCGGCGTGCTGGTACCGCGACGGGTTCGGCGGGCCGGTGGATCTCGTGCAGGCGTTGCGGTGGTTCCCGGCGATGGTCGGCGCCGGCAACGGCAACGGGCTGCACGATGCCCGCACTGTCGCGGCCGTGCTCAGCGCCGACGACATCCACGAGGCCGGGCCCCTCTCCGGCCGGCTGATCGAGGCAGACCTGCTGGCCGGCGGCTGAGGCGCATCAGCTGGCCGGCGGCTGAGGCGCATCAGCTGGCCGGCGGCTGAGGCGCATCAGCTGGCCGGGGGTGGAGGCGCATCAGCTGGCCGGGGGTGGAGGCGCATCAGCTGGCCGGGGGTGGAGGCGTGGTGCCGCTGCCGCTACGGCACCACGCCGGATCAGGGGTGGGTCAGCCGCGGCGCCACTTCTGGTTGGCTCCGCCGGTGCACTCCCAGAGGACCAGCACGGCGCCCTCGTTGGCGTTCCAGGCGTCGATGTCGACGCACTTGTTGGCCTGGGGGTTGACCAGGTCGCCGGCGGCCGACAGGACGAACTGCTGGGCCGGGTTGCCGCTGCAGCCGACGATCTGGATGGCGGCGCCGTTCGCGGTGGAGCCCCACGCCACGTCGAGGCACTTGTTGTTCGAGGTCTGCAGGGTGCCGTTGACGAAGTTCCAGCGCTGGGCGGCCGAGCCGTTGCAGTTCCACATCTGGACCCGTACGCCGTCCGCGAAGTTGCCGTTGGGCACGTCCAGGCACTTGTTGTTGAGGCTGCTGATCACCGACGAGCCCGAGCTGCCGCCGCCGGTGGTGGTCAGCGACAGGCCGTACACCTGGAGGATCTCGTTGACCGGCTGGAACCACATCGTGCCGCCGCTGGAGCAGTTGCCGGAGCCGCCCGAGGTGACGCCCTGGGCCTGGTTGCCCGAGATCCACGAGCCGCCGGAGTCGCCCGGCTCGGCGCACGCGTTGCTGCGGGACAGGCCCGAGACCGCACCCTGGGAGTAGACGATCGTCTCGTTGCGGCCGAGCAGGGTGCCGCAGCGCCAGCCCGTCGTGCGGCCGGAGCGGCAGATCGAGCTGCCGATGGCCGCGTCCTGCGAACCGGCCACGGTCACGTTGCCGCCGGAGTAGTTGTTCACCCAGGGCTGGGAGGTCCAGTTGCCGTTCGTCCGGACCCAGCCGTAGTCGTTGCCGGGGAAGGACGAGCCGGCGAAGTTGCCCTGGGCGACGTTGTTGTAGCCGAGCGTCGGGCTGCCGGTGCCGCCGCAGTGGCCCGCGGTGACGAAGCCGCCGGCGACCGAGAAGCCGACCGAGCACAGCGTGTTCCCGTTGATCACGTACTGGTCGCCGCCGCGGATGTCGTACATCGGGCGGGGCTGCTCGGCCGACGTGACCACCGTCACCGCGCCCGCGCCGGAAGCAAAGCCGCGAGCCTCCTTCTCAAAACCGGGGGCAGCCGTCACGACCACTCGGTTGTTCGGGACGTCGACGTACCAGCCACGCACCACGGAGGCACGCGCCGATTTGGCCCGCTTGTCCAGGGCCGTACGCGTGGCAGCGAGATCGGCACTGCTGTGCGCCACGACACGAACGTCAGCCCCCTCCGCCCGTACGGAAGAAGCAGCGGAAGCGTCGGTGACGGCGACCGTCAGTCGTGCGGCGCCGGTGGGGATCCATGCGCCCGCGAAAGCCGAGCCGAGCTTGGACTTGAGGCGCTTCTCGACCACGGGGGCCGCCGCCTCGGTGCGCAGCCGGGCCGCGATCTCACCGTTGTCGATCTTGAGGTCCCGGCGCATGGCGCTGAGCATGCCGGGATCGAGATCGATCGACGGATCGGCGGCGTGCGCGGGGACGGGACTGAGGGTGCCGATCGTGATCGCCGCTGCGGCGACCGCGAGCCAACGTAGGCGCATGTCGGGGGTCCTTTCAGTGCGCCGGAAAATCGGGGATTAATCGGAGGCTGTCTATACGTGACAACGCTGTCAAGGAATAGGAAGGAACCCTGCCCGAATGAACCACGTGTGCTCCGTCGCCTGCCCTCGCCGATCGGGCGCCCGACGTGCAAGGCTGTGTTCTTGAGTTCGAACGAGGGGCGGGGTCACACCGGATGGGCATGGTCAAGGTCGTCGGCCTGGTGCTGCACCCGAGGCGCGACTGCGGGTCGGCGATAGAGGCCATCGTGAAGTGGGCCGAGCGCCGCAATGTCACCGTGCTCGGTCTGCACGACGAGATCGATCGCATCGACTGCGAGGCTGTCGCGGTCACGCCGGAAGAGATGGTCGAGCGGGCCGGCCTGCTGGTCAGCCTGGGTGGCGACGGCACCATGCTGCGCACGATGCGGCTGGTCGAGGGGCGCAAGACCCCGGTGCTCGGCGTCAACGTGGGCCGCCTGGGCTTCCTGGCCGAGGTCGACCTGCCCGATCTGCCGGCCGCCCTCACCGCGATCGACGAGCACCAGTTCACCATCGAGGCGCGCACCGCCGTCCGCACCAAGCTGCCCGACGGCCGCGAGGTCTCGGCCTTCAACGACATCGCGATGGTGCGCGTGCCCGGCGACGGCCTGGCCGCGATCGGCATCTCGGTCGAGAAGAAGAACTTCGTCAACTACGCGGCGGACGCGGTGATCGTGGCCACCCCGACCGGCTCCACGGCCTACAGCTTCTCGGCCGGCGGCCCGATCGTCTCACCCAACGTCGAGGGCCTGATCGTCACGGCCGCGGCCGCGCACTCCTCGTTCAACCGCCCGCTGATGCTGGCCCTGCAGGAACAGCTCGACCTCGACGTGCTGCCCACCAGCGGCCGCCTGGCGATCGAGGTCGACGGCATCGTCGAGGGCTACGCCGGCCCCGACGACCGGCTCTGCATCGAGCCCGTCCCGTCCGCGGCCCAGGTGATCCGGCTCGGCCGCACGAGCTTCTACGAGCGGGCCCGGCGCAAGCTGCGGGTCGAGGGCAGCGCCCAGGTCGGCGTGCCCAACTCGGGCGAGGCCATCGTGGTCGACAGCTTCGAGCACCAGCGCTACGAGATCCTGCTCGGTGGCGAGGTGGCCGGCGTTCTGCACTACCGCCGCCACGGCGACACCATCGAGCTGATGCACACCGACGTCGAGCAGTCCTTCTCCGGCCGGGGCCTGGCCAGCCGTCTCGCGTCGGCCGCGCTGGAGGACGCCCGCGGCCGGAACACCCCGGTCGTTCCCTCCTGCCCCTTCGTCATCGGATATCTGGACCGCCACCCCGAGTACAACGACCTGCTGGCCACGCCACCTGCCGATAGCTGAGGTATCTGCCATGGGCCACCCCGCGATCCTGACCGTCGACGACGACCCCGCGGTCTCCCGGGCGATCGCCCGCGACCTGCGCCGCCGCTACGGCGACCAGTACCGCATCGTCCGCGCCTCGTCCGCCGCCGAGGCGCTCGAGGCGCTGCGCGAGCTCAAGCTGCGTGGCGGCCGGGTCGCCGTCATCCTCGCCGACTACCGCATGCCGCAGGTCAACGGCATCGAGTTCCTCGAGCAGGCGATGGACCTGTTCCCCAACGCCCGTCGGGCCCTGCTGACCGCGTACGCAGACACCGACGCCGCCATCCAGGCGATCAACGTCGTCGACGTCGACCACTACCTGCTCAAGCCGTGGGACCCGCCCGAAGAGAAGCTCTATCCGGTGCTCGACGCGCTGCTCGACGCGTGGCTGGCCACCGGCGACCGCGAGATGGAGGACATCCGGGTCGTCGGCCATCGGTGGAGCGAGCCGTCGTACGAGATCCGCGACTTCCTCGCCCGCAACCTGGTGCCCTACAAGTGGCTCGGCGCCGACGAGCCCGAGGGCCGCCGCCTGCTCGAGGCCGCGAGCGTCGGCCCCGAGTCGATCCCGCTGGTGGTGACGGCCGACGGACGCGCCATGGCCCAGCCCACCACCACCGAGGTGGCCGAGGCGGTCGGCCTCTCGACCGCCCCCGGCCGCGACTTCTACGACCTGATCATCGTGGGCGGCGGGCCGGCCGGGCTGGGCGCGGCCGTCTACGGCGCCTCCGAGGGCCTCCGGACGCTGCTGGTCGAACGGCGCGCGGTCGGCGGCCAGGCCGGGCAGAGCTCGCGCATCGAGAACTACCTGGGCTTCCCCGACGGCATCTCCGGCGCCCAGCTGACCGACCGGGCCCGCCGGCAGGCCGGCAAGTTCTCGGCCGAGGTGCTGACCACACGCGACGTCACCGGTCTGCGGCAGGACGGCTCGGCCCGCACCCTGACGTTCGCCGACGGCGGCGAGATCTCGGCCCACTCGATCGTGCTGGCCACCGGCGTCTCGTACCGGCCGCTGATCGCCGACGGCGTGGCCGAGCTGACCGGTTCGGGCGTCTACTACGGCTCGGCCTCGACCGAGGGGCCCTCCTGCGCCGGCACCGACGTCTACATCGTCGGCGGCGCCAACTCGGCGGGCCAGGCGGCGCTGTTCTTCTCCCGGTACGCCAAAACGGTCACTCTGCTCGTGCGGGGCGATTCGCTCGAGGCGTCGATGTCGTACTACCTGATCCAGCAGCTCAACAAGATCGACAACATCCGGGTGCGGACCCGCTGCGAGGTGCTCAGCGCCCAGGGCGACGGCCACCTGCAGGCCATCACGATCTGCGACAGCAAAGAGGGCGTGAGCACCACCGTCGAGTGCGGTTACCTCTTCGTCTTCATCGGCGCCGAGCCCCGCACCGACTGGCTGGGCCAGGCGGTCGCCCGCGACGAGAAGGGCTTCGTCTACACCGGCCCCGACCTTCTTTCAAATGGCACCCGTCCGAAGGGATGGGATCGGGAGCGGGATCCGTTCTACCTGGAGTGCAGTGTTCCCGGCATCTTCGCCGCCGGCGACGTCCGGGCCAACTCGGTCAAGCGAGTGGCCTCGGCGGTCGGCGAGGGCGCGATGGCCGTCACGCTGGTCCACCGCTACCTGGAGGCTCAGTAAGCCATGGCTGACACCACCGACGAGGTCCGGCTCGTTCCCTGCGATCCGGGCGCGCTCACGCCCGCCGAGCTGCGCACCCTGTTCCTGTTCGAGAAGCTCACCGACGACCAGCTGGCGTGGATCTCGCAGCACGGCTGCACCATGCACATGCCCGCCGGTGGCGTCGTGATCCGCGAGGGCGACCCCGCCGACCAGTTCTTCGTGCTGCTCAGCGGCACGATCGCGCTCACCCGCAAGATCGGCCAGGACGAGGTCGAGACGACCCGCACCGAGCAGCGCGGCGTCTACATGGGCGCGACCCAGTCCTACCTGCGCGACGACGGCCTCGAACGCCGGTACATGGCGAGCATGCGCGCGCTCGACGACGCCGACTTCTTCGTGATGAGCGCGGCCGACTTCGGGCACATGATGCGCGAGTGGTTCCCGATGGCGATTCACCTGCTCGAGGGCCTCACCCTGGGCATGCGCAGCACCCAGGCCGCGGTCAGCGAGCGCCAGCGCCTGACCGCGCTCGGCGCGCTCTCGGCCGGCCTGATGCACGAGCTCAACAACCCGGCCGCGGCCGCCGGGCGGGCCACCAGCGCGCTGCGCCAGCGGGTCGCCGGCATGCGGCACAAGCTCGCCATGCTGGCCGCCGGCAAGGTCGACCCGGAGCGCCTGGTCGCCCTGGTCGAGCTGCAGGAGGACGTCATCGAGCGGGCGGCCAAGGCGAAGCCGCTGACCGCGATGGAGACCTCCGACCGCGAGGACGAGCTCGGCGACTGGATGGACGAGCGCAACGTCACGAGCGGCTGGGACCTGGCGCCCGTCTTCGCCCAGGGCGGCATCGACATCGAGTGCCTCACCCTGATCGAGGAGCGGGTCGGCACGCGTGAGCTGCTCGACCAGGCCATCCACTGGATCGGCTACGCGCTCGAGACCGAGCAGCTGATGACCGACATCGAGGACGCGACGAGCCGGGTGTCGTCGCTGGTGTCGGCGGCGAAGCAGTATTCGCAGATGGACCGCGCGGCCCACCAGTGGATCGACGTGCACAGCGGCCTCGACAGCACGCTGGTGATGCTCACCCACAAGATCGGCAACGGGGTCAAGGTCGTGAAGGACTACGACCGCTCACTGCCGCAGGTGCCGGCCCACCCGGCCGAGCTCAACCAGGTGTGGACGAACCTTATCGACAACGCGGTGCAGGCCATGGCCGGCGCCGGCACGCTGACGATCAAGACCTATCGCGAGGACGACCACCTGGTCATCTCGATCGGCGACTCCGGGCCGGGTGTGCCCGAGGATCTGAAGAAGCGCGTGTTCGAGCCGTTCTTCACGACCAAGCCGGTGGGCGAGGGCACGGGGCTGGGCCTCGACATCTCGTACCGGATCATCGTGAACGGACACGGCGGCGACATCCGGCTCGAGTCCCAGCCGGGTGACACCCGGTTTCTCGTACGGCTGCCGCTGACCGAGCCCTCGTCGGCCTGACGCAGAAAGCGGGCGGGGATGTCCCCGCCCGCTTTCTCGTCTACAGCAGCCCGCGTACGTACGCGGCCTGGCCCGCGTGCTGGGCGTCGTCGTCATAGACGCTGATCAGCCGCACCCCGAGGGTGACGGGCGGATCCCAGTTGTCGTCGACCACCCGGTCGAGGTCGGCCTCGGTGAGACCGGCCAGGTAACCGACCGTGCGGTCGTGCACCGCCCGGTAGTAGTCGAGCAGCGTCTGCGCGCTCTCCGGCGCGACCGCCGTGATCTGGGACGCGTCGTGGCCGTAGCCGGTGTCGGACAGGTCCTTGAGCCCGAAGCGGGCCGCCCAGTCGCCGGTGGCGTAGAGCTGCTCGGCCCCCATCACCTCGGCGACGTGGTCGTCCTGCACCCGGGTCAGGTGCCAGACCAGCCAGCCGATCGAGTTGGCGCCCGCGGCCGGCTGCCATCGCAGCTGTTCGGGGGTGAGCCCCTGCACGGCCGTCTCCACGAGGTCGGGGAGACGCCCGAAGGCCTCGGTCAGCACGCCCTTGGCGTCCATCGTCACTCTCCGCTCTGCTGGTTCGTGCCGTCCTGCGTCGTGCCGTCCTGCTTGGCGCCGTCCTGCGTCGTACCGTCCTGGGTGGTGCCGTCCGGCTGAGTCTCCCCGTCGGTGGGCTGATCCGTGGGCTCGGCGCCCGGATCCGTGCCACCGGTCTGCTGGGGGTTTGCCGGCTCGGTCGTCGCGGTCGGAGGCGTGGCCGGCGTCTCGGTGGGCTCGGCGGTCGGCGTGCCGGTCGGCTGACCGTCCGCGGGCGCCCCGCTGGAATCCGGCGAGGGGGACTCCGACGGCGTCGTCGCGGGCTTCTCGTCGGTGCCGTTGTCGCCGCTGAGAGCGGACCCGATCGTCGTGGTCGAACTGGTCGTGTGCCCGACCGCGGCCGGAACGCTCTTCCCGGTGAGCAGCTCGAACGCCGTGAGCGAGCCCATCGCCAGCACGAACAACGCGCCGGCCATGACGGCGATCCGTCCCCAGCGCACGTCCTTGCGCGCCGGCTTCTGCTCCACGACCGGCTCCTCGGAGGGCAGCTCATCCTCGGCGGCCACGACCGTCGGGGTGCCGACGGCGGCCGGAGCGGTCACGAAGGTCGAGACGATCTTCTTGCTTCCGCGGTTGATGAAGCGGGCGTAGAGCTCGGTGCCGACCGAGCCGATGAGGCTGGCCACGGCTGCGCCGATCAGCGTTCCTGCGACGCCGAGGAAGGAACCCACGACCGCGGCGGATACCGCGGCGAGTGTTCCGGCGATGGTCTTGGGGATGTCGATGCCGGACCATAGACGGTCCGGTGCGTGCTCGGTCATGTCCTCCTCTGCCCTTACTGACGTCCGGCTCCGGGGCGGCCGGATCACTGCTGCCGGTCTACTTCTGTCCCGTGAAAGCTTTCGCCTTCTCCGTACGGCTGATTGCTAAACCCCGCCGATCGGCCCACACCTCGCGAAGCGGGCGGATCACGATGCCCTCCTCGGCCATGCGCCGCCGGGCCAGCCTGCGGGTTCGCAGGATCCCGACGACGCCGATCACGATGAAGATGTATTGCACCGACATGGCCACTTTGAAGTCGGCGATGTCATAGTTCGTGCCGCCGCCGGTGCGCGCGTCGAGAATCAGGCCGATCAATTCGATCGACAACAGCGAGGCGACGAAGCCGCCCACGTTGACGACGCCGGTGGCTGTGCCGAGGCGGCTCGGCGGGTTGAACGTCCGCGCGTAGTCGAACCCGATCATCGAGCCCGGCCCGCCCAGGCCCAGCGCCACGATCAGCAGCACCAGCACCGGCAGCGGCGCGTGCCCCGGCCAGGCCAGCACCAGGGCCCAGCCGGCCGAGTTCACGGCGACCACCCCCAGCACCAGCCACGAGCGGCGCAGCGGGTGCCGCTGCACGAGGATTCCGATCAGCGGCCCGGCCGCCATGCCGACCAGCACGAACAGGGTCAGCAGGGCGCTCGCCGTCTCGCGGGGCAGGCCCTGCCCGGCCACGAGGAACGGGAAGCCCCACATGAGGGCGAACACCGTGCCCATGAACTGGGTGGTGAAGTGCGTCCACAGCCCGAGCCGGGTGCCCGGGTGCCGCCAGGCGCTGCCCAGGCTCTCGCCGAGCTGGCGCATCGTCATCGACGCGCCGCTGTCCATCCGCTTGGCCGGGCTGTCGTGCAGGGCGGCGAACGCGGCGACCGCGACGAAGACCCCGGCCCCCGCGGTCGCGAAGAACGCGGTGCTCCAGCCCGGACCGGCCAGCAGGATCGCCAGCGGCACCGCCGAGAGCACCTGCCCGGCCTGGCCGACGATGCCGGTCAGCTGGGTCAGCACCGGCACACGTTTGGCCGGGAACCACTGCGGCACCAGCCGCAACACGCTGATGAAGGTCATGGCGTCGCCCGCTCCGACCAGGATGCGGGCCAGCACGGCGCCGCCGACGTGATCGGTGGTTGCCATGATCGCCTGACCGGTCGCCATCAGCACACCGCCGCTGACCACCAGTCGCAGCGACCCGAAGCGGTCGAGCAGCAGCCCGACCGGCACCTGAAGACCTGCGTACACAAGAAGCTGCAGCACGGCGAACGTGGCGAGCGCTCCGGCGCCGATGCCGAAGCGGTGCTGCGCGTCCAGACCGGCCACGCCGAGTGACGTGCGGTGCAGCACTGCGACGATGTACGCGGCGAGGCCGACGGCCCAGACCGCCCAGGCCCGTGCTGGGGAACGCAGGGGCATGAGTTGCCTTCCACTCGCTTTCTTTGCACGTACGGCACCCAGCCTTGTCCGCCCGGCCGCCGACGACAACCGAATCCGGCCGAAACCACACGTGGGTCCGGTCACTGATCGTTTCCGCAGCACAGCGCCGGGGCGAGTCAAGCCGATCACCGCGATTCGGCGAGTTTGTGACCACTATTACCGGACGGAAGAAACTCGGCCGCGGGAAGCTTGAACCCGAATATGCGCCAAGATCCTGCCGGCCGCCGCTTAGGTGTCGTCCTCGTCCTCGGTTTTCTGTCCGCCCTCGGACCGCTGACCATCGACATGTACCTTCCGTCCCTGCCGACGATCGCCACCGACCTGCAGACCACCGAGGCCGCGGTGCAGCTCACGCTCACCGGCACGCTCCTCGGCCTGGCGCTGGGACAGCTGCTGATCGGCCCGCTCTCCGACGCGATCGGGCGCCGAACCCCGTTGCTGGCCGGTGTCGGCGTGCACGTCCTGGCCTCCGTGCTGTGCGTCATCGCCCCGAACCTCGCCGTCCTCGGCACCCTGCGCGTGCTGCAGGGCCTGGGCGCCGCGGCTGCCGCCGTCGTCGCGATGGCGATCGTGCGCGACCTGTTCAGCGGATTCGCCGCGGCCAAGCTGCTCTCGCGGCTGATGCTGGTCATCGGTGTGGCGCCGATCCTCGCCCCGACCATCGGCGGCACCGTGCTGCACTGGACGTCCTGGCGCGGCGTGTTCGTGGTGCTCACCGTGGTCGCGGTCGCGATCCTGGCCGCCACTGCGCTGTTCCTGCCCGAGACGCTGCCGGCTGACCGGCGCCGCTACGGCGGGGTGAGGGGCACGCTGCGCGACTACGGCAGGCTCTTCACCGACCGCACGTACGTCGGTCTGATCGTGGTCGCCGCGCTCGCGTTCTCCGCCCTCTTCGCGTACGTCAGTGGCTCCTCCTTCGTCTTCCAGGAGGAGTACGGCCTGAGCGAGCAGCAGTTCGCGTACGTCTTCGCCGGCGGCGCGGTCGGGCTCATCGGCGCCACCCAGCTCAACGTGCGCCTGCTCCGCCGCTGGACGCCGGCGCAGATCCTGAGCTCGGCCCTGATCAGCGGCGCCGTCTTCGGCGTCGTGCTGCTCGTCACCGCGACCACCGGCTTCGGCGGCCTGGCCGGCATCCTCGTGCCGCTGTGGCTGGTGCTGGCCACCGTCGGCCTGGCGATGCCGAACGCGCCCGCGCTGGCCCTGTCGCGGCACGGCGAGACCGCGGGAACCGCTGCCGCGCTGCTCGGCGCGGTGCAGTTCGGCGTCGGCGCGTTGGCCGCCCCGCTGGTGGGCGTGCTCGGCAACAGCTCGACGGCCATGGCGATCGTGGTCGCGGGCGGCATGGCCGGCGCGGTCGTGGTGCTGTGGACCGTCGTACGCCCCAGCCGGCTCCCGGTTGAGGCGGGCGACCAGCCCGTGATGGCCGTCGCACACTGAGCGACGCGCGTCGCATTACCGTGAGTCGATCCCACCGGCGGGGTAGCTGCGTGCCATGCGCGATCACACCTCCCGCCGGTGGGCCTGGCTCGGCGTCCTGGTCACCGGTCTTGCTCTGTACGCCGTCGTGCTGTGGACGCTGGTCCACACGCAGAACCCCAACTTCGTGCCGGCCCTGATCCTGCTCGGCGCCACCGTCGTCCCGCTCGCCTTCCTCACCTTCGCCCAGGCCCGCACCGGCCGCTGGCAGGTGCCGACCTCGGCCCTGGTGACCTCCGCGTTCTTCGGCGGCGTCATCGGCATCGTGGTCGCCGGGACCCTCGAGTACGACACGCTGCGCGGCCTCGGTGTGCTGCCGATGGTGCTGGTCGCGGTGATCGAGGAATCGGCCAAGCTCATCGTGCCGCTGATCCTGCTGCTCACGATCATGCGCCGGCACGAGCGCCGGCTGCCCTCCGACGGCCTGATCATCGGCGTCGCGTCGGGCCTCGGCTTCGCCGCCCTCGAAACCATGGGGTACGCCTTCACAGCCCTGCTCGCCTCGGGCGGCAACATCGGCAGCGTCGAGCAGACCCTGTTCCTGCGCGGCCTGACCTCCCCCGCCGGCCACACCGCGTGGACCGGCCTGACCGCCGGCGCGCTGTGGGCCCTGATCGCGGCGCCCAGCACCCGGCGGGCATTCGCCTTCCTGGGCACCTTCGCCGGCGCGGTCGCCCTGCACACGGCCTGGGACACGTTCGGCGCCCTGATCCCGTACCTCGTGCTGGCCGTTCTCAGCCTCGGCTGGCTGTTCCTGGCCCTGCGCCACTACCGCACGTTCGCCGAGCACTCACCCGCGGCCCTGCCGCTGCGGCCCCTCACGATCTGACCCGGCTGCTCCCCCGCCGCCCGAACGGTCGCCGGACCGGCCGGGCGGCGGCGGACCGGTCAGGCGGCGGCGCTGACCGCCCAGAACGACCTGGGCCTGTCGTTGCACGCGCCGTAGGTGACGACGTGATTCGCGTTGACGCTGAGACAGTAGTTCGAACCGTGGTCCCACCAGGTCGTGCTCTTCATCTGGTAGACGCCGCCACTGGACGAGGCGGAGTCGTAGAAGGCCTCGAACGTGTTGTAGTTGTTCTCACTGACCCAGTTGCAGGTCCCCAACCGGGTCTGCTGGTTCGAGCCGTCCGCAATGAGGCACTGTGACGGGTACTGCACGCTCTCGAGCACCCACAGCTCATGCCCGCTGCCGGCCCAGTTGTCGTTGACCACGTGCAGCTTCCACTTCGCGGCGGTGTTGGGCACCCGGCCGCAGGAATCGACATAGTTGTACTCGTTCGAGGAGACCGGGACCGCCCACAGGCATTGGTGGAAGTACTGGTTACCGAACGCACGCCGGTAGATCGGGTGTGCCTGGGCCGGTCCCGCCGCCACGACCAGCGAGCCTGCGACCACCGTCAGGACCGCCATCAGCAGGCCCCATACTTTCCGCAACGCCATGAAGATCTCCCCGAATCGACCATTGTCCATGAATGGCTGCACGTTAGGCCCGGGCGCGACTTTCCGCTGCCCCGTTTCCACGATTCGGCTACCGTCTCGGGTCATGCGCAGTCCGACTCAACCGCTGATCGGCGTCGATGACATCGCCGGAATCGTCCGGGACGGTCTCGGCGCCGGCGTGACCGGGGCCTCGGAGCTGAGCGGCGGCGGGTTCGCCGCGGTGTGGCGAGCTTCGCTCACCGACGGGCGCGAGGTGGTGGTCAAGGTGGGGCCGCCGGCGTCGGCTCGCCTTCTCTCGTACGAATGTGGGCTGATCCCGGCCGAGGCCGAGTACTTTTCCCTCGTGCGCGGAAAGGCCCCCGTGCCGACGGTGCTGGCCGGCAGCGACAACTGGATCATCTCGTCGCTGCTGCCCGGCCGCCCGCTGACCGACGGCGACTCGCCCCGGGCCCGCGAGCAGCTCGGCGCGGCCATCGCCCGCGTGCACACGGTCAGCGGGCCGCTGTTCGGCTACACCGGCGGCCGCCCGTCCGGTTCCGACTGGCCGGCCGCCTTCCACGCGATGATCGAGTCCCTGCGGGCCGACGCCGGCGCTTGGGCGGTGCCGCTGCCCCCGCTCGACGGCCTGATCGCCCGGCACCACGCCGTGCTGGCCACGGTCGAACGGCCGGCGCTGCTGCACTTCGACCTGTGGGACGGCAACGTCCTGGTTGCGCCGGACGGCTCGCTGAGCGGCCTGGTCGACGGCGAGCGTTACCTGTACGGCGATCCCCTGCTCGATTTCGTGTCGCCCGCCCTGTTCCAGCGGATCGACGAGACGCATCCGTTCGTGGTGGGCTACGGAGCCGGCCCGTTCACCGCGGCCGAGCTCACCCGGCTCGCGCTGTATCGCGTCCACCTCTACGTGCTCATGCTGACCGAAGGCCCGAGCCGGGGAATCGCGCTCGACGCCGACCGGCAGAAGCTGGTGACCCGGCTGCTCGAGGCCGAGTTGGCCGAGCTCTGATGCGGGTCGCCTGGATGACCGACGTCGCCCCCGTGGCCGTGCTCTTCGACGAATACCGGGTCCACTACGGACAGCCGCCGGACATCGCGCGAACCCACGCCTGGCTGACCGACCAGGTTACGTCCGGACGCCTGCGGGTGGCCGCCGCCGCCGACCACGGCTTCGTGACGGTCGCGGTCATGCCGGCCTCGCTGACACTGGGCGAGGCCTGGCTGATCCGCGATCTCTACGTCCCGCCCTGGGCCCGGCGCCGCGGGGTGGCCCGGGCCCTGCTGACCCACGTCGTCGAGGCCGCCCGCGCCGCCGGCGCCCGCCGCGTCTCGCTGCAGACCGAGAGCGACAACGATTCGGCGCTGGCCCTCTACGCCGCGGCCGGCTTCCGCCCGGTCACCGGGCTCGAAATACTCAACGTGTCGCTCTGAGCCGTCAGCGCGGGGTGGGGCGGTAGATGAGTTCCTGGGTGCGGCCGTCGAACGTACGGCTCTCGAGCAGTTCGAGGTCGAAGTCGGCCGCGCCGGCGAGGACCGGGCTGGTGCCGGTGCGCCCGGAGATGACGGGGAAAATCGTCACCTGAAGGCGGTCGACCAGCCCCGCCGCCATCAGGGCCCGGTTCAGTGACAGGCTGGCCTGCGAGCGCAGCGGCACCTTCGACTCCTGCTTGAGCCGGGTGACGATCTCGACGGCGTCGCCGCTCACGATGGTCGCGTCCGGCCAGCCCAGGGTGTCCGTCAACGTGGACGAGATGACGGTCGCCGGCGCGCGCATCGTCCGGACGTTCCACTCGTCGAGCGCGTTCGGATCGATGCCCGAGGTCATGATCTGAGCGTTCTCGCGGAACGTGGTGGCCCCGAAGACCATCCGCGGCCCGCTGTCGAACAGGGTGGCCCGGTGCTCGAGCAACTCGGGGCCCTGCTTGCTCCAGTAGCCGCCCCAGTCGGCGCCCTCGGCGTAGGAGCCGTAGCCGTCAAGGGTGGAGAAGACGTCCCAGGTGTAGGTGGCGGTCATGTCAGTTCCTCTCGTAGCGGCGGTCCTTCACCTACTCCACGAGCAGCCCCACCCCGATCCGACAACGCAACGGTCAGTGGGTGGGGTCGGTGCGGTGGCGGCGCCGCTCGATGTCGGCCTGGATCTCGGGGTCCCAGGCGGAGGCGTCCCAGTCGCGAGGCTGGATTTCGACCGGTGGCAGCAGCGGCCGCTGGCCCGGCGGGGAGGCGCTGACGCCGGGGTGGGAGTGGACGGCAGGGGCCGGGTTGTCCGGGGCTGACGGTTCGGCCAGCCAGCGCTGGAGCTTGACCCGGCTGATCAGCAGGCCGGCGATGAGCAGCAGGCCCCCGGCCGCGCGGGCCAGATGGAAGGCCGTCGGGGTCTTCGCCGGCAGCAGGTAGGACAGGACGAGGATGAGCCAGCCCGAAGTCATGACCCAGTTCCGGACCACCGCGGCCAGACCGCCGTAGCTCTCGACGATGCGCTTGGTGAGGTTGGTCCACACCAGGACCGACACGAACAGGGCCAGCGGTACGGCGAACGACAGCACCGTGACGGGGAACCAGGCCGGCACCGCGACGAGATCGGACTTGAGCGCCGCCCGCAGCAACGAGTGGACGACCAGGGCGGCGGTCAGAACCAGCACCGTCCCGAGGGCGAATTGCCAGCGGCCCGGCGGCCGGACAGTCGGGGCGGGGCCGCTTCGGCACGCATGGCCCTGACCGGGATGGTCCAGACGGGTTCCGCATCGTGGGCAGTTCATGGTGGACGTTCCTTCGCGCTGACCGGCTGTGCGGCGGCACGCTATCAGGACGCCGCCGCCCTTGTGGTCCCCGTCGCGAGGGCAGGAAGGGCGCGTCGTGGCCGCCGCACCGCTCAGCGCCGATGCATCACGGACAGTGTCGAGCAGGGCCGCACTTGCATCTGTGATTCTGCGGCGACTGGCCGGGCGCATCGGGCGTGGGGTCAGTGTGCGGTGGTCTCGAAGGTCAAGCTGGCGGTGAGGACTGCGCCGGAGGGGACGGCGCTGTCGTCGGCGGAGGCGTAGAACAGCTTGCGGCCTCCGGAGGCGACCGCAGTGCCGTGGCTGGCGAAGATGCCGTCGACGGCGGCTCGGCACTCGTCCAGCCGGTGGGACCGCCGATGGCGAGAACGTCGCGCAGGGCGTCCTCGGTCAGTTCTGTGCGCGGGTCGTCGGAGCGGGGCCACAGTAAGACCGCCAGGCCGGCCACGATCACCAACGCCACCGCGAACGCGATGACCAGCCGGCCCGCTGTGGGCGCCGGGCGCTCCGTGACCGCATCGATCGACCTGCCTGCATGGTGCGCCCGCCGCGCAACCCGGCGCGCCGCCCAGCGAACCACCCGGCCCGCCGCGTAACCGACCCGGCGCGCCGCCCAGCGAACCGACCCGCGCGCCGCTCAAGAAAACGGCCTGGGGACGGGTCAGTGGGCCAGGTGGGAGGCGAGCCACGGGCCGGTCACGGCGGCGGGGTTCGCGGCGACCTCGGTGGGGGTGCCCTGGGCGACCACGCGGCCGCCGCCGGGGCCGCCGGTGGGACCCATGTCGATCACGTGGTCGGCCGCGGCCAGCACGTCCAGGTCGTGGTCGATGACGACGATCGTGGCGCCCGCGTCGAGCAGGCGGTCGAAGACGCCGACGAGCGTGCGGATGTCGACCGGGTGCAGGCCGGTCGAGGGCTCGTCGAGGACATAGAGCACGTTGCGCTGGCTGCTGCGCAGGCGGGCGGCGATGCGCAGGCGCTGGGACTCGCCGCCGGACAGGGACGGGGTTGGCTCGCCGAGACGCAGGTAGTCGAGCCCGACGTCGAGAATCGGCTGCAGCGGACGGACGATGGCGGGCACCCCGGCGAAATGGTCGAGGGCCTCGCGGACGGTCAGGGTGAGCACCTCGGCGATGGTGCGCCCGTCCACGCGTACGGAAAGGGTGTCGTCGTTGAATCTCGCGCCGTGGCACGTGGGGCATTCGACGTTGATGTCGGGCAGATACTGGACGTCCAGGTCGATGGACCCGAGGCCCTTGCAGGTGGGGCACTGCCCCTGCCTGGTGTTGAACGAGAAGTGCCCGGCGGCGAGGCCCGACGCGGCGGCGAAGTGCGCGCGGATCGCGTCGAAGGCGCCCGAGTACGTGCTCGGCGTGGACCGCGCGTTCAGGCCGATCGGGGTGGCGTCGATCTCGACGACCTGGCGCAGCGGGCCCAGGTCGAGCGACTTCACGTGGGCCGGCAGCGCCTCGCCGGTCACCTGGGCGCGGGCGGCCGGCACCAGGCTGTCGAGCACCAGGGCGGTCTTGCCGGCGCCGGACGGGCCGGCCACCCCGGTCAGGCGGTTGATCGGGAAGGACGCGGTCACGTTGCGCAGGTTGTACAGACGCTCGACCGCGATGTCGATCGACGAGGAGGCGGGCGGGCGCGGCGCCCGGATGACCGCCGGCTGTCCCGCGAGGTACGGCCCGATGATCGAGTTCGGATCGCGTGTGACGGAAGCGACGGTCCCCTGAGACAGGATCGTGCCGCCCAGCCGGCCCGCGCCGGGGCCCATTTCGATGATCCAGTCGGCCGTGCGGATCACGTCCAGATCGTGTTCGACCACGACCACCGAGTTGCCCTTGGCGGCCAGCGCGGCGATCGTCCGGCGCAACCCCTCGACGTTGCTCGGGTGCAGACCGACCGACGGCTCGTCCAGCACATAGAGCATGCCGGTGGTGTTCGACCGGACCGTCGACGTCAGCTCGATCCGCTGCCGCTCACCGGTCGAGAGGGTGGCCCCGGCCCGGTCGAGCCCCAGATAACCGAGCCCCAGGTCGAGCAGCGGCCCGATCGCCCCGGTCAGCTCACCGATCAGACCGCTCGTCAGCCGGGAGAGCTCGGCCGGCATCAGCGGCGCCAGCCCGCCCGCGAACTCCACCAGGTGGTCGAGGTCGAGCGCGCTGATCTCAGCCAGATTCCGCCCGTCGAGCCGCGAGGTCAGCGCCTCGGGCCGCAGCCGGCTGCCGCCACACACCGGGCAGGTCTGCGAGTTCAGGTACTTGCTGTTCTGCGTCCGCTGGGCCGCGGTCACCGCATTGTCGTACGTGACGTTGAGCTGCACCTGGCGGCCGTTGCGCCCCGACACGGTGACGACCTGTTTCACCGGCTCGCCCCGCATGACGAGCTCCTTCTCGCGGCGTGAGAGCTTCCCGTACGGCACATCGAGCCGCACCCCGAGCTCGCCCGCCGCGTACATGCTGAGCCGGCGCCCGCCCACGTTCCAGGGCAGCACCGCCCCCTCGGCGATCGTCCGGGCCGGATCCGGCACGAGCGTCGCCGGGTCGACCTCGTACACCGTGCCCAGACCGTCGCAGCGCGGGCAGGCCCCGTACGAGTTGAAGGCGAACGACTCGGCCCCGGGCGCCTCGAAGCGGACTCCGCAGGTCGGGCACTGGATCTGCATCGCCTGGGTGGCGATCGACGGCGGCACGTCGTGCCCGTTCGGGCAGCGGTGGGTGCCGAGCCGCGACATGGTCAGCCGCAGCACGTTGAGCACCTCGCTCATCGTGCCGACCGTGCTGCGCGGCCCGGGCACGGGCGGACGCTGGCGCAGGGCGAGGGCGGGCGGCAGGTTGTCGATGCGGTCGGCGTCGGGCCGCTGGGCCTGGGTGAGCCGCCGTCGGCTGTACGTGCTCAGGCCCTCGAGGAAGCGGTGCAGGCCCTCGGCGTAGAGCGTGCCCATGGCCAGCGACGTCTTGCCCGAGCCGGACACCCCGGCGATCACGACCGTGCGCCAGAGCGGCACGTCCACGTCGAGGTCGCGCAGCGTGTTGTGCCGGATGCCGCGCGCCTGGACGGCCCGCGGCAGCGAGTCAGGCGGCGGCGGAATCTTGGAGATCGCCATGACTGTCCTTCATAGCCGCGATCGGCCGCCGACGCCCTGTCTCCTGCCTCACAGGCGGACCGCAACGGCGAGGAAGCTGTCGTCGTCCTCGTAGCGCGAAAGGTTCCAGCCCGTGCCGGCGAGCAGCGGCGTCAGGTTGGCTGAGTTCAGGGGTTCGGCGGCGGTCAGCGTGCGGCCGTGCCGGCCGGCCAGGGCGGCCCGGCTGGTCGGATGGAAGAGGACGAGCCGGCCGCCGGGCCGGGTCACCCGGGCCAGTTCGGCCAGGCCGGCGGCGGGGTCGGGCAGGTGGTGGACGAGGCCGGCCGCGAAGACCACGGCGGCCAGGGCGTCCGGCAGCGGCAACCGGCGGGCGTCGGCCTGGATCAGGGCGGCCGACCGGTCGCGGCCCTTGGCCCGGGCCTCGGCCAGCATGTCCGGCGTGCAGTCGAGGCCGATCACGCGACCGGCCGGGCCGACCGCGGCGGCCAGGGCCGGCAGGGCCCGCCCGGTGCCGCAGCCGACGTCGAGGGCGATGTCGCCGGGGGCCGGCCCGGCCGACTCGACGGCCCTGGCGTACGCGGGAAGGTCGTCACCGAACTTCTTGTCCCAGCCCGCCGCCCGCGGGGCGAAGAACGCCTGGCTCTCGGCCAGGTGCCAGCGGTCGGGGTCGGCCAGGCGCGGGTGCAGCTCGCGGATCACCGGCCACTGGGGGTCGTTGTTGTCGATCACCACCTGGGCCCGGCGCTCGCCCACGCCGGCCGGGCCGCGGGGCCCCGAGCGCAGATAGACGATCACGCGGTCGGCCGCCGGCTCGAGCACGTTCAGCGCCGAGTCGAGCACGCCGCCGGACGGGCCGGTCAGGCCGAGCACGGCGTCGACGTTCCAGGCGCGGGCCGAGGGCGGAAAGGCCGCCGCCAGCCGCGCCGCGAACCTGGTGGCAGCGCCGTGGTCGCCGCCGTCGACGATGACGGTGAGCGGCGCGCGGGGCGTGAGGATCTCGGCCAGGAACGCCGTGACCTCGGTGACTCGCTGGGACACGCCCCCCAGCATGCCGCCGCCGGTGTGACCTCGGCAACGGTTCGGCATCTGCGAGCCCGATCGGGTTTCTTCCCTCGCAGATGCGGCCCTAGGGTGACCTGGTGACGACATACCGGATCGGCGAGGCCGCCGAAGTGCTCGGCGTCAGCGTCGACACGGTCCGGCGCTGGGTGGACGCGGGCCGGCTGGCGGCCGACCGCGACGAGCACGGCCACCGGCACATCGCCGGGGCCGGCCTGGCCGCGTTCGCCCGCTCGATCGCCGACGAGCCCGATCCGGGCACCGGGCGCTCGTCGGCGCGCAACCGGCTGCGGGGCATCGTCACGGCGATCGCCCGCGACTCGGTGATGGCTCAGGTCGACATCCAGGCCGGGCCGTTCCGGGTGGTGTCGCTGATGAGCCGCGAGGCGGTCGACGAGTTGGGGCTCGAAGTGGGTTCGACGGCGGTCGCGGTCATCAAGTCGACCACGGTGGTCGTGGAGCGGGGGGACGACAAATGAGGCGGGTCCTGGTTGGTCTGGCGATGGTCGCTGTGCTCGCGACGGCGGCCTGCGGCGGTGAGGCCTCGAACGACGGCGGCCGGCCCGGTGCGGGCGTGGGCAGCCCCGAGCCCGGGGCGACCGGCTCGCTCACGGTCCTCGCGGCGGCGTCGCTGACCGAGTCGTTCGACAAGATCAAGGAAGACTTCCAGGCCGCCAACCCCAACGTTCAGGTCGTCATCTCGTACGGCGGAAGCTCGGGCCTGGCCCAGCAGATCACCTCGGGCGCGCCGGCCGACGTGTTCGCGGCGGCCAGCCCGGCCACCATGAAGACGGTTGTCGACGCGGGTGAGGCCGACGGCGAACCCACCGTGTTCGTCAGGAACCAGCTGGTGATCGCCACCGCCAAGGGCAACCCCGAGGGCATCAGGGCGCTGGCCGATCTCAAGAACCCGGACCTCAAGGTCGCGCTCTGCGCCGAGCAGGTGCCGTGCGGCTCGGCGGCCAGGAAGGCCATCGACGCGGCCGGCGTCGACATCAAGCCGGTGACGCTCGAGCAGGACGTCAAGGCGGCGCTGTCCAAGGTGAAGCTGGGCGAGGTCGACGCCGCGCTGGTCTACCGCACGGACGCCAAGGCGGCCGCGGCCGATGTCGACGGCGTCGAGTTCCCCGAGTCGGCCGGCGCGATCAACGACTACCCGATTGTCACGCTCAGGAACGCGCCCAACCCGTCGGCCGCCGCCGCGTTCGTCGCTTTCGTGCGGTCCGAACCCGAGCTGAAGATCCTCACCGACGCAGGGTTCCGGAAGCCCTGAACAAGTTCCGGATCCCGCTCGCGCTGGCCGTTCCGGCCGCGATCGGCCTGACGTTCCTGGTCCTGCCGCTGGCCGGGCTGCTGATCCGGGCGCCGTGGTCGACGCTGCCGGAACGCCTCACCGAGCCCGGCATTCTGGCCGCGCTGCGCCTGTCGCTGCTGACCGCGAGCCTGGCCACCGTGGTGTGCCTGATTCTCGGCGTGCCGCTGGCCTGGGTGCTGGCCCGGGCCGAGTTCCCGGGACGGCGGCTGGTGCGGGCGCTGGTGACCGTGCCGCTGGTGCTGCCGCCGGTCGTGGGCGGGGTGGCGCTGCTGCTCGTCTTCGGCCGGCGCGGGCTGCTCGGCGGATGGCTCGACCAGACCTTCGGCGTGAGCCTGCCGTTCACCACGGCCGGGGTGGTCGTGGCCGAGGCCTTCGTGGCCATGCCGTTCCTGGTGATCGCCGTGGAGGGAGCGCTGCGGGGCGCGGACGCCCGCTACGAGGAGGCCGCGGCGACGCTCGGCGCCACCCGCTGGACGGCTTTCCGGCGCGTGACGCTGCCGCTGATCGCGCCCGGGGTGGCGGCCGGGGCGGTGCTCTGCTGGGCCCGCGCGCTCGGGGAGTTCGGCGCGACGATCACCTTCGCGGGCAACTTCCCCGGGCGTACGCAGACCATGCCGCTCGCCGTCTATCTGGCGCTGGAGCAGGACGTGGACGCGGCCATCGTGCTCAGCCTGGTGCTGCTCGCGGTCTCGGTCGGGATCCTGGCCGCCCTGCGCGACAAGTGGGTGGCGGCATGACACTCGCGGCCACCCTCAAGATCAAAAGAGCCGGCTTCACCCTCGACGTCGAACTGACCGCCGCACCGGGCGAGGTGGTCGCGCTGCTGGGCCCGAACGGCGCCGGCAAGACCACGTCGTTGCGGGCGCTGGCCGGCCTGCTGCCACTCGACGACGGTCAGATCGTGCTGGACGGCGTACGTCTCGACCGGCTCGCCCCCGAGCAGCGGCGCATCGGCGTCGTCTTCCAGGACTACCTGCTCTTTCCGCACCTCAGCGCGCTCGACAACGTCGCCTTCGGGCCGCGCTGCCGTGGCGCGCCGCGCGCCGAGGCCCGGCAGCAGGCCCAGGGCTGGCTGGCCCGGGTGGGCCTGGCCGAGCACGTACGCAAGAAGCCCCGCCAGCTCTCGGGCGGGCAGGCCCAGCGGGTGGCCCTGGCCCGGGCGCTGGCCGCCGAGCCCCGGATGCTGCTGCTCGACGAGCCCCTGGCCGCGCTGGACGCCCGCACCCGCCTCGACACCCGGGCCCAGCTGCGCGGCCACCTGACTGCCTTCCCCGGCGCGACGATTCTGGTCACCCACGACCCACTGGACGCCCTGATGCTGGCCGACCGCCTGGTCATCATCGAGGACGGTCGCGTGGTGCAGACCGGCGACGCCGCCACCATCACGGCCCAGCCCCGCACCGACTACGTCGCCCGCCTGGTCGGCCTGAACCTCTATCGGGGCCAGGCTTCGGGCTTCGGTGTGCGGCTGCCCGACGGCTTCGAACTCGTGACCGCCACGCAGCAGACCGGCGAGGTCTTCGTGGCCTTCCCGCCCTCGGCGGTGGCGCTGTATCCGGCCCGCCCCGACGGCAGCCCCCGCAACACGTGGCCGGCCACGGTGAGCACAGTCTCGCGCCACGGCGACGCCCTGCGCGTCGAGCTGACCGGCCCCGTGCCGGTGGCGGCCGACGTGACGCCGGCCGCCGCCGTCCATCTGGGACTGGAACCGGGCCGCGAACTCTGGGCCACGGTGAAGGCGACCGAGGTCCGCGCCTACCGGGCCTGACCTACTCGAGGCCGTCCCGCGAGATCGGCTCGCCCACCCGGAAATCCCGGAACGTGACCTCGAGGCCCGCCCGCTGCGGCGAGCAGCACATCACCCCGACGTCGACCGTCTCCGGCAGATCCAGGTAACCGAGCCGGACCAGATGCCAGCCCCCGTCCCCGTCGCCGCGGTGCACACACACCGCCGACCCGAAGCGCGTCAGCCGGAGCGTCAGCTCGCCGCGATGATCCGGCAACGGCACCACCGACAGGTCGGAGAATTCCCGGGTGAGTACGGTGCTGAGCTGCACCGCGCCCGACGTGACCTCGAGCCCGGTCTTGAGCCAGGCGCTGTCGCCGGCTCGCAGCATCAGGCCCGCCTGGTCGAACAGGGCCGAATGACCGGCCGCGACCACCACCTCGGCCGTGAAGTCACCGGTCACCGGCCGGTGATAGAAGTGCCCGTTGTCGGTGACGTACCCGTAGAACGTGCGGCGCCAGAAGTCCGTCTCGAGCCCGGTCACCACCCGGATCCGGCCGTCCTCGTCCGTCCACTGAGGTGGTTCGTTGAGCCAGGTCATCAATTCCGACATCGCGCCAGTCTAGGGCGGTTTCAGTCCACGGCGGTGCCCTCCAGTTCGACCAGCTGGCCCGGGACGGCCAGGCGGGTCACGCCCAGCATGGTGGTGGCCGGCGCGGCCTGATCGCGGTCTGACCCGAGAGATAGAGGGTGCGGGTGGGCCCGGCGACGAGCTCACCCTGGTTGAACCCCATCGCCACCGACCACGTCACCGGATTCACTGCCGTGCGCTGCGTTGTCATGTCCTCAGCGCGCGCCGACCGCCTGGTCTCGTTGGTGTTGTTGCTGCGCCGGCACGAGCGGCTGTCGGCGACGGCGCTGGCCCGTGAACTCGAGGTGTCGATCCGAACGGTGCTGCGCGACATCGAGGCGCTGTCCACAGCCGGGGTGCCGGTCTACGCCGAACGGGGGCGGCACGGCGGCTTCGCGTTGCTGCCGGGTTTCCGTACGGAATTGACCGGCCTCAACCACGACGAGGCGCTCGCGCTGGTGATCGCGGGCTCGAGACGCGGCGCTTTCGGCCTGGGCCCGGCGCTCACGTCGGCCATGCGCAAGGTCGTCGACGCCCTGCCCGGCAACAACCCGGCCACCGCCGCACGTCTTCTGATCGAGCCCGAGGCCGACCTGCTCGCCCGCCGGCCGGTCACCGAGGAGGTGCCCGACGCCGTCCTGGCCGAGATCCGCGACGCGGTTCTGTCCGGCCACAAGCTGCGCATTTACTCCGAGGCGACGGGCCAGGCCCCGAAGTGGCGCACGGTCGACCCGATCGGCCTGGTGACGGCGCGGAATCAGACGTACCTGCTGGCCACCAGGGACGGCGCCGACCGAACGTACCGCCTGTCGCGCGTGCGGACCGCCGAGAAGCTCGAAGAACCGGCCCAGCGCCCCGACCGGGTCGACCTGGACGCCGCCTGGCGGGAACGCAGCACCCGCTTCCGCACCGGGGGCGACCAGGTCACCGTGCGGCTGCGCCTGAACCCGGCCCGGCGCGAGGAGCTGCTGGGCACCGCGCTGGCCGTCCGCACCGAGGAAACCGCCCCCGACGGCCGGCTGCTCCTGACGGCCACCTTCCAGGACGCGAGACACGCCGAATGGGCCCTCTGGCAGCTGGCCACCAACGCCGAAGCCCTGACCCCGCAGTGGCTGCGCACAGCCCTGCACAACCGGGCCACCAGCATCGCCGCCCGCTACGAGGACAGCTCAGGCGCGTCGCCGCCGGCGTAGCGAGCGCAGGGCGGGGACGGCGCTGGTCGCGGCGAGTGCCCACAGAACGAGCAGCGGCTGGAAGAGCAGCCGGATCGCACGGGCCGCGTCGGTGTCGAGACCGAAGCCGTCCCGATGCTCCGTGAACTGGGCGACGTTGCCGGGCAGAACCGCCACGAAGAAGGCCGCCGTGACGGCGCCCACGACGCCGCGGGCGGGCTGCCGCCAGGTGACGAGCAGGGCCACCGCGAGACACAGCTCGACCACGCCCGACCCGACCACCACGAGGTTCTCGTCGACCGGCACCCACGACGGCACCTGCGCCCGGAACTCCTCGCGGGCGAAGGTCAGGTGAGCGACGCCGGTGAACAGCAGCAGCGCGCCCAGCATGATCTGGCCCGTCACCCCGACCGCCCGCGGCATGGCCGCCTCCCCACCTCAGCCGATCGCCCCAACGTACGCGCCCCGGGGTCAACCCAGGCCGAGGACGGCGGCCGGCCCGTCCCCCCGCCAATACTCGACGAGGCCGCGCCCGACGGCATCCCGCAGCGCACCCTCGTCCTGGAAAGCCCCGTCGGCTCCATTCAGGAGCGCAGCGGGGGCGAGCACGAATGCCGCCACCAGCCCGGCGCCGGCGGCCCCCAGCAACCCGATCACGAACCTCGAAGACAGTCGCACGTTGCTCATGGCTGCATCCCACCGTTCGGGCACCGCCCCGCACATCCGCCCGGAGATCGACCTTCGCCCGCCGCGACTGGGACCAAGGGCCGACGCGTGTCGAAGCCTCCGGCCGCCGGCGTGGGGTCAGTCGAGCCACTCGCGGGCGGCGGCTGTCATGGTTTGCACGCCGAGGGTGATCGTCGGGTCGGGGATCGGGTGGTAGTGGGGAGAATGGTTGGACGGGATGGTGCCGGCCACCTCGATGAACTGCTCGACCGTCGTGGCGGTGGCGAAGGGGGCGGGGTCGGCGCCGCCCAGGAGCCAGTAGGTGATGGGGGCTCCGGTAGCGGCGGCCAGCACCTGGACGTCCTCGCTGCTGGGCAGGGGGCCCGGGTTGAGGACGCGGCCGGGCCGGCCACCGATTCCAGGGCGGGGCGGGTGTGTTCGGCTGCCGGCACGTCGTTGGTCAGGGTCGGGGCGGATTCCTCGAGGACGATCGCCGGGTCGCGTGGGGCGCCGGCTGCTGCGGCCTCGGCCGCGACGATGCGGTTGACGGCGGCCAGCACCCGGGCCCGCACCTTGGGGTCGTACGTGCGGAGGTTGAGCAGCAGGGTGGCGGAGTCGGGGATGATGTTGTGCTTGGCGCCGGCCTGGATCGCGCCGACGGTGAGCACGGCCGTCTCGGTGGTCGAGACCTCGCGGGAAACGATCGTCTGCAGGCGCAGGACCGTCGCGGCGGCGATGACCACCGGGTCGCACGTGGTCTCGGGCGGGAGCCGTGGCCACCGCGGCCGTAGATGGTGACCCGCAGCGAGTCGGAGGCCGCCCACATCGGGCCCGGCGTCAGGCCGATGATGCCGGTCGGCAGCGGGGCCACGTGCTGGCCCAGCACGATGCCGGGGCGGGGCACACGGTCGGGCAGTCCGTCGTCGATCATCGCCTGGGCGCCCCGGGCCAGTTCCTCGGCCGGTTGGAAGACGGCGACCACCGTGCCGTGCCAGTCGCCGGCCGCGGCCAGCTCGGCGGCGGCGCCCATCAGCCACGTGACGTGCATGTCGTGGCCGCAGGCGTGGGAGACGGACAGTTCCGGGTGGCGGTGCAGATCCTCGTAGACAGTGCGAAGGCTCGCCGGGTCCATCGTTGGACGGTACGCCGCCGGACGACCGGTATCCTTCGGCGGTGCGAGATCCGATCTGGGGCAACGACGTGGACTGGGCGGCGTTCCCCTGGCCGGAACCCGGCGACTACGACCGGCGGCAGATCCTGAGCGCGCTGCGGGCCGTCATCCGGCCCGCCCCGGCCGACTGGAGCGATCCGGGGACGCTGGTGCGGTTCGCGGTCGGCAACGATCATCGCGGCACGGTCTACCCGGCCGCGGTGGCGATGACCGACGTACTGCTGAAGATCGCCGCCGCCTGCCCGGGCGAGCCGCGCCGGGTCGCTCTCGACGTGCTCGAGGCCTGGTGGAGCGGGTTCGAGCCGGAGAGCGGATTCGCCTCGTACGTCGATGCCGCGGGCCACCGGGTCGCCGTCCTGCCCGAGATCGCCCGGCGCGTCACCGCCGCCACCGACCTGCTGACCGGCATCGAGGCCCGGGCGCTGCTGACCGTCATCCCCCTCGGCTGGGGCCACACGCTGAACGAGGACGGCGGCGTGGAGTTCTGGGGCGGCCGGCTGAACCCCGACGGTTCGGTCCACTTCCCCCGAGGGGGATAGTGGTCGGATGCGTGAGTGGGTCGACCATGTGATCTGGTGGCACGTCTATCCCCTGGGGTTCGGCGGTGGGTTCCGGCGGCTGAGCGGGTGGCTCGACTACGCCGTCGAGCTGGGGGCCAACGGGCTTCAGCTCGGGCCGGTCTTCGCCTCGGAGTCGCACGGCTACGACACCACCGACCACTTCCGGCTCGACCCGCGGCTGGGGGACGACGCCGACTTCGACGCGCTGATCGCCGGCTGCCGCGAGCGAGGGCTCCAGGTCATGCTGGACGGAGTCTTCAACCACGTCGGGCGCAGCTTCCAGGCGCCCGAGCACTGGTTCAAACACACCACGGCGGGTGAGCGGGCCGTGTTCGAGGGCCACGGGGCGCTCGTCGAGCTGAACCACGACGAGCCCGAGGTGCTCGACCACGTCGTACGGGTGATGGAGCACTGGCTCGACCGGGGCGCCACGGCTTGGCGGCTCGACGTCGCCTACGGGGTGCCGCCCGCCTTCTGGAAGGCGGCCGTCGGCCGGGTGCGGCAGAACCGGCCCGAGGCGTGGTTCACCGGCGAGATCATCCAGGGCGACTACGTGACCTTCCTGCGCGACAGCGGGCTCGACTCGATCACCCAGTACGAGTTGTGGAAGGCCACGTGGAGCAGCCTCAACGACGGCAACTTCTACGAGCTGGCGTGGGCGCTCAAGCGCAACAACGAGGTGCTGGAGGCCGGGCAGCCGCTCACCTTCGTCGGCAACCACGACGTCACGCGCATAGCGAGCAAGCTCGCCGACGAGCGGCACCTCGGCCACGCGCTGGCCGTGCTGTTCACCGTCGGCGGCGTGCCGAGCGTGTACTACGGCGACGAGCAGGGTTTCCGCGGCGTCAAGGAGGATCGCGAGGGCGGCGACGACGCCGTGCGGCCGGCCTTCCCCGAGTCGCGCGACGGCCTGGCCCCGTACGGCTGGCCGGTCTTCGACCTGCACAAGCGGTTGATCGGCCTGCGGCGGCGGCACGCCTGGCTGGTCCGGGCCCGCACGACGGCCGAGCACCTGACCAACACGGCGGCCGCCCTGGTCTCGACCGACGGCGCCGACCGGCTGATCACGCTGCTGAACGTCGGCGACGAGCCCTACGACTTCCCGATCGACACCGCCGGGCTGCGGGTGGTCGAATCGCACGACGACAACCGCTCGCCCACCACCGTCCCGCCGCACGGCTGGTCGATCCTGGCCGGCTGAGGCATTCATCACCCGCCGCGCGGCCCCGGCTCCGCCTAGATTCAAAGGCATGCAGGCACTCGAGCTGACCGACTACCGCGCCGCCGTCGCGCGGATGTATCTGGCCGACACGAGCCTCGAGGAGTTCCGCGCCGAACGCGACAAACTGTTCGGCGCCCACCCGCAGTCGGCGATCCCCGAGGACGAGCGGGCGTCCTTCACCGGCCTGCACTACCTCCCCCGCAACGACGACATGATCGTCGAGGCCGAGGTCCGCCCGGCGTCCGGCTCGATCGACATCGACACCGGCGGCCCCGA
This sequence comes from Paractinoplanes polyasparticus, assembly GCF_019710575.1. Lineage (GTDB taxonomy): Bacteria > Actinomycetota > Actinomycetes > Mycobacteriales > Micromonosporaceae > Actinoplanes > Actinoplanes polyasparticus. The sequence continues at coordinate 2,930 of NZ_JAHWFK010000076.1, read as the reverse complement.
CGGTGTCGTGCACTACAACCGGGTCGGCGTCATCGAGTCACCGTTCGGCGAGTTGTCCCTGTGGTGGATCGCTGCCTACGGCGGCGGCCTCTTCCTGCCTGTGCGCGACGCCACCTGCGGCAAGGGCGCCTACGGCGGCGGGCGCTACCTCACCGACACGGTCAAGGGCACCCACGGGCGGGGCTTGCAAACCCTTTCCGGTACGCGGGTCCGGCTCGATTTCAACTATCTCTACAACCCGTCATGCGCGTACGACGACGCCTGGCTGTGCCCGCTGGCCCCACCCGAGAACACGATCTCGGCCGCCATCGAGGCCGGCGAGCTCACCTACCACTGAGCACAGCCTGGTAGGCCGCCCGGGCGAGCCGCGCCCCCCAGGTCGACCGCGGCCCACCGTAAGCAGCGCCGTGCGACTCGCCGGGCGTTTCGGTGGGGCAGAGCACGCAGACCGCGTCGGTAGGCGTGCCGGTCGCGTCCCAGCCGAGGTCGCGGATCGCCTGCGCCTTGGCCTCGGTGATCGTGGCGACGGCGTTGACCAGTGCGCCCGCGCTGAGCCGGACGGGCACCCAGGCGACGACGTTGATCGTGCCGACATGCGGTACGGCCTCCACGGCCGGGGCGGCGGCTCGGATCGGCACGCCCAGCCCGACCGTCGCCCACAGCAGCACGCCACCGTCCTCGGTCGCGACGACATCAGCCACGTTGACCCCGGTGAGCAGGCCGACGCCGGGACCGCTGAGACCGAGACCAGCCGCGATGCCGGTCAGGTGGTCGGCCGGATCGTCCCGGTCGTACGACATGGGCACGCTGGCATTGACCACCCAGCCGCAGGGGCCGATGCCGCCGCCCAGCACGGCCGAGGAGATCGCCAGCACCGGCTCGGGCAGCCGCCAGACGAGCACCGGCTCGTCGCGGCCGCCCTCAGCGCGATGGGTGAGCGTGGGCTCGGGCAGCACGATCATGCCGTGGACCGGACTTTTCCGGCTCTTTCCTGCCCGCCCACACCGGCGCCTTCCGGCCGAGCCGCACCGGCACCGTCCGGCCGGGCCACTCCGGCACTTTCAAGCCGGGCCACTCCGGCACTTTCAGGCCGGGTCACTCCGGTTCTTTCCGGCCGGACCACTCAGGGGCAAGGACGGCCCAGATCTCGCTGTCGTGGCGGACGCCCTGCCACGGGAAGTTGGCGCGCAGCGTGCCCTCGTGGGTCATGCCGAGTCGGCGGGCCACGTTCGAGCTGGCCACGTTGTCGGGGCGGCAGTGCCACTCGACCCGGTGGACGCCGCGCTCGACGACCAGCCAGTCGATCAGGTGTGCGGAGGCGTGGGTGATGAGCCCGCGGCCGGTGCCGGCCGGTTCCAGCCAGCAGCCGATCTCGCAGACGCCGGCGTGCGGGTCGAGGTTGAACGCCATCACCCCGCCGACGAGCACGTCCGCCAGCCAGATGCCGAGGATCCGGCCCTCGCCGCGGGCCTGCAGATCGGCGTACCGCTGAAGGGTTTCTCGCGCGGTCTGCAGATCTGTGCTGCGGCTCGCCCAGGGAATCCAGGGATCGACGGTTGCCCGCGCCCGGTTCATGTGAGCGAGGAATTCCTCGGCCTGCCACGGTTCCAGCGGGCGGAGTTCGGCGTCCGCACCCAGATCGACCTTGAACACCGGGCAATCGTAGCCGCCGCGTACCGGAAATTTGCTCTTCTCCTCTCGTCCACCCGCCGCCCTTAGATTTACGCTCATCGATCTATGGGAGGTAGGGTCATGGGGATTCGTCGCGTGATCGCGTCTGGCGTGGCGGGCGCGCTGGTCGCCGCCGGGATGGCGGCGCCGGCACAGGCCGCACCCAGCCGGGCCGAACTGGCACTGCGCTGGGCGCCGATCCATTACCAGGACGTGGACGCCACCGGCAGCCACGCCCTGGGCGGCAAGAGCGACTTCATTACCCGGTACGACTTCGACGGCAATCTGAACGGCCGCGACAACTGGGACAACACCGGGAAGAACACTGCCGCCGCGGTGTACTACTCGGTGCTCGAGACCGGCAGCCACTACTACCTCGCGTACTTCTTCTTCCACCCGCGCGACTGGATCGACCACCCGTTCTTCGAGACCGAGCACGAGAACGACGGCGAGGGCGTGCTCGAGATCGTCGAGAAGGACGGTTCCGAGTACGGCAAGCTGAAGGCCGCGGTCACGGTCGCGCACAGCGACTTCTTCTCGTACGCCCCGAGCGGCAGCGACTGGACGAACGGCAGCGAGACCATCGACGGCACGCTGCAGTTCAAGTCATCGCCGCACGACGGTTTCCAGCACCCGGTGACCGCGCAGGAGCGGGGCGGTCACGGCCTCAAGGCGTGGCCGCAGTACGACATCGACGGCGACGGCATCGTCTACTACCCCTCGGCGACGGTTGCGGAGTCGCCCAACGGCCCCGACGACCGCGACGTGCGCTACGAGCTGATCGACACCTTCGCGAGCGGCGGCCTGTGGGCGCAACGCAACAACACCAACCTGTTCGCCAACCTGGGCACGTTCGCCGGTGACACCACCGGCGGCTGCGGCACCGGCACCTACTCGTGCGGCACGAACTCGGCCAACGCCCCGTGGGGCTGGGACGACGGCAACGACACCCCCGCCCGCGGCGAGATCGCCACCGACCCGGCCAAGCTGGCCGCCGCCTACTTCAAGGTGCCCGGTTCCCTCGACCGCACCTACAGCTACAACCCGTACGCCAACGCGGCCGCCGCCCTGAAGGCCGCCCGGAACCTCCCCCCGACGATCGACTAGGTCCCGAGTCGGTCGTCAAGGCGCTCCCCGCGGGTCTCCCGGCCCGCGGGGAGCGCCTCGTTCTGATCTTGCGGAGTGCCACCGCCTCCCCCGCCCACAGAGAGGATGTTGGTGAGCACCTCCCGCCGGGGTGTGACCCACCCTCCCACTGA
>NZ_JAHWFK010000075.1 GCF_019710575.1 Paractinoplanes polyasparticus | reverse complement strand
CAGGTCTACTTGGCCGGCTTCGCTTCCTGGCCCTTCTCGACCGTCACGCCGGCCGGAGGCCGGTCTCCTTCCTGGCCAACCGCACCGATCGACGGTGCGTCAGTGGTATCGGCCGTGCTCGGCCGGCTGGTCGGGACGAGAGTGCTCGCGGTGGCCATCGACGTCGCGAGGGCCATCGCGCCACCGGCCACGGCCAGGACCAGTACGCCCCCGGCGAGCGACTTCTTGATCTTCATGATGCGGACCCTTCTGCCGGGCCGTCCTTCGGCGCCGGCAGACATCAGTCAAGGGGCCCGGCCGTTGCGAGGTGTTAAAGAACGCCACGTCGAGGCGGGCGCCGACCCGTCGTCCCACGAGGGCTTAACTTGAGTTTTCACCTGTGCGGCGGGGTCGTGGACTGGTTGAGGGCTTCTTTCTGGTGGTGCCGTTCGGGCGGTCGGTCCTGGTGACGATGTGGACGTCGTGGCGGGTGGCTGGCCGGTTGTTGCGGCGTCCGGGAGGTCGTCCAGGGCCTGGTCGGCTGGGTTTCGGTGCGCTGGTGGGAGTGCCTGTTTGTGTGTGTAGGTGCCGAAACCCTCGCCGGACGCGGGCTGGGGTGAGCCGTTGTGGTGGGGCGGGGTGTTCCAGGGCCGTTGCAGGTCAGTGACCGGTGGCCGGGCGAGCCGGAGCTGGGTGTAGGCGGTCAGCAGCAGCCAGGTCCAGCGGTGCCCGCAAGCGGGAGGGACTTCTTTCCCGGCCCGGCGCTGATGTGCTCGGCTTCCTCCGTACCGACCCGGACGAGCCGCGTGTCGACGCGCAGATCTGGATGACACCCCTCAGTGCCGATCTCGACCTGGCCGACGGCGACGACCGGCGCCGGACCTTCGCTTTGCTTTAGCAGCTCCGGGGCATCGCAGCCGAGCAGCCGCTCGCCGGTATGGTCGAGTCCGAGGTCAGGCCGGGCGAGGCTGAGGTCACTGAACAGACGATCACCGACTATGCGCTTCGCGACGGTCAGTGCAGCTTCCATGCCATCGGAGCCTGTGCGATGGGTGTCGGTCCGGACGCCGTTCTCGACCCGCAGTTGCGGGTGCGAGGCATCGACTCGCTGCGGGTGATGGACGCCTCGGTCCTGCCGAGAATGGTGTCCGGCAACCCCAACGGACCGCTGATTGCGATGTCGACGTTGGCCGCCCGACGCATCCTTGCCGGCAGGTGAGTGCGACCGGATGCGGCTGCCGCTATTCCGGTCAGGGGCCGGCCGGTCAGCGTGACAATCTGGCCTGACCGGGCGTGTAGCCGTAGGCAGTCTTGAACAGCCGGTTGAAATGAGCCGGCGGGCTCAGCCCCCAGCGGGCGCCGATCGCGGCGACCGGCAGGGCGTCATTGGCGGGGTCGGCCAGATCTCGGCGACACTGTTCGAGGCGGCGCTCGCGGATGAGCGCCGCCACGGTGTGCGGGTGTTTCTGGAAGATCTGGTGCAGACGCCGTACGGAGATGAAGTGCGCCGCCGCTATCGACGCGGGGGACAGGTCGCTGTCCATCAGGTGACTATCGATGTGGGCGATGATTCGCGCGTACAGCTGATCTGCGGCTGATCGAGAGGCGCTGTCATCTTCCGTCAGGGCGACCGCGATGAGGTCGGCGAGGATGGGCACGGTGCGCTCGGCCTGCCGCGGGCTGAAGTCGGCCGAGGCCTGGACCAGATTGCGCATCAGCGAGGCGGCCACCGCTCCCGGTCCGCTGTCCCCGCGGATGCGCGTGGCAGAAATCCGGTCGAGTTCGCCAGAACTCAGACGTAGCAATTTCCGGGGAGAAATGATGGTGACATTGGTGGTAGCCGTACTCAGCACATGTACCGGCCGAGCCGGGTTGATGACGACCAGGTCGTTGGGGCTGAGCTGGGCCCGATTGCCGTTCTGCTCGACAGTCACGTGCCCGTCGAGAATCAGGTCGATCTGGCACAACTCGCGGTTCACGGACCGGGCCAGGGCCTCATCACGGTAGGACTCGCCGGGCGGGGTCACGCACTCGGCGAGGCGCAGAGGTCCCAGCGTGGCTGTGGTCAACCGGCTTGGGAAGTTTTCGTTTGTGCTTCGGAACCTGTGTAATGGGGGCATCCCGCCGGCTGCCACCGCTCGTTCCCAGTCCTCGGGGTCCACCGCTCACCCCGGTCCGACTCGGCAGGTGTGGCGACCTTGGTGAACCGCTTTCACTGCGGTAAGCGCCGGCCCAGCGCCCAGCAGCCCTCTTCTCATGGGCTCGACGCTGGTTCGCGCGTCGGCCGCCAGCAGTCAGAGCCAGGTATGGATTCGGTCAAGGTTGTGTTTCCCTTCGTTCCCCTGTCCTGACGACGTGGGGATCCGGGGAACGGTTCATACGCGGTGAACCCGTCCAGGGATGTCCGCGTTTCTACCCTCAGGAAATGGCCTTGTGCTGAGGACCCGGCGCGAGCCGCGTCCTCAGCACTTGAGGGGAGAGCTGGATGGATCGGATCAGGACTCGGGGAGGACCTGGGTGTCGTACTTGTCCAGCAGCGACAGCAGCCGGTCGTCGATTCGCTCCGGGCCCCACGGCTGCACCTGCACACCGGGCACCGGCTGGTCGCCGCCTTCGACGAACAGTCCCTCGGCGCCGCCCGGGGTATAGAAGAAGAGCATGCTGGCCGGGGTCAGGCTGACATTCTTGAACCGGTGCCGGGTGGCGCGAGGGATGAAGACGGCGTCGCCCGCCCGCGCCGTGAAGACGCGATCGCCCTTGAGGAACTCCAGCTCGCCGTCGATCAGGTAGAACGTCTCGTCAGCGTGCATATGGCTGTGCGCAGCGGGTCCGCCACCGGGTGGTACGGCCGCCTTGACCAGCCCGACGGTGCCGGCTGTCTGATCACGGGTCAGTTTGACGGTGAGGATGTCGCCGTTGAACCACACCGTCGTGCCGCGGTCCTGGGGAACATGCAGGCCCAAACTCATTGGTGCCTCTTTCAGGTTGAACGAATGTGCACCAGAAAATTTATGTAGTGCTGGGCGGGGGGACCATGACCCGCAGTCCAGGGTTATCGCCGAATCGTCCAGGAGGCTTGGTGGATCCGTTGTCCGACGTGCTCGATCTGCTCGACGTGCGGGTCGCGCCGCCGTGCCGTCTCGAGGTCAGCGGGGACTGGGCCCTGAGCTTCGCCGAATATCGCCACATCCGGGTCGGTGCCGTTCTGCGCGGCAATCTGTGGCTGACCGCTGGTGATGACGTGCGGCTTCGTCTCTCCGAGGGGGATTGTTACCTGCTGACCAGCGGTGAGCCGTACACGATCGGAAGCGAACCGGACCATGAGCCGGCCGACGGAATGGCCGTGTTCGAGCGAGCTTGGCCGGACACGGTCTATCACCACGTCGAACCCGGAGAGCCAGGTCTTACCTCGGCGATCAGCGGAGCGCTCTCGTTCGATGAGACTGCCGCGATCCTGCTGCTGGACCATTTGCCGAGGGTGGCCGCGATCAGGGCCGGCACGCCGGAGGCCGCGAACCTGCGGCCCGTATTGGAACTGTTGTCCGCGGAGACCTCACTGGATACCCCCGGCACCGGTGCGATGCGTGATCACCTCACCCACGTCCTGTTCGTGCAGACACTGCGCGGCGTACTCGTGCGGCCGAATGTGCCGGCGGGGTGGCTGCGTGCGCTCGCTGACGAACGGCTGCGGCCGGTGCTGGCCCGGATGAGCCGCGACCCTGGTGAGCCGTGGACCGTGGCGAGTCTGGCTGCAGTGGCGGGCATGTCCCGTAGCGCCTTCGCCCTGCACTTCAGAGACACCGCGGGCGTGCCTCCGCTGGACTATCTGGCTCGTTGGCGGGTGCAGTCGGCCGGCAGGTTGCTGCGCACCACTGACCGTACTGTCGGCTCGCTCGCTGCTGAGTTCGGGTTCGGATCGGAAAGCTCATTCATCCGTACTTTCAAGCGGATCACCGGTCATTCGCCGGCCCGCTACCGCGTGGACCGCTCGATCAGAGCGTCGACGACATTTCCGAGCTCCGCCGCCGATCTCGGTGACGAGCCGGTCGTGGAGTCGGGGGAGAGGACCCTGTGACGATGTTTCCGGCCGACGCTGATGCCGTTCTGGTGCGTACCGATTTCGCGGACCAGCCCGCCTGGAACGACCTCGTCTCCAGAGTCCGCGACCACGACCGAGAGGGTTCACTCGGCCACCTGCCGGTGATCGACGACCCCGGCTGTGCGGGCCTGTCCGTGTCGCAGCTGCTCGCGCTGGTCCCCGACGAGGCCCACTACCTGTATCTCGCTGTCGCCGACCGGTTCACCGACCAGACGGTGCTGGTCGTCGGCGTCGAGGGCGAGGACCGTGGCCTCCGATTCCGGACGACGATTCCGGAACTGGCGTTGATCGACATCAACCTGTCGATCGGCAACATGGACTTCGCCGATTATCTGGACGCTCTCGATGACGAAGGCGCCTATCCGGGTGGTCCGACGCCGCACCAACGCCTGGGTGCGATACCGGTGGCAGACGATTGGCCGACGATCAACCAGTTGCTGCCGGGCCAGAACCTTCGCAACGGCTCAATGCCCTCACCGTCGGGTGACTTCGTTCTGGTCCAGCAGGACGACGGGGATGTCGTCATCTATCGTGCGGCTGACGGTAGTGCGGTCTGGCGCACCGGCACGTCGAATCGTGAGTGGGCCGGCCTGCAGAATCGTCTGGTGTTGCAGGCCGGTGGGGATCTGGTGCTCTTCGAGCCGTCCGGCGTGCCGGTCTGGAGCAGTGGCACCGGCGGCCGGGCGGTGCAGCGTGTGGTGGTGACCGATGATGGCCGGTTGGTCCTGCTCGGCCCCGAGGGGATCGAGGTCTGGTCGTCGGAGGCGCCGGTCGAGCAGATCGAGAACTGACCTGTGCAGTACTCACCGGACCAGGGAATGATCGAAGATCTCGACTCGGCCCCGGCCGTTCTCCTTGGCCCGGTAGAGGGCGAGGTCCGCGTGGTGGATCAGGGCCGCCGCCTCCTGTATCTGCTCGTCAAGCAGCGCGATACCGATGGACACACCGATCGTCACTGAGCGCCCGCCGATCTCGAACGGCTCGGACACGTAGTCGCGGATCCGGTCGGCGACCGCGACCGCATCCTGTTCGGTGCGCAGCTTGCGGCAGAGCACGAGAAACTCGTCGCCGCCGAAGCGGCTCACCATGTCCTCCGGCCGAGTGGCGTCGACCAGCCGCAGTGCTACCTGCTTGAGCAGTGCGTCGCCGGCGGCGTGACCGTAGGTGTCGTTCACCGGCTTGAAGCCGTCCAGGTCCAGGAAGAGAGCCGCCACCGGACCGGTGTCGCCGGTCGGTCGCTTGCGGCGCCAGTCCGCGATGGTGGCGTCGGCACGTTCCAGGAACAGCGCCCGGTTGGGCAGGCCGGTCAGGGCGTCGTGCATCCGCGCCTGGGCCAGCCGGGCCGAGCCGCGCAGGACGAAATATCCGATCAGCACGATGATGACCATGGCGAACGCGAACGCGGCGAACATCTGCCAGGCGACCCGGGCGTTGGCCTGGACCGGGGCCAGCAGCTTCGAGCCCGAGGTGGTCTGGATCAGCCGCCAGTCACTGCCCTCGACCGGCCGGGCGACGAAGTACCGGTCGCCGTGTACGCCGCGGGTGTTCTGCATCGCGTCCTTGAGCAGGGCGGCGTCGGTCAGCGCCGACCCGGCCACCCCGTCCTGGGAGGAGACGACGACCCGGCCGTTGCCGTCGACGACATACGAGATGCTGGAGGTGCGGTCGAGGGCCCCGGTGAGAATGGTCGAGAGGTCGGCCAAGCTGATCGGAAGGGTGAGGATCCGCCGGCCGCGGGCGGTGTCGTAGGGCTGGAACGCGAGCGCGTACGAACCGTCCGATCCGGTTCGCACCTCGCCGAACGCGAGCTTCCCGGTCTGCGACGCGATCCGGAAGCCCTCATCCGCCGTCAGATCGGTGCCTTCCGCCTGCTTCGACACCGGGTCCACGATCAGTCGATCGCCGTTGGCGTCGAGCACGGCGTACCAGGGTGCGCCCACAATTTGCAGGCCGATCTGAGTCCGCAGGTCGGCGAGGTCGCCGGCGAACGATTCCTCGCCGGTGGCTCGGGTCTTGGCGTCGCTGGCGGCCAGAGTTCCGGCGATCAGGTCCGCGGAGGTGACGGCCCGGGCTTCGTACTCGCTGATGACTTTGGCCCGTGCGGCCGACGTGGTCCGGGCAAGGTACGTGCCTATACCAGCGATCAGGCCGACACTCAAAAGCACCGCGACTGCGACACTCAACCGGCGGACCGTAGCAGACCAGGCGAGCTCAGAACCCATGCCAGATAGATCGGTGACGGGTGACCGTTGCTGAGGTTTGTGCCCGAGCCAGAATTGTGTTGCGGCTCGTACGCACTGGGGCCAGGTTCTACGAGCTGGTCCCTTGACCGCCCGGCAAGGCGCGGCTCGAGCGTCTCAGAGCCGGTAGACCTCCCCGATCAGCTGGGGGACCAGTTGGCGACGACCGGCTACGCCGAACTTGGCGAACAGCGATTTCAGGTGGGCTTCCACGGTGCTCGCCGTGATCCGGAGCTCGGCGGCGATCGCGGAGGTCGGCGTACCCGCGATCACACATTGCAGCACCTGCTGTTCCCGTGGGGTCAGCGCATGGGCGAGCGTCAGCATACGGACGATGTCCGACGTCGGCGTGGGCTGGACGACGACCGCCACGCCACCGTCGGACACGGTCGAACCGTGCAGCGAGAGCCATCGGCCGGCCCGTGAGCGGAACCGGAGGCAGGACGAGCCCAGGCCGGCCCGAGTGGCCGCACAGACCTCATGCAGCGCGATCCGGTGCGGTGACAGCTCCTCGAGCCAGCGCTCGGCAGCCTCGTTGGTGATCGTCAACGTGTCGTTGTGGTCGAAGAACAGGACGCCGGGACCGGTCGGGTCCGCGAGGTCGTCCGGCAAAGTGCGAGGCCGGCAGGCGGCTCGACGCAGCGCGGCGGCGATGGGGGGCGCGGCCACCCGGGCCAATGCCGCCTCCCGCGGCGTGAATCCGGTGCGGTCGTGACCGCGGAACAGGGAGATCGCCCCCCAGCAGCGTTGGCCGGTGACGAAGACAATGCGCATTTCGTCCTTGGCTTCCAGCATGGGCAGGACGGTGCGGAACCGGTGGCTGCGCCCGGGCTCGCCGCCGGTGCTGAGGCCGAGGACGCCTACCGTTCGCCGGGATCGGGCCAGGTCGGCGAACTTGTCGACGTCGTCGACCAGGTACTCGTTGTGGGCGGCGACCGACTCGCCGCCGACCGGGATGTTGTGGGACACCTCATCGGTGAGCAGGAGAGTGTGCGGATCGGTGGTGGCGAAGCAGTAGGCGTCGTACGCGATCACCCGGCTGAGCCGGGCCGCGATCTCGGTGCGCAGGGCGCGGGAACCCAGGCCGGCCTGACAGGCGCGTTCGACGCCGTTCAGGGCATCGCGTTCCATTACTGATAAGCGTGCCATAAAACTACCCACTGTACGGCGTTCGGTGGTTTGGATCAATCCCTGTCTTCCGGGCTGCTGAGGTGCCGGACCGGCCCTTTAGCGTGGCGCCCGACCATGCACGCCCGACGAACCGGACGGACCGTTCCATGACTTTCCCCTACGCTGCGCAAGCTACCGAACACCAGCAACTGGAGTGGCTCAACGGCGGAACCATGCAGGTGCTGCTGGCTGCTGAACACACCGGCGGTCACCTGGCGATGTTCCGATCTCTCGCCCCCGCGGGGGCGGCTTCGCCGGCCCACGTCCACTCCCGCGAGGATGAGATCGTCATGATGCTGAGCGGAAGCGCCACGTTCTGGTCCGGCGCCAGTCGCTTCGAGGTCGAGGCGGGTGGAGTGGCTTTCCTGCCCCGTGAGGTTCCGCACGCGTACCGCATCACCTCCGACGCCGAGATGCTGGCGCTGAGCACGCCGGCCGGGCTGGAAGGCTTCTTCCGCGGAGCCGGTCACGACCGTTCCGAACCGAAGCCCGCGGGATGGAACATCACGCCGGCGACCATGGGCCAGGCGGCCGCGGCCAATGGTCAGACCATCCTCGGACCGCCGCTCGGCCCGGACGGCACCCTGCCCATGACCTCCACCGGCCCGCTGAACACGGGAACGCCGTACGCGGCACAGCCCGACGAGCACGAGGCGATCGAGTGGATCGGCGGCGGGCTCATGCGGATCCCGCTCAGCGGGCAGCACACGGGCGGTCGGCTGACCCTGTTCCGATCCAGCGCCGCGGCCGGGTCGGCGTCGCCGGTCTACGTCCACCACCGTGAGGACGAGATCATGCTGTTGCTCAGCGGCAGTGGTGTCTTCTGGGCCGGCGAGCACCGGTACGAGCTGTCAGCCGGTGGCGTCTTCGTGGTGCCCCGCGGTGTGCCGATGGCCTACCGGCTCACCTCCGACGCCGAGATCGTCGCAGTCACGACCCCGGCGGGTCTGGAGAGCTTCTTCCGGCGAGCCGGCCGTGACGTGCGGCAGCCTCGTCCGGACGGCTGGGAGTTGTCGGACGACGCCCTGGCCGAAGCGTCCAGGGCCACCGGTCAGGCGGTCCTCGGGCCGCCGCTGGGGCTGGACGACCGGATGATCCCGGTTGAACTCCTCAAGAGCTGACGTCTGGCCATTTCTCGTACTGGCGGATACTCACGCCTTCGGAGGGCAACGATCGAAGACGTACGGCTCAAGTGCGGGTTCGCGCGGCACCAGGCGGGCGGCGGTCACGTTGGCGGCGATCGCCTCGTTGGTGGCGGCGAAGTCCCGCTCGTAGGTGGCCGGATCGACGCCGGGCATGAGGGTTTGCGAGCAGACACCGCGGCTGATCCGCGACGGGCGGGCCGGGCCCTCGTGGCTCAGCGCGTCCATGGTGAGCGCGTAGGCGACCGGGTCCGCGGTGCCGAGGCCGACGTGTTCGGTGGCGTTCGCCGGGCAGATGTCCTGCACCGTCACATTGGCCACCTGGCGACGGCTCCCCCGCAGTGCGGCCGAGGAAATGGGAGTGACGAACTGGTCGTGTTCGGTGGCGATCGTCGTGTAGGAGATCCCGGGGAAGGTCTCGGCGCGGGAGTTGAGAGCCTGGACGAGGCGAGCATTCGTACGCAATTGCAGCAGCGCGGCCGGGCCCGGGGTGCCGTCCGGGTAGCCGGCGTCGTTGCCCAGACTGCCGTGCTGGGGCGAGCCGATCGCCACGTAGTCGGCGACGAGAGCTCGCGTGTCCGGCCAGAAGCGCAGGGCGAACCGCGCGTCGACGCCACCCTGACTGTGGCCGACCACGGCGATCCGGCGGCCGCTGATGCGGTGGACGTGCCGGATGGCGTACACCAGATATTCGGCACTCTCTTGGATGTCGCCCAGCGCGAACGCGGGCAACCGCACCGAGCAGTAGGGCCGGCCGACACGGTCGAAGGCGGGGAACCAGTTCCAGGCGAACTGCCCGGGGTCGAGCGCGGTCGCCGGCACGAAGAGGGCCACCGGCTTCCGCGACGAGGTGGCGTCCGGCGAGCACTCGACGGCCGCGCGCAGGTCGGCGACGGGGACAGAGAGCCGCGGTCCAGGACGGTGCACCGGAGCGTACGGCGAGTTCGCCGCTCCCGCTGGGCCGGCGACGCCCAGGACCAGAGCGAGCGCGATGAGGAAGATCTGAACAGTCTTGTTCACGAGAAGTCCTTCGTGGCCGGGACGCGTTCGGTGAGTGGGGCGGCCGGTTGAGGTCGCGGCGTGGCGGTGGTCGATGACTGAAGAGGTCTGCTCGGCGTCGTGCACTGAGCCTCGACTGCCTCGACTGCCTCGACTACCTCGACGGCTCCAAGCCCGCCGCGGTTCAGTGCCGTTGCAGTCGCAGGCCGTGAACCGGCGCGGCTGCGCCTACGTCGCTGGTGCGGGCGCGGTAGTCGCACATCCACCGAATTGTTTGAAGATCGTGAAGGAGAAACCTGCGTGGCCTCAGAACCGGGTCTGAACCAGGGAAAAGGACCGGCCAAGACGGCTGTCCGCGCATCAGCGTGCTGGCAAACAACGCCGGAGCCATTCTCGGCCGGCGTACGGAGACGGAGGACGGCTTCGAGCTCACCTTCCAGGTGAACTTCCTCGCGCCGTTCCTCCTGACGAACCTGCTGTTGGAGGCGTTGACTGCTGGGCAGGCAACGGTGATCCAAACGTCCAGCAACGCCGCTCGGCTGAGCGCTCGCCTTGACCTCGATGACCTGAACAACGAGCACCGGTACTCACCTGTGCGCGCCTACGGCAACGCTAAACTGGCACTCCTTCTGTTCACCGCGGAACTCGATCGCCGCTATCGCGCTCAAGGGATCTCGGCCGTGGCGTTTCATCCCGGTGGTGTTGCCTCGAATTTCGCGCGAAGCAGCCGCAGCCCCGTCGGCACGCTCTTTCGGTCTCCCCTGCCGCGTCTCGTCTTCCAGCCGCCGGAGAAGGCCGCACGACAGTTGGTGTGGTTGGCGACGTCCGAGCCGGGCCAGAGCTGGCAGCGTGGGGGCTACTACGAGAACGGCAAACTACGAACAGTCAAGGTCCCGCCGGTAGCTCATGACCTTTGGGAACGTAGTACCGGCTTGCTCAATATCGGCTCAGGTCCAGTTGGGTCGGACTGACCTCGGTCAGAACCGGACACCGTCGCCGGCCGGAGAGCGCGAGTGATCGCTTCGGCGGTCGGGGGGACGGCCCGGTCGGGCATGGTGCTCGGCCGGCCATCGAACGGGTTCAGCGAAGGTTGGGGCACGGTGCAGCCGGCCAGGCCGAGCCGGTCGATGGTGGTGAGCGGGTTGGCCGGGTAGGCGGTGGGGGTGGGTCCTCCGGCGAGACCGAGGGGGTCGGGGCTGAGGTATCGGGCGGTGGCGGGGTCGAAGTAGCGGAACCGGTTGTAGTGCAGGCCGGTTTCGATGTCGTGGTACTGGCCGGGGAAGCGCAGGGGAGTGGCAGCGAGGACGGGATGCCGGCCGAAGAGTGTGCCGGTCGTCTGCCAATAGGTGGCGCCGTCCGCGTCGATCAGGTGGGTGGGGGTGCCGGCCGGATCAGTCACAACGGTGTGCCGGCCTGCGGGGCCGGTCTGACTGATCGGAACGCCGGACCGGTATGCCCAGGCGACGGTGCCGTCCGGACCTTCCTCCTCGACGAGCAGGTCACCCGCCCACGTGAAGGTTGTTTCGTGCAGCACGGTGTCGTCGGCGCCGAGGCGCTGTTTGGCGATCCGGCGGCCGTAACCGTCGTACCGGTAGCGCCACCGGTCGCCGGTGGGCGTGGTGGCCTGGCTGAGCTGGTCCTCGTCGTCCCAGGAGAACCGCCAGTTCCCGGCGGGATCGGTGCGGCTGCAGAGGCGGCCCAGGGCGTCGTAAGTGAAGCGGGCAGTCGTGGTGCTCATCAGCATGGTGCCGTCGAAAAGCCAGCGGATCCCGCCTTCCCCGACGAGGTTGCCGGCCCGGTCGTAGTCGTAGCGCTCGATCACCAGTCCGCCGATGCTGACGGCGCGGATCCGGCCGGCCTGATCGAGAGCGTAGGAACGGTCGATCTCCGGAACATCGACGTCCAGGCCCAGGGGGTCCGGACTCCAGCCGATCTCCTGCCCCGAGGGCAGGGTCTGGAAGGCGACGTGCTCTCCGTCGTACGTGGTCCGTACAGTCCGGCCGTTTACCGTCTCGGCGACCACCCGGCCTTGGGCGTCGTACTCGAGCCTGACCACCGCGTCCGAGTTGGTCACTTCGACGACCCGCCCGGCCGGATCGTACTGTCGCCGGGTGACCGCCGCCCCCGCGCGGCGTTCGACCAGTCGGCCCGAGCCGTCGTACCGGTAGTGGGTCGTCCCGCCGGCCGCGTTGACGTGTGCGGTCAACCGCCCGTCGGCGTCCCGGCGGTAGTTCTGAGTGCGACCGTCGAAGTCGGTTTCTCCGGCCAGCCGGCCGGCCGGGTCATAGGTGTACCGCCATACCCGCCCGTCCGGGTCGGTGACCGCGGTCAGCCGCAGGTCGGCGTTGTACGCGAACTCAATGCGGGAGCCGGCCCCGTCGGTGTGCGAGACAGGCAGGCCGCCGGCCCCGTACTCGATGCTGAGCCTGCTCGTCTCGACTGCCATCCCACGAAGATGGTCGGCGGACCATCCGAATCGTGGCATATTGGGTTAAAAGTGATATTTGTAGGGGTTTTCCTTCGTGAGCGGGTACGGCTCGGAGCTGCCGTGATCTACGGCCGATGAAGCCAGCCGAGCAGTTCGTTGTTCAGCTCGCCGGCGGCGCGTGCGTAGTAACGGTCGGTCTCGGCCGCGCTGAGAAGTCGGGCGCCATCGCCTGATCGGCCGCCTCGGAAGAAGGCCCTCGAACTCTTGAACTGACCGGTCGGGAGCAAGTCGTCGGCCCGGTCCGCCATCCGCTGGAAAGAAGCCGCTTCGACCAGGTCCGGCCATCGCGTCTCCGGAACGTTGATGTTCAGACGACCGGCGATTCGACGCATCTGGCCTTCCAGATCGGCGGCCAGGTCCGCGTAGTGGACGAGTACGATGCCGGGATCGTTCCGCCGGTCCCAGGCGAGCCGGTTCTGCCGGAGCAGACCGAGCAGGGACTGGTTGGACGCGGGACGGGTCTCGTCGTTGATCCAATCTGCGAGCCACTCGTGCTCGTCCTCGACCGGGGTCGGATCGAACGTGGCGGGTAGACCGAGCCGGAGCGCCACCGCCTGGAAGTCAACATTTCGAATCTGGTGATAGAACGACAGGGCAGCATCGAGGGGATGGCGGGAGCCCGCGACGATCGTCATCCCGGGTCTGGTCGGAATACCGTCCAGTGGCGTATGCGACTTGATGATCCGTCGGTGTTGCTGCGCCTCCAGCCGATTGACGACGTCGCTGACCGGATCGACCGTCTGGTCGAGCCACGGCGACAGAACCCCGAGCGGAGCCGGAAATTCGGAGCCTTGGAACACCAGCAAGGCGCAGATCATCTGTAACCACGTGGTCCCCGACTTCACGGGTGTCGCCACCACGATGTCGGTCGGTCGCAGGGGCAGCGCTTTCCAGCGATGACTGTCGTACGAGGTGTCCACGTAGTGCTTGAGGTGGGCGAGATTGTTGTTCACGGTCCCATCGACGTCGTCAGTTCGACGAGGGTTCATGCGATCTCGACAGGGCTACGGCGAGCGGCGGCTGTTGCACATGGCGGGTCGCCACCGGCCGATCAGCGCGATCCGTTCCCATTTTGCCGAACCGTCAGGCGCTTTTTCTCGTCATGGAGTTCGTACGTGACAGCGGCTGGTGCCGAATCGACGACATGACGCAGAGGTTGGATCGGTGGAGCCGCTACGTTCGGGAGACCCTGCCTACATCGGACGCTACGAGCTCGAGAGCCGGCTCGGCAGCGGCGGCATGGGAACGGTCTATCTGGGGCGTACCCCGGGGGGTCGACCGGCGGCCGTGAAGGTCCTGAATCCGCTCGGCGAGTGGGAGCCGGAGACCGTCCAGCGATTTCAGCGTGAAGTGGAGACGTTGGGGCGTGTTCGTAGCGCCTACTCGGCCGCGCTCATCGATTTCGACCTGACCGGGCGGCCGTTCTGGATGGCGACCGAGTACATCCCCGGTCCGACGCTGTCCAAGGTGATCGCCCGGGACGGGGCGATCCCGCCGGCCGAGTGTCTGCAGCTGATGGCTGCCCTGGCCGAGGGGATCGGCGACATCCACGCGCATGGGATCTTCCACCGTGACGTGAAGCCGCAGAACATCATTCTGTCGCCGACGGGCCCGAGACTCATCGATTTCGGTATCGCGCGCGGACCGGCTCAGAGCCGGTTGACCGAAACCGGACTGACCATGGGGACGCCGCATTACGTCGCTCCCGAGTTGTTCGAGGACGGAGACCTGACGCCCGCGGCCGACCTGTTCGGTCTGGGCGCCACCATCGCGTTCGCGGCCACCGGCCGGCAACCCTACGGTAAGGGGACCATGGAATCGGTCTTCAAAAGGGTGTGCTTCGAGGAGATCGACTGCGACGGCGTCGACCGTACCTGGCCGCTCTGATCAGAGCCTGCGTGGCCCGTGAGCCGCAGGACCGCCCGGCGGTGCGGGACATCATCGAACGTTGCCGCGACGGTCTGGCCGGAGCCCTGCCGACCTCTCGGGCCGCGGTCGCCGGCATCATGCCGTCGGGTGGGAACAGCTCGGCCGGATCGCCGAGTAACCGTGTCGACGTGCCGTCCGGCCGAGAGCAGCCGGCGGCAGTCGTCCGGCCTCCTCGCCCCCGACGCCGCGTCGTCTTGTGGTCGGTGATCGCCGCAGTGATCGTATTGTCGGCCGGTGGTGTCGGGCTGCTGCAACGGGCCGGGGAGAACCCGATCGGGCAGGAGGCTGCGGTGGTTTCGACCGGTTCGGAGCCGAAATCTCCGCTGATCATCGGATCACGCCCGTCCCCGGTTTCCACCGCCGCTGGGCCGGCGCGTTCGCGGCCGGCGACGACGCCACGAACGTCCCCGCAGCGCCCCCGTGATTCGTCTCCGGCGTCGCGGGCGCCTTCGGCCGCGCCATCTCGCCCCGACGAGCCCACCCCGACTCCCGACCCGCGGGCCGGCGAGATCAGGAGTGACTCCGGTGGCTGCGCGGACAACAACTCGTCCGTGGCGGCGGACGGGAACCGGCTGCAGGTGGTTCCCTGCAACGACAGTGCGGCTCAGCTGTGGACGGTGCGCCGGGACGGCCGGCTGGAAGTTCAGGGTTTGTGCATGACGGTGCGAGGCGGCGGCACCGCGGCCGGCACCCGGGTGGTGCTGTTCACCTGCGGAGCCGCCGCGGCGCAGGTCTGGCGACCCAAGCCGGACGGCACGCTGCGCAGTGCCGCATCAGGTCGATGTCTGGGCGTGCTCGCAGAATCGGACACGGCTCTGGTTCTGCAGAACTGCGTGGGTAGAGTCAGCCAGCGATGGGTTTTACCCTGAGATCATCCGGCGCCAAGCGCCGCTGCTTGCACGGAGCACCGGCAAAGGAGTGCATGATGACGCCCAAGGACTTCTGTGCGGTCCGGCGCGACGTGCTCGGCCACGTCGGCGGCAAGTGGAGCGCCTTGGTGCTGACGCTGCTGGACACCGCGCCGCGGCGGTACTCGGAGTTCGGCCGAGCTTCGCAGATCAACCAGCGGATGCTGAGCCTGACCCTGCGTGAGCTCGACCGGGACGGCCTGGTCTTCCGTAACCCGGCGACCACCAGCTACGAGCTCACGCCGGCCGGGCAGTCACTGGTCGGCCTCATCAAGCCGCTGATCTCGTGGTCGGACGGGCATTACGACGCCATCCTCGAGAGCCGAGCCCGCTACGCGGCCTCGACCAGTGCCTCAGCGATCTCGGCCGGGCGTGACAGCAAGGCCATGTGACCGCCCGGCACGGTGACCGCCTTGAGGCCGAGCCGGTCGGCGAACTCGTCGCCCGGCCGGGCCAGGGAGTTGTCGTCGGCGCCGAGCAGGTAGGCCGCCGGCAGGCCGATCTCGGTCACGGGCGGCACGTCGAGCGCATCCACCATGTAGCCGCCCGGTTGCGGCCGGACGAGCCCGGCCACCAGCTCCTGCAGGTCCGGGGACTCGCCCGGCATCAGGCCGCCCCGGATCGCCGGGAGCGTCAAGGGCACGGCGCCGTCGGGCGCAGCGGTGACCGCCGCGCGGAGGATCTCGCCGTAGACAGGGTTCTCGTCGGCCATGGACACGCCGAGGGCCGGCACGACCGCGCTGTAGTACAACACCTTGGCGACGCGCTCAAGCTTCCGGTGGGCGGCGCCGGTGGCGGGATAGCCGCCCCAGCTGTGTGACACCAGCACGACGTCGGTCAGGGCACGACGGTCGAGTTCACCCGCCACGAAGTCCACCGCGTCGGCCAGGCGGAGTTCGGTGGGGTCGTCGCCGTACGAGAGGCCGGGCAGCGTCAGAGCGACCACGCTATGGCCTTGTTCGTGCAGGTGACGTGCCACCGGATGCCACGACCACGCGCCCATCCAGGCGCCCGGGATCAGGACGAAGGTCTGAGAATCAGTCACGGTCGCACCGTACGTGTCCGCCCCGTGAGCCACCACGGTGCCGCCCGGTGAGTTCCGTCGCGAACAACTTTGTGTGCAGGAGGCCTGATCGGCGTCTCGCCCTCAGGCCGGCACGAAGTCAGCAGTACGCGCCCTTCCACGTCGCCCGAGGCGCCGTGACAAATTGTCCGGTTCACGAGGGCCGGGGAAAGGGTCGTCGTTCGCCAGGGCGGCGTACTCGTCGGTCCGACGGCCGTCGTTCATGCCGGTGAGTGGGCGGAACCCGGCGCGTCGTTACGTGGGGCCGAGCGGCTGCGCCTGAGTTTGGCCATGGCCACGGTGTCGCTCGCGGCCAGGACGCAGACGAGCGGCTCCTCACCCGTCCACAGCCGGGACGCCGTCCCCGCGGAGACAGCGTCCGCGTAGGTGCTCACTTTGGCCGCGATGGCGTCGCTGCTGACCTGTAGCTGAGCGATGTGCTCGTCCACCCGGCGTTGATGTGCCTGCATCAGGGCCAGTCGCTCCGGTTCGTTCCCAGGCCCGGCGGCGACGAGTTGCGCGTACCGCCGGATGTCGGCCACGGGCATTCCCGAAGCACGCAACCGGTTGCAGCCCAGCAGCCACTCGACGTCCTGCGCCGTATAGGTGCGCCACCGGCTGCTCGACCGTTCGATGCGGCGGGGGAAAAGCTGCTCCCGCTCGTAGTACCGCAGGGTGTGCGCACTCAGGCCGGTGATCTCACTCACCTCGCCGCTGCTGAAGGTGTCGCCGTTCATGGCCGAGAATTCGCCCTTCCTTCGCAGGGGTTCCGACTTGATCTGAAGCGGGCTCTAGTTTCTAGCATCCTCGATCGACCCCCATTGGAAAACCTCGAGGAGTTACCGATGTCTTTCGTCGTCCACCCGGAGCTCGCCGCCGTCACCGGGCCCGGCGGGCAACCGTCCGTCCCGCCGGGGTGGAAGGACATTCGCGATGCTGTGGCAGTTCTCTACCGTCAGCTCGGCTCGGCCGCGCCCGCGCCGGCCGGGGTGAACCGTACCCGATTCACCACCAGGACCGAGGATGGCGCGGAACTCGAGTTGAGCTGGTTCACCACCGGTAAGGCCCCCGGATCGGCGGTGGTGCACGCGCACGGCGGTGGCATGATCGCAGGCAGTGTCGACCTGTTCGCGCCGATCATCGCCGACCACGTGGTCCGCAGCGGGGTGCCGGTCCTGTCCGTGGCCTACCGGCTGGCGCCCGAGACTCGTGGCACCGGGCCGGTCGAGGATGTCTTCGCCGGTCTGGTCTGGCTGCACGAGCACGCGGAGGAGCTCGGCGTGGATCCCGCCCGGATCGGGCTTTTCGGGCACAGCTCGGGTGGGGGGCTCGTGGCCGGGGCTGCCATCCTGGCTCGTGATCGGGCAGTGCCCGTGGCCCGGCAGATTCTGCTCTACCCGATGCTCGACGACCGGACGACCGAGCCGGACCCCCACTTGGCTGCCTTGGCTTCGTGGACCTACGAGAACAACCATGTCGGCTGGACGGCCCTGCTCGGCGGCAACGAGGCCGAGGCGGTCACGGCACCGGCCCGGCTCACCGACGCCACCGGCCTGCCGCCCGCCTACATCGAGGTGGGTGAGCTCGACATCTTCCGCGAGGAGAGTGTGGCGTACGCCCGGAAGCTCTGGCAGGCCGGTGTCTCCACCGAGTTACATGTGCACCCGGGACTTGTCCACGGCTTCGACCATGTGCTGCCGCGGGCCGCCTTCACCCAGCGGGCGCTCGCCGATCGGGTCCGGGTCCTGCACCAGCTCTGACGTCAGCATCGGTGATCGAGGCCGGTAAGGCTCCGGTCTCCGGCGCCGTCGGTCGAGGGGGCGCGGTCGGGTGCGTGAACCGCACGCTGCCGTCGCTCGTCGTGCATAGTGCCGCGCTCTGGACGGCGACGTTCCAGGTGGGGGCTTGGTCCTGGGCCGGCCTGAGCGCGGCGACTTCCTTGACGCGCATGCTCCGACAGAAAGGTTGGCCGACGTGCAGGCGTACGACGTAGTGGTTCTTGGGGCGGGCACCGGCAACATGGTGCTGCCCCCTCCGACGGGTGGGAAGCGCGTGGCCATTGTTGAACCGGACCGGTTCGGTGGGACGTGCCTCAACCGGGGTTGTATCCCGTCGAAGATGTTCGTGGTCGCGGCGGACACCGCGACCACCGCCCGGCGGGCGGCGCGACTGGGGGTGCACGCGAGCGTCGACCGGGTCGACTGGCCGGCCGTCCGTGACCGGGTCTTCGGGCGGATCGACCCGTTGCACAAATCGGCGGTGGACTACCGGCACGCCCAGGGCGTCGACGTCTTCACCGAGCCGGCCCGCTTCGTCGGCCCGCGGCAACTGATGGTCGGCGACGAGGTGATCAGCGGCGAGACGATCCTGGTCGTGGCCGGTTCCCGCCCGGTCGTACCGGAGATTCCCGGCCTGGCGGACGTGGACTACCACACGTCGGACACGATCATGCGGATCGACCAGCGGCCCGAGTCGATGATCGTCATCGGCGGCGGCTTCGTCGCGGCCGAACTGGGCTACGTCTTCGAAGCCTTCGGCAGTGACGTGACTATCGTCCATCGCGGGCCGCGACTGCTGATGAACGAGGACGAGCACATTTCGGAACGGTTCACGATGCTGGCCGCCGAGCGGCACCGTCTGGTGCTGAACTCCGACGTCGTCCGGGTCGATCGGGAAGGCTCAGGGATCGCGGTGACGGTGAAGGGCCCGGACGGGGAGTCGGTGCTGACTGCCGAGACGCTGCTCGTCAGCGTCGGCCGACGACCGAACACTGATCTGCTGGATGTTGCGGCCGGTGGGCTCGAGGTCGACGGTCACGGGCATCTGCGGACCGACGAGTACGGCCGAACCGGTGTGCCGGGGGTGTGGGCCCTCGGCGACGTCGCCAACCACTATCAGCTCAAGCACATGGCGAACGCGGAGGGCCGTACGGTACTGCACAACCTGGCCCGCCCGGATGATCTGCGGGCCTTGCCGTCGTTGACCGCACCGCACGCGGTCTTCTCCGAACCGCAGATCGCCTCGGTCGGACTGACCGAGCAGGATGCTCGCGCCCGGGGTATCGACTTCCAGGTCGCCGTTCGAGACTACGCCTCGACGGCGTACGGATGGGGGTTGGAGGACACGACGAGTTTCGTGAAGCTCCTGGCCGAGCCGGGCGGGGGGAAGCTGCTGGGCGCGCACTTGATCGGGCCGGACGCGGCTCTCCTGATTCAGCCTCTGGTGCAGGCTATGGCGCTCGGCCAGACGGCCCGCCAGGTGGCCCAGGACGTCATCTACATTCATCCGGCCCTCACCGAGGTCGTCGAGCAGGCTCTGCTCGGGCTGCTGGACTGATCAGCTGATGGCGCGCGAGACGGATCGACCGAACCTGCCGGAGCCTCCTCCTGAGTGAGTTCCTGGTGAGTCGCCGCCGGGTCCCTCGAGGCCTGGCGGCAACTGCCGTCCGGTTGACAGGTCATCCGACGGCAGGCATTGTTCTAACCGCCTATACGGTTTAGGAGGTTAGGATGACAGTGCATTACAAGTACGCCACGGTGAACGGGCATCGGCTCTTCTACCGCGAGGCCGGCGACCCGGCCCAGCCCACCATCGTGCTCCTGCACGGCTACCCGACCAGCTCGAACATGTTCCGGCAGCTCATCCCGCTGCTGGCCGGCGACCTCCACGTGATCGCTCCCGACCACCTCGGCTTCGGCCTGTCCGATGCGCCGCCGGCCGACGAGTTCGACTACACCTTCGACGCGCTGGCCGCACTCACGAGCGACCTGCTGGCCCAGCTCGGTGTCACCCGCTACGCGATCTACGTCCAGGACTACGGTGCCCCCATCGGCTGGCGCCTGGCCTTGGGTGACCCGTCTGCCGTCACCGGCATCGTCACTCAGAACGGCAACGGCTACGAAGCCGGCTTCGTGCCTTCCTTCTGGGAAGCTGTCTGGGCCTACCACCGGGATGCCAACCCCGCCACCGAGAAGGCCATGCGCGAGGCACTGACCATCGACGCGATCCGCTGGCAATACCTCACCGGCGTTTCCGACCCGACCCTGGTCGACCCGAGCGTCTGGTGGCACGACTACCACCTGGTGTCCCGCCCCGGCAACGACGCGATCCAGCTCGACCTGTTCGCCGACTACGCCTCCAACCTGCCCCTCTACGAACGCCTGCACCAATATTTCCGCACCCACCGCCCACCCCTGATGGCCGTCTGGGGTTCCGGCGACCAGATCTTCAGTCCCGCCGGCGCCCTGGCCTTCGCCGACGACCTTCCAGACGCTGAGATCCACGTCATCGACGGCGGACACTTCCTCCTCGAGACCTCGGTCGACCAAGTGGCGGAGCTGATGCGGGAGTTCCTGACCCGGCACCAGGCCGGGTAGGAGGGACATACTTGGCGCTCCCTCGATAGTCGTCCGAGGGAACGCCGCGTGCTGCCGCGACACCCGTGCCGCTCGGCTGGACCATTTCAGCATTGCCGTGAACTTCGCCCGGATACCTCTCGTCGCAGGGAACGACGAGACAGGAGAAATCGATGAGTCGTTCCCACCGTCATGCTGTTGTGATCGGGGCCGGCATGGCCGGGCTGTTGGCTGCGCGTGTGCTTTCCGAGCGGTTCGAGCGGATCACCGTGGTCGAGCGGGATCGGCTCCCCGATGGTCCGGAGGGGCGCCCCGGAGTGCCCCAGGGCGCCCATGTCCACGCGTTGCTCGCCCTCGGCGGGCGGATCCTGGATGAGCTCTTCCCGGACCTGCTGGACCGGATGGCGGCCGACGGCGTCCCGCAGAGTTTCGGCGGTCCGCACTATTGGGCCGATTTCGGTGGTCGCACGCTGAGCCGGGGCGGGGGCCTTCATGAAAAGCCCATCCTGCTGGCGAGTCGCCCTTATCTCGAGGGGCAGATCAGGCGGCTGGTCGGCGGGTTGCCCAGCGTCGAGATCCGCGACAACTGCGTGGCGCTCGGCCTTACCGTCGGACCGTCCGGGGAAGAGGTCACTGCGGTCAGGGTAGTTCCGGCGGATGAGGACGAGCAGAACCTGGCCGCAGATCTGGTCGTCGATGCCACCGGTCGGGATGGACGAACTCCGGTCTGGTTGCGGGAACTCGGCTTCCCCGCGCCGGAGGTGAGCGAGGTCGTGATCGACCTGCGGTACGTGAGCCGCGCCGTCCGGTTGCGCCCTGGGGCACTGGGTGATGTGAAGGTCGTCCTGGTCGCCCCGGTGCCGGGCCGCCCCTCGGGTCTGGGCCTGTTCGAGCAGGAAGGCGGACATCACCTGCTGTCGGTGGCGGGCTACGCGGGTAATCATCCGCCGACGGACCTCGACGAGTTCGTCACGTTCGCGGAAAAGTTCGCTCCTCACTTCGTCGGGACGGCGCTGCGTGACGCCGAATGGCTGGGCGCGCCCCACCGGCACCGCTTTCCGACCGGCCGCCGCCGGCACTACGAACGGCTGCGCCGGTTCCCCAGGGGCCTGCTGGTGATCGGTGATGGGATCTGCAGCCTCAATCCCCTCTTCGGGCAGGGCATGACGGTGGCGGCGCTGGAGGCGCTCGCTCTGCGGGACGCTGTGGCGGTGGGCGGTCCGGATCTGGCCGTCCGGTTCTTCGCCTCCGCAGCCGAACTGGTCGATCCGGCCTGGCAGATGGCTACCTCCGTCGACCGCAAGGTGCTCGGCCTCCCGCGGTCGTCCGTGGAGCGTGCCTTCGGCGCCTACGTGGACCGCTTGCATGCCGCGGCCGAGAGCGACGCTGTCCTGTCCGAGCGAGTTCAGGCAGTCGCCGAGATGCTCGAGCCGCCATCGACTTTCTTGAAGCCAACCGTCACGCTTCGTGTCCTCGCAGGCTTACTCCGTCGCCGATGACCTGGAGTTACCCCAGACGGGCCGGACTGATCGAAACGGCGGGTGCGGTCGTGAACCGGGTCCGCTTCCCGTCCGTTGTGGGGGTAGAGCCTCGCAGCCGGTGCGTGCCCCGAATCCACGCACCGGTGACCGGAGCTGTCCGGCTGTAAGCACAGCCGAGCGGCGTCGGAGGCCGGGTGCGTTCGTCGCCCCAGAGACGCACCCGGCCTGCTCTTATGTACCGGCTTTCGGCTTCCCCCTCAGTCCCCCTGGAGGATCTGTGCTGTTGTCCCGAATGAACTCGTGGAGCCGCCCGTGGCTGGCGCTCGTCGTTGTCCTCGGGCTGGCGCTGGCCGTCCCCGGGCCGGCGCGGGCGGCCACCGGGACCTTCCGGAATCCGATCGGCACCGGCCCGGATCCGACGATGACCTACTTCAACGGTGCCTACTACCTGGCGATGACCGAGGGTGACGCCATCCGGATCAGGCGGGCGCCGAGCGTGGCCGGTCTGCTTACGGCGACGGCGGTGCAAGTGTGGAAGGACAGCGACCCGTCCCGCAATCAGCACCTGTGGGCACCGGAGCTGTTCCACAGCGGCGGCCGCTGGTATCTCTATTACACCGCGGACGACGGCGTCGACGAGAACCACCGGCTCTACGTGCTGGAGTCCGACGGTGACGACCCGCTCGGTCCCTACCATTTCAAGGCCCGCCTGTTTCCGCCCAACCGTGACGTGTTCGCCATCGACCCGGGCATCATGCAGCACAACGGACGGCTCTACCTGACCTGGAGCGGCCGGAACGAATTCCAGCACAACGGCATCAACCTCGCCCCGATGTCCGATCCGTGGACGGTGTCGGGCAACGCGGTCAGCATCAACGCGGCCGGGCACTGCCCCGAGGTGCGCGAAGGCCCGGCATTCCTCTACCGCGGCGGCCGCACGTGGATGACCTACTCGGTCTGTGACACCGGCAAGCCCGACTACGGCATCTGGATGATGAGCGTGGCGTCCGGCGCCGACCCGCTGAGCCGGGCGAACTGGACTCAGCACGACGGCAACCAGTTCGCCCGTCAGGATGCGCGAGGAGTCTTCGGTCCGGGCCATCATGGATTCTTCACCAGCCCGGACGGCACCGAGACGTGGATCGTCTACCACGCCAAGACGACCAGCGAACTCACCTACACGAACCGCACGACCCGCATCCAGCGCATCTCGTTCGAGGCGGACGGTACCCCCGACCTGGGTGCCCCGCTGGCCATCGGCGCGACGCAGGATCTCCCGTCCGGTGATCCCGGCCCGTCACCGAGCTGGATCAACGACACCACGGTGCGGTACACCGGCGCCTGGAACGCGGACACCGGCTGCGGCGGGCAATGTTTCTTCGGCGACCAGCACTGGAGTGATCAGACCGGGGCGACCGCGACCTATACCTTCACCGGAACCCAGATCGTCCTGCTGTCGGCCCGCGGCCCGGGCAGCGGCATCGCCGGGATCAGCCTCGACAACGGCGCCGAGCGGCGCGTGGACCTCTACGGGGCCATTCGCGTCGGCGAGGTTGTCAACTACCGGTCCGGGCGCCTCACTTACGGCACTCACACCTTGAGGGTCCGAGTCACCGGAGCCAAGAACGCGGCAGCCACCGGAACACGTATCAGCATCGATCGGGCCGAGGTGTCCGGATCCTGAGTTCCCGGATCGCCGGACGAGTCGCGGTCATGAATCGTCGGAGGAGTGTTTCTCGCATGCACGAACGGACAAGCGGTTGCGAAGGAAAGAGCCAAGAGTACGTCGAGTGGCCTGCTGAGCAACGAAACCGTAAGAACTTGATAAGCGCTGGCAAGGCCATCCGAACGGCGGACTGGAATAACCTCGATCAGCAGGCGACGAGCCGGTTCAGCCCTTTTCCGCCGGCCGCAGGAACGCCAATTGCCACGATCCGAGACATCTATTGGGGTTGAGAACGGTCATGACTGTCGATGGTGTCGAGCAGTCGCGCTCGACGGCTGACGAGGGCACCTCGTCAGCGGGGCGGCGGCGCGCAGGGCGGGTGGTGGCGTGGCTCAATGCGCCGCTGCCGCCGCCGCCCGAGGTGTTCCGCCGGGGTCCGTTACGGGAGGACGCCTTTCCGTCGCGGTTGAGGACGACCCGGTTGAGCAGTCAGCTCGGAATCGCCCTCGCGGTGAGCTTCGGTATCTGCTTCCTGACCGGGCTGATCAGTCACTTCGTCCAGCACCCCGGAGGATGGTTCTGGTGGCCGGCGCGGCCGGTGTGGCTCTACCAGGCGACGCAGGGCGTTCACGTGGCCACCGGGCTGGCCACGATTCCGCTGCTGGGTGCCAAGCTGTGGTCGGTCTACCCCCGGCTGTTCTCGTGGCCGCCGTTCCGCTCCCGAGCTGAGCTGACCGAGCGGGCAGGCATCGCGCTGCTCGTCGCCTCGTCGTTGTTCCTGCTACTCAGCGGGATTCTCAACGTCGCGCGGTGGTACGCGCCGATGCCGTTCTTCTTCACCACCGCCCACTATCGCGTGGCCTGGCTGGCGGTGGGCGCTCTCGTCGTGCACATCGCCGTCAAATTGCCGGTCATCCGGGACGCCCTTAACCGGCCTGTGCGTGACGGACTGCAGATGTCGCGGCGTGGTCTGCTCGCCGCGGTGGGCGCCGCGGCCGGCGTGATCACCCTTTCGACGGTGGGCCAGACCGCCGCGCCGCTGTCGCCGATCTCGGTCCTCGCTCCCCGCCGCCCGGAGAACGGCCCGCAAGGCCTGCCGGTCAACAAGACGGCGGCGTCGGCCGGGGTGCGCGACGCGATTCTGAGCCCGGACTACCGCCTGGTCGTTGTCGGTCCTGAACGTCAGGTCGAGCTGAGTCTGGACGAGCTCCGGGCGCTGCCCCAGCACTCGGCGGTGCTGCCGATCGCGTGCGTCGAGGGATGGAGCGCCGTGGGTACCTGGTCCGGCGTACGCATCAGAGATCTGGCGGAACTGGTAGGGGTCGATCCGGAACATGCGGAGGCGGAAGTGGAGTCGTTGCAGGCCGTGAGTCGTTATCGCGTATCCGCAGTGTCCGGCCCGCTTCTCCGGGATCCGTTCACGTTGCTCGCACTGCAGTTGCGGGGTGAAGATCTGCATCCCGATCACGGGTTCCCGGCTCGTCTCATCGCGCCCAACCGTCCCGGCGTCATGCAGACGAAGTGGGTCGGCAAGCTCACCGTACGGGACGCGCGATGAGACGAATCCTGATTGCACTCGGCGTGGCCCTTATGGCCTACGCAGCGGTTGGTGCGGTGCTCGACGGCGTCAACCTGATCGGGGTTCCCCTCTTCCTGGCCGGCGTCCTGATCCTCAACGACGGCATCATCCTTCCGCTGGTGATCGGCCTGGGCGCGCTCGTCGGACGGGTGGCTCCGAGGGCGTGGGGCGGCTGGACCCGGGCGGCCGCGGTCATCAGCGTGAGCGTGACGATCGTGGCGCTTCCCCTCGTGCTGGGCTTCGGGCGGGTAGCCGACAATCCCTCGGTGCTGCCCGGCTCGTACGGACGGGGCCTGCTTCTCATTCTGGCCCTGGTCTGGCTGGTGGCCCTGGCACGGGGTCTGGCCCGGCGGGGTGACCCGGCGCGGAGAGCCGGCGTGTTGGTCGGCCTCGGTGTGGGTGTGGCGGTCGCCCTGATCGGGCAGTTGCGAGGTCACATGACTGCCGCTGCCGCGGGCCTGACGCCGGGCAGTGCCGTGACCATCGCGGTCACGATCATCGGCGGCGCACTGATCGGATCCGTCCTGCGCTATCGGCCGGGCCGGCTGCTCAGCCTGATCACGACCGGAGTGCTGGCCGGACTGCTGTGGTGGACGGTCGAATGGCTGACGGTTCTCCCCTTGTTCGCCGGCGCCGAGGTGTCGTGGTCGCTCGGCGACGCCCAGGCGTCCTTCGGGTACCTGGTCGCCGCCATGATCCAGGGCGGCGTAACCGCCGGCCTGATCGCTGCCGTAGGCGCGCGACTGCCCGTACGGACGGTGGACACCCTCGTGCCGCCGGAGGAAACCCGGCCCCGGGTGTTGATTGTCGGTGGCGGCTTCGCCGGCGTCGGTGTGGCCCGCCGTTTGCAGCAGCGCCACTCGACCGCGGCCGGTGCGCCGGAGGTCGTGCTGGTCAGCGACAGCAACTACCAGCTGTTCACGCCGATGCTCACCGGGGTGGCCGCGGGCACCCTCAGCCAGCAGCACATCGGAGCACCGTTGCGGGCCGGCCTGCGAAACACCACGATCGTGCACGCCACCGTGGAGTCGGTCGACATGGCCGAACGGCAGATCACCGTTCAGCCCGAGGCCGGCGAAGCCGTCACCATGGGGTACGACCACCTGGTTCTCGCCGTGGGGTCGGTTCCGGACTACCGTGGCCTGCCCGGGCTCGAGCAATATGCGTTCACGCTGAAATCGCTGGCTGATGCGACCCTCCTGCGTGAGCACGTGTTGCGGCAGCTGGAGTTGGCCGACGGCGAGCGTGACAGCCTCCGGCGACGCCGTCTGCTGACGGTGGTCGTGGCCGGTGGCGGCTTCGCCGGGGCGGAACTCGTCGCCGAGCTGAGGGACCTGGTTCACTCGGTCCGCCGGTTCTTCCCCCGGCTGGACCCCGAGGAGCTTCGTTTCATCCTGCTGCACAGCCAGGACCGCATCCTCCCGGAACTCGACGAGCGACTGGCCGCCCACGCGCTGGAGCGGTTGCGAGCCAAGGGGATCGAGGTTCGGCTCAACGTCCGGCTGACCGGTGTCGACGCCGAGGAGGCCAGCCTGGACGACGGCCGGACGATCGGTACGGGAACGGTGGTCTGGACGGCCGGCAACGCGCCGAGTCCGCTGGTGCGTGAGCTCGGGTTCGAGCTCGAGCGCGGCGCCATCGCCTGCGACGCCACGATGCAGGTCCGAGGCCGCGCCGACGTATGGGCTCTTGGCGACTGCGCAGCCGTGCCGGACCTGGCTCAGCCGGGTGCCTACCTGCCTCCGACGGCCCAGCACGCGTTGCGGGAGGGTACCGCGGTCGCGGACAACATCCTCGCAGTGCTCGACGGCCGTGCGCCGACACCGTTCCGCTTCCGTACGATCGCGCTGCTCGTCGCTCTGGGCCACCAGGACGGTGCCGTGCAGATCGGTCGTTGGCTGCTGTCCGGACGGCTGGCCTGGGCGCTGTGGCGAGGGGTCTACCTCTCCAAACTGCCCGGTCTGGAGAAGCGCGTTCGGGTCAGCATCGACTGGCTGCTCGACGTGTTCTTTCCCCGGGACGTCATCCTCACCGAACCTCGTCGCGGCCGGCCGCCTCGCGACCGAATGGCCACCATGGCGTCCGTGAATGTGGGGGACGACGCACGATGAGTGTTTTTGCGGCAGCGGCAGCCCGGCAGGGCGCGATCGCCGGGCTGGTCGGCGGGTTCGGATCCGGTCTTCCCCTGTACTACTCCGACCTTCTCCCGGCGGTGTCCGGCATGCGGTCGGCCCCCGCGGGCCTGGTTGTCCATCTCGTGGTCGCGGTCGTTCTCGGCGGCGTGTTCGGCGTCCTGCTCCGCAGGCGCGGTTCCGATCCGGCCCAAGTCGTGTTCTGGGGCCTCATCTTCGGGACGTTCCAGTGGTATCTCGAGGCGCTGACCGTCCGGCCCCTGCTGCAGGGCGAGTCGATCGGATGGGGTATCGAGGCGGCCCGGGCCGCTTTGCCGGCGCTGCTCGGTGACCTGCTCTACGGCCTGATCACAGCCGTGGTCTTCGTGCTGCTCCAGCCGGCACCCGCCATGGCCACGGACAGACGCGGCGTCGCCGGATGGTCGGCGGTACTGCTGCGCGGTGTGGTGTCGGGTGCGGCCGCTGCCGGGCTGTTGGCGGTCGTGCTGGGGGATTCCTTCACTTCGATCGCGACCGGCGGCACCGGTGTGCTCGCCCTCGGGATCGTCGCCGGCCTCGGCTATGTGCTGCTGTATCCAGCGGGACCGGCCGGGACGGGGCCGGCCGCGGCTCGCGGCGCCGGCCTCGGCTTCATGGTCTGGGTCGTCCTGCCGGTCACTACGACGCCGCTGCTGCGGGGCGAGACGCTGCCATGGACAGCCGACCAGATCCGCGCCCTGTTCCCGGCGCTGCCCGGGTCCCTGCTGCTCGGCGTTCTGGCCGCTGTCCTGGCCACCTGGCTCAGTGGCCTGCGCCGGGTGTTGTTCGCTGACCCGGCCGACCGGGCCGACGACGAGAGCTTGGCGGTACGAACGACGAGGGCTCTGGTCCGCGGTGCGACCGGAGGGGTCGCTGGTGGCCTGCTCTTCACCGTGATCATGGCGCAGATCGGATACTTCGGCACGGTCGCCCAGCTGGTCGGGTCGGCCAGCACCGGGGTCGGCGTTGTCGTCCATCTGCTCATCTCGGTGGTGCTCGGCGCGTCGTACGGTTTGTTCTTCCGAGGGCAGAGTGACGACTTGGCGGCGGGGATCGGCTGGGGCATCTCGTGGGGTTTCCTGTGGTGGGTCCTGGGTGCTTTGACGATCCTGCCGGTGGGGCTCGGGGGCTCACCGCAGTGGACCGCGGCCGCGGCCGCGGCCGCGTTTCCCAGCCTGATCGGGCACCTCTGCTACGGCAGTGCGCTGGGCGCGATTCTCTACTCCCTCGAGGCGAACGACAAGCCCTGGTGGATCCGGCCCGAGGCGCCGGTCTCGGTCGGCGAGCGGCTGTCCCGCCGCCGCACCGAGCTGGCCGGTTCGGCCCCGCCGGTCTGGGCGGCGATCGCTCTGGTGGCCGTGACCCTGACCGTCGTTCTCGCACCCTGATCCCCGGTCGGCGGCCCGACTCCCGTACCGGGCCGCCGACCGGCCTCGCGCTGCAGTTCGATCGATCGCGACGGCGAGCGACAACGGCGGCCCAGCCTCATCGGCTGGGCCGCCGTTGTCGTCAGGACACCACCGTTCCCATCGCTCGGGCCCCGGCCTCGGACTGATTCGTGGTCCGGGCCGGGGCGGTCGGCAGGCGGACCTCGAAGCGGCAACCTCCGGCGATGTTGCGGACATCGACGTGGCCACCATGCGCCTCGATCAGGCCACGCACGATGGCCAGCCCGAGTCCGCCGCCGTCCCTGGCCGAGGGGGTGCGCCCGTGTTCCCCTCGGAAGGCCAGATCGAAGATCCGGTTCAGGTCGTGTTCCGAGATCCCGCCGCAGGTGTCGGAGACGGCCAGCCACACGCTGTCGCGGTCATGGCCGGCTGCGATGTGCACGGTGCCGTCAGCCAAGGAGTAGCGGACCGAGTTGGTCAGCAGGTTGCGGACCACCCGGGCCAGTTCGAGCTCACCCCCGTGGACGACCGGCCAGCCGGTCTCGGCGGCCTGCACGGTGATGCGGCGGCTGGCGGCGAGCGGAGCCACGCCCGCGATCGCGTCGGAGACCACATCGCGCAGCGAAACAGCGGTAGGTGTGAGCCGCAGGGCTCCCGCGTTGATGCGGGACAGCTCGAACAGATCGTCGACGAGCTGGCTCATCCGGGCGCTTTCGACACGGATGCGGCGGTGGTAGTCAGCCGTGGTCACCGGGTCGGACACCACGCCGTCCGCCAAGGCCTCGGCCATCGCCCGCAGGCCGGCCAGAGGCGTACGCAGGTCGTGCGAAACCCAGGCGACCAGCTCACGTCGCCCCGTCTCGAGCCGGCGCTCGCGCTCCCGGTCCGTCCGCGCCTGCACCGCGGCGACGGCCAGCCGCCGCCCGGTCAACCCGCCCACCACCAGACTGATCAGCGCCGACAGGGCCACCGAGGTCAGCACGACGTGACGTCGGTGACCGGCCAGCATCATGGTGAGCGCAACCACACCGACCCAGGCGATCATGGCCAGTACGGTCGTGGCGAACATGGCGCTGTAAACGAGCAGAGAGCGGGTGCGCAGCCGGTGCAGAACCACAGTGCCGGCCCCGGCGACCACTGCCCCGGTGAACATCGCGAACAAGCCGATCAGCAGCATGCCGGGCATCCCCGTTGCCGCCACGGGCTCGCCGCGGCGGCAGGGAATTCGTCGAAGGTGGACGGGCGCCGGCTGGTCAGGGCCTTCCCATCCCGGTCCGTCGCCCCGGTCATGGGACTTTGCGAAGATGAGTGACCGGTCGTTCCCGCAACACGCCGTCGACATGAATGTCGACGGCCTCGTTGTAGAAGCTCACCAGTCCCGCCATGGGTAGCAGGGCCGCGCTCGGGAACGCGTACGACCAGGCCAGGTCCTCGTGGACGGCGTCGCCGATCTGCGCCGACCAGTACTCGGTGGTCCGGCCCTTGTAGGGGCACTCGGTCACCGTCGGGGAAGGACGCAGAGCCGTGAAGTCGACCTCGGTCCGGTTGACGTAGTACCTGGTCGGCAGGCCGGTCTCGAAGACCAGAACGGCGGAGCTGGTCTCGGCCAGGAGCACGCCGTCGAGTCCGATCCGCACGTGCCGGGTGGACCGTAGAGCGTCGACCCGGGTGTACGGATTGCGGGGATGGACGAATACCTGCTCGTCCTCCTCGAACCAGGCATCGAGGCTGTCCCAGTTCAGGCGGGCCAGGCCGGCCAGGCCGGGCAGAGAGTCCTCGGTGTAGACCCGGCCCGCTCCGGCCCGGTCGACGTCCCCGGCCCGCAGCCCGATCCGGCGGGCGGTGCCCCGGCTCAGTCGCTGGACGTGAGACTCGTCGATGACAGCGGTGGCATCGATGTCATCGAGCGGGATGTAATACTGCGGGTACTTCGGCGATTCCCAGAGATACATCGCCCGGATGGTGTCGAGCACCACCCGGCCGCCGAGCATCGCCCGAATCCGCCGGGGGACCGGCTCCATCCGGTTCACCTGGGCGATCATTGTCGGGTAGTCCGTCATCTTCGACCCTTCCACCTGCGCGCAACAAACATCAACGGTTCGTTTCCGCCGGGTCGGGGGTCTTACCTCGACCCGGCGAGAAGTGGCGTCCAGGCGCGGTCACCCACGCCCGGACGCCGCGACCGGGACAGATACTCACCGACCGGCTCGAGCCCCTCCGCTCGTCCGGCAGTGACGCGCCCGCGCCCCCGGCCACCAGCTATGACGGCCAAGTCGGCAGCGGAGTTCACGCCGTGGGCCCCGCTCGAATTCACAGCACGGCGAGGGCGATCAACTGGCCGACCAGGTTGTTGACGACGTGGACGAGCACACCCGGCCAGATCGAGTCGCTACGCCGGCGTACCTCCGCGGCGATGAGCCCGACGACCAACGCGGTGACGAATGCGGGATTGATGCCGTGGGCCAGCGCGAAGATCAATGAGCCATTTTCATCCTGCGTAACGCGGTGACTCGACGTGGTGCAGGACGAGGATGGCCTGCACGATCGCGGTCGCG
>NZ_JAHWFK010000074.1 GCF_019710575.1 Paractinoplanes polyasparticus | reverse complement strand
GGTGCAGCCACAAATGCTTCCTCCCCATGATCAGTCGATCATGTTTGAGAAGCTCCACGAAAGCGGGGGGAACTCAAGCCGAAGGACCTCCCGCCCCATCCGGGGGTCACGGGTGAGGGGCAGACCGGACGGGTGAATCGCGTGAACCTTCGTTGATGCTGTCGGGATGCCAGCACCGCGGGTCTGCAACGGCCATCACAGGGCATGCCCCGAAGCGCCCAGGCTCGGGCCAGCGGGGGTCCTGGCGCCATGATTTTCGCCCCCTATGCCCAGGTGGTTCGATGTCTCGAACGTGTTCATTGGCCGGTTGGTGGTAGGCAACTCTGCACTGACAGCGAGAAAGCTGTGATGGTGCCGTCCCGTGGTGCAGCGAGATACAAGTGCCGCCCGTCCGGACTGACTACAACGTCGCCCGCACCGCGGATGGGGCCGGCGTCGGCGCAGCGCGGGTCACCATCGGTTGAAGCGGTCTGACAGGTGTCGACCGGTGCCATTGCACCGCCAACCGGGTCTCGGGCGAACGCCGACAGAGTTCCGAAACCGAATGCCGCGGCATACACGGTGTCGCCATCCGGGGCGGCAGCAAGCCCGTTCGGCAAGGCGATTCCCACGACTTGCTGACAGCCCGTCCCGCCCGCGTAGTCGGCGTCGTGCACACAGCCACCGCGGCCGACAAATTGTTCGAGCTTCCCTCCCGCGAGGCGCGCAAACACGGCGATGGTGTGCGCGTCGGTTCCGCTGGCATACACGTGTCGGCCATCGGGGCTGACGATGACCTCCTGGACGAATGCCAGGCCACGGGCAGGTGCACATGCCAGATCCTGACGCGCACCGCTGTCGCCGCTCCAGCAGCCAAGCCAGGTCAATGCGCCGCTGGCCGGATCACGAGACAGGGCAACGACAGCGCTTGATTCGCGAGCGACCACGTATACTTGCCGGCCGTCTGGTGTCACTGCCACCGCGGCAGCCCCGTTCAGGCCGGGCGCCGCGACGCAGCCTGGCGGCACCGATGCCGGGTCTGCCAAGCACTGGGTCGGCGCCAATGCGCCGTTCGCCGAGCGGGCGAACACGGAAATCGTGCCCTGGAGCGAGGCGACGTAGAGGTGCCCACCGTCCGGCGTTACCGCGACTCCGTTGGGATCGGCCAGGCCCGGAGCTGATAGACAGCCGGTGACAGCGGCCCGGGCATCGGCGACGCAGCCGACCGGGACGAGCGAGCCACTGGTCGGATCCCGGCTGAAGGTAACCACGGCGTCCGATCCGTTGGCAGCGACGTACAGGCTGGTGCCGTCGGGTGCCATGCCGAGCCCTGCCGGGGAAACCAGGCCAGGCGTGGTTGCACAACCGGAAGGCAAGGCTGCACTGTCGGCAACGCACCCGGCGGGGCCGTCCGGCTGTGTCAGAAGCCCGGACGTAGGGTCGCGTGCCAGGACAACGACGGCGCCGCTGTCGCGCGCGCTGCCGTACACGTGCCGGCCGTCGGGGCTAACCGCGAGGTACCTCAGCCATGCGGTCGCGCGCGCCTCGGCGCACGGCGCGGCACCAACACAGCCGATCCGCGTTGCACCGCCAGGGAACCGCGGTGCGATATCGGTGTGGGCCGGGTACGCTGCGGCCTGTCCCGCCCACGTGCGAAAGCCCGCGGCAAGCACGCGCAGCTGGGCCGTTGTCGCAGAATCGGTGAGGATCTGGTTCGCCGTCTGACCTTCGGGCGGGTCGGCGCCGCCGAGCAGACGCGCAGCATCGCTCGCCTCGGCCTGATCCAAACCTATCGTCTGAAGCCCATCGAGCAAGGCAGCGCGTGTGGCATCACCCGGAATCATCACGCGTGTCCTTGCCTCATCAAGGGTCGCCTTCGGAATCTGGATGGATTCCGCACCGTGCGCGGTAGACGTTGCGGCCAGCGTCTTCAGGTTCGCCGGCAGTTCGCCGAGCAGCCGAACCATCTCCAAGGCATGTTCACGGGCGTTTGCTGTCTGCCGGGCCAGCCACAGCTCATCGCCGGCCTCCCTCGCACCCAGCGCCCGTTCGACGGCTTGCAGGTACGCCCGGCTGTGGCCGAGGCTCTGGGCTAACGCGACCGCAGGACCGCGGATGCTCTGCACCGTGGCGGCATCGATGCCGGCCGCGGCGAGAATCGCCTCGATGTCTGCAACTACAAGAATGGGAAGGACGCGAAAGTTCGGATCCGGCGGGTCCTCCGACATGCGATCGAAATACAGCGCCAGCGCGGCGGCCAGTATCGCCAGGACCTCACACAGAATGGCGCCAATTTGCAACCCGGGTACGAGAGCTAGTGCAATGGCAGATGCCTGATACATGGCGGCCAGGAAGCGGCGGGATCGCGGCGTTCTGGATTCGTGTCCCAGGTGCCAGGATCGAGGCTCAACCGATGGTATTCCTGGGCTCCGAGGGCGAGCTGGCGGTCATCGCGCGGAACTTGGGTGACTACCTGTGGCTGCTGGCAAATGGGGTCGGCCCCTTAGAAACGGTCGACGGCCTCCACCGCGTGCCGGAACCGATTTCGGCGCTCGTCGCCCTCGCCCAGCGCTATACCGGCATCTCGGCACGCTCCGTCGAGGCAGTGGTGGACGCGGCTACCGAAGAGCTGCCAGCGTTGACAACCCTCGTCGAATCAGCGGCGCGATAGCGAGCAGTATTCGCACCGCCACGCCAATTTTCGGCATCTCACCGACATCCGGATCTGCAGCGATCAAACGCGCGGCTCGACGAATGACCCGTCACATCGCGTAGCAGTCGACTCAGCCGCCCAGCGGGCCTTGGCCAGCACCGGCGGGTGACGCCACAGCACCTGCGACTGTGGAACCTGCGCGCGACCAACACGGTGGCGACCACGGCTGCGATCCAGACGCTCCACCGCACCGGCTCCCGCCATCACGCTCGCCGCCGGTGGCGGCAGAACCGCCGTCTGCAACGCCGCCGTGTCGGGGGTGCCGGCGGCCGCGAGGTCACCCACAATTTCGACGGCGAGTGCTGCCCTGCGCATGGTTGACCGTATGCGCGCGACGGCACCCGAGGACGAAGACAATTGGGCGTTGATGCCGAAACCGCCGGCTCGCTGACCCGCTCGAGCCGGGTCTTCGCCGCATCGGTGATGTCGCCGGCGTCGACCCTCGTCGCCTCCGCAAGTCGGCCAGGTCGTTGCGGCAGGTCCCGCTCATCGCATCGCGTAGAGACCGTAGGCGCCGCCGATCAGCAGGATCGTTCCCGCGATCCCGTAGACGAGGGCCTTCGACCAGATCCTGTCGAGGGTCACCGTGTCGTCTGTGCGATGCAACTGGATCGAGAAGAACGCGGCCGGCACGAAAGCGCACCCCGGGATGAGCGCGACCATGACGTTCAACAGTGGGAAGCGCGCTCCCTGGAACGCGCCTGCGATCCCGGCGATCAGCACGACGACCCAGACGAAGACCAGGAAGAGCACGAGTGTGCCGATCCAGCGGCGTATCTGCGTGGCAGCGGTGACCGCCATCGGGGCACTCCGGTCGGTTCTCTTACTTTGAGAGGGCGGTGATGTCGGTAGGGCGTAGACCGCTCAGCTGTTGGAAGTGGGTGATCGCGGCGGTGGCGTCATCGGAGCCGCGAAGCAGCAGGGCGAAGGTCGTGGATCGGGGATCGACCGATCCCATGAGCGCGATGACTTCGCCAGTGCGCAGCTGCAGGATCAGCACAGGGAGTTTGCCTTCGCCGGCCGGTATGTGGTCGAAGGGGAAGCCGACGGCTCCGGTGAGTTGCAGGGTCGGCCGATTGACCTGAGCGATCACAGCGGCGTCGCCGAACGACGGCCACTCGGCCACGTCGATCTTGCGGAACTTCGGGGGCGGCCAGGGGCGTCGTTCCTCGAGCAGCTGGCGCACCCGGCGTAGAAAGTCGACCAGGTCGGGCTCGGTGAATCGACGGCTCATCTCGGCCGTCTCCGGATGCAACGCGCCTCGGCTCAGGGTGTGGTCCATCGCTTCGGCGTACACGGCCGGAGGGTGTGCGAACAGCCGGCCGTCGATCAGATTGTCGACCATCCGGGCGGCCATCGCGTCGCTCAAATCCGGAGCGCCGTCGATCGGATACAACAGCTGGTTCATCAGGCCGCGAACGTCGCCGGGGTCCATGCTCATCGTCTGTTGCCGCCCCATCCGTACTGTGCGAAGTCGGGATCAGTGCTCAATCCCTGATCCCGCAGGCTTTGTAGTGCGATGTCGTTATGCTCGGCCCGCGGCTGATAGTGCCCGCTCTGGTCGGTCATCGCCACCAGCCTGCCGTCGCGAACCTCGATCTCGCCCGCGCCAGCCACCGATTCACCGCCGAGCAGCGACGAGTGATGGATGCGGCCGGGGAACTGGTCGAGCGTGGCATACAGGTTACCGCTGCCGTCCATAACGAAGATCGCGCGGCCTTGACCGGACCAGTGCGTAGAGCCGGCCGACGTGTCATACAGGCTGCCGTCGGCGGCACTACGCAGGTTGCCGTCACCATCGACGAACAACCGGTGCGCCTCGCGCTCGACCTCGTCCATGTAGTGCACCGTGTCCGGCCGGAACGCGCGGTTCGGGTTGTTCGGGTCGTTCTCGCCGACGTAACGCTGACCGAGATGGGCGTCGGTCGGCAGGTCGTTGCCGCTACGCGGCGGTGGCGGCGGGTCACCTTCACGCCACCTGTGTCCGGCCGGGACGTCCGGGCCGTCACTGCCCCTGCCGCCTCCGCCAGTGGCCGAGCGCATCAGCTTGGCCAGCTCGTCCTTGAGACCGGTCAGGATCTCACCGAGCGATTCAACCTTCGGCAGCAGCCGGCGAAGGCTGTTGAGCAGGCCCCGGATGAACGTCTGGATCTTGTCGACCCACTTGGCGACCAGCGCGGCGACCTGACCGATCACCACCGGGGTGGCCAGCCCCAGGGTCAGACCGGCCTCGGCCAGCCATTGCGGCAACCGCGCCGCCAAGGTGCCCACGAACTGGGCGATCAGGTCACGGACGATGCCCCGGACCAAGCCGACCAGCAGACTGGCGCCTTCGACGGCGTACGAGATGCCGCCGGCTGCCGACGAGATGCCCTGCATGACCTGGGCGACAAGCCCGGCATGCTGCCGGTAGGCGTCACCGGATCCGCCCGCCCAGTCGGCGATCTCCTGACTGAGCGCATCCATGTACTGCGCCTGCGCGTCGGCGGTGAACGTGGAGACGTTCTGCCAGGTGGTCGCGTGCGCGGCGATCGCGTCGGGGTTACCGGCCAGCCAGTCCAGCGCCTCTTTCAGCGGCCGGACGTGTTCCATCAGCCAGGACACGCCCCACGAGACCAGCGAGCCGAGCGGGTCGATCGCCAGGCCGAGGATGTCGAGGCTGCCGCCGACCCCGCCGAGCGTGCCGTCGACCCAGCTGTTGTCCTGGATCCCGGTGGACACCTGAGCGGCGCTCTCGACCAGGCCCAGACCGGTGTACCAGGTCGTCGAACTCTGCTCAGCCGCAACCAGCGGATTGGTCACAGCGGAAGCTCCAACGCGGGACGCTCACCGTTACCCGCCCGAGTGATCCGCTGCCCGCTCGCAGTGTCAGCAGCCGACATGTCAGCGGCCGTGGCCCGCAGGTTCGCCGCTGTCTCGGTCAGCACATCAACGGTCTTGTACATGGCATCCAAGCCCATGCCGAAGACCGGGCTCAGGATCCCGGGCAGGAACTGGCACAACTGCCCATACGCGCCGGTGTCCATCGTGACCTCACGCACCGCCGACCGGGCCGTCTCCATCGAATCGGAAACCCGCTCAACGCTGCCGGCATGCCGCTCCACCATGTACCCGGGAAACTGGACCTCACCGGCCGGCATCGTCGCGCTCCTGACCGTCGCCACGCTCGGCCTCGGGGAAACGCGTCTCGAACGAATGGATCACCGCCCGGCCGGTCTCAGTGTCGGAACCGACCGTCTGCTCGACCTCAACCGACACCTGACGGGCCAGCCGCGCCTGCGCCTGACGCATCACCGACACGATCCGCTCGGCAAGCTCCGGCCCACGCACCTGATGCACCCGGTCATCGAGCTCCAGCTTCTCCACCTGCCCGGACGAACCGACCGTCACTTTGATCGAACCGTCCGAGCTCTGCGCACTGCCCGTCAGCGCCGCAACCCGGCGCGACAACACCGCAGCACGCTCAGCCTGAGCACTGACACTGGCGGTCCAACCATCCAGCCAGTCCTCAGCAGCATCGATGTCATAAGGCGACACGGCTTCCCCCTCGTATCGAAGGCCGTGCACAGAGTAGCCGCACCAGTCACGCGCATCCCGCCAAGCGAAATCCGGTCAACCGGCGGGCATAACACCCCCTACTGCCCGACCCCGAACAGGGCTTGCAGCAGCTCCTCGGTCCCACCGGAAACGCGAACGGGCGATCGGCTTCAGGCAGGCGGCCGGGGCATCTGCCAGACCCGCTCGAACTCCCCGGCTACCTGCGGCCATACGAGCGCAAGACCGTCCGCCACCGTATGGATCTGTGCCGCCTGCGGTCCGCAGACGACGAACTCATGCGGAATCACCCGGCCGGACTGGTCCTTGCGCCCCAGCGGATCCGCGATGCGTAACGCCACCCGGTCCCCGGCAATGTAGCAGGCCTGCTGCGCGTCACCGGCGCCCGCGAAAGCGGCTTCGTACTCGCGCAGAGGGTCCGGGAACTCACCGGTGAGCAGGAAGCGGAAACCCCACGACCGGCCGCGGGTAGCCCAGATGAGGCTCATCGCACACTCCGGAGCAAGATCTGGTTCTCTTCGCCCGTCTCCAGGTCTATCCGGAAGCCGGTCAGCGTGGCCGAGAGGAACTCTTTCTTCGACAGCGCCTCCGCGTTCGCCGCACGGAGCTTGTCCCCGGCCAGTTTCGCCGCGTCGCTCAGAAGGTCAGGACCGACGAGGTTCATCAGCAAACCCAGCGGGCCGGGCATTCTGGTCCGGGCCAGCAACGCGGATGCCAGGTCGCCGGCACGGCCGAGCAAGCCCTCGAACACTCGCGTCGGGAGCTGCTTCAGATCGTGCCACCGGTGGTGCCGCTCGAAGGGCAGGATGGCGGCCAGCGGCAGGATCAAATCCAGTCCCACCCGCTCAAGCACTGTGATCTTTCCCGGCTCGAACTTCGCCGACGAGAGCAGCACGAAATCCTCGCCGACCGACAACGCCTCGCGGCCCTCTACCAGCCCGCCGATCGCCTCACGCAGCTGATCAAGGTCGTCACAGGCCTTGGCGACGAGCAGATCACGAAACCGGTAGACATCCATGTGCGGCAGCAGGTCGGCCTTCGACAAGGCCATCACCCAGATCCGGGGAAACTGGGCGAGCGGCTTGCCGTCCTCCAGCAGCTCGTCCCGCAACGAGAGCACGCCGTTGCGGAAGTTGCTGAAAAGCGACTTCAAGTACCGATCCTCCTCTCCCGCGTGGTCGAGCAACTTCTGACCGTCTACCAGCAGCAAGGCGACGTCCGAACTCAGCAGGGACCGGAAGGTGTCAGCACGGCGCTGAGCCTCCTCCTCGCTCTGCACAGAATGCTCGAACCATTCCCCCGGATAGTCGTGCCAGACCACCCGCAGCACGTCGAAGGGCCGCGACTTCGCCGCCACCGGATCCGACCCGTCCTTCATCTGGACCCTAAATCCATACGACGTGGCGCCGAACCGAGTGGTGAGCGGCAGCGCCGCGTCATCCTTCATACCGAGGTAGTTCTTGTGCAGCCGGTTACCCTGCCCGATGTCCTCGGCCAAGACATGAAACAGGCTCTTGCGAAGATACTGCGGCTCCTGCGCGGCACCGTAGAACGACGAGAGCAGAACGGTCTTGCCGCTCCCGCCCTCCCCGAACACCGCGATGTGCTGCTCGAACGCCCTCTGTTGCATGCGAGGACCTTACGCGAACCGGCGGCCGTCACCATCCGCCGGCAGAGACCCCCACGCATCCGGAAGAGGCGATCGGCAGCAGCCTGAACTCGGCTGTCCAGGCTTGTCTGGCAAACCTCACCGGGTCGACAACCCGTGAGGTGGTCGCAGAGGCTCCGCCCGCTCGCCTGCGCCTGGGCAGGACGAGCGACGGATGCCTGGCAGCAGTCTCCACCCGGCATTCCCCCGTGCCAGGCTCGCCGTAGCGGATACCACTAAAACAACTCAGGCCGCCGCAGGTACTCTATGACCGCGGGCCGCTAGCTCAATGGCAGAGCTGTGGACTTTTAATCCACAGAAAGCCTCTCTGCCCCTGCTACTGAACGTAAAGCATCTTCATCCGGATTATCGCCCGCGAATCCAGCAGGATGCCGCCGAGTATCGGCAGGTCAGAGCGGTCGTTACTCATTGTGCTCGCCAAGCCAGCGATTGCTGGGCGCCGAAATCCGGATTCTAGGCATGGAATCCGTCCAGGGTCGCTGGCATCCGATCACCCACGGAACACCCGCGG
Source organism: Paractinoplanes polyasparticus (assembly GCF_019710575.1). Taxonomy (GTDB): domain Bacteria; phylum Actinomycetota; class Actinomycetes; order Mycobacteriales; family Micromonosporaceae; genus Actinoplanes; species Actinoplanes polyasparticus. The sequence goes on along the minus strand of NZ_JAHWFK010000074.1, from coordinate 24,488 downwards.
CCTCGCTTGAATGCCACAGTCTGGCCCGTCGCGCCGTCGTTTTCGTACATCGCAAACGTCGACGGCACCGCTCGCTGGTCGCCGAACACGGGCAGCCAGCCTGGATGCCGCTGGACTGTGACTGGGACAGCTAGCTAATTTCCCGAGGGCCCAGACGGATCCGGAAGGCGGTGCGCGCGTAGGTCGAGCCTGTCGCGGGTCGAGCCGTTTCTAGCTCGGTGCGGCGCGCTGTCGACCGCGGTGTCGCACCGCAGGAAGTTGGGCGGCGTCTGCTGCCTTGCGGGTGAGGTCGCCTACTCGGCAACCACCTAGGTAGCGCTGCGCTAACGCGGCGATGTCGGCGGCGTCGGCACTCGCCTCGGACGCCAGCGCCGACAGCATTTGGGCACGGCTGATCAGGACTCCGCGGCTTGCGGCCAGGCGCACGAGGTGGTCGAGGTAGGCATCGACCTCCGTTGGCCACTGCACCGAGGTGTTGCGGCGCGGCGAGTCTTTCATCAACTCCACCGGGCCTGCCTCTCTGGAAACGGCTACGTATCTAATATATATTAGCTAGGTGTCAACTGGCGTCATAGATCACGGAGCGCGTGCAGAGGCGGATCGGTGGGCGGTCACCGTCGCGGGCCGCCGCCTGTCACCGAGCCCGGTGTTCGACACCTACTGGCGGTTTGCGCAGGCCCGGCAGGACATCTACCTGCGGCGGTTACGCGGCGATGCAGGGCCGTGGACGCACGATCCGATCCTGAGTCACTACAGGTTCACGAACTGCTACCGCGCTGCGGACCGCGTCAGCCAGCAACTGATCCGCGACGTCATCTACAGCGGCGACCAGGATTGGGCTGAGGTCTTCTATCGAACGGTGTTGTTCAAGCTGTTCAACCGCTACTCCACGTGGCAGCGCCTCTCCGAGGCATTCGGTGCGGTGGCTTGGCGTACGTACGACTACGCCGCGATGGACCGGGTACTCACCGACGCCCTCGCCGCCGGGGAACGGCTGTACTCGGCCGCCTACGTCATTCCGCCGCCGCGACTCGGTGAGCTACGCAAACATCGCAACCATTTGCGGCTTATCGAGCTGATGATGTCGTCCGCGGCCCCTGCACGCATCGCGGACGCCAGCAGCCTGCGTGAGGTCTTCGAAACCCTGCGATCCTTCCCGGCCTTCGGAAACTTCCTTGCGTACCAGTTCGCGATCGATCTCAACTACGCGGCCGACCTGGACTTCGACGAGATGCAGTTCGTCGTGCCCGGCCCGGGTGCTCGCGACGGGATCCGCAAGTGCTTCGGCAAGGCCGCCGACGGGATCGAGGCGGATGTCATCCGCTTCGTCACGGATACCCAGGAACAGCATTTCGCCCGGCTGGGGCTGTCGTTTGCCACGTTGGGCGGGCGTCGACTTCAGCTGATCGACTGCCAGAACCTGTTCTGCGAGGTCGACAAGTACGCCCGGCTGGCGCATCCCGACATCACCGGGATCAGCGGCCGGACCCAGATCAAGCAGCACTACCGGCATGACACCCGGCCGCTGACCGCCTGGTTCCCGCCGAAGTGGGGAATCAATGACCGTCTCGCCGGCGCGCCGGCACGTGCGGCATGATCACCGTCTCGTCCCAACGATCCAAGGAGCGCCGATGCCAAATGGCCAGCAGAGCGACGGCGAGGTCTCGTACGCCGACGCGGTGACCGTGCTCGCGACCGCGTTGGACAACCTCGGCGCCCGCATCCACCGCGACCTGCACGTGGAGAGCAGCTACATCGACGTCGGTGACGACCCCGAGCTCACCGAGGTCCTCACCGACTTCTCCAGTTTCGCGGACCGCTGCCTGGCCGCTCTGAACGACCCGACCGTGAAGCGTGCCTTGGCGGCTACCCGCGCCGCGTGACCGGGCGGCCACAAGGGGTTAAACCACCGCGAGGTCGGTGAATTCGTCCAGCATGTTCGAGACCGGAATGACCGGCGGTTCGAGCCACGCCATCCCGGCCACCACGGTCAGCTGACCCACTTTCAGCCCGGTCTGCCGGGCGACGTGGGCCAGAAGCCCACTGAGCCCGAGATAGTTGCCGTAACCGCGCTTGAGCAGGTACTGGTAGCGGTAGTGCGCGAGAAGATGCACGTACTCTTCGCCCTCCTGCTGGAACGAGCAATGGCTCAGGCACGGAAACGCCATCGCGCTGGTATCGGTGCCCGGGACGAAGACCTGCACGTTCATGGCGTCGTCGGGCAGCCCTAGGCCGACCTCGTAGCGGGCACCCTTGGGGATGCCTCCGTTGAGCTCGACCGTGATCGTCCTGATCACCTCGCTGATCTGATCCCAGGGCCCACCCGAGCCCGGTTTGCGCGGGTTCGGCGCGGACGGATAATTGATCATCCGGCCGAAGTAGGTGCCTTTCTTGTTGTCGCGGTACCGCGTGGTCAGCAGCGGGTAGATCTTCATGTAGCGCTCGACCAGTTCGGCGTGATCGCGGCTGGAACGGGCGAACGCGGCCGGGAAGATCGTGTTGGCGACCGTCTCGACGCTCTGCATGTTCTGCCCGGCCAGCAGCTGGTCCATGGCGGCGCGGACCGCCGGGACTTCACCCACCGGGTCTGCGATCCGGACGACGCTGTGGATCGCCTTGCGCTTCGGCGCGGCGTCGAGCTTGGCCGCCGCAGCCAGCCAGGCGGTGGAGATGTTGTCGGCCTCGACTATGAAGCTCATCGTCGTGCTCCGTTCCGCGGCCCGACGAGCAACGGCTTGTGTGCGGCGGCGAGCAGCCCTCGGCGGTCCTCGGGGGTCGGCATGAGGGTGCCGGACCACAAGGTCTGCCCGGCGGGGGAGGTCACCGTCAACGGCGACGGCAGGTCGATGTTGCCGGCGATGTCGAATTCGGCGCCTTCGTCGAGTTCCACGGCGTGGGGGTTGGCGAGCATCATCACGGCGGCCGGCCCGGTGAACGTGGGGCGGTCGCTCAGCCGCGGGGTGCGCACGATCAGCCGGTCGCCCTGTTCGACGTGCAGGTCGCTGCCGTCGGTCAGGCTGGTCAGGTCCCACACCCGGGCCGGTGGCTGGCCGGTCTGCCCGCTCACCCGGGCCCGCAGCCGCGCCGGCTGCACGCTGCGCCATCCCGCCGCGACGTCCGGCGTGGCCATGTGCAGGTGCTGCAGGTGGCGCACGGCGCCGCGGAAGGACGTGCCCAGGTGCAGCGACAACTGGTAGACGTCAGCGGCCTCGCGCGGGATGTCAAGACCGAGCCGGGTCAAGATGGTCTTGACCGCCCGGATCGGCATGAGGAACCAGGCCGCGAAGGCCTCGGCCTGCTTCTCCTCGTCCGGCCATTTGTTGCGCGGCAGGCCACTGAAAAGGTCCGGGCCATCGGCCAGGCAGCGCTCGTGGCCCATCTGGGCATGACCGAGCTCGTGCGCACCGGTGTGCCGGATCGTCGCCTCGCTCATGGTCGAGTTCAGCAGGATCCCGCCATGCCGTCCACGCCCAGGCGGCATGTAGGCGCCGAACAGGCTCGGCATCTCGTCACCCGCGACCATGAGTCCGCTGCGGCGCAGCGCCTCGAACACGTCGACGAAGCCGTCCTCCGGCAACCCGAGCCGGTGGTGGAGATTCGCCGCCGCGATGCTGGCGACCCGGTGCGCGATCAGCCAGTTCACGAAGCCGACCCCCGACGCTGCGGAACTGACCGGCGCGGCTCGTCTTCCCCGGCGGCCTCGGCCTCGGCGTCGGACTGATACGACTGCTCGAGGAACTGGGCGAACTTCATGACCTGGGTCAGGTCCTCTTGCCGCAAGTTGTTGAGCCGGCGTGGCAGCCCAGCGACCGCGTGCGCGGCCGGGATCGCGTCGACGTCCTCGTCCAGGAAGTAGCCGACCGGGTACCGATACAGTCGGGCCAGCTTCTTCAGCTCGATGCTGTCGACCTTGCGGGCGCCCCGCTCGATCTCGCTGATCGCGACCCGGGAGATCCCGGTCTGGTGGGAGACCCACTGCTGGGTGTAGTTCAGATACTCGCGGATCCGCCGGAGTCTCTCGCTGAGGACGGCCGAGTCACCACCCGGTCGTTCGGTGTTGGGGTGGATAGTCATGATCATGCGCTCCTGTCGCCGGTGACGACGGCGTCCCGCACGATCGTGGCGAAGTCGCGTACCGAGCGCATCGCCCGGGCAGAGTCGACGTCAGCCGGAATCTCCACGCCGAGTTCCTGCTCCAAGCGCGTGAGTATCTCCACGATCCGCAACGAGTCGATGGGCAGCTCGGCGCCGCCCTCCTCAAGCTCTTCGCGAACCTCAGCCTCTTCCTGGCCGCGCTCCAGCGCGAGCAGGCGCACCACCACGTCAACGATCTCATCCACGGTTGGACCGGTCACGCTCTCCACGTACTCGCCTCTCGCCGTCCGAAAGTCATCGTCGCGATGGACCCTACTCGGAGTATCGTAGCCTCAGCAATCAGAAGTCGCGATCTTGATGGCACAGGCAACATCACTTAGGGGGTCTCGACGTGGAGATGGCGACGTACCAGAGCGCCGCAGCCAAGACGATCCAACCCGTCCGCGGGGGCGGTGACTCCCTGGTCGTCCCGCTGCTCGGCCTGGCGGGCGAGGCCGGGGCAGCCCTGAACGCCTACAAGAAGCACCTGCGCGACGGGCCGGCCGACCCGCAGTTCCGCGCCCGCATGCGCGAGAAGCTGGGCGACGTCCTCTGGTACCTGGCGACCGTAGCCGGCCACCTCGATCTCGATCTCGACGACATCGCGACGGCCAACCTGACCAAGATCACCGACCGGTGGCGACCGAGCCTGGCGTCCTCGATCCCGTTCGACGCCGACCTCGACCCGATCGAACAGCTTCCGCGGCAAGCCGACTTCACCTTCACCGTGAGCACGACGGACGGCCGCGACGTCTCGGTGCTCTCCTGCGCCGGAGAGCAGGTCGGCGACCCGATCACCGACGCCTCGCACATCGCCGACGGCTACTGCTTCCACGACGTCTTCCACCTGTCGTATGCCGCCGTCCTCGGCTGGTCGCCGGTCATGCGGGCTCTGCTCAAGCGGAAACGGCGCAGCAATCCCGAGACCGACGAAGCCGAGGACGGTGGCCGTGCGGTCGTCATCGAGGAGGGCATCTCGGCCCTGGTGTTCGGCTACGCGAGCCGCCACGAATACCTGGAGGGCAAGAGCCACGTCGACAACGACGTGCTGAACACCATCACGGGCATGGTGGCTCACCTGGAGGTCGCCGCGCACCGCGCCGCCGATTGGGAGAAGGCCATCCTCACCGGCTTCACGGCCTGGCGCGAGTTGCGCCGCCGCCGCGGCGGCACCGTGCGGCTCGACCTCGATGCTCAGACCCTGGTCGTGCTCGACCCCGACGGCGAACCGCACACGGCACCCTCGACGTCCGCGGCCCGCGACTTCCGGCAAGCGGTCATCAACCTGCACCGCGGCAAGGACGCCGCGTACGGCGACTCGTGGAAGCGCCGCGGCGAGCAGATCTCAATCCTGGCCAACATCGCCCGCAAGGTCGACCGCTTCACCCTCGTCGCCGAAAGCGGCGTGACGACCGCCGACGAGAGCACCGTCGACACCGTGGTCGACCTATACGTCTACGCCCTCAAGTACCTCACCTACCTGGCCGACCAAGACTCCACGGCAGTGCCCGACCTTCCCGACCGCTCGACAGCGGCAGGCCCGTGGAGCGACGGACCCGACGGGCTGGAACACCTGGTCGCCGTGTTCGACCTCACCGCGCTCACTGACCTCATCGCCTCACCGTCGCTCGTCCCCGTCGCCGCTGATGTCGACCGGACCTTCACGGAACTGGAGGCGTGCTTCCCCGCCGCCGGGTCGGCCGCGCCCCTCACGACCCGTGCCCGGCTCGCGGTTGACCTGGCCGCCCAAGCCGTACGCGCCGTCGCCGTGCTGCGCGAGACACAGCCCGATGCCTACGCGGCTTTCATCCGTTCAATTCGGAATTGATGGATTTCAAGCGCCATTGGCCTGGGCAGCGACCAGCAGCGGGTGATGCCAACACCCCTCCCGATCCGCGTCTCGGGCGAATTGCCGCGCTGGGAGTTTCCGGCATACGCGTCGGCAACGCCCGCGGGGGTGGTGCTCCTGGCCCATCTCGGGTTCCTGGCGCTGCTGGGCTGGTCACCCCACCTGCGGGCGCTGCTGCGCCGCAAACGCAAGAGCGACCCGGTCGTTGACGAATGCGAGGACGGCCGACCGTGCCATCTTCGCCGAGGAGGGCCTGGCGGCTGTCCTCGCCCGGCTCGCGGAAACCAGGATCGGGGTTCCGCCGGTACGACGCCGTCACCCGCGACATCGTCAACGTCGCCCGGGCCGTCACCACCGGCCTCTAGGTAGGCGAGGTCCCCGGCTGGTTGTGGCAGCAGGCAATCTGGCAGGGCTTCCGGGCCATGAAGCACTTGGTCGTGCACCGAGGTGGCCTGCTGGTCGCGGATCTGGACGCCCGCACGCTTACCTTCCATCCTGCCGGCACCGTCCCGCAACCGCGGCCGGACCAGTGGTCGTCGCAGACAGCAGCTTGACCGCTGCCGGCGAACCCATCCGCATCAACCCCGCCCCTACTCCCCGGGACGGCGCCGCAAGCAAATCAACGAGCAGATCACTGAAACGCGAACCGACCAGGAGGCGGCATGCACCACGAGGACTTCACCAAACTGGCCGAGGACGTCGAGGTCGAGCTACTGCACGGCGCCACGACCGTGGCGATCCTCGGCGCGACCCCCACAGCGCTACGGCTGCTGGCACGCCTGGCCGGCTCTGGCCTTGACAGCTGCGTTCGCGGTATCTACAGCGCCGCCCCGGCGAAGGCACCTCTGCGGGTGCCGACCCTGCCCTTCGAGGACTTGCAGAACTACCAGTGTGACGTCGTGGCCGTCGCCGACGACGCGGGCAAAGAAGACCTGCTGATCAGCGCCCTACCCTTCCTCCAGGGCGCACCCAAGGTCGTCGTTGCTGGCTACGGTCACCTCGCCTATCGCGATCCCACCTACCATGAGGAACTCGCGCGTCTCCTGGTGCCATCGCTCGCCAACGGATACCCGAACACCCTGGCACATCTGCATCAATGCCTCACCAACGCAGCACGGCTCGGACTGCAGGGCGTCGTCGCCGAGTTCGGCATGTTCAAGGGCGGCACCACCATGTTCCTGTCGCGCATCGTCGAACGGCTCGGCGTCCGCTGGCCCATCATCGGCTTCGACACCTTCGACGGCTTCCCGGCCCGCCGCAGCCCGCTCGACATGTACGACCACCCCGACTGCGTCTTCACCGATCTCGAATCGGTACGCCGATACCTCGCCCACCGGCGGGTCGAGATCGTGCCCGGCGACATCGCCGCCACCGCCAGCCGTCTCGCCGCCGAAGACCTGATCTGCACCTTCATCGACACCGACAACTACACCCCGGCCACGGCCGCCGTCACCGTCGCCCAAGAACGGACCCTGATCGGTGGCGCCATCGTGTTCGATCATGTCACCGGCGTCGACCGGTTCCGGTACACCCTCGGTGAGCGTCTCGCCGCCCGTCCCCTTCTGGGTGACCCTCGGTACTTCCACCTGCACGGAACGGGCGTCTTCTATCGGCAGCGGTAACCGCAGCTCTTGCCACGTCCGTTAGGTTGACGTGATGACTCGCCGGGCACCCACACCACGTGCAGGCGTATACGACCTGTACTGGTACTACGCCAGCCAACGGCAGGCCATGTTCGAGCGCCGCGTCGCCGGCCAACCCGCGCCGTGGACCAACGACCCAATCCTTTCCACGTACAAGTTCTGCAACGTGTACCGCGCGGCCGACCGGGTCAGCCAATACATGATCCGCGACGTCTGCCACCACGACGAGGACTGCACACCACAGGATCGCGTCTTCCAAATCGTCGCGTTCCGAACCTTCAGCAAGATCGACACATGGCGCAGCGTGCGCGAGTTCCTTGGCCGGTACCCGACCCTAGACGACCTCGCCGACGGCCGGTTCACCGCAGCCCTCGACGCAGCCGCCGCCGCGAACGCACGCCTATACACCGGCGCCTTCATCCTTTGCGCCACCGACGCCTACGGCCAAGGCCGCAAACACCTCAACCACGTCGAACTCTGGCGGCACATGTTCCTCGCCGAGGACCTTGCCGACCGGATCCTCGACGCAGGCAGCCTGCGGCAGGTCTACGACCTGCTGCATCGCTACCCCCTCATGGGGGACTTCATGTCATACCAGACCGCCGTCGACCTCAACTACTCACCGCTAATCAACTTCAGCGAGAACGACTTCACCCAAGCCGGCCCCGGAGCACTTCGCGGAATCCGGAAATGCTTCGAAGACCTCGGCGACTACCAGCCCACCGACGTGATCATGTGGATGCTTGAACACCAGACCGAAGAACTGGAACGCCTCGGCCTACCTTTCCAAGGCCTGTTCGGTCGACCGCTTCATGCCATCGACTGCCAAGGGCTGTTCTGCGAAACCGACAAATACTGCCGCGAAGCCGTCCCCGAACTTGCCAGCGCCCGAAGCAGGATCAAAGCCCGGTTCAATCGGAACCCGGCGCCGATCCCACTCTTCTTCCCGCCGAAGTGGGGCATCAACGACGCACTACCGGCCGCAGCGGTTCGACCTGCTGCAACGACGGTGGTGACGAATCAGCAGCTCGCCATCTTCTAGGGTGCGCGCTGACCAAGTAGACTTGACACATACCGACGCCTCTGGGGAAGAGATGCCGCCACGGCAGGCGCTCAGGAAGTAAGGTTTCCCAAGGGGCCTGACGCGGATTCATCAGCTCGTCGATGCGACTGCTGAGGAATGCGTTATAGGCGTCCTGGGCAGCGGCATAGTTAATGCCAAACTGTCCGAGGCGATCGGCGATGGACCGGCCGTGCATCTTGATGGTCGTATCGTGGGTACGAGGGCAGTCGGAGACGGTGAGTGCGTCATCGCGGATGACTGCCAGCACCTCTAGTTTCTCTGGGCCAAGGCGAGCGACCTTATAACGGCCCACGCTGATGACGGGGTCAGAGTCATACCGCTCAGGAACAACATGCCGATGTTCTCCTGCGCCTGTTTCATCATCCGTCGCCCCGAGGGCACGCCCAAGAGTCTGTGTAACAGCCACCACGTCACGCCCATAATCTTCCGCCCTCCCAGCGTGTGTTCTCCTCCGTGGCTGCGACGAGCCGCCACGTTCGCGCGGGCACCACGATCCATCTCCCGCCGAGCGAGCTCCGTGCCGCCGAGCGAGCGCGGCCGCCAGCGGCGAGCCGTCACGGACTGTGATGCATGACGAAGTCGGCGCCGACACGCTCTCGTGTCGATGAGAGTGCACCTGATCTTCGCGGGACTCACGCAACCGCACAGGACCGGCTGAGAGCAAGTCGCCACTGCCGCACCGGACAATCGACCCGCATCACGTCAGGCCGTTCCCTGCATTCCCCGTCTGTCCGGGTCAAAGCCCCAACGGCTGGGGACGTGTGCCGTCGAGATGCCGGAGATGTCAAGTTGGCGCATCACGTGCCGATGATCAATACGGCAGCTCCAGAACAGAACGGCAGGATCCGACATGGCGAATATCGGTGGCAGGGTACGCACGTTCTCGCTCCTCGCCGTCCTAGTCGTCACGCTTGTCGGTATCGGTGTCCTTTACGGCGTACGGTCATCGCGGCCCAGCGCGTTGCCGACGTCGGCGGTCGGGCCGGCGGGGACGCTTGTGCCCTCGCGAGTGGTTGATCCAGCGGCCGAGGCGGTTAAGGGGAAGCTGAATCGGTCGCTGCAGAACATGCTGGACAGCGTCCTCGGGCCGGGAAACAGCGTCGTGGTCACGACCGTGGAGCTGGGCCCCTCAGCGTCGAGTTCTATTCCGGACCCGGCCGTTGCTGGTCTCGAGCGCAGCCCGGCGGAGGCGGAACGCGATGACGAGATAGCCCGGAACAACGCGATCAACCAGGTCGACGAAATCCGCAGCCTAGAGCCGGGACCGATCACGCGGCTCGACGTGGTCGTTCGGATCCTCTCTGGCGGCTCCAGCAACATCGATCCCGCCCAGGTTCAGCAACTGGTCAGCGCCGCCGCCGGCATCGATCCGAGCCGCGGAGACACGATCACGGTCACCATTGCGCCCCGCTGATCACCAGCTGTTGTAGGAGCAGCCTGCATACGGCGATGGCGACAACTGGATGATCCCGGTTCAGCTCCATGTGAGCAGCACCATCCACATGCTCATGATCACGTGCACTCTTCTGCCGCCGAGCGTGCGCGCCCGCCGCAGGAAGCCATCACGCGACGTGACCATGCGCCCGGCCGGCCCGCGCACGCTTCTGCCGCGGATAAGGCGCGCGCCGGGCTACTGGACTCGAACCGGTTCATACCTCGCGGTCGTCAGCACGGGAGGGCTGGTAACGGGCTTTCCCATCCGCCTTTGCCCTGCGCGCCACACGAGCGTAGTTGTCGACCAGCGACGCTGTGCGCGGGTTCTGGACGTGCCCTCTCATGGCCGCGAACAACGCGCGGCCGGTTCAGTCGGTACGTGGCACGGGGTCAAGCCGATGAAGAGCTGGAGGCACGTAGCGGTAACCTCCCTGGCGTGGGCCTTGATGTAGAGCTTTTCATGTTCGAGCAGGAGGGCTCGAGCCCACGGCGACGGTCTGTCGAACTGGCGGTAGTAGGCGACACTCGATTCCGGTTCGTCCAGGCTGTCGAACGCTTGCGGCACTCAGGTTCGACGCCGATGCTGGACCGTATCGACCCGTACGGAACTCTGGAACTCTCCTCGGACGAGATGCCGCAGTTCCTCAGCGAGTTGGACCAGATGCTTGCCGCGGCTGTCGACGACCGGCAGCACCAGGTGATTGAGGCGGTACGCAGCCTTGCGGAACGGTGCCGCGATAATCAGCGTTTGGCCCTGCGATTGGTCGGTGACTGAGCCTCTCCGGGGGCCGGACCGGCCGGATCCCACGCACTCACATGCCGCGATCCGGGTGCTACGCAGAGTTACAGCAAGCCTGGCGCTGTACGCACACGGACATGCCGAGATGAGAGCCCTCGTTCATCGATGAAAGCGGGTGCAAGCTCGCCTATTTCCTACTCGCGTGAATCGCATTGAACTGCGGAATGCAGTTATCAGCTGCTCTTCCTGGTGCCCCACCCGGGCCAGGCGCAAGTGTGGCGCGATTGCTTGAATGGACGGTCCGCCGGGTCGGTGGCGATCGGGTTCAGGGTCAGGGCCGGTCATGAGTCGCAGCCCTCTTTGCTGGCGCTAGTTCCACATGAAGGAGCGCGAAGATCCGCCGCCAGAACGCCTGCCGCCGCGCCACCTGCCGGTGATACCGTTCGCCGGCGCCGCAGGCGAGACCGTCTGAGGGGCAGGCCGTCGGCGCCGCGTTGAGAGTGCCTCCACTGCTGCCGGACCCGTTCTGCGGCGGGTGCCCGCCAGTCGCGCAGCCGCTTCACGGCCCACCCCAGCATGATCGCCAGCGCGAGGACGTTGTCCAGATTCCCGATGAGGCTGGCCAGCCCTCCGCGTGCCAGCAGGTACAAGACGGTGAGGCCGACGAGAGTCGCCGCGGCGACGGACATCCCCGCAGAGGCGATGGCTGCGTCGATGCGCGCGGTTGTAACGGAAGTCGCCAGGCGGCGGGCTGGTCCCGATGCGGCGCCCACCCGGAGCAGGGCTGCCAGCACGAGGCAGCCAGCTAGAAGCCAGGTCCGGGTCTCGACCGGCTCGCCCCACAGCTCCGCCACAAGGACGTCGACGGCCACGAGCGCGGCGATGGTAGCCAGGGTGAACAGGGTGCCGCGGCGGCCATTGATTTTCTGGTGGTAGTCGTTCGTCACGACGCCGAGCGTCCAGAGCAGGCCGGACGTCAGCAGGCCCATCACTATGAAGGCCGCAGCGTAGTCGCTCACGTGCTGGATCCACGACGATTGCGACGCGCTCTCCAGGCTCGCCTGGGCCAGCGGCGTCGCGCCGACCCACCCTGCGGTAACTTGGAGTAGCGATATCACAACTCCAGGCTACTGAAGCTGTCAATGAGTCGATCCCCTGGCGAAGCTTGTCCACGGGTAGGAGGCGGCACGGGCCCAGAACGCGTCGCGTTCCAGCAGGGCTCGGCCGTCGAAAGCAATGCCCTCGTCGGGATGACCGGGCGGCAGACCGCAGTCACGCCCGTCGCTCCTCGACATGGATTGCTTCAGCTCGCCCAGAGTGACGCGAATGGTGCGTAGAAACAACACGAGGACCAAGAAACGATTATCGAGTCGGCGCGAGGCCGCGTACTGATTTGCCGCGTTGAAGGTGCGTACCGCTGGAGTGGCATCGTCTGGTCGGAGTGGCATCAGCCAGGCGCCTCTTCCGCTGTTACCTGACCCGTGGTCTCTGTCTGCGGCTCAATGCCTGTATCCGGCCGGCGGGACGCGAGGAGTGTCCAGCACCGGGACGATTATCGGGCTACCGTGGCGCCATGCCACTCGGAGCGCGTCGCCAGCGATGCGGGGTTAACCCGTGGCTGCCCACGCGTACCGACGGACGTCGTGAGTGTCGATGAACCTCTGCGTCAGGTTGTTCTACCGGGTGATGGCTTTGTTTCGTCGCCGAGGCGGGAAACGGTCCGCCGAGTTGATCGGCTACCGGCCGGGCCCGACCAATAGCGACATCACGATCCTTTTTGAGCAGGGCGTGGGTGACGGACCCGGCGAGGTCGAGGTTCTGGATGAAGACGCCGTGCAGGTTCGGGTGCGGGTCCGCTACGAATTCTTCGACCGCGGCTTGCGACATCTCACGGCGATCCCCAGAGAAGTTGTCGCCACTCTGCAGGCTCCGCTGGGCAACCGGAAGGTTCTGAACGAGAGCGGAGGAGAGATCCCACAGACATGAAAAGGGTGCGTCACGTGCCGACGCAACGCACTGATCTGCCGCCGACCGCGGGCGACGCTGGCGCTGAGGCGTCACGCGGCGTGACGCACGCCGGGGCATCCCGACGCATGCTCGTGCCGAGAAGCGGATATCTGATCACGGCGGGAATGCGGACCTCACCTGGCGCTCAGGCAGGTCAGCATCGCGCAAGGTGGCTTGCACATGGTCAGTGCTGTGCAGGTTCCCCCACACCAGATTTGGCGGCCACCTGGGCCACCGGCCCTATGAGGAACTGGCCGCACATCGCGGGCTCCGGGCGCAATAGGGCAACGTTCGGTGCCCGCGATGACGACTTGTACGCGATCGTGTGGTCGCTTCGCCGCCATCGCAGGCGGCAGCACTACTTCGCGATCTTGCTCAGGTTGTTGATGGTCTGAGCGGCCAGGACGTACTTGTTCTCGGCCAGGTCAGCGATGGTCTTGATGTTGAAGGCCTTCTGCAGCGCCTCTGCGTCGGCCTCGCTGACGCCGGCGAGCGCCGAGACCGGGGCGGCAGCGAGGTCAGCCACCTGGCTGGACTCATAGGCCTTGTCCAGTGCGGCGTCGAGGTTCACTGAGATCGGCATGTGGATCCCTTCCGTAGGGGAGCGTTCCGGGCGTTGCGTCACGCCCGGCTTCTGCGACTTTGCCGCACGGAAGCTGGGCGAAACCTGTGAGGCAACGCCTGCCGGATCAGCTTCACGCGTTGACCCGGGGCTGCGTCGTCCAGCTGCGCGCCCCAATCAGCCGCGGCATCGTTGTCGAGCGGGCCGGCACCCCGGGTTGCGGTGCCGCGAGATCTTCCCGTCGCTGCGCGTCATCAGCGGCGTCGAGCTGGGCGAACCCCACTGGAACGCCGTGCCGGTCGCGAAACTGCTCGGCACCGGCCACTACGAACGGGTGCTCGGCTCGCTGCACGCGCTGCCCGTCGACGGCACCCCGTCGAAGCGAACGCGCTCTACCGGCAGCGCCCCGCCGCCGAGGTGCTCCGGCTCTACCTGGCCGAGATCGCCGAGCTGGTCACCCGTACGGATGCTTTCGCGATCCTCGCCCACCTGGACTACGCCGTCCGCGGCTGGCCCGCCGAGGCCGGGCCGTTCGACCTGCACGCCTTCGAGGACGAGTTCCGGCACGCGCTGCGCACCCTCGCCGCCACGGACCGGACGCTGGAGGTCAACACCCGCATCCCGCTGGCCTCGGAGATCGTCCGCTGGTGGCGCGACGAGGGCGGCAAGGTGGTCACCTTCGGCAGCGACGCCCACGTCCCGGACGCCGTCGGCACCGGCCTGGCCGCGGCCGTCGACATGGTCGAGGCACACGGTTTCCGACCGGGCCGTCATCCGTACGACCGCTGGACCCTGCCGGGGTGACCACCCACGGCGGTTCACTCTCATGCCACCATCCGGTCGCGTAGGAGAGCGAAACACGCTGAACACCGGGTGGTCACCAGTCCATCGGAGACCGCGGAACTCCTGCTGATAAGGCATAGCCTTTGACCTCATCGCGAGCCTCGGCATCACCTCGCCTATAGCGGAAGACCTTCCCTGGGAAGATGACGAAGGTTTCCTGGTCGCTGTCGTAGCTGGCGTACCAGCCGCGCCCGACCAGCGCTCCCGCGAAGTGCTCGGCAAGCTCGCCGGGGTCGGCATTGCTGGAGAACTCGACCAAGGTCCATACCTTCGGTTGCTCCTGCGTACTGTCGGACACCTCCAGCCGTGACAGCCTTCGTAGCGTCAAGTGCGAGTCGTCGAACACGGCTCCCGCGCGCAAACTCTCGATGATGACTGCACCGTTAAGCACCGGGAGCCTCCTCCTCGATGAAACCAACGCTTCTAGCATCGACTGACGCGCACATCTCGCCGCGATCCGCGTGCCATGATCAGCGCGCTGGCTATCCAGCGCATGTGCCAACGAGGAGGGTGGTCGTGTGGGCGCCGGCGGCGAGCCGGAAGCCTCACGGCCCTTCGGCTTGCTTCGAACCGGACGCTCAGGACCTTCGATGCACGGCTCACGCGACGGTGACCGACTGCAGTAGTCCTGTTGCGGCGGTCCGCCAGTGGTGATCAGGGCGCTTGGGCTGGTGGACGTGACCTCAGCGCCGACTCGTCGACGGTGGCCGTTTCGTGCGGGCGCTGGCTTGCGGATCGCCGCTGCTGTCCTACGGTGGAAGTGAAGGGTGAACGCGGGATGACGAAAGGCGGTCCCATGCGTGCCCACGATTTCGAGGTTCGCACTACAGCCGATGGCAGCGTCATCATCCGGCCCACGGGAAGTGTGGGCCTGGACCGCGCTGTCGAGCTACGTCAGCTGGTCGTCCGTACCGTGCGTCACGTCCGTCCCCTGCGGCTGGTCCTTGACTTCACCGATGTCGGGACCATCGACTCGATCAACGTCGGAACCGTCGCGGCGGCTTGCACTCTCGGCGACGACCACCAGGTGATCGTTTTCGTCGACAACCCGCGGCCCGAACTTGCCGAGCGCTTGTGCGCGGCCGGCGTGCCCGCGCAGCGGTTGCGTTACCTCGACTAATGACGTGAACGCCGCTTGGCGCACGCAGGCCCGCGGTGCCGGGCGGCTTGTCCTGTCGGTTTTCCTACGTAGAGGGCTCGAGTGCCGGCAATCCGAGCTGCTGTTCACCGGCAGATGATGAACTGGCGCGAAGCCAATCACATCGCGTTGTGCCCTCGGAGGCAGATCATGGTCGAAGCTGTGCAGGTGTTCTGGGCTCCGGCGGGCGCGTCGATGCCGTCGCTGGGATCTCGGGCGTTGGTGGACGTCACGGACGGGGACACGCCGAACCTGCGGATGCCGGTGCGGATGCTGTCGGTTGACACTCCCGAGGTCACCGCGAAAACGCTGGAACGGGCAGCGGTCATCGATGCCGAGTTCAGCCAGCTGGCGCAGTGGATCCGCGACGGCAAGGCACCCATCGACCCAGGCCTAGCGCAATTCGTGTTGCCGAAGTTGGAGACCGGGCGGGCCGGTAGCCTGCATTTCGAACAGGGCCAGGCCGCGTCGGCGTTCGGTAAGCAGAACATCGCGGACCGGCTGGCCCGCCCGTCCGGGCAGCCGCGCGGAATGTTCATCCGGGTCGCGGACAGCCCGTTCGACAGTAACCACCGGCTGCTGGCCTATGTGGCACCGAACTACACCGCCACCGAGTTGCGGGAGATCCCGAAAGCGCAGCGGCCGACGTTCAACCTGGACCTCGTCACGCACGGGTGGGCGGCCCCGTTCGTCATTTACCCGTCGATCCCCGGCGCTGAAGACCTGGCCTTGCTGACCGGCGCCGCCGTGGCGGCCCGGGCCGCCGGGTCAGGGATCTGGGCCAGCCCGGACACTTTGCTGGCCTACGAGTACCGGGCAATGGAGAAGCTGTACGACATCACCGCCACGATCGTCAACGGCGGTCAGCTGAAGGTCGATCCACGATCCTGGCGGGAACGCTACTGCGCGGACATGCGTACCCGGGTGCTGCACGGTCCGGAAGGTTATTTTGTGGTGGAGCCGGAGTACCGGCTGTGGATCTGGCAACAAGATTTGAACGAGGCCGTGAGCCGACTCAACCTCACCCCCGCCCCGGCCCTGGTCGGCGCGGGCTGACGCCGCCACATCCGACCCCGTTGCGGAACCGGCCGAAGACTCCATTGCCATACGCCTGGCGCAACCGCTATGCCTCGGGGCGGCCCGTCCTTGCAGCCTTGGCGAACTGACTCCCCAGCAGGGTCAGGCGCACGTTGACCGCCTCGAATACAGGTGGCGAAGGGCCCTACTCGACGCACTCGGTACGCGAAGGGACTGGTGGGATAGATCGCCCTCCGAGTTGGATAGCGGTTTAGCGGCGTGAGATGCGCGGCCTTTGAACGTCGTTTGCCTCGTGCGAGCGCGTGCCCACCAGCAGGAGTTGGCGGTCGCCAGGGATTGTCCCCGGCGACGGAGCTATGGCGCACCTTATTCCTGCCCCGCTGCTACCGGGACCGAAGCGGTGACCTCGGCGGAGGTGGAGCTGCCGCTACGGCGGCGTCGTAGGAGCGAAATGGGATGTTCACGCCTGCACACCTGCACCAGACACTGACTTGCATCGATATTGGGTCGGGTTGCCCGCGATGGGTGGCCTGACATCCGATGGGAGCCGGCATGAACCGACTGCTTCGATGGATCGCTCTGTCCACCCTCACCGCCGTGGCCAGCATGCTGCTGACCGGTCCGGCCGCCGCCACCCCGCCGGGTATCCCGTCGAAGGCGACCGCGCAGTCCCGGCTTGCCGCGCTCACCGTCGCCGCACAAGGTTCGATGGCCGGGTACTCCCGCGATCTGTTCCCGCACTGGATCACCATCAGCGGCAGCTGCAATGCCCGCGAGACCGTCCTCAAACGCGACGGCACGTCCGTGGTCACCGACAGCGCCTGCGCCGCGACCTCGGGACGCTGGTACTCCCCGTATGACGGCGCGACCTGGACTGCCGCCTCGGATGTCGACATCGACCACGTCGTCGCACTGGCCGAAGCCTGGCGCTCCGGGGCCAGCGGCTGGACCACCAGCAAGCGGCAAAGCTTCGCCAACGACCTCACCCGCCCCCAGCTGATCGCCGTCACCGACAACGTCAACCAGGCCAAAGGCGACCAGGACCCGTCGACCTGGCAGCCGTCGGTGACCGCATACCGGTGCACCTACGCCAAAATGTGGATCACCGTGAAGTCGTACTGGGCCCTCACCCTGCAGTCCACGGAGAAAACCGCACTGCAGAGCATGCTCAACACCTGCAGCTCCTGAAACAACCCGCACTACACGCCGACGGGATGCAGAGGCGACAACCGCAGGTGCGCCCGTGCGGATTCAGAAACATGACCACGGTTAACAACTATCGGCGTGACGAGCGCCGCTCCTGCCGGCCGCCGTGCGCGCCAGCCGCATGAGAACTCGTCACGCGGTGCAGCGGAACCGCAGAGGCGCCTCGGGCATCCGGATCTTGCGATGTGGGCGTGGGACCTAGAGTGAGGGCGATGCGGTGGTCACGTCACGCGCCGGGGCGGACAGTCCTCCCAGGAGAGACGTTGCTGCGCACTGTTGGCGGGCTCTCGCTCGGCGCCGGGCTGGCGATCGGCGCCGTTCGGGGATACGACCTCCACCACCTGGCCACGGGGGGCCGGGCGGTCAATGGGCCGGTGGTGGCGGCGCACCTCGCTTGGGTGGTCGGCGATCTGCTCACCATGTTATTCGCGGCGTGCTCATGCTGTGTCCGGCCCGGTGGGCCTGGTACGGCGGCGCGTTGCTCATCGGCGACGCGGTGCTCGAGCTGCGGTATGTGCCATTGTGGTCCGACCTTCGGGAGCCGGTCGGCTATGCCGGCCCGCGAGGGCTCGGCGTCGTCGACGACATCGTCGTGGTGGTGCTCGCCGCGCTCGCGCTCGTCGCGTTGATCCGCATGCGGCCCGCGCCGCAATCGCCCGAACCCGAGGGCACACTCGCCGGGTTCACCGTCGCATCGTCGGTGTTCGCCTCGGTGGCCTACGTATTCGACGTCCTTCCCGTGATCAGTCGCGAGCAGGACGTCGCGACCGTTTTTCAGTGGACGTGGTTCATGGTGGCAAGCGCGGTCGTCGTCAGTTACGCGATGCTCGGCCGGCCCACGGCTCTGGCGCCTGGGCTGCTGTGCCGTTGTCCTGGCCGTTGTCCGCGTCGGCGGCGACCTCATGGTGTACGTCGGCACTATGGCCCGCATTGACCCCTACACCGGGATCTGGGTTGCCGTGGTCGCTTACCTGCTAATGGCATGGGTCACCCTCAGCAAGTCGCCCGGGTGGGACTACTAGGTTCCACCCCGTGTATACGTCGCGGATGACGCTGCGCGGCGCGTCCAGGGCAGGTCTTGCTCTTCCGGCCGCGGTTCGGCGCGACCTTATCGAAGCAGTGATCTGCCACGGGCGAACGTCTCGGCGGTCGGATCATGGAATGGACATTCATCAAAGCCTGCGTGGCGATCAGTCCCGTCCTGCGGCACCTGCGCGCCACCGCATCACGATCGAGCCCTGCAGTACGGCGTGGCGGCCGTCGGACCCGTAAGTGTCTCCTGGCGTCCTTAATTAGTTGACCACGCCGCCACCGCTCGGCCGGCGGTTCCGGGCACCCGACTGGGTGTGGCAGGCACTGCAGGAGGCCTGCCCGGCCCTGACCCGGATGAGGATGTCACCGCCGTTCGATCGCGAGGACGACGGCGACGACGAGACCGACCTCCACGGTGAGTAAGCCGGGATGCGATGGTGGCGGCTCGTCCCCGTCCGCCCCGATCGGCGCTCACACACGAGCCGGGCAACCGTGAGAACAACGACGACCACCTGAGCGATCAGTTGGGCTGCGGGTTCATGATCGACGCTTCTTTCAAATCCGGATCTGCCGATGAGCGGATACGGAGATGGACGGTCGTAGGTGTGGCCGTCTTGTCTCGCCCCGGGTTTGATGGAGACATAAAGTAACGTGTGGTTGTACCTGGCATACAGTCTGGTGGTCTTTGGCGGCGTCTTGTGCGGGTTGCCGGATTTCTTGCGTCAGGTCTGGTTCTCTTTGGGTTTGCTTGGTTTTTGCAGGGTGAGGTGCGCTGTGGTTCCCTGGCCAGTTCCGGGGGATGTGACGCGTATGGTGCCGCCGTGGGCTGTGGCGATGCGCTGGACGATGGACAGGCCCAGTCCTACTCCGGGTACCGCCTGGTCACGCGCTTGTTTCCCGCGGTAGAACCGCTCGGTCACGTGGGGCAGTTCGTGGGCAGGGATGCCGGCACCGTGGTCGAGTACGGTGATGCTGGGGTGTTTCCGGTGCGCGACTTCGACGGTTACCGTGCTTCGGCGGGGGGAAAACAGGATCGCGTTTCGGATCAGCTGCTGCACCGCTTGACCGAGTTCAGCGGCGTTGCCGTGCACGGTGCAGTCCACGTCCGGTGACCGGACGGCGACGTCGACGTCGACGTCGCCGTGCTGAGCTTCTGCCTGGCATGCGGCCGACGCGGTATGAGCGACCGCGGTCAGGTCTACCGCCGTCGGTGCGGCGCCGGATGCCGCGGCGCCTGCGGTGCGGGTCCCGTCCAGTAGGTGGTCGACCATGCTGACCAGCCGGTCGGCGTTGCGTTGAATGGGTCCGATCAGTTTCTGGAAGCGGTTGGCTGCTGCGTCGTCGGTCAGCAGTTCCAGGTAGCCCAGGATGCTGGTGACCGGCGTACGCAGCTCGTGTGAGACGGCCGCGACCATGTCCTCTTCCCGGGCGCGTGCCCGTGCGAGGTCGCTGGTGAGCTGAGCCAGCAGCCGCTGGTCGCGGGCGGTTGCCAGGTGCCCGACCGCCTGTTCGGCGAGCCCGGCGAGGATGTCCAGGTGCCGGTCGTTGAGGTCGCTGGGGTGGTCGCCGGCGACGAACAGGATGCCTAGTACCTGGCCGTCATGGCCGATCAGCGGCGCTCCGGCGAATGCCCGGATGGGGGCCTCGTCGGTGGATGTGCCGGTTACGGCTGTCGCGCACGAGACGACCAGCGGGTGTTGTGCGGCGGCTACACGCGAGCACCACGGCTGCCAGAACGGCTCGCAGTCCAGGTCGATACCGATGCTGTCGGCGAGCTGGTATGAGTGTGCGCCGGCGACGGTGATTGCCGCTATGGGCATGTTGCAGGTCAGGCTCGCCAGGCGGGCCAGTGCACCGAAGCTGGCTCTGGTCTGGTCGGGAGCGCTGGATGGCTGCGACACCGGGACCGTCTGGTCTGTCTGGTTCACGTTCATACCTCTGCTGGGTCGCGACGATGTCGAAGGACGGAAGCGAAAAAGGTCCGGGCTACGAGCAAAGTGGGCGGGCCGCTGGCCTGGCCCAGAAGGCTCGGCTGAACGGCTGTGACAGCCGAACGCGGAGTTTGGCCATCACTGCTTGTTGCGTCGATGCCAGCACCATCGTCTGAGCAGCGGCCGTCCGGCAGCGGTCGGACCGGTGCAAACTCGTAGCAGCGCCCCGCCCGGGGAAAGCCGCCTGTTGCTCGGCGACCCGATCAGTGCACGATTGTCGCCCGGTGCAGCTGCGCGCCCTGGGGATCGGCGTGTGGCCGCTGCACAGCCGTCGACGCAGTCGGAGTCTCCCGTCGCCTGGCCGAGCTGGCGCACGGCCGAAGGTCACCGGTCGGTAGCAGTCGCGGAGCGACATGCCGGGCGTGCTCAGCCGGCGAAGGGGCGCGCCGATGCCGGGTCTGTGACAACCATGAGGCAGGCGCGCCGGCGGTCGGGGAAGGTGTGGGCGACTCTGGTCGCGGTTGTGGGGTTGTCCGCATCGTTCGGCGCTTCCCGGCTGGTCGACAACGACGCGCGCGCTGATGCCGCCGGGTTGATGGATCGGCGGGTTGCGGTGGCGCAGGCGACCGTTGCCGGCGAGACGCGCCGCTATGCGGGTGTGGTGTCGCAGCTGGCGGCGGCCGTCGGCGCGCAGCGGGATCTGCGAGCGGCCGACTTCGCTGCGCTCTCCGCGGCCCTGCGTCCGCAGGAACTGCCCGGGGCGAGCAGTGTTGCCTTCGTCGTCTCGGCGACACCGGCGCAGATCCCCGAGGTGCAGCGCCGCTGGCGGGCGCAGGGCGCCGCGGGGCTGAAGCTGCGGGCCAGTGGTAGCAGACCGCAGCATCTTTTCACGACCTTCGTGCAATCTCTGGCCGACCAGGAGACGATGGCCGGCCGCGATCTGTCCGTGGCGGCTGAACCGGTCGAGGCGTTCACCGAGGCGGCCCGCAGCGGCCAGGTCACCGTTTCTGACACGTACGTGCTGGTCAAGGACCGGCAGCTGCCAGCTTCGCAGCAGCAGCAGTCGTTCATCCTTGTCGCCCCGGTGTACGACGCCGCAGGCAACGGCGGTCTGCGGGGCTGGGTCTCGATGGCGGTGCGCGGGCAGGCCTTCATGGACGGCGTTCTGCGATCGGCGTCGCAAGGCGTCATGGACATCGTCCTGCGAGCCGGCGCCGGTGATGGACACCTGGTCCCGGTGGCCAGCATCCTCAGCGGTCAGCGGCGCGCCGACGGCTTGGTGCGGCAGGTGTCCGTGCCGGTCGCGCAGCAGCACTGGCTGCTGGAGTTCCGCAACACCACACAGGTACTGCCAGGTATGGACACCTATCTGACCGCGGTGGTGTTCAACTCCGGCGCCCTGGTCAGCCTGCTGCTGGCGGCCCTGGTGCTGACCTTGGCCCGGGCCCGCGACCGGGCGCTGCTGCAGGTCGCGAAGGCGACCGCCGAGCTGCGCACCGACATCGAGCGCCGGCGAGAAGCCGAAAGTCAGCTGCGTTCGGCACGAGACGAGCTCGCTCACCGCGAACAGTTCCTCGACGAGGTTCTCAACGCGATCGACGTCATGGTGCTCGCCTGCGACGCCGACGGCCGGCTGACCCACGAGAACGACTACAGCCGGCGGCTGCACAGCGAACTCGGAGCGCCCGGCTCCGACGACGCCTGGCATGTCGGCGCACCGGCCTGGTTCACCGAGGCCGACGGCGTGACCCCGCTGCCTCGTGAACGCACCCCGCTGCTGCGGGCCCTGAGCGAAGGCAGCGTCGAAGGCGCCGAGATGATGATCCACGGCGCCGACACCCGCCCGCGGGTACTGCTCGCGCACGCCCGCCAGCTGCGCACCGCCAACGGCGCGCTACGCGGCGCAGTCGTCGTGTGCAGCGATATCACCCAGCTGCGGGAATACCAGAAACAACTGGGCCGCTTCGCCGGCGTGGTCGCCCACGACCTCAAGGCACCCCTGGCCAGCATCGGCGGCTACATCGAGGTCATCGCCGACGCCTGCGCCGAACTGCCGCAGGACCTGCGCTCGCGGCTGCCGCTGCCCTTTCTCGGCAAGGTTCAAGCCGGCGTCGATCGGATGAGCCGGCTGATCGAAGACCTGCTCGCACACTCCACCGCCCGGTCCGCAGTCCTGCAACCCGAGGACGTCGACCTCGACAGGCTGGTCGCCGAGGTCGTCGGTGAACGCACCGGCCACCTTCAGGCCGCAGCCGGCTCGACCGGTTCGCTGCTCCCGGAAATCTATGTCGGCCCGCTACCGCAGGTACGAGCCGACGCGGGGCTCGTGCGACAGGTCATCGACAACCTCATCGGCAACGCCCTCAAGTACGTGCAACCAGGCAAGGCACCGCGTATCGACATCACCGCGACGCCGGGCAGCTCCGCGATGGCGCGTATCGAAATCGCCGACAGAGGCATCGGCATCCCCGAGGACAAACGCGACGAGATCTTCGCCAGCTTCACCCGCCTCCATCTCGACGCAGGCTACGAAGGCACCGGCCTGGGCCTGTCCATCTGCCAGGAAATTATCGAGCGGCACGGCGGGCACATCGGGGTGACCGCCAACCCCGGCGGCGGCAGCTGTTTCTGGCTCACCCTGCCCGCCAGCCCAGTACCTGACCCGCAACAACCGGCACGACAACTCACCCTGACCTGACCCGCAACTCTCGGCACGGACCATGTCGAGATCACACCGCTGTGCCGACCGGCCGGGCCCACCCACCAGAGGCCAGCGTGCGGCAGCCACCGAGCCGTTCAACCCCCGTGACGACCAACTGACACCAGGAGTCATTCATGCTCATCTTCGACGCACTGAACCCACCAGCGAGCACCGGGCCGGCGCCCACCGCGAGCCCCGATCGGCGAGACCGTGAACCGTACACGGTGCTGATCGCCGAGGATGACGTTCGCGAACTCGTCACGTTCAAGCTCGAGCAGGCCGGCTACGCCACCGTGAGCGTCAACAACGGCACCACCGCACTGGCGTTGACGCACAGCCAACAACCCGACCTGGTCGTACTCGACATCGGCATGCCCGGCATGGACGGCTTGACCGTCTGCCAGCAGTTGCAGGGCCTGGCCCGCACCGCTGGCATTCCGGTGCTGATCCTCAGCGGCCGCGGCCGTGACATCGACGTGTCTCTCGGCTTCACCGTCGGCGCCGGCGACTACATCGTCAAACCGTTCCACCCCGACGACCTCATCAACCGCGTCAGCCGGCTCTTGGCCACCCGCGGCACCTGACCGCGGCAGACCTCCGGCAACCATCTCGCCCCTCAGCACTACAACGGCGCCCGGATCGAGCCGACCAGGAGAAGGTCGGCACATCATCGTCGCCTGGAGAGACGCCATGTCGGTATCTGTGAGCTCTGGTGGGTCGCGCTGGACGGCGCACGCGGCATGGATGCACCTGCAGAACAGTCGCCGCCAGCCGGCGCCGCCGACCCGAACGGCGGCGCCAGCACCGCGACGGTGACGACCGCTGTGCAGAGCGCCGCCCATGGCGGTGACGTGGCCGCCGCGCGGCTGCGGCCCGGACACCGCCTGGACGTCACCGTCTGAGCCGAACGAATAGACATCCGGGCAGTCGGTGCTCGTCCGGGCAACCAAGTGCGATCGTTACGCGTTCGTCGAACAGGTCGACGACTTGCTGGGTCCCTGTCATGCCCCTTACGCAGGCCGCTGCTGCCGCTCAGGCGCGCCCTCAAACGAGCCAGCGTCCGGTTCACTCTGAGTTCCCCCCGCTTTCGTGGAGCTTCTCAAACATGATCGACTGATCATGGGGAGGAAGCATTTGTGGCTGCACC
>NZ_JAHWFK010000073.1 GCF_019710575.1 Paractinoplanes polyasparticus | reverse complement strand
AGCGAGCCAGATAACCTCACCCCTGCCCCGACCGGCGGCAGGTAACCACCGCTCCATCAAAGCGGGGGCAACTCAGGCTGACTGCGGGTTCTGGACAGCCTCGGTGACGAGTCCACCATCGGTTTCGGTATCCACTTCGCCGACGCCCAGTTCGGCCGTCCCCAGGAAACCGCCGGAGGCCTGGTCTGGGAACCTTTGCCCTGACCTCAGCGAAACCCGGGTGATCCTGCCGCCGATCACGAACAGACCGTGCAACAAGCACCACCGGACTGCGGCGCCGACGTCCGCGGCCCGGGAGCGGTGTACGTGATCTCTGCGTAATAGAGGATCTTCATAGTGAGCGGTGTCCGAATCATGATCACCGCGAGGTTTCGTTGTCACTATCACGTTTGCGCGGGATCGGGCTGGTCGCGCTGATCACCAGCTCGGTCGCGATCGTCCCCGCCTCCGCCCACGCGGCCCCATCGTCCCGGCTGCCCGTGAGCGCACCGGCGAACACGGTTACCTTGATCACCGGCGACAAGGTGAGCCTGGCCGCCGACGGCGGCGTCCAGGTGCGTAACGCCGAGGGCGAGCTCGCCGGGTACCTGTCGAAGGTCAAGGACGGCGACACGTACGTCTACCCGCACGAGGCTTTCCCCCACCTGGCGTCCGGTCTGCTCGACGAGGACCTGTTCAATGTCACCGAGCTTGTGGCCGCCGGCTACGACGACGCGCACAGCTCCGGCATCCCGCTGATCGTCACCTACCACGGGCCGGCACTCACCGCTCGTGGCGTCCCGGCCGGTGCCACCGACCTGCGACCGCTGGACAGCATCGGTGGGGCCGCCATGGTCGCAGACCGTTCCGGTCGCTTCCTGGCCTCCGCGGTCGGCACTCGATCAACCCGGGGGATCAAGAAGATCTGGCTGGACGGCAAGGCCAAGGCCGACCTCGCCGAGAGCACCGCGCAGATCGGTGCCCCCGAGGTCTGGCAGACGGGCAACACCGGTGGCGGTGTCGACGTCGCCGTTCTCGACACCGGAATCGACACCTCCCACCCGGACCTGACCAGCTCGGTGAGAGCGACCACGTCCTTCGTGCCCGGCGAGTCGGTCGAGGACGGCCTGGGTGGCTCTGGGCGCGGGTAACGGTCCCGTCTGGTCGGGAGTTATGGACCCATTGCTTGCCTGCCGGTTCCAGTGGGCGCGACTGCGGGGCCCACCCTCGCAAGTTGCTACGCATCATCGCGCCGGCGGGGTTCTACTCCGGCGGCAGGCGCTTAACAACCTTGGCTAGGTGAGTGGTCAGCTGGTCGACCTGTCTCGGGATGTCGAAACCTTCTCGCATGTCTGATTGGCGGGAGGCGTCCCGCAGCAACCGGACCAGCGCATGGTAGACGGCAGTCCTGATGATCAGATATTGCAAGCCAAGACCGGCGGCAGCCGCCATGAGCCAGAGCAGCCCGGCACCGATACCCGTCACTTTGTCGCCGTTCGCGCATCCATTCAATGATCTTGACGGTGTTTTTGTCGTCGATCTGCCGGAGTTCCCGGCCATCCCTGAACGGAGTACATCTCGGCGCAGTTCTGTGGGGTGTCTGGCGAGTCAGGCTGAACAGCCTTGGTCGGGCAGACCTCGATGCTGCTGCGGTCGCGAAGCGCCTTGGCCAGCGTTTTGTTCACCAGTTCGGGTCCCACCTCGATCGGGTGGATTCGATGTTCGCCGGTTTCGGTCCCACCTGAGCTGATGGGAGCATCGGCGGGTCTGGACGGGGGCCTGCCGATGGCGCCGATGTCGAAGGTTGACTTGTTCGCGGCGATCCGCCGGGACTCCCATGCTGGCTTGTCGGTGCGGGCGATGGCCGGCAAGTACAAGGTGAGCCGTCGCACAGTCCGCGCGGCGTTGCAGTCGGCGTGGCCGCAGCCGCGTAAGCCGATGCCGCCTCGGGCGTCGAAGCTGGACGAGTTCAAGCAGATCATCGACGAGATCTTGCGGGCGGATCTAGACGCTCCTCGCAAGCAGCGGCACACGGTGACCCGTATCTACGACCGGCTGATCGCCGAGCACGGCATGCGCGGAGTGTCGTATTCGGTTGTGCGCCGCTATGTCGCCGACCGCAAGCCAAAGATCCGCGTCGAGGCCGGACGGGGGCCGGTCAACGTGTTCTTCCCACAGACCCACCGGCCGGGCGAGGAAGCGGAGGTCGACTTCGGCGAGGTCACGATCAACCTGCGCGGGGAGCCGGTTACCTGCATGCTGTTCGCGCTACGGTTGTCGTTCTCTGGCAAGGCTGTCCACCGGATCTTCGCTTCCGGCGGGTCCGAAGCGTTCCTGGAAGGCCACGTCCACGCGTTCACCACGCTTGGTGGGGTGCCGGCCGGCAAGATCCGCTACGACAATCTGCGGGCCGCGGTCGCCCAGGTCCTCGGCTTCTCTCGGCAGCGGGTCGAAACGGCGCGGTGGACGGCGTTCCGGTCCCACTTCGCGATAGACCCGTTCTACTGCCAGCCAGGTTTGCAGGGCGCCCATGAGAAGGGCGGAGTCGAGGGACAGATCGGCTGGTTCCGCCGCAATCATCTGGTCCCAGTCCCTGAAGTCGACTCGTTCGAGCAGCTCAATACATGGGTCGATGTCTGGGACACGGCAGACAACGACCGGCGAATCGGATCGCGAGCGCACACCGTCGGCGAAATGTTCGCGATCGAGCAGCCGCGACTATCTGCTCTGCCCGACGAGCTATTCGAGACCGGCACCTGGCTCGGGCCTCGCGTCGACCGCTACAGCCAGGTCACCGTCCGCATGAACCGCTACTCGGTGCCGGTCCGGCTGGTCGGCCGGCAGGTCCGAGTTCACCTGTCCGCCTCCGAGCTGGTCGTCTATGACGGCCGCGCCGAGGTGGCGCGACACGAGCGGCTGATGGCCAGAAATAGTTCCCGCCTTGATCTCGACCACTACCTGGAGGCACTGCTGCGCAAGCCCGGCGCCCTGCCAGGCTCCACCGTGCTCGAGCAGGCCCGCGCGGCAGGCAAGTTCACCCCGGTCCATGACGCCTGGTGGGAAGCCGTCCGCAAAGCACACGGTGACTCCGCCGGCACCCGCGCCCTGATCGAGGTTCTCCTACTGCACCGACACATGCCGCATGAGCACGTCGTCGCCGGCCTGGCCGCCGCACTGCGCGCCGGGGCGCTCACCGCGGATGCCGTCGCCCTGCAGGCCCGCAAGTTCGCCGAGAACGACGACCACTCGCAGCTAGTCGATCGCCCTCGCCGCCCCGCCAGCAACGTTGTCTCACTGACCGAACGGCGCCTCGCGCAGCTGCCCGCCGACACCAGACCACTGCCCTCGGTCACCGCCTATGACCAACTGCTCCGCTTGCCGCCGCGCACCGCAGAAAGGAACCGGTCATGACTCGCCACCGAGGGCTCACCGAACAAGCCGCTGACGCGGCGATCGACTCCGCCTGCCGACTACTGCGCCTGCCCACCATCCGCGGCCAGTTCGGTGACCTCGCCGAGGCCGCCGCCCGCGACCAACAGAGCTACCGCGGGTTCCTCGCCGAACTACTCATGGCCGAATGCGACGACCGGGCCCGACGCCGCTCCGAACGCCGGATCAAAGCGGCCGCATTCCCCCGGGACAAGAGCCTGCGAGCCTTCGAATTCGACGCCAACCCGCACGTCGACCCCGCCGTCGTCCACACCCTCGCCAAATGCGACTGGGTCAAGAAAGGACTGCCGCTCTGCCTGATTGGTGACTCCGGCACCGGCAAAAGTCACCTGCACATCGCACTGGGCACTGAAGCCGCGATGGCTGGCTTCCGCGTCCGCTACGTCCTGGCCACCAAGCTGGTCAACGAGCTCGTCGAAGCCGCGGACGAGAAGATCCTCGCCAAGACGATCGCCCGCTACGGCCGTGTCGACCTGCTCTGCATCGACGAACTCGGCTACATGGAACTCGACAAACGCGGCGCCGAACTGCTGTTCCAAGTACTGACCGAGCGAGAGGAGAAGGCGTCCGTCGCGATCGCCTCCAACGAGGCATTCTCCGGCTGGACCAAGACCTTCAGCGACCCGCGGCTCTGCGCCGCGATCGTCGACAGAATCACCTTCGGCGGCAACATCATCGAGACCGGCACCGACTCCTACCGCCTCGCGCAGACCCGCGCTCGCACCGAACAGCATGCCTAACCCTCTGGACAGCCACACCGAGCCATCGCGGAGGACAGCATGCAGGCCGGTGAACCCGACGATGATCTGCTACCGCTACTGCTCGAAATCTGCGAAGACTATTTCGCGGGCAGCCCGGCGGGCCGCCGCGAGCTCGACGCACTCCTCCGCACGCGCGACATCACCGGCGGGCCAGGCTGGCTGATCGACATGCTCGCGCTCACCCGCCGACGTCTGCAAGGTGGGACCCAAACTCAAGCACATTGATCACTCGGGAAAGCCCCACCTTGGGCCCATAGGAGACGCACATCTGGGACCCGTTCTCGCGCCCGAAGCCAGCCTGGGCCACGGCACGCACGTGGCGTCCACGATTGCCGGCAACGGTGCCGCCTCGGGCGGGCAGGAGCGCGGCGTCGCACCGGGCGTACGCCTGCACGTCGCCAAGGTGCTCGACGACGAGGGCTACGGCCAGGAATCGTGGATCATCAGCGGTATGGAGTGGGCGGCCCGCGAGCAGCATGCCCGTGTCATCAACGTGAGCCTCGGCGGTGACGGAACTGACGGCACCGACCCGATGAGTCTGGCCGTGAATCAGCTGAGCGAGGAGACCGGCGCGCTCTTCGTCGTCGCAGCCGGCAACGCGGGCCCGAGCGAGTTCACCGTGGGGACGCCGGGCGTGGCCGACGCGGCACTCACCGTCGGCGCCGTGGACGGCCGGGACGCTCTCGCCACCTTCTCGGGGCAGGGGCCACGGCTCGGCGACCGAGCGGTCAAGCCCGACCTGACCGCGCCGGGCGTGGACATCGTGGCCGCCCGTTCCCACCTCAGCGCGCTCGGCGAGGGCCCCTATCTGTCGCTGAGCGGCACCTCGATGGCGACGCCGCACGTATCCGGCGCCGCGGCGCTGGTCGCCGCCGCGCACCCCGGATTGAGCGGCCAGCAGCTCAAGGATGCCCTGGTCAGCACCACCAGTGCTACTCCGAGCCAGGACGCCTATCAGGGCGGTACGGGCCGGCTCGATGTCGCGGCGACAGCGAGCGCCACGGTCTTCGCGACGGGCTCGATCAACTTCGGCTATCCGTCCACGCCGGCGGGACCGGTCGACCGCGACATCACTTACACCAACATCGGCGCGGCCCCGGTCACGCTCGATCTGGCCACCTCGTTCGACGCGATCACCCTGTCGGCCCGGCAGATCACCGTCCCCGCCCACGGCACCGCCTCGGCGACCGCGACGATGTCTTTCGACAAGGTCCCGGCCGACCAGGCCTTTGCCGGCTACGTGACGGCGACCGGTGGGTTACGTACCTCGGTCGGTGGGGGACGGGAAGGCGTGCGGCGCCGGCTCGAGCTGCTGGCCCGGGACCGCCGTGGAAAGCCGCTCAGCGGCGTGGTTGTCCTGCTGAGCCGTGACCGGACAGCCATACAGACGATCGACGAGACGGGCCGGCTCGACCTGCGGTTGCCCGAGGGCACTTACACCGCCTATCTGACCGCCGATGTCGAGGGGACCCACGGTCCGCGTTCTCAGGGCCTGGCCATCCTCCCGGTGACGGATATCCAGCTGAACAGCGACCGCACGGTGATCTTCGACGCGGCCAAGGCCCGCCGGTTGACCGCGACCACCCCGCGGCCGTCCACGGTGGTCGCGTCCCGGTTCACCCTCATCCGGGACATCACCGGCAACCCGTGGATGGACGCGTGGTATCCGGGACCGCAGTACGACAGCGTGTGGGTGCTGCCGACGGATCAAGTGCCGGACGGCACGCTCACCGCGTCGGCCCGCTGGCGTCTGGCCCAGCCCACGTTGACCGTCGACGGCTACGACGACCTGCTCGTGCGTAGGGGCGCAACGCCACTGCCGGCGGAGGTACGCCGCCTCGACGCGGTTCTGGGCGGCGCCGTACGCGGCAAGGCCCTGGTCGTCCGGGCCGGCGACTCGGCCTCCATCCAGGAACAGGCAGCCGTGGCGGCGTCGGCGGGCGCCCGGCTGCTCCTCGTCGTCAACGACGGGGTCGGGCGCCTCGAGCCGTGGCCCGGGCCGGTCTGGATGCCGTCGGACCCGCCGCCGCTCACCGTCGCCACCCTCACGCACGACGAGGGCGAGAAACTGATCGCGCGCATCCAGCGCGAGCACCGCGTCCGGCTGGACGTCACCTCGCACCCTGTCACCGAGTACTCCTACGACCTGGTCAACGATTACGTCGGACGAGTGCCGAAGGATCTCTCCTACCGGGCCACACCGGGCAACCTGGCCCGGATCGACATGTCGTTCGACAACTGGCGTCCGGGACGCGCGCTTGATCAGCGCTACGAGATCGACACGCTCGGGTTGACGACTTTCCTGGACTACGTCGACGCGCCGGCCCAGGGCGATCGTACGGACTGGGTGACGGCCGGAAAGAAGTGGATCTCGAATGTGAAGATTCCGGGGGAGCAGACCCAGCACACCGCGCCGACTGCATACCGGGCCGGTTCGGTGTACGGACAGCGATGGTTCGGACCGGTGCAGCGGCCCCGCCTGGTTGACGACCCGGACAGCCTCGACATCGTCCGCGGGGATGATGGCTGGTTCTTCGCCGACATCCCGGGCTGGGGTGACTCGGGCGCCGCCCATGAGGGAGACACCGGCGGGAACTTGGACGTCGACAACCGGCTGACCCTCTACCAGGGTGACAAGGTGGTGAGTGCCACCGACCGGGACAACCCGGTGCTGGCCGTCGGCCCGCTACCGGCACAGGTGCTCCCGTACCGGCTGGTCTCGGAGAACAACCGGGGTGCGTGGCCCGGGCCGTACTCGACCAGTACCCGCACCGAGTGGTCGTTCACCTCCGGTGCCGGGAAGCCGGGAACGGCCACCTCCCCGCCGCTGATCCAGCTGGACTACGACGTGGACACCGACCGGGGCGGCCGGGCGAAACGAACCTTCGACCTGACGGTCGGCACGTCCACGCCGGCCAGGGCGACCGACCCTGGAATCGTCCGGGGACTCACGCTCGACGTCTCGTACGACGACGGGGCCACCTGGCATCGGGCCGCCGTCCGCTGGCGACCGGACGGCTGGAGCACCCGGATCACGGCCCCGCGCGCTGCTCAGTTCGTGACACTGCGCACCAGCGCACGCGACACGCGAGGCAACACAGTCGACCAACGCATCACCCGGGCCTTCGGCCTCCGATAAGACCCTGCCAGTACGTGAGACAGCGGCGCGGACGTGCTCAGCACACCCGCGCCGCTGTGCTGTCGCGACCTGCCCGAGCACGAGTACGGCGAGCCGGACCGCGGAGCGACAGCTCACGAGGGGATCCTCTCTGCTATCGCCCGACGCGTCAGAGAAAGGTGCGGTTGTCGGGCCGGCAACTCGTGCGCGAGCATCCCGGGCACACCACCGGGGTGAGACAGACGGCGCCGAACGAGACGTTCGCCCCGGCATCGCAGGTGCCACCTACTCGTGCCCAGAGGCGACGGCTGAACCGTGGCCGTCGGCCCTCCGTCATACGGATATGAATTCGCTTTGTCGTCTTTGGAACTCATGATCGCCGAGAGGGGGTGCACCGCAGCCGAGGTGATCGACGCGACCGCGCGAGCCGTATCGCGCCTCGACGATCTCGGGTACCGGCGCGTCTGGTTCGCCGAGCACCACGGGACCGCCCTGTCGGCCAAGGGTACGTCATGGTCTCCGTCGAGGCCGTCGTAGCGGACACGGATGAGCAGGCCGCGGCCTTGGCCCGCCCGACCGACATGGCGAGGGCCATGCCGCCGGGCTCCGCGGGCCTGTTGTCGCCGGGGGAGGCGGCCGCGGTTCCCCCGCCGGAGGCGGGCCGGGACTATGCCGAGGCGACCGGTGCGGCGCAGGCCCGGGGCAGTGTCGGCACCGTGCGCCGGCGTTTCGCCGAGATCGTCGAACAGACCGGGGCGGACGAGCTGATGCTGTGCCCCAACATCCTCGATCCAGAGGCGAGGATCCGGTCGTACGAATTGGCCGCCCGGGCTGCTGAGAACTGAGCCGGCACGACCACGCGGCGACCTGTTCACCCAGCGCCCCGGTCCTGAAATCTAGAACATTCTTCTCAGATGTGCACAAAGGACGGTCGAGCGACGTCTTCCTAGGCGTGCACACATCACGAAGAAGATTCATCGCAGCGATCAGCGCGGTGGTCCTGGCGGCGTCGGCCGTACCGGTGGACAACAGCCCGGCTCAGGCTGCTGAGAAGCCGAGCGGCGGCTCGGCCCGGACCGTCACGCTGATCACCGGTGACCGGGTCACCCTCGCCGGTGGCGCCGTCACGGTGACGCCCGGCCCGGGCCGGTCTGGCATCCCTATGGCGACCAGCACGGTCGGCGGTCGCACCCGGGTCGTCCCGGCCGACGCGCTGCCGCTGTTGCGCGCCGACAAGCTTGACGCCCGGCTGTTCGACGTCACCGGTCTCGTGGCGGCCGGCTATGACGACCGGCGCGCCGACCTCCCGCTGATCGCCGGCCGGGGTGCGACTGTGAGCGGCGCCCGCGTGCGCGCTCTGGCCGGGCTCGGGGCCACGGCAATCCGTACGCCCAAGAAGAACCTGGCTCGCGACTGGAAGGCCGGGACCGGTGCGGGCAAGCTGTGGCTCGACGCGAAGGGCAGGTTCACCGCGGCCGCCGGGGTTCAGCAGATCGGGGCGCCGCAGGCCTGGCAGGCCGGCCTGACCGGGAAAGGGGTGACGGTCGGGGTCATCGACAGCGGCGTCGATGTCACCCACCCCGACCTGGCCCCGGTCGTCGCGGCGCAGGCCGATTTCTCCACCGGCACCGCCGTCACTGGGGATGTGCACGACATTGGTGGTCACGGCACCGCCGTCGCCTCGATCCTGGCCGGCCGGGGTACAGCGTCCGACGGGCGCTACCGGGGTGTCGCTCCGGACGTGCGGCTGGTCTCGGCCAAGGCCGGTGACTTCGACACCACCGAGTCGGCGGTCATCGCCGCCATGGAGTGGACCGCCGGTACCCAGCGCGCCAAGATCGTCAACATGAGCCTCGGCTTCCCGAACACGCCGGGCACCGACCCGCTCGAGGCCGCGGTCGACGAGATGACCGAGAAGTACGGCACTCTGTTCGTCGTGGCCGCCGGCAACAGCGGCAAAACCGGCAACGACCCGGCCAACGGCGACGACTACAAGGTCGAATCGCCGGCCGACGCCGCGGACGCGCTCAGCGTCGGTGCGGTCGACTACCACGACCGGCTGGCCGATTTCTCCAGCCGCGGGCCGGGGCTCGACGGCGAGAGCATCAAACCGGAGATCACCGCGCCCGGCGTGGACATCACGCATGCGGTCAGCCGCGACGCCGGACCCGGGCCGTACGGCATGGGCTACGGCACGTCGTACGCCGCACCACACGTCGCCGGCGCCGCCGCTGTCCTCAGCCAGAAGCACCCGGACTGGACGCCGGCCCAGCTCAAGGCGGGCCTGATGGGCTCAGCTCAGCCGTCCGCTGACCTCGGGGCGTACGCCCAGGGCGCGGGTCGGGTCGACGTGGCCCGCGCGGTACGCACCGCCGTCGTGGCCGACCCGCCGAGCCTGAGTCTGGGCCGGCAGACCGCCGGCAAGGCGATCACCCGGACGGTCAGCTACCGCAACTACAGCACCCGGCCGCTGACGCTCACGCTGCGGGTGAGCGCGCCGTTCGCGGTGAACGCCACCTCCCTGACCGTCCCGGCCGGGGGCACCGCCTCGGCGCGGGTCACGGCCCCGGCCACGCTGACCGGTGGGCCGCACACCGGGCAGCTCACTGCCGCGGCCGGGGACCAGGTCGTCACCACCCCGGTCGCCGTGGTTCGCGACCGGGCGGTGGTCGATCTCGACCTGCACGTGCTCGGCCTCGACGGGCTGCCCAGCGCCGATCACTACACCCAGGTGATCGGCTTGGACACCCCGTACCTCTACGACTCCCTCTACCACTATCCGTGGACTGCCGACATCAACCTGCAAGTGCCGAGCGGCCGCTACGCGATCGTCACCCAGTACTTCGCGGAATCGGCGGACGGAACGTATATCAGCGCCTCCGTCACTCAGCCCTCGGTGACGGTCACCGGCGCTACCGACGTCACCGTGGACACTCGGAAGGCCAAGCCCGTGACGGCCACGGTGCCCGATGCCGGCGCTCGGTTCGAGGCCGGCTCGGTCGCTTCAGTCGTACGAACCGCGACCGGGTGGGCCTCCTACGCCACCAACAGCTACGGCGGTTCTCTGCGAAGTGCACAGCTGGGCGCAGACAGTGATGCCGTCAACTCCGTGGTCCGGTTGGCGTACAGCTCGGACAGCGGCGCGTACCACCTGGCCTGGCCGTTCGCCGGAGGCGTGCCCGACGGTCTCACCGGCGCCGTCACGGCACGGGATCTCGCGGTCGAGACCGGTGAGGTGCGACGGCAGATGCCCGGTAGCACACTCAACTTGACCACGAGCGCCCGCCTCCCGGGAGTTCCGCTGCCGCTGGCCCCGCTTACTACCGAGGCCTCCGCGACCCGCTTTTTCACCACCTTCAGCGGTGTCTCCTGGAATACGGGCCTCTACGAATGGCGTGACGAGGGCGACTACGAACAGGTTTGGACCGCCGAGGAGCCACGTCCGTACGAGGCTGGGCGGAAGTACTCCGCCGTCTACAACGCTCCGGTCATCGCGCCCTGCCCGACCGGCGGGGGCATCGGCTGGACCGGTGAGCGGCTGTCGGTTCGGATCGCGATGAACTGTGACAGCGCCGGGCACCCCGGCACCACAATCGCCGTCCCGGGCGGCCTGACCGGCGGCACCACCCTGTTCCGCGACGGCGAACAGGTGGCGTTCTCCGACGTCCCGGGCGAGGCCACGCTTCGCGTGCCGCAGGCTCAGGCGAATTATCGGCTGCGCCTCGAGCAGGGTCGCTCGGTCACCGCGTTCACCTCGTCCACCGCGTCCACCGTGGACTGGACTTTCACCGACCCGGCCGTCGTGTCGGAACTCGGCACGGTCCGGATCAGCCCGATCACGTCAGGCGTCCGGTTGACGCCCCCGTCCGGCACCCGGTCGGTGACGCTCGAGGTGTCGTACGACGACGGCGCGACGTGGAAGACGGCCACGGTTCGCCGTGACAGCGACGGCACGTACCGGGCCACCCTCACGGGAACCGGGTATGCCTCGTTGCGGGTGGCGGCCAAGGGCTCGGCATCCTCCGTCACCGAGACGGTCATCCGGGCGCTTCCGCCCGCCTGACCTGACAGCCCGGACCCGCGCCGGCCGAGCGGAGCAACCCTTCGAGGACCCGCTCGCCGTCGCGTTCCGGGCTCCACCGGCAGTGCGCCTCGGATCGCCGGCTCAGTGAGACGCCGTCAACGGCCGCACTCGCGCGCATGATCGACCGGTGCGAGGCCGTAGCGCTTCTTGAAAGCGCGACTGAAGTGGCTGCCGTCCGCGAAGTGCCACCGGGCCGCTATCTCTGACACACTCCACCGGTTCTGTTCCAGCGCCGACCGCGCGGCCTGCAGGCGCCGCTCGCGGATCCAGGTCGCGACTTGCAGGCCGTCCGCGGCGAAAGCGCGCTGCAGCGTCCGTACGGAGACGTTGAGCTCGCGGGCCAGCATCGCCGGCGACAGATCCGGATCGGTGAGCCGGCGCTCGGCCACGGCCTTCGCCGCCTCGGTGAGCGCGGGCGCGAGGCGCGAGTCGGCCGCGTCGAAACCCCGAAGCGCCACCGCCCGGGCCAGTTCGATCAAGGTTTCGCGGGCCGCGTCGACGCCCGCGGAGCTGAGG
The DNA here is from genome assembly GCF_019710575.1 of Paractinoplanes polyasparticus. Lineage (GTDB taxonomy): Bacteria > Actinomycetota > Actinomycetes > Mycobacteriales > Micromonosporaceae > Actinoplanes > Actinoplanes polyasparticus. The sequence continues at coordinate 22,849 of NZ_JAHWFK010000073.1, read as the reverse complement.
GCTGAGGCCATCTTCTGGATCATTCCGGCGTGCGCGGCCAGCAGACGCACCTCGGCGGTGCTCGCGGCTCCCCGCACCGTGCGCCCGTGCAGCAGAGGCGTCAGCTCGGCGGCGGGCAGCACGAAGATCTGCGCGCTCGTGCCGGGCGGCGTCGCGAAGTGGGTCAGCCGTCCGACGTGGCGCAGGGCGAACCCCCCGGCGGTGACCGTGAAAGCGGAACCGTCACGCGAATCTCCCAGAGCCCATTCTCCTCGGTCGACCAGCCACAGGCGCACGACATCGTCACGGATGGCCGGGCCACTGGCCGTACGCAGTGCTGAGACTCCGTCACCGCGCACGATGGCCACGTCATGCAACTGGGTAGCGAGGAACCGGGCCTGAAAGCCCGCCAACGTCGCGGCATCGAAGCGGGGCAACGGGAAGTGCCCGCTCGTGAGGGTGTCATAGCGGCGGGTGAAGTCGGCGAAGTCGGCGGCTCGCACGGGGCGGGCGCTGCTGTCGCGAATGTCCTGGGAAGGTGTCGCCGTCGTGCAAGCGTCCGCCCCGGCGTGCGGCCTACGGTTTGTTCCCATGACAACTCCTGACATTCCGGGTGCCGGTCGGGTCGCGGTCCTCACCGGTGCCAGTGGCGGGCTCGGAGCGCAGATCGCTCACCGATTCGCCGCGGACGGCTACACCACCGTGTTCGTCGGGCGTACCGAGAAGACCCTGCAGGATGCGATCGAGGCCGGCCCGGCCGGGAAGGACATGCACGCCTGGCCGAGCGACGTCGCCGATCCCGGTGCGGCCGCCGCCCTCATGGACGGCGTGGCGCGGCGTTTCGGACGTCTGGACGTCCTGGTGAACGGGGCCGGCCTGGCCTTGCCCGGAACTGCCGAAGAGGCCCGGCCGGAGGACTACCGCGCCATGATGACCGCCAATCTTGACACGGTCTTTCACGCCTCGCGCGCCGCTCTGCCCCACTTGCGCACGGTGCGCGGCTGCATCGTGAACATCGGCTCCAACAGCGCGGTCCGCGGCGATTGGCAGCAGGCCGTCTACAACGCCGCCAAGGGAGCCGTGGCCAATCTGACCAACGCCATGGCCCTGGACCACGGCCACGAGGTGCGCGTCAACGCCGTGCACCCGGGTGTCACGTTGAGCAGTGACCTCATCCGGGCCGCGCTGGCCGAAGGGACGCCGCTGCGCGCTCGCTACGACGACCGGGTGCCGATGCGCCGCCCCGGGAATCCGGCCGAGATCGCCGCGGTCGTCGCTTTCCTGGCCGGCCCGGAGGCTTCGTACGTCAACGGGGCGCACATTCCGGTCGATGGCGGCCTCACCGCGTCCAGCGGCCAGACCGCCCTCTACCGTGACTGAACTCGTCACACGTCACGCACCGGACGGGCTGCGCGGAGCAGAGGCTACCGTACGCCCGATCGGGTCAGAGCGAGTTGCGCGGACCGGTGTCCCCGGACGGCTGAGCCGGATTCGGGTCGAGACAAGGTTCGGCATGCCCCTGCAGACGGCCCGCGGGCGGCAGGCGTTCAGAGGTGTCTGCTGTCAGTCGAGCTGATGGGGTCCCTGGAGACCACGCCGGACAGCTGACTGAGTGAGTGCTCGAGAAGTGTGCCGGCGCAGGGTCGTCCGCAAGGCATGACCGAGCGGCAGCGGTCGGCGTGAACACTTCACCAGCGTTGAACGTTGTAGCGACCATGAGTCTGCGGGCCAGCCGCCCTTCGTCGGGTTATGAAAGTTTTATGGGGCTTGTGCGATCCTCAGGCCCGCGTTTCGAGAGGAAGATCTGACGTGCGGGTACTGGTCGCCGATGACGAACGCGTCCTGGCGGAGACGGTTGCGGAGGGCCTGCGCGGGCTCGCGCTCGCTGTCGATGTCGTCTACGACGGCTCCAGCGCCCTGGACAGGGTCCTGACGAACGCTTACGAAGTGGTCGTGCTCGACCGGGACATGCCGGGCCTGTCCGGCGACGCGGTGTGCCGTCACATCATCGAGTCGGGTCGCGACACCCGGGTACTCATGCTCACCGCTGCCGCGGGAATCCGGGAACGGGTCGAGGGCCTGAACCTCGGAGCCGACGACTATCTCATCAAGCCATTCGCTTTCGCCGAGCTCGTGGCGCGTGTGCAAGCGCTGGGTCGTCGGCCGGGAAAGGGGATTACGCCGGTGCTGCAGCACAGCGGTCTGGTCATGGACACGGGCCAGCACACGGTGACACGAGAGGGTCTCCCTCTGACGTTGACTCCGAAGGAGTTCTCCGTTCTGCGAGTGCTGCTCAGAGCCGGCGGCGCGGTGGTCAGCGCGGAGGAGTTACTGGAACAGGCATGGGACGAAAACGCCAACCCCTTCACCAATTCGGTACGGGTGACCGTCATGAAGCTACGCAAGAAGTTGGGGGACCCGCCACTCATCCATACGGTCTCCCGAATCGGATACCGGCTCGGCCCGTGAGCCCTCTGTGCTGCGACTGAGTTCACCGCAGTGGCGGATTTTCTTCCTCTGCGTGGTCGCTGCTGCTGCCGGCCGGTGGTCACCACGGCTCACGAACGACCTGCTCTCGACATTGGTCCTCCACAACGGCGGCATCTGCGCGGTGACTCCGGTCGGTGCGGCTGCTTCACCGACCCCTGGCTGGTGGTGCGCGGCAGGTCAGGTACGGATCGTCGAAGCCGTCCTGGCGGGCGCCGGTCTCGTCCTGCTGGCCCTTGCGGTCCGGTGGGCCCTGCGCCCTTTGCGGGACGTAGCCGCCCTCATCCGCAACGTCGGGCCGCAGGGCCTCAGTCACCGCGTCACCGCCGGCCGATTCACAGGTGTGACGGTCCAGCTGGCCGAGGCGATCAACCAGATGCTGGAGCGGGTGAGCGTCGGTTACGACTCGCAGCGCCGCTTCGCCGCCGCCGCGTCGCACGAGTTGCGTACCCCGCTTGCCGTCCAGCGCGCCCTGATCGAGGTCGGCTTGGCGAACAACCCGGGGCCCGCGAAGGTGGCCGTGGTGGCGGAACAACTCCTGGCCGCCAATGAGCGCAACGTCCAGCTGATCGAAGCTTTGCTGGTGCTCAGCGAAAGCGACCGCGGGCTGGCCGCACGCGGGCCCGTCCGACTCGATCTCATCGTGGAGAACGTGCTGGTGGAGCACCGAGCCGCGGCGGAACGGGCTGCAGTCACCATCAGCTCGGCGTTGCAACCTCGGACCGTCGACGGCGAACAGGTGCTGCTCGAACGGATGGTCACCAACCTGGTCCAGAACGCCATCAAGTACAACCGTCCGGGTGGCACCATCCACGTCGCGGTGGCGGCCCGGCCTGCGCTCACCATCGCCAACAGCGGTGATGACGTGCCGGAATCCGAGACCCTTCGGCTTTTCGAGCCTTTCCAGCGGCTCGGTGCGGATCGGATGAATCGACCCGACGGCGTCGGCCTGGGACTGACCATCGTGCGCTCCATCGCCCAGGCCCATGACGGTGCCGTCAACTGCCACACGACCGGCCGGGACGGACTGCGCTTCGACGTCGTCCTTCCTCAGCCGCCCGGCCGATAACCGTTCGATAAACAACTCGTTTACGCCCTGCATACCGGCTGCGGTACAGAATTCCCGGCGTCAGTTCACAGCTCGTCCGGGAGAAGAAATGCAACGCGTACTGCTCAGTGCCGGCCTGATTTCCGCCAGCCTTGTTCTGCTGACCGCCTGCGGCGACGCGAACCAGGGGGAACCATCCTCGACAGCTACGGCTGGAACGGGTGCACAAACCACGGCGGCAGTGGGTGCACAGGCCACGGCAGGCCAGGATGATTTCGCGGCTCGGCAGCTGAAAGTGGAGAACCTGATCGCCGACTGCATGAAGCAAAAGGGCTTCTCCTACGTTCCTCACACAAGCACGAGCACGGCAAATCGAGCGGACCTGTATGTCGGGCGTCCCTCGTTGTTGCAGTCCGACGATGTGGTGCGGCCACTGCGTCAGAAGTACGGCTTCGGCGTGGCCGCCAAGGAGGTCTATCCGAACGACCCGACGGTCGCGCCGCCGAAAGGTGGTGCCACGGAGAACCCGAACAACAAGATTCGCGAGGAACTGGACGACGCGCAACGCGCAGCGTACGACAAAGCCATGGGCGACGAGGGCGCTCCGGGCTGTGTCGAGGAGGCGTCCAAGACCGTTTTCGGCACGACAGATCTCCGACGTTCGCAGGCCGATGCCAAACGTGCCATCGAGAAGTTCCAAGCGGACAAGGCAGTCGTCGCGGCGGCTCAGCAGTACGCGGACTGCCTGCGCGGCAAGGGCTACCGCATCACCACCGGCAAGCCGGGCGAGGTGGAAGTTTTCCTCCTCGACCAGGTTCGTCCGGCAACGATCCCCGCGGTCGGTGACGAGGACACCGCGCCGGGATCCGGCGATCCCCGAACGGCATTGGCCAAAGAGATCAAAAAGGCTGTCGCCGATCTTGACTGCCGTGGCGAATATGCCGAGATCGTGCGTACCCGCTACCCGAACGTCGTCAACCTCGATCTGAACCAGGGGTGACGGTGCGTCTGCTGCCTCGGTCCGGGCCGCCGCGGGTCGTCGCCGCGACGACCGCCGTCGCTCTCGCCGCCGGTGCGGCGGGCTGGATGCTCGCCGCGCACGTGAAATCACCGGCCGACGCGGCGGCCGGCCGGCAGCCGCCGTCCGCATCGCTGATCACCGTGCTGGTCGAGAAACGGCCGCTGACCGCCCGGGTAACTGTCCAAGCCTCGGTCACCTACCGCAAGGCCACGCCGATCCTCCTGACCGGAAGCGTCGCGCCGGTGGAGGGGGAGCAGCCGAGCGGTCAGCTGGTGACCCGGGCGGCCAAGCCGGGCGGGATCCTCCACGAAGGCGACGTACTGATGGAGATCAACGGCCGTCCGGTGTTCGCCCTGACCGGAACGGTGCCGATGTACCGCACCTTGACCGAGGGCAGCACAGGTGACGACGTCGTCCAGGTTCGCGCCGCGATGCGTCGTCTGCAGCCCCGCAGTGGGATCGCGGCCTCGGGGCCGATGACCGGTGGCGTCCTCGCGAAGGTAGCCGCTTGGTATGCCGAACACGGTTACCGCGCTGTCCAGCCAACCGCTGAGCAAGTGAAGGAGCAGCGCCGACTCGAGAAAGTGGTCCGTACCGCCACGGGTTCCGAGCTCGTCGACGCCAAGACCGGGTTGGCCGAGTTCCGCAAACGCACCGGTGCGAGGATTCACAGCGGTGAGATCGTCTTCGTGCCACGACTGCCCGTCCGGCTGACCACGGTGGGGGCCAAGACCGGGACATTGGTGTCCGGTGAGGTGGCCACCTTCGCCGATGTGTCGCTCGTCGTCGACGGGGCCGTCGCGCAGGAGGACGCCAAGCTTCTCAAGCCCGGTCAGACGGCCACGTTGACCTCCTCGTCCGGCCGGACCTACCGGGCGAAGGTCTCAGCCCTCGGCGAGGCGGTCACCGACCGTGCCGTGCCCGATGAGAAGAAGACGGACGATCAAGGTAGTGACAAGCCGGTCACGGTGCCCTTCCGGCTCACTCCGACCGGAGGGGTAAAAATCACCGGCCTCGTCGGGCAATCGGTGCGAGCTGACATCACAGTGGGCGACACCGGTGGCGCGGTCCTGGCAGTTCCTGTCGCGGCAGTCTTCACTCGCGCCGATGGCCAGGCATATCTGACCCGGCAGTCCGCAGTGGCGACCGTGCAGGACATTCCGGTGACCACCGGACTCGCGACCGATGGTTATGTCGAGGTGACGGACGAAGGCACGTCACTGCGAGCCGGTGATCGAGTGGTGGTGAGCGGTCCATGACGCCAGTCATCCAACTTATCGGTGTCCACCGGTCGTTTTCCACCGATCCGCCGGTCCATGCGCTCACCGACATCAACCTGAGTATCGCTCCGGGTGACTACATCAGCATCGTCGGGCCTTCCGGCTCCGGTAAGTCGACGCTGCTGAACGTGCTGGGCCTGCTGGACAAGCCGGACAGTGGCTCCTACACCTTCGAAGGCATTGAGACGGCGGCCCTGAATGACCGGCACCGTACTGCTCTTCGGGGCGCGCGGATCGGATTCGTCTTTCAGTCCTTTCATCTGATGAACTACCGCTCCGTTGTGGAGAACGTGATGGTGGGCGGACTCTATGCCGGACTGAGGCGCCCGGAGCGGCGGCGACTGGCAATCGAGGCGCTGACCCGGGTCGGACTGGAGCACCGGCGCGACTTTCTCCCCACTCGCTTGTCCGGTGGTGAGCGGCAGCGCGTGGCCATCGCCCGGGCCCTGCTGGACGATCCGGCTCTGCTGTTGTGCGACGAACCCACCGGTAATCTGGACAGCGTCACGACCGGCGCCGTCCTCGACCTCTTCGAAGAGCTGCGGGCGCAGGGCACCACCCTGCTGGTCATCACGCACGACAACAACGTCGCCCGTCGGGCGCAACGCCGGCTGCGCATGCAGGACGGCCGGTTGACCGAGCTTGCGACAGACGCTCCTACGGTGGTGCTCCCTCAGGTGGCGGGACAGGCCCGGTGAGTCGTAGCCCCCGAGTACGGGCGAGAGAGATCGTCTCCGAGGCGCTCAGCGGGATCGGGTCCCGTCCGGCGCGCACCGCGCTCACCGTTCTCGGCACTGTTCTCGGTATCGGCACCCTGGTGACAACGCTCGGTGTCTCCGCCACCGCGGGCAACCAGATCGCGGCCCGCTTCGATGCCGCCACCGCCACCGAGGTGACGATAACCGTGCCGGTGCCCGAGAATACTGAACGCCTGCCGCCGGTGCCGTGGACCGCACTCGACAATCTCAGTCGGCTCAACGGTGTCACCGCTGCGAGCGGATATGCCCGTTCGCGGTCGGGCAACGAGCTGCCGGTACGCTCCACGGCGCTGCACGATCCGACTCGGGTCTCCACCCGGAAGCTGACCGTCATCGCCACCGACGTGGCCTTTCCGGCCGCCGCTCGTACGGCGGTGACCACCGGACGGTTCTTCGATCGAGGGCACGTGACGCGGCACGACAGGGTCGCGGTGCTCGGGCCCGAGGCGGCCGAGCAACTCGGTGTCACCCGGGTCGACCAGCAGCCGGCCATCTTCGTCGACGACCAGTCGTTCAGTGTCATCGGCATCCTCGGCCCGAGCACTCGTACCGACCAGACGCTGCTGAACAGCGCCATCGTGGTGCCGTGGAGCACGGCCGAGACGACGCTACGGGCCGGGCCGATCGATACCGTACTGGTGACCACCGCACTCGGCGCCGCACCTCTGGTGGCAGAGCAGGCGCCGGTGGCCCTCAGCCCGAACGACCCGCTCGCCTTGCAGGTCAGCGCCCCGCCGGATCCGGCGGACCTGCGCACCGGTGTCGCCCAGGACGTCAGCGGCATGTTGCTGGTCCTCGGCTTGGTCTCCCTGGTCGTGGGCGCCCTGGGAATCGCCAACGTCACCCTGGTCACGGTGATCGAGCGGACTGCTGAGATCGGCCTGCGGCGCGCCCTGGGAGCGCGGCGCCGTCACATCGCGGCCCAGTTCCTCGGAGAGTCTGTCTTCGTCGGGCTGCTGGGCGGCGTCATCGGCGCCAGTCTCGGCATCCTGGCTGTGGTGACGATCAGCGTCGTACGGAACTGGACACCGGTCGTCGACGGCTGGTTGGCCGCCGGAGCACCGGCCGCGGGAGCGGTGGTCGGCCTGGTCGCCGGGCTCTACCCCGCTTTCCGCGCTGCGAGCATGCAACCCGTCGACGCCCTGCGCGGGCCGGCCTGACCGTCACCGATCACCTCGGTGGCGCCGCCCGGCCATGAACCGCGGGGCTCCGCTCTCCGTCGTAGGGGTCGGACACGGATCCTGAACCCGGCCCTCAGGACGCCACGGCTCCGGCACGTGTCGGGAGGGGTAATCGATGGTGCTTTCAGGAGACGACATGAGCCGCTCCCATGTGAACGGTTCAGCCGCGACAACGACGCGCAGGCTGCTGATGAGGATTCTCGCCCTCGTCCTCGGCCTAGTCCTTGGCATCGTCGGAGGAGGTGCCGGCCTGAGGTTCGTGCATGCGCACGCCACTCGGCTCAGCCTGCAGGATGATGTCGACGCGTTGCTGCGTTACGGCACTCCTGGGGTCCTGGTCGGCCTGCAGACCAGAATCAATGAGATCGAGGTACGCAGCGGTGTCGGCAACCGGGAGACCCGGGCCTCCATGCCCTGGAATGCGAAGTTCCGTATCGGAAGCTTCACCAAGACCTTTGTCGCGGCGACAGTTCTCCAGCTTGTCGGTGAAGGAGCACTCGGTCTCGACGACACGGTTTCATCGTTCCTGCCGGACGTCCTCGCGGACGGAGACAAGATCACCGTACGTTCTCTGCTGCAACAGACCAGCGGCCTGCCCGAGTACCTGAGGGAGGTGGACTATGTCTCCTCCGGCGACGAATCTCTTTTCCTCGCGAACAGGAATGAGACGGTGACCGCCGAGCTGGCGGTCGAAATCGCAACATTGATGCCGCGTGACTTCGACCCCGGCACCAGCTGGGGATACTCGAACACCAATTACGCCGTGGCCGGGCTCATCATCGAGGTGGTGACCGGCCATACCTGGCAGCACGAGGTCAACGAGCGGATCCTGCGGCCCCTCGGCCTGCACGACACCACCGCACCGGACACCGATCCGACGATTCCCCAGCCGCATGCGAACGCGTACGAACGCTTTGCCGGGGTCGGCGCCACCGAGGACGATCCGAAGTACGGCGACTTCGTCGACGTCACCGAGTACAACCCGTCATGGGCCGGTGCGGCAGCCGAAATGATCAGCACTACCTCGGACAGCAACACCTTCCTCCGCGCGCTGCTCTCCGGAAAGGTGTTACCGCCGGCCCAGCTCCGTGAGATGCTCACGACCGTCGATACGAACGAGGCCTTCCGGGTCAACTGGCCAGGAGGGCGGTATGGCTTGGGCATCATGTACGTACCCACCTCGTGCGGTGGCTCCTGGTTCCACGGGGGCGACGTCATCGGATCCCGGACAAGAGGCGGGGTCAGCGCCGACGGCTCCAAGAGCATCGTCGTGTCCTTCAACACGAGTTCACTGCAACCTGCCGACGGGGTGCCGGCCCCGGCCCACGACCCCACCGCCGACCTGATTGATGATGCCCTGTGCGGGACTGATTGAAGACATGGGCGGTCCCCGACATTCTTTCGGCCGAGGGCGGCTTGATGGGTGAGGCAGACACCCGTTGCATTTCGTGATCCGAAGTAACCCATTTCACATTGATGACCTTTATTTCGCTTTTGCCCGTCTTCTCGGACAGTGGAGTGCCGCTCGATCGCGGCGCTCGCATGAGGAAAGGCGAACCAAGTGGGTTTGAGTAAGCTCAAGGCGAGCGCGGTGGGCGCCGCACTCGTGCTGACGGGAGCGGGGTTGACGGCGGCGACGCCGGCAATTGGGCTGGCGGGAGCAACGCCGGCCGCAAATGCTCCGTCAGGTGGCGGGCATGACACCCGACCGGTCCCACCCGGCTCCAAGGTGATCAACCTGCCGGCCGGCGTGACCGATGAGCCGGTGACGGTGATGGTGCAACTGGCCGCCGAGCCGCTGACGGTGGCTGCCGCCGAGACGCCGATGGACAACACGCAGAAGAAGCAGAAGCGCGCCAGCCTCGACCGAGCGCAGGCACCCATCGAGCAGCGCGCCCGTGAGCTCGGCGGCACGGTACTCGGCACCTACCAGCAGGCCTACAACGGCGTGAAGGTGCGGATCGCCGCCGACCGCGCCCGGCAGCTCGCGCAGGAGCCAGGCGTCATCGGCGTCCGGGTGATGCGGACCCACCAGCGGGCCAACGCCAACAGCGTTCCGCTGATCGGGGCACCGCAGGCGTGGTCGGCGCCGGGCAATCTCCACGGCGAAGGCATCAAGATCGCCGTCGTCGACACCGGCATCGACTTCACCCACGCCGACTTCGGCGGACCAGGCACGAAGGCGGCGTACGAGAAGGCCCGCGCCGCCTCGGCCGCGCCCGCCGATCCGGCGCTGTTCGGCCCGGGCGCACCGAAGGTCAAGGGCGGCATCGACCTTGTGGGCGACACCTACCAACCCAATCCGAGCGCACCCGACCCGCAGCCGGTACCTCAGCCGGACAGCAACCCGCTGGACTGCCAGGGGCACGGCACCCACGTCGCCGGCACGGCGGCCGGCTTCGGTGTGACCGCCGACGGCAAGACCTACACCGGTGGTTACAACGCAGAAACCGTCTCCGGTCGAACCTGGAACATCGGCCCCGGCGTGGCGCCCAAGGCAGACCTGTACGCCGTGCGGGTCTTCGGCTGCACCGGCACCACCGACCTCGTCGTCGACGCGATCGAGTGGGCCGTCGCCAACGACATGGACGTCATCAACATGTCGCTCGGCGTGGACTTCGGCGCGTCCGAGTCGCCGGATGCCCAAGCTGCGGACAACGCGGCCAAGGCCGGCGTGATCGTTGTCGCAGCGTCCGGCAACTCCGGCCCCAGCCCGTACCTCACCGGAAGCCCGGCCTCGAGCACCCGCGCGATCAGTGTCGCGGCCAGCGACCCGATCGCCGCCCTGCCCGGCGCCCGGCTGGCCCTCGGCACCGGCACCGACCTCGACACCGCGGTACTCAACGGAGCCGCCATCACCGGCGGCACCGCACTGCCGATCAAGGTCGTAGGTAACGGCGCCGGCGGTATCGGCCTGGGCTGCAGCACCGCCGAGTTCCGGCAGGCGGGCGTCGAAGGCGCCATCGCCGTCGTCTCCCGCGGCGAGTGCGCGCGCACCGCCAAGGCCGTTTACGGCCAGGAAGCCGGGGCGGCCGCGGTCATCCAGGTCAACACGACGCCGGACTTCCCGCCGTACGAGGGCCCGATCACCGAGAACGCAGACACCAACGAGCCGGCAACGGTCACCATCCCGTTCCTGGGTGTGCCCTCGACCGCAGCCGGCGAGCTGCTCGCCGCAGACGGCTCCACGGGCACGCTGACCGCTACCTCGCTGACCAACCCGGGCTACTTGGGCACCGCTTCCTTCTCCTCCGCCGGCGCCCGGCTCGGCGACAGCTGGCTCAAGCCTGACGTCACAGCGCCCGGCGTCAGCATCGCCTCGGCGCGATCCGGCAGCGGAAACGGTTCGCTGATCTCGTCGGGAACCTCGATGGCTTCCCCCCACACAGCGGGCGCGGTCGCGCTGGTCAAGCAGGCGCATCCGGACTGGCGCAAGGTCGAGTACTGGAAGGCCGCGTTGGTCAACACGGCGGATGCGGGCAAGGTCAAGGGTTACGTCACGCGCAGCAACGGCGCCGGTCTCGTCCAGGTGCAGGCAGCCACGGCGACGCAGGTAGTGGCCCTGGGCGACCCGGGCACGGCCACGCTGAACTATGGATTCGCCGAGCTCGGCAAGAACTACACACAGCGCAAGACCGTACGAGTGAAGAATTTCGGCTCGACCCAGGCCACCTTCACCGTCTCGGCGACCCGGCCCGCCGGCAGCAAGCACCAGGTCACGCTGAACAAGAACAAGGTGACTGTGCCGGCGCGGGGGGAAGCGAAGGTCGAGGTCACCCTGACGGTGCCGGCGACGACCGCGGGGAACTCGGCCGAGTTCCACGACGTCTCGGGACTGGTCACCTTCACCCCGACCGGCGGCGCCAACGCCGGCGTCGCCCCGAGCGTGCCGTACTACTTCGTCCCGCAGGCGGTCTCCAAGGTCAACACCAAGCTCGATGTCAGCGCACTGATGCGAACGGGTGAGACTTCGGCGACGGTGACCAACCGGGGCGGTGTGGTCGACGGGCGGGCGGACTGGTACGCCTGGGGCCTGAGCGATCCGAAGGAAGGCACGGCCGGCGCCGTCGACCTGAAGGCCGCTGGCGTGCAGGCGCGGCCGGCCGACGGCAGCATCGCCTTCGCGGTCACCAACTATGGACGCCTGTCCAACGCTGCGGCGTACGACGTCTTCGTCCGCGTGGACGTCGACGCCGACAGCGAGGACGACTACACCGTCATCTCGACCGACTTCGGCCTGGCCACCGCCGGGGTCCCGAACGGCCAGGCAGCCACGCTGGTGGTTGATCTGCGCTCGGAAAACGCCTCGGTCGAGTCGTTCACCGAAGTGCCCACCGACAGCTCCACCCTGGTTATGCCGGTGCGGATCGCGCAGCTCTGTCAGGACGGCTCACCGTGCCTGTCGGCGGCCAACCCGCGGCTGCGCTATCACGTCGTCAGCGTTGACTACACGTCCGCGGTAACCGTCCCCGACGAAACCGGGATGGCAACCTTCAATGCCTTCACCCCGGCCCTGAGCACCGGCATGGTCATCCCCGTCGCACCCGATACGACGGCGCGTGCGACGGTCACCGTGAACAAGGACGAGTTCGCACTGACCAAGCCCCTCGGCTTGATGGTCGTCAGCAAGGACAACCGCAGCACCACCGAGGCCCAGCTGATTCGGGTCGGCTGACCCTGGTCAGGTTGAAGGGGGATCCCGATCGGGGGTCCCCCTTCAACCCGGCCGGCAGGCGGCGTCGGCGCGGTCGGCCGCCGTGACCAGGCCTGCAACTGTTCCCGCTCGTCGTCAGTGAGCCACACCGCAGAACCGGTTCGACCGATCCGGTCGCCACGCTCAGCCTGTCAGTGGCCGGACTCGACGCTTACGGTCGCCGCGCCACGACAAGGGTGCCGGAGGGTCCCGGGTGGACGGCCGGTGCGGTGAAGCCGGCCGTCCCCAGCTCGGTGCCGAGCTCCTCGGCGGTCAGCACCGGGATGTCCCATGACCGGAAGAGGGCTACATTCAGGGCCGCCTGCGGCGTGTCCGGGCCGGTGAGCAGGACCGGCGTGACCAGCAGGCCGCCGGGGCGGAGGCGGTCGTATGCGTTGCTCAAGGTCTTGACCCGGGACGCGGCCGGGAAGAAGAACTGGCTCCAGAACACGACGTCGAACGGCTCGGGGTCGCTGAAGGCGGCCGCGTCGGCATGGACGTAGCGGACCCGGTCGGCGACGCCGAGGGTGGCGGCCTGGACGCGGGCCCGGTCGAGCAGATCGCCGGCCAGGTCCACACCGACAGCGGTCACGCGGGGGTGGAGCTGCAGCATCGTCAGCAGCCCCCCGCTCAAGCCGCAGCCCAGCTCGAGATAGCGCACATCGTCGCCGGTCAGCAGCTCCTGCCACTGCGGGGTGGCCTCGAGCAGCTGGCTCATCAGGCCCCGGGCCAGCGCGGTGGACGGCGCCAGCGTGACACCGGCGGCCAGCGCCGCGCGGTCGGGGTCGGGCAGGTCCCCGTACCGGTCGGGGCCGTCAGTGGTGAACAGTTTCTCGAGCAACTGGGCCTGCACCGCCGCCCCGGCCAGCTGGTTGGCGATCTGCACGTCGGTGCCATGCTGCAGGAGCGGCGCATAGGTGTCACTCAACCGGTAGCGGCCGGGGTTGTCCGACGCCAGCACCTCGGCCGCCCGCAGTGCCGCGCACAGGTCACGGACCCGGCCCGGGCTCAGCCGGGTCACCCGGGCCAGGTCCTCGACGCTCACCTCGTCGGCGCAGTGTGCCAGAAACCCGGAGGTCAGTGCGCCCCGCAGCAGTGCGGTCTGCTGGGCCGCCAACCCAAGAGCGCCCACCGCCTCGTTCAATTCAGCCATGCCCCTCCCGACGGGCGGCGCCGCCGGTGGGTTCACCATCGGGAGGAATCGTCCGGACCCGCTCGGAACTCCGGACGACGAGCACCGAGAACTACCCGCTACACGGACACCAAGGCGACAGCCTGCTCCAGTGACAATGCCCCGGCGGCCTTGTGCTCGACGGCCGGATACCACGTTTCCGGGGTGGTGACACCGCCGTAGGTGCCGCGCATCAGAATGTTGTGCCGGAGCCGCTGAGCGTGCACGGTGTCGCGTAGAGCCGCCGCCTGGTCAGGTCTTCCTACCGAGGCCAGCACGACGGAAAGGTTTTGCAGCACGGCTATGAGGTGGACGAGGTCGCCGGCCTCACGGAACTCTCGCAACGACCACCGCAGCAGGCGCAGGATCTCCGACGGCGACTCCCCGCCCTCCATCATGCCCTGCGCCAGCAGCATCCGGCCGAAGGCGGCGCTCCAGCGTTGTCCGGCCTCGGCGGCTCCGGTGGCCGTAACACCCAGTCGGGGCCGGACGTCGCCACAAGATCCACTCATCGCACTCGCGGCGATCCGGACCACCTCCCCGGTCGTCTCGAGCCACGGCGTCCCGGTCTGCCGTCCCAGGTTCCGGGCCCGCGTGGCCGATGCCAGTGCCAGCGCCGGATCTCCGGTCGGGACTTCTGTCATCGCTTGGAACAGGAGGGCCTCGCCGATGGCGACGGTGGCGTCGCAACCATCAGCCCCGGCTATGGCGGCAGCGATCAGGCGCCGGGCCTGGGCCACGTCACCGGCATAGAACTCGAGGCTCGCGCGCGCCGTTTCAGCCAGGAGCCGGTCTTCCACCGGAGCGTCGGGGGCCGCGTCGAGAGCCGAGGTAAGAACCGCCCGTCCTTCGTCGAGCAGGCCCGCCCGCCACCAGAAATGCCGCAATCCGCCGGCGGTCCGCAGGGCGTCCTGGGGTGACACCGTCAGGTCGTGAGCAATCGACGCTCGAATGTTGGGCAGCTCTCGGGTGAGCGTACGCATGGCGTCGACATCGGACGGAATGTCGGTGCGGGCGACGAGGGCTCGTACCCAGGCTGACTGTGCGGCCCGTGCGGCGGCCGGGGCGTCGTCGATCGAGCGGCAGTAGGCCCGGATCGGCTCCAGGATCCGATAGCGCGTCACCTCACCGGTCAGGTCGGCCACCACGACCGACTGCGTGACCAGCTCGGCCAGCGTGGCGTGGGAGCCGGCGGCCACGTCGAGGGGAAACCCGCCCTCGTACGGCCACAGACGCAACAGCAGAGTCCGCTGCGGCGGCGTCAAGAGGCCGAGGCTCCAGGCGATCGCCTCGCGCAGCGTCGCATGCGGGCTGGTCGAGCCGTCCGGGACCGCGGCCAGGACCGAGAAGTGGTCGTCCAGAAGCCCGGCCATGTCGGCGATGCTGAAAGCGCGGGTCTGCGCGGCGGCCAGCTCGAGGGCGAGGGGGATCCCGTCCAGCGCACCGGCCAGACCGACCAGGGCGGCACGGTCGCCTGGTGCGGGCCGACGGGCCGGGTCGGCTGCCCTGATCCGGTCTTCCAGCAGGGCCACGGCGTCGTCGAGGGGCAGCGGGCCCAGCGCGAGAGTGTGCTCGCCGTCCACGCCGAGCGGCTTGCGGCTGGTGGCCAGGACACGGATCCCCGGGCCCTGCAGGAGCAGTACGTCGACGAAGGGGGGCACATCGGAGAGGTGCTCGCAGTTGTCGAGCAGCAGCAGACCGGTACGAAGGCGCATCGCGGCCAGCAGGGACGACCGGTGGTCGAGGACCGCAGGGGGCAATCCGACGGCGGTGGCCACGGCGGAATACAGCTGACGGTTGTCTGTGATGTCGGCCAGACGCACCAGCCAGGCCGGCTCGTGTCGTGACGCCACCTCGATGGCGAGCCGGGTCTTTCCGATGCCGGCCGGTCCGACGACGGTGGTCAGTCTGCCCGCGGCGATCAGCTTTTCCACCCGGGAAAGCTCACCGGCGCGGCCCACGAAGGCGGAGCGGGGGCGGATCGGCTTGACCGGATGAATCTGGGCCAGTACGGGGTCCTGCCGGCGAACCTGGCGCTCTGTCCGGAGCAGCTCCGGTCCCGGGTCGACTCCCAGCTCCTCGGCGAGCAGGCCTCGAACCCGGTGCACCGCCTCCAGGGCGTCGGCCTGCCGGCCGGCCTGATAGAGAGCTTGGACGAGAAGCGACCAGCGGTGTTCCCGTAGTGGTGCGGACCGGGTCAGGGCGTCCAACTCGTCAGCCGCTCCGGCGGCATCACCGGCCTCCAGCCGAGCCGCGGCCGCCTCTTCCGCGGCTGCCTCGCGCAGGTTGACCAGCCTGGCCCGGGCGATCTGCAGATCGCCCGGCACCGTATCGCCGACTTCCAGATCGGCGTAGGGATCGCCGCGCCAGAGGCGCGAGGCGTCGGCGTAGGTACGAGCGGCGGCAGTGTGCCGTCCGTCAGCCGCAGCTTGCCTGGCCTTGCCGACCTGCTCCGTGAACTCGTCGGCATCCGTGGCGCCGGTCGGCAGGGACAGTTGGTATCCCGCGTTCGCCCGCTGCAGGCTGAAGCGGTGGATGGGGCCAAGCGTCTGCCGGAGCCGGGAAGCCGCGACCTGCAATGCGGCGGCCGGATTGTCGGGCAGCTTCCGGCCCCAGATCGCCTGCACCAGTTCTCCGTCGGCCACCGGCCGTCCGTTGGCGGCGACGAGAGCGGCAAGGAATCGAGGGCCCACCACACCGGCCAGTTGCACAAAGCGATCGCCCTGGCGGATTTGAGTCACGCCGAGTACGCCGATGATCCACATCATCTCAGATTAGCGCCGGGCAGTACCGGTGAAAGGCTGGTGAAAGGTGGCTCCAGGATCATGTCGACGCACCGGTCGCCGCCTGCGCCGACCGCTGCTGTTCCGGGTGGATGGTCAAATCGCCGGCGATGCGCCGGTACCGCTCCTATGCCCGCCAGGTCTGCGGCACCGCCTGACCACGAACATCGCACTGAGGGCTGTTGGAGGTAATCATGAAGATCGGCATCGGGCTTCCGAACCAGGTACGCAACGTGGACGCCCAAGTCATTCCCGCCTGGGCGGCTCAGGCCGAATCGGCGGGATTCTCCACCGTGGCGACGATCGGCCGGATGGCGTATCCCGGTGTGATGGACACCGTTGCACTGGCTCTGGCCGCCGCGACGACGAAGGCCATCGGTTTGTTCAGCGCCGTATTGCAGGGACCGGCATGGCCTCCGGTGCTGCTGGCCAAGGAACTGGCCGGCATCGACGCGGCGTCCGGAGGGCGGCTCACGCTCGGACTCGGGCTCGGCGGTCGCCGCGAGGATTTCGTGGCGGAGGGCTATGGCCCGCGCGGCCTCGGCGCGCGACTCGACCGGGACCTGAGCGTCTACCGCGAAGTCTGGAACGGCGACCCGATAGCCGGCACGCTCCCGGCCGTGACCATCGGGCAGCGCCGGATACCGCTGATCTTCGGCGGCCAGGTTCAGGCGTCGTTCGACCGCATGGCCCGCGAGGGTGACGGATATGTGGGCGGGGCCGTTCCCGCGGCGTTGGTGGCACCGGCTTTCGAAAGCGCTCGGCGGGCCTGGCAGGCGGCCGGTCGGGCCGGTTCGCCCCGGTTGATCGGTTTGGCCTACGCCGGGCTCGGTGACGAGGAGACCGGGCGGGGGAACGTGCATCACTACTACAGTGATCTCGGCGCTGAGCTGGCCGGTCTGGTCAGCGGCAGCATGGCGGCGACGAGCGGGGACGTACGCACCATCGCGGCGCAGTTCGAGGAGATCGGCGCCGACGAATTGATTTTCCTGTCGGCCACCGATGATCTGGACGACGTGGACAGGCTGGCTGGTGCCATCCTCTGATCGTCGTCATCACCGCGGCGGCGCTACGGGCTGCCTCGTCAATGGATCGCAGCCCCTGACGCCGCCGCTAGCGCGGTCGTTTCCGCTGTGCTGCCAGCGCTGCGATCACGCGGAACGGGTGAGCAGTTTCGCCTCGTTCTCGGGGTCGAGCCCGACGCTCATCGGCGGCTCACCGCGGTCGCGGTCCCAGGCCAGCACTGCGGCGGCGGTGGCGGACAGGGGCGTGGACGGCAAGCCGACCTTGCGGGAGGGGGCCGAGTTCACCTCGTACTGCCAGTAGTCGGCCGGATCGGTGAGGACCAGGGGTAGCCCCAGCCCGGCGGTTTCGCCCGGGACGGCGACCACCTCGGCCTCCCGCCCGGCCGACCGGGCGCAGATCCGGATCATCTCGGCCATCGTCACCGGCTCGGCCGGACCGGTCGCGTCGAACGTCCCAGGCCGGTCGTCAGCCAGCAGGGTGACGACCAGCGCGGCGAGATCCCTCGAGTCCACCACCTGCATCGGGGCGTCCGGCGACCCGGACAGCAGCACCCGTCCACCACGGGCGGCCCGGCGGACCCAGTAGGTGAAGCGGTCGGTGGGGTCGTGCGGTCCGGCGACAATTCCCGGGCGCACGATCGTGGCCCGATCGCCGTACCGGTCCCAGGCCACATCCTCGCAGGCGACCTTCAACGGCCCGTACGTGGCAGCTGTGATCTTTTCGGTCGTGTCTTCCGGCGCCTTACGCGCGCCCGGGCGGCCGTAGACCGCCCCGGTGGAGATGAGCAGATACCGGCCGATCCGGTCGTCCAGCGCCTCGGCGAACTGCCCGACGTGCCGGGGGACGTAGGCGCTGACGTCCACGACGGCGTCCCATTCCGCGTCCAGTGCGCGGTAGTCGCCAGTGTCCCGGTCGCCGGTCAGCCGGGTTACGTCGGGGAACAACTCAGGACGCGTACGCCCGCGGTTGAAGATCGTCACGTCGTGACCGCCACGCCTGGCGGTCTCCACGATGGCCCGACCTACGAACGACGTCCCACCCAGAATCAGCAGTCGCATCACCTCACGATAGGAGGGGGTGACGAACAACGGTGCGGTGCCTGGCTGCTTCGACACGGGCGGCCGCCTCAGCGGGCCATGGTCAGCACGTCGCGGACCAGTCGTCGGGCGTACCCGGGATCGACCGGTAGCGCGAAGACGACATGGTGGTACAGCGGTGCGATGACGTGATCGAGGATCTGGGCGGCTGTCGGTGTCGTCTCGCCGCGTTCGCGGGCGCGGTCCACCATCAGCACGGCCTGCTCCAGGCGCGCCTCGGTGACCGAGCAGCCGACCACGATGTCGATGCGGGCTGCCACCATGGCGCGGAGGTAGCGGACCCGCATGGGGCGGGTGATGTCGCGGGCGATGATGTCCGCCCACTGGGTGAGGTCTTGTTCCAGCGATCCGGTGTCGGGTACCGGATCGCCGTCGCGGGTCAGGGCGGCCGCCGCAACCTCTTCCATGAGGGCGTTGACGTCTTTCCAGCGCCGATAGAGCGTCGTCGGGTTGACTCCGGCCCGTTCGGCAATCATGGGGAAAGTGATCTTGTCGGCGCGTTCGCCAACGAGCTCGCCGACCGCCGTGTGGATCGCGGTCAGCACCCGGTTGCTGCGTCCGCCGGGGCGGCTTGCGGCTGTTCGGTGAGACACGTCACCACTATAGCAAAAGGCTTTGCTTTAGGGTCCGTCCGCACTTACGGTCATCAAAGCAAAGATCGTTGCTTTATGGCGGAGGTGCCATGCTCGCCCGTCCGTTCTCCTTCACGGTTGCCGGGGCCGCAGGCGCCGCGGTCCTGACGGCTGCCTCGGCACCGTCGCCGCTCTACCCGGTCTATCAGCGCCTTTGGGGGTTTTCCTCGTTCGCTCTGACGGTCATCTTCGCCGTCTACGTGTTCGCCTTGCTGGCCGCCCTGCTGACCGTCGGCTCGCTCTCCGACCGGGTGGGCCGCCGGCCCGTTGCCTCCGTGGCCCTGGTGCTCCTCGCGCTGGGCATGCTGCTGTTCGCAACGGCCGCAGGCACCAGCGACCTGATCGTGGCGCGCATCGTGCAGGGCTTCGCAGTCGGCGCGGCCACCGGCACCACCACGGCCATGATCGTGGACACGGCGCCGAACCCGCGATCCGGTTCGATCGTCAGCAGCGCGGTTCCGTCCCTGGGCATCGCGATCGGAGCGATCCTGTCCGGAGCCCTGGTGCAGTTCGCGCCGCACCCTCGCCAGCTCGTCTATTGGGTCCTCGCCCTGGCCTATCTGGCCCTTGCGGCACTCGTCTGGCTTGTTCCCGAACGTTCTCGTCCTTCCGAGGCACCGAAGGAGACGGTCTGGCGGTCGCTGCTGCCGAGCGCCGGGCTTCCGCCGACCGTACGGCCGGTCTTCTTCGCCCTGCTTCCGCCGATCGCCGCGACGTGGGCTCTCGCCGGGCTGTATCTGTCGCTCGGGTCGTCGATACTCGGGACGATCCTTGGCGTACGAAATCATTTCGTCGTCGGACTCGTGCTCGGGCTCTTTTTCGCATCGGGCATCTCGGGAGCGGTTGTCTCGCCCTTCCTGCCGTCGTCGCTTCGCGAGTGGGCCGGATACAGCGCGCTCGCCGTCGGTGTCCTCGTCACGATCGCAGCCCTTCAGACCGGTGCCATGCCGATCTACCTGATCGGCTCGGCACTCGCCGGATTCGGCTTCGGCGCGGCGTTCCTGTTCGCCATCAACGCGCTGGGCGAGGCGGCACCCGGCGCCCGGCGCGGGGAGGTGTTCGCAACGATGTACATCGTCAGCTATCTCGCCTTCAGCGTGCCGGCGCTCGCCGCCGGGCTCGCCGCCGCATCATTCGGGCTCAAGCCGACGGCGGTGGCGTACGCGGTGCTGGAGGTCGCACTTGTTCTGCTCGCGACGGTCGTGAGCATCGTTCGGCGCCGCCGCCGAAGCGGTCTCCGCGCGCCCGTGATTCTGAACAAGCCTGATGCGTTCTCGCGCTGAGGATCCACGCACTCGAACGGAGCGCTGAAGAATGCCATTGGCTTCACACACCCACCGCACGTCGCGTCAGACGACGCACTACCTCGAGACCGGGCCTGCCGACGGACCACTGATGATCTTTCTCCACGGATGGCCGGAGATCGGTTTGATCTGGCGCGCACAGATGGAGGCCTTCGCGGCCGACGGCTGGCACTGCATCGCTCCCGATCTCCGCGGCTACGGCAACTCGTCGGCCCCTGCTGCCCAGAACGCCTACGCCATCCGGGAACTGGTGACCGACATGGTGGAACTGCATGACCATCTCGGCGGCCGGCCCGCGATCTGGGTCGGCCATGACTGGGGCAGCATCGTGGCCGGTGCGCTCGCCGCGCACCAGCCCGATCGCTGCAATGGCGTCGTGCTCGTCTCCTGGGCGTACTACCCCGGCTCGAACAGCCTGGCCACGCTCGTACCGCTGGTGGATCGGACGATCTACCCGGCCGAGGAGTACCCGGACGGCCAGTGGGACTACTACCGCTACTACACAACGCATTTCGAGGCGGCAGTCAACGACCTCGAGGCCGACCCGGCGGCCACACTCGCGTCGATCTATCGAGCCGGCCGCCCCGACGCCGTCGGCCAGGTGGCACCTTCGGCGACGGTCACACGCAACGGCGGGCGTTTCGGCCCTGCGCACCAGGCACCGCCGACTCGGCCCGATCCGGCACTATGGCCGGCGGCCGACTTCGACGTCCTGGTCCAGGCCTTCGCAACGCAGGGTTTCGGCCCCTCATGCGCCTGGTACGCCAACGACGAGGCCAACCTCGCCTACGCACGCGAAGCCCCCGACGGCGGTCGCCTGTCGCAACCGGTGCTGTTCGTCAACGGCGAATGGGACCTGATTTGCAGCATCACCGGTAATCGCCAAGGCGACCCGATGCGCGCGGCCTGTGCCGACCTCACCGAGGCATCATTATCGGCTGGGCATTGGCTGCCGCTGGAGCGAAAGGCGGAGCTCACGCAAGCAATTCGTACCTGGCTGCGCAGCGCCTGACGCTCGGCCCCGGGCCCGGCGGCACCCACTACAGCCTAGTCAGCTCACCTGCGCCCTCATCTGCCGGACCTCCGTCCTCATTGAGCAGCGCGGCGACAGGGACCCTGCGCGTGAGTCGGCAGCGCTGATCAGTCGGCGCTACCGACTCCTACCCTGGCCCTTGGTAGGGCGGAGGGCGGCTGGGGGAACGGGAAAAGTGCCTTCGATTTGACAGATTATCTGGCTTGTAACGGGTGTCCTGGGCGGTCGCCAAGGGCTCCCCGCACCGCGGTCGAGCCGCGGCCGGCAGTCTCGCCCCGAGGTTCCCCTGCGGGCATGACTCACTTCGAACGATCAGCGTGACGTAGGAACCCTTGATGATCTTCCGAATCGGTCATGCCCGTCCTGCTGCCGCCAATCGATGCGCTTCTGCCTTGATCCACGCAAGTCGGATACCCTTACGACTCTGCCGGGACCTACGTACGGTGGAATGGCTCACTCAAGCTGGGGCGGACGTCGCCGTCGAGAAGCTGACCGGCAGCGACTTGAGGCTGTACACCAGCATGCTTGTTCGGCGGGAGAAACTTGGGTCTTGCGCCCCCAACTCGAGACGTGGGTAACGTTCGAGCAGTTTGCGGAGGGCGATCTCTCCCTCCATGCGGGCCAGCGGGGCACCCACGCAGAAGTGGATTCCGTGCCCGAAGGCAAGATGGCCGCGAGCATCACGGGTGATGTCGAAACGTGCCGGGTCGGGATACTTGTTCCCGTCGCGGTTCACGGCTGACAGTGAGAAATGGACGAACTGCCCCGCCGGGATCTCCACGTCGCCAATGGTTACGCGCTCCAACGTGACCCGCCGGGAGGGGATGTGAACCGGGCTCTCATATCGGAGCACTTCTTCGACAGCGCCGGGCAGCAGGGCCGGATCGGCGCGCAGCCGCTCCAGCTGCTCAGGGTGCCGCAGCAGCGCGTACACGGCGTTGCCGATCAGCGAGACGGTGGTTTCGTGCCCCGCCAGCATCAGGAGGAAGACCATGCTGATCAACTCCTGCGGGTCGAGCCGATCGTTGTCTTGGGATTCCTCGATCAGGGCGGAGAGCAGATCAGGGCCGGGGGCAGACCGCTTCTCCTCGATCAGAGCCACAAGGTAGGCGAACCAGTCCTGGCCGGCTCGGGCCTTGCTCTCGCCGTCCAGAGTCGAGTCTGTGACGAAGGCGTGGCTCCAGATTCGAACTTGGTCCCGATCCTCGTACGGCACACCGAGCAGTTCACTGATCACTGCGATCGGTAGCGGGAAGGCGTAAGCGTCGACGAGATCCACGTGGCTGAGTTCCCCCCGCTTTCGTGGAGCTTCTCAAACATGATCGACTGATCATGGGGAGGAAGCATTTGTGGCTG
>NZ_JAHWFK010000072.1 GCF_019710575.1 Paractinoplanes polyasparticus | reverse complement strand
TCTGGACCAAGACCGCCGACCAGATCCTCGAATCCATCAAGCGTTACTGCACCCGCATTAACGACTCACGACACTAGCTATGTGAGCCGGGCGGGCTTTTCGTCGCGCTTGCGGACCGGCGGTCTATCGTCTTCGGCATGACTGAGACCGCTCGCCTCTCCGCCGGCGACACCGCGCCCGAGTTCAGCCTGCCGACCGACAACGGCGACCGGCTCACCCTCAAGGACCTGCGCGGGCGCAAGGTCGTGCTGTACGCGTACCCGGCCGCGATGACGCCCGGCTGCACCACCCAGGCGTGTGACTTCCGCGACTCGCTGGGGTCGTTGCAGGCGGCCGGCTACGAGGTCGTCGGCATCTCCCCCGACGTTCCGGCCAAGCTGGCCAAGTTCCGCGAGCGCGACGCCATCACGTTCCCTCTCGTCAGCGACGAGGACAAGAGCGTGCTGAAGGCGTACGGCGCGTACGGCGAGAAGAACAACTACGGCAAGACCGTCATGGGGGTCATCCGGTCGACCTTCGTGATCGACGAGAACGGCGTCGTCGAGCGGGCCCTCTACAACGTCAAGGCCACCGGCCACGTCGCCAAGCTGCGGCGCGATCTTGGCATCGACTGACCCTACGGTCGGTCCCGCGGCGGCCGATCTCTACGGCAGGACCCTCTGACGGTCCCCTCTGACCACGGCGGCTGTCACGCGGCATGATCCGCGAGGCGGCCGCCGTGCCTATCCGGCCCGTTCGATCCGGCCCCCGACCGTCTAGACTCTGGTGCACGTGGCCGCCCGGTGGGCGGCCCGGGCGGGAGTGGCGTAATCGGCAGCCGCGCGGGTTTTAGGTGCCCGTGCCCGAAAGGGCGTGGGGGTTCAAGTCCCCCCTTCCGCACTGGCGAATGATGGCGGCATGGCAATCGAGTTCGTAGTGGATCCGCCGCTGACCCCGGCCCTGCGCGCGGGCATCGTCGCGCTCTGGGTCGAGGTCACCAACGCCGGCGGGGCGGTCGGCTTCGTCGCGCCGGTTTCCCGTACGCAGGTCGCGCCGGTCGCGCAGGCCGCGTTCACGGCGGTCGAAGCGGGCATCGATCACCTGCTGGCCGGGTTCGACGACGACGAACTGGTTGCCCTGCTCTTCGTCGTCAGCAACCAGTTCGCGCTCAAGGAGCACTGGCGGGTGCTCAAGCGGGTCATGGTCACCCCGGGGCAGCAGGGCCGCGGCTACGGCGCCGCCCTTATGCGCGAGGCCGAGAAACTCGCCCGCGACCTGGGCCTCGAGGCTCTCCAGGTGACCGTGCGCGGGGGCGCCGGCACCGAGAAGTTCTACGAGCGGCTCGGCTATCAACAGGTGGGCCGCATCCCCGGAGCGCTGCGGGTCGGTCCCGGCGACGATCGGGACGAATATCTGCTCTGGCTCCCTCTGCAGCCCTGATCGCAGCCGGCCGGGCGCGACGGGGAGATCGCGTCCGGCCGGGTGCGGTGGGGAACTGTCAGGAACAGCGGGGGGTGTTGGCGGCCAGATTCGCGTCGAGGTCAGCCGGCTGAGTGACGGCGGGCGGCGCCGCCTCGACGGTCGACTCGAGCAGCGGGGCCGCCGCGGACGAGGACGACGCCTTCGGCTTCGGGGACGCCTTGGTCGCGGTGGGCTTCGGCGTCGCCTTCTTGCTGACGGCCTTCTTGGTCGCCTTGGCCTTCTCGGGCTGCGCCTTGATGCTGCCGGCCAGTCTGACCGTCGTCTTCTGGGTCTTTCCCACGGCCAGCTTGATGTTGCCGGCGGTCACCGAGTTCCCGTACACATCGGTGATCCTGACCTTGAAGGGGCCGTTGCCGACGCCGCTCGGGATCGTCCAGTAGTTGAAGTCCTCGCGGGTGGCCGACTTGAAGCTGCCGCCCTTGCCGGCGATCTTCACCGAGGCCAGCCGGTTGGAGTGGTTGTCGATCAGCACGCTCAGCCAGTACTGCGAGGAGCCTTCCTTCACCCGTACGGAGATCGGCCCGGGAACCGCCGCGCCGGGCGCCGCCTTGTAGGTGATCGGGATGATCCCGTCCGACTGCTTGCCGATCTTCTTGAACGCCGTGAGGCTCAGGTCGAGGTGGCCCACCGGGCATTCCGGGCAGGAGTCGATGACCTTGACACGGACCTTGCCCTTGGGCCCGGTGACGTCGATGTACGTGCCGCAGGCAGCGCCGTTCGAGTACTGGTTCTTCTGCCCGAGCGCCACGTAGAGGTCGTCGGCCGGAACGCTCGGGAACGAGCAGTTGCCGAGCGTGCCTTCCATGAAGAAGTACGTTGCCTTCCCCTTGGCCGCCGAGGTGGACGGCGGAGCGGCACAGGCCGAGCCGCTGTTCTGCAGCACGAGCGCCACTCCGAGGACGGCGGCGAGGACGCCGGCGCCACCGAGGGCGAGCCAGCGGGGCGAGAACAGACGAGAAGCGGTCACGGTCAGCGATCCTGCGCGGACGGCGACCGCAGCGCCACTTTCCTAAGACACTCCTAAGACTCGGGTGGCCTGCTTCACCCGGTCGAGACCTCCACCGGGTCACCGACGCGCAATTCGCCCGTTTGATCCGGAATGAGGTTGATAGCGAAGAGTAGGGCGTTTCCGAAGCGCCGCCGCTCGCCCAGCATCCGCAACGGCTGCCGGCCGGTCTCCCCCGTCTCCTGATCGATCGTCGTGACCAGGCAGCGCGAGCACTCCTTGGCCGCCCGGAAGGTCATCGCGCCGATCCGCAGGCGGCCGCCGAGCCAGCCGTCCTCGGCCCACGGCTCGGCCCCACCGACCACCAGATTGGGCCGGAACCGGGTCATGGGCACCGGCTCCTCCCCCGCTTCGGCCAGCCAGTCGTTGAGCGCCGACAGCGAGGCCTCGTTGGCCAGCAGCACCGGGAACCCGTCGGCCAGATTCACGGGCTCGCCGGGCCGGGCGTGGGACTCGATCGACCGCCCGGACGGGTCGGCCTGCCAGACGAGCCGGGCGTCGCAGCCGAGGAACCGGCTGCTCCACTCCTTCTCGGCCACGCGGGCGGGCAGCGGAGGCTTGCGGCGGAACACCCGCACGTGTTCCTCGGGGCCGTCCACCGGCTCATCGACCGCCAGCGGCGGCAGACCGGGCGCGTTCAGCAGCAGACCGCCGGGCCGGGGCGTGACAGTCAGTTGGGTGAGGACAGCCGCGTCGCGCTGGGTGATGGCCACGCCCTCCGCGTCGACCATCGCCCACCGGCGATCGCCGGCCAGGCCCCACGGCTCGACCCGGACGGTGTCGTGCTCGACGCGATGACACCCCTTGACCGGGTGCGTGTACAGAGCCGTGATGCGCATCCCCGAAGGGTCGCACGGCCGGCTCAGTACGGCATGCGAACACCTTTGGACTTGGCCTCACCGGGCGGGTCGTCGAAACAGTCGTCATCGTTCCCGGTCGGCCTGCTCTGGCGATCCAGAAAGACTCGGGCCTGCGCGGCCTGCCCCTCGGTCAGGGCGTAGACGCGGCCGGTCCGCACCGCGTCGGTGCTGGCATCGGCCGAGATGGCGACGTCGAAGGGGGCGGGGCGGCCCGTTCTGATCTCCGAAGAACCCGAAACGTCCGCGGGGTGCGGCCGGGGCGGGGTCCTCGGTGGTTGATGCGCCGGTGATGAACACTCCGAGCGTTTTCGGCCCGGAACAGCATGGGTGTCCGACTCTTCACGAGCCATCAGCCTTTCGTTCCCGCCCGCTGCCCACCGCGGCCAAGGTCGACTGCCGGATCATCCAATGTGCTGCAGGCCATGTCTTGGACCCGCCGTCAGCCTGGTGACTTATACCCCCTAGGGGTATAAGTTCGTGGAAGGAGGTGGGTAGCCATGACCGAGACGCACCCACATGCGCTGTCCGATCAGCACCGCCACGAAGAGCACGGCCTGCCTGTGGGCCGAGACATGGCCGGCCACGGCGACCATGCCGGGCATGGCGGGCACGCCGGGCATGATCCGGCGGTCTTCCGGCGGAAGTTCTGGCTGAGCTTCGCGCTCACCGTGCCGATCGTCGTGACCAGCGACATGGTCATGGAGTGGTTCGGCTACTCGCTGGACTTCCCCGGCATCACGTGGGTCGGCCCGGTGCTCGGCACGTTCGTGTTCCTCTACGGCGGCCGGCCGTTCCTCACCGGCGCGGTCGGCGAGATCCGCAGCCGCGCCCCCGGCATGATGCTGCTCATCGCGATGGCCATCACGGTCGCGTACGCCGCCTCGCTCGCCACCAGCGCCGGCCTGTTCGACCTGGACTTCTGGTGGGAGCTGGCCGCCCTCGTCACGATCATGCTGCTGGGCCACTGGCAGGAGATGAAGGCGATCGGCCAGGCCCAGGGCGCCCTCTCCGCGCTGGCCGCCCTGCTGCCCGACGAGGCCACGCTCGTGAAGGCCGACGGCACGACCGAGGACGTAGCGGTGTCGGCCCTGAAGGTCGGCGACCGCGTGCTCGTGCGCTCGGGTAGCCGGGTGCCCGCCGACGGGCGCATCGCCGAGGGCATGGCCGAGATGGACGAGTCGATGATCACCGGCGAGTCCCGTCCGGTTTCCCGTACGCCGGGAGACCGCGTAGTGGCGGGCACGGTCGCCACCGACTCGGCCGTCCGGATCGACGTCGACGCCGTGGGCGACAACACCGCCCTGGCCGGCATCGGCCGCCTGGTCGCGCAGGCCCAGGCGGCCGGCGGCCGGGCGCAGGTGCTGGCCGACCGCTTCGCCGCCTGGCTGTTCTATGTCGCGGCGGCGGCCGGCCTGATCACCTTCGTGACGTGGTGGTCGCTCGGCAGCCTCGACCAGTCCGTGGTGCGTACGGTGACGGTGCTGGTCATCGCCTGCCCGCACGCTCTCGGCCTGGCCATCCCGCTGGTGATCGCCTTGTCCACGGCCCTGTCGGCCCGAGCCGGAATCCTGGTCAAGGACCGCTTGGCGCTCGAGCGGATGCGTACCGTGAACGCGGTTCTCTTCGACAAGACCGGCACGCTGACCAAGGGCGCCCACACGGTGACCGGCATTGCCGCCACCGCCGGCCACACCGACGACGAGGTGCTGCGCACAGCCGCCGCCGTCGAGAGCGACAGCGAGCACCCGCTGGCCAAGGCCCTGGTCACCGTCGCCCGCGACCGCGACCTGACCGCCACCGCAACCGGGTTCCGCTCCCTGACCGGCCGCGGCGTCCAGGCCACCGTGAACGGTCACACCTACGCCGTAGGCGGTCCCGCCCTGCTGCGCGAACTGTCCGCGCAACCACCGGCCGACCTCCTCACCGCCGCCGAGTCCTGGTCCCGCCGCGGAGCCGCCGTGCTGCACCTGGTCCGTCTGGGCGAGGGAAGCCCGCAGGTGATCGGCGCGTTCGCCCTCGAGGACGAGATCCGCCCCGAGGCGCGCCAGGCCATCCGGCAGCTCCGCGCCCACGGCATCGAGAAGCTGGTGATGATCACCGGCGACGCCCGTCCCGTGGCCGAGGCCGTGGCCGCCGACCTGGGCCTCGACGAGGTCTTCGCCGAGGTGCTGCCGGCCGACAAGGACAGGGCGGTCGCCGACCTGCAGCGGCGCGGCCTGACCGTGGCGATGGTCGGCGACGGCGTGAACGACGCCCCGGCCCTGGCCCGAGCCGATGTCGGCCTGGCCATCGGCGCCGGCACCGACGTGGCCATCGAGTCGGCCGGCGTGGTGCTGGCCTCGTCCGACCCCCGGGCCGTGACCAGCGTGATCAAGCTGTCCCGGGCGTCCTACCGCAAGATGATCCAGAACCTGGCCTGGGCCGCCGGCTACAACGTCGTCGCCATTCCGCTGGCCGCCGGGGTGCTGGCCTGGACCGGCTTCACTCTGAGCCCCGCTGTGGGAGCCATCATGATGAGCGCCTCGACCATCGTCGTAGCCTTGAACGCCCAGCTCCTCCGCCGGGTGCGCCTGGCCCCCGAAGATCAATAGCGCTACGGCAACTGGGAGGGGAGGTAGGTGGTGTCGCCGGTCGCGCTGTGGGCGATGACGGTGAACTCGTCGGTGCCCTCGCCGCCCTCGGGACCCGGCCACCAGGCGCCCCACCAGCCGGCCTTGACGCTGGCGTGCACGGTGCCGCCGTCGTTGAGGCGCAGTTCGACGCTGGTGACCCCGGGGCCGGCCAGGCCGACGATGTTCGAGAACATGTTGTCGTCGTCGCCGTAGGAGCTGCGGGTCTCGAGCGTCAGCTTACCGGCGGGCGGCGGTGGCAGGGGGGTGCCGTCGGTCAGGCCCATCGAGGCCAACCGGTCGTCGCCCACGCCCAGGCATTCGACGATGTGGCCGTTGGTCTTGCGCATGATGAGCATCGTCGCGTCGCCGCGCTGCTCGGCCAGGATCACGTCGGACGCGCTGACCGTCGTCGAGCTGCCGCTGACGTCACTGGCCCCGCACGCCTCGGCCTGCGGCAGCACCTGGTCGCCGGTGCGCGCCGTCGGCATGGCGGTCCAGGAAGCCACCGCCTTCTCGGTCACGCCGGGCACCAGCGAGGGGATCACGACCGCGCCGACCAGGCCGGCGGCCACCGTGACGGCTCCCGCGGCAACCCAGCGCCGCCGCACCGGGAAGGAGGCGGCGCGGCCGGCCATGGTGCGCTCGACGAAGTTCCGGGAACGGGTCCACTGCGCGGGGGTGGGTTCGGTGTGCCGGGCCGGGTCGAGGACGGCGAGTTCTTCGAGGTCGTTCATGACAGCTCCTGGAGGGTGCGGGGGTGGTCAGGGGTGGCGGGTTCGAGCGCGCTCTGGAGCCGTTTGCGGGCCCGCCCGAGGCGCATGGTGAACGCCGAGCGGCGGCAGTTCAGAACGGTGGCGGCCTGGTCGGCGGTCAGCCCGTCGAACGCGACCAGCGCCAGCACCTCACGGTCGGCGGCGCTCAGCGAGCGCCAGGCGCGCTGAAGGTCGAGCCGCGCCGCTGTCCCGGAGCTTCCGTCGGGCACCTCGTGCTGCTCGGTCGCGGTGAGCCGCACGTCGAGGGCCCGGCGCCGCAACCAGCCGCGTGTCTGGTTCGCCATGGTCCGGCGGGCCACGGCGAACAGCCAGGGCCGCGCGTCCTCCGGCAGCTCGGCGTGGCGACGCCAGGCGGTCAGATAAACGGTCGAAACGATGTCCTCGGCCTCGTCGGGCGGCACCCGCCGCTCGACGAAGCGGAGCAGGTCGGCGAACGTGTCCTCGTGCAACGCACGAAACCGTTCCTCGGCTGTTCCCTGGTGGTCCATGACCCCTACCTGTCCGGCTCACCGCAGACTGCCACACCCGAATTACTCGAAAGAGGTCAGCACGTTGACGAGGTGGGGCGGGCGGACGATCACCCGGGCCGGGCGGAGGCCGACGGCGGCCAGGGCCAGCTCTTCCAGTTCGGCGGCGTCGATGCCGGCCGGCACCCGCAGGCGGTTGCGGACCTTGCCGTCGACCTGCACGACACAGGTCACGGTGGGATCGGTGGCCAGGGTGGGGTCGATCGAGGGCCAGCCGGCGAAGGCCACGCCGGGGTGGTGGCCCAGGCGGGACCACATCTCTTCGGCCGCGTACGGGGTGAAGAGCGACAACACCACGGCCAGGGCCTCGGCGGCCTCACGAGTGGCCGGATCGGCCGCGGGTGCGTGGCGGGCCGCGGTGGCCAGTTGCATCGTGCGGGCCACCGCGACGTTGAAGCGGCGGTTCTCGAGCAGGTCAGTTATCTGCCGCAGCAGGCGGTGCGTGGTGCGGCGCAGCTCGGGGTCGCCCAGCTCGGGGGCCACGCCGGGCGCCGACGTCACCCGGCTCGCCAGGCGCAGCGCACGCGCCAGGAAGCGTAGGGAACCGGCCGGTGACACGTCGGCCCAGTCGATGTCCTCCTCCGGCGGGCCGGCGAACACCATGGTCAGCCGGACCGCGTCCGCGCCGTACGTGTCGAGCTGTTCGCCCAGGCGGACCAGGTTGCCCTTCGACTTGCTCATCGCCGCGCCGTTCAGCAGCACCTGGCCCTGGGTGAGCAGGTGACGGAACGGCTCGCCGAAATCGATCAGGCCCAGATCGCGCAGCGCCTTCGTGAGGAACCGGGCGTACAACAGGTGCAGCACAGCGTGGTCGGAACCGCCGATGTACTGGTCGACCGGCATCCACCGCCGCACCTCGTCCGGATCGAAAGGCCCCTTCTCGTACGACGGTGAGCAGTACCGCAGGAAGTACCACGACGAGTCGACGAAGGTGTCGAGCGTGTCTGTCTCCCGTTCGGCCGGCTCGCCGCACCGTGGGCAGTCGACTTCCACCCACTCGCGGGCACCGGGCAGGTCGGCCCCGCGCAGGTCGGGCAGCACCACCGGCAGTTGGTCATCGGGCACCGGCACGACGCCGCAGCGTCCACAGTGCACGACCGGGATCGGGCAGCCCCAGTACCGCTGCCGGGAAACCAACCAGTCGTGCAGCCGGTACGTGCCGCCGGCCCGGCCGATCCAGTTGCGCTGCATGGTGAGGACGGCGGCCGGCCACCGGCCTTCGAGCTCGGCCATGTCGTCGAGCAACTGATCCGCGTACGCCGTGATCCGCAGAAACCACTGCGTCAGCTCACGCGGCACGACGCGGGCGCCGCAGCGCTCGCAGCACCCGGCGATCACCTGCTCGTTGGCGAGAACGGTCCGATCAGTGGGGCACCAGTTGACCGGCGCCCGGCGGCGCTCGGCCAGGCCGCCCTCGAGCAGGCGCAGAAAGATCCATTGTGTCCAGTGGTAGAACGACGGGTCGCTGGTGTGCAGCCGGGTGCGCCAGTCGACCGACGTCGCGTACCGCCGGAACGACTCGGCCTGTGTCTCGATGTTGGCGTAGGTCCAGTCGGCCGGATGGATGCCGCGCTTACGGGCCGCGTTCTCGGCGGGCAGTCCGAACGAGTCCCAGCCCACCGGGTGCAGCACGTCGAAGCCCTGCTGAGTCCAGAAACGGGCGACGACATCGCCCAGCGCGTACGCCTCGGCGTGGCCCATGTGCAGGTCGCCGGACGGGTACGCGAACATGTCGACGACCGTGCGCCGCGGCGCACCGCCGGGCCGGTCGAGCGATTCCCACACCGGCCGCCATTTGCGTTCCAGCGCCGCGAAGTCGTAGTCGCCCATGCCCTCACCCCTGGCGTCTACGCTCCCCCGCCTTCCGCAGCACGCGCAACACGAATTCGGGCCGGGTGAGCACCGAGGGCGGGTCGAGCAACTGCTGCACCCGGACGAACGCGCGGTTGACCTCGGCGTCGATCTGCGACGCGTACGCGATCTGACGCGAGTACCAGTTCAGCAGCTTGATGCCGCGCGGGCGGGGCCCGGTCGTCTGCGAATAGCCGAAGTCGCCGCCCACCGCGAACTGCCACGGCGTCTCGACGATGGTGGCGACGGCGGCGTAGTACTCGCGGGCCATCGCCGTACCGGAATGCTTGTCGAGAGCCGCCCCCAACGCACCGGCCGAGAGGGCCGCGCAGGCCATCCCCTGGCCGTAGATCGGGTTGACGCTGCAGATCGCATCGCCCAGCGCGACGTAGCCCGGCGGCGGCTCCTCCAGCTGCTCGAACAGCCGGCGGCGGGACGACGGGAACTTCGCGACCACGATGTCGCTCAGCGGCTCGGCCCGGCCGATCAGCTCACCCAGCAAGGGATCGGGGAGCTCGCGGGCGAACCGTTCGAAGGCCTCGACGTCAGTCGGCACCTCCGGAAAGTGCCAGCCGCCGATCGCCACCAGCCAGCGGTCGCCCTCCACGGGGAAGACCAGGCCGTCCACCCGTTCGTGGGGCGAGGTGGGCAGGGTGAAGATGGCCTCCCAGTCCGGCAGGTCACCGGGCCGGCGTCGATAGAGGCGGGACGCGTACGCCACCCCGACCTTGACCTCGAGCTGTGCCGGCGTCGGCAGACCGAGCGCGGTGAGCCACCGGTCGGACCGAGCCCCGCGCCCGGTGCAGTCGACGACCAGGCCGGAACCGATCGTCTCGCCGCTGTCGAGGAGGACGCCGGTCACCCCCGCCGCCGACCCGGTCAGTCCCGACACCGCCACCCGGTGGCGGATGGTCACGCCCGGCAGCTTGGTCACCCGGTCCCGCAGCAGCCCTTCGATGAGCGGCCGGGTGGCCGCCACCAGCTCGACCCCCGTGGCCACCGACGGCCAGCGCCGGCCGAGGCGGTAGGTGCACAGGCCGGTGCCCATGTCGAACTTCGTGCCGCCGGCCGCGATCAGCTCCGCCTCGAAACCCGGGAGGCGCGCGTCCAGCTCCCGCAGCCCCGACGCGAGCAGGATGTGCGGTTGGGTCCCCTGCGGCACGCCGCGCCGGGGCACCGGCTCGTCGGGCAGCTCGTCCCGGTCGAGCACGGTCACCTGGTCGTACCGGTCGCTCAGCACGCGGGCCGCGGTCAGCCCGGCTATCCCGGCTCCGATCACCACTGCTTCGTTCTCCACGAAGGCCAGTCAACCGAGGAACCCGGTCCCGGCGCGACCCACCTATCCGGACACCGACAGACGACGCGTGCCGGTGAGGTCGGCGGTGACCGCCGCCGGTTGACATCGTTGGGCAGGATGATTGTCGACAAGGAGGGCGTATGTCCGAGTCGACCACCCTCGAACTGGCGCGACAGGCTGGACTCCCGACGTCGTATCCGCTGGCCTGGGCCGCCCTGACCGCGGACGACGCCGGTCGGGAGCGCGGTGCGGCGGCCGCCGGCGAGGTCATCGCGCTGGAAGCGGCCGCGGGTGCGATGGACCGCGACGACCCGCTGGCCGACGTTTACCTCAGCGCGGCCGGGCGGCTGTCGCGCCTGATGTTCCAGGACGTGATGACCGAGATCATCGACCGGCGGCCACGTTCGCCGCACCTGGACCGCGTCCGCGCCGCCCGCCCGATTCCGATCACCGCCACCTGGGCCGGCCCGGTGGCCGAGACGTGGCTGCGCTCGCTGACACCGGTGGTGGACCTGCCGGCGGCCCTGCGACAGCATCGGCTCGCCACCCTGCTGAAGCACGCCGGGCGGGGCGAGGTCCGCGAGGCGTACCGCGACCGGACCGGGCGCTACGTGCTGGTGCTGGCCGGGTCACGGATGTGCGCCGAGGGCCACCGCGATCCCGCGGTGGCAGCCACCTGGACCGACGAGACTGTGCTGGCCGCGGACCGCCCGGTCCCCGGTTCCCCGGCCGGGCCGCTGCTCGCGCTCACGCCGGAAGCGGACGGCAGCGTCCGGGCCGATCCCTTCCCGGCCTCCCTGGTCGACGGCGGTCCGCTGACGTTCGAGTTCGGCCCCGGCCATCACGACGCCGTCCGGCATGTCATGCGGCTGCTGCTGACCCTGGCCCTCGAAGGCGAGGCTGCCGACTTCGCGACGCGGCCCTTCGTCTTCGACACCCTCACCGAGCACGCCGGCCTGAAGCTGTGGCCGCAGCTGACCGCTCCCGGCGACGAGTTGCGGCTGCCCTGGCCCACCGTCCGCGCGCTGGCGGCGGCCGATGTCGCTGAGGTGCGCCGCATGCTGGCCGTCGACGCGCCGCCGATCCACCGCTACTACGCCATCCTCGACGGCGACCGGTTCTGGCAGGTGGTACGCCAGTCGGCGACCCCCGACGGCTACGCCACCGACCAGCACATCGCCCCCGACGGCGCCTGGACCCACTCGACCATCCTGGCCGAGATCGGCCGCGGCAAGCGCTACGACCAGTACCGCCAGCTGAGCCCGCACGAGATCGACCGGCACGTCGAAACCATCCGCTCCCGCCGGCCGGCCCGCGGCGCCTGACAGGTTCACGACGGGCCCCGGCTCGTCACCTCGCGGGAAGCAGTCCGACGAGGGTGTCGAGGATCTCGTCGGCGTCGGTCTTCCACTTGTCCCGGGTGAGCTGACCGCTGGCTTCCATGCCGATGGCCCCGTGTGCGCCGCTGAGCAGCACAGCCCCGAAACGGTGGGCTTGCGCCGCACCGACCAGGTCGCTCAAGGCCGCGATGAACGGACCCTGGCTGCGCCCGGCCGCCTGCAGCACTTCGGGTCCGGCCGGTGGCCGGTGCATCAACCGGTAAAGGTGTGGTCGTTCCCGGCCGGTGGCGAGCATCCCGGCGAGCATCGCCCGCACCTTGTCCCGGGTGGACAGCTCCGGGTCCGCGCCCAGCGTGACGGCCTGATCGGCCAATGCATTCCAGGCCTGGGCCGCGATCGCGGTCAGGAGGTCGTCCTTGTCTGCGAAGTGCCGGTAGGGCGCGCCACGACTGACGCCCGCCCGTGCGCCCACCTCCCGCAGCGTCACCGCTTCCGGTCCGCCTTCGTCGAGCAGTCCGGCTGCGGCGTCGAGGAGGGCACGGCGGGTGGCGGCGGCGGACTCCACGCGGCTGATCACCGAGCCATCCTACAGAGTTGACAACGTCAACTGAATGCCTCAACCTGATTCAGGTGACAGCGTCAACCGGGCGCGCCGAAACTCTGGAGGCTTTCCATGGACGTCTTTCTCACCGGGGGCTCCGGCTCCGCCGGCGGCGCGATCATCCGCCGCCTGATCACCGAGGGGCACACGGTGCACGCACTCGCCAGGTCGACCGCGGCCGCGCAGACGGTCGAGGCGGCCGGAGCGGTGCCGGTGCGCGGCGACCTGGCGGAAATCGCCACCACGCCGGCCTGGCTCGACGTCCTCGGGCGCGTCGACGCTGTGGTCCACGCGGCGGCGTTCATGGAGTTCTGGGGCCCGGATCAGTTGTTCGTCGACCGCAACCTACGGCCCACCGTCGCGCTCTACCGGGCCGCGGTGGCCGCACGGGTCGGGCGCTTCGTACTGATCTCGGCAGCCAGCGTGTCCACCGGCAGCAACCGGGCGGACACGGTAGACGAGGATTCGGACCCGGGACGGCCGAACATCGCGTACAGCCGGGTCAAACTGCGCACCGAACAGGAACTGCTCGCTCTGCCGCACGGCGGCACCACCCTGGTGATCCTCCGGCCCCCCTTCCTCTGGGGCAGCCCCAGCGCCCACAACCTGGAGGGATTCGTCGAGTCGGTCGAGGCCGGCCGGTTCTCCTGGATCGACGGAGGCCGTCACCTGGTCGACTACTGCCACTTCGACAACCTCGCCCACGCTGTCACGCTGGCGATGACCCGCGGGGAACACAGCCTCATCTGCTACATCACCGACGGCGATCCCCGTACGGCCCGGCAGTTCTTCACCTCCCTGCTCGCCACCCGCGGGATCGACGTGAGCGGCGCCGGCAGCTTCCCCCGGGCGATGGCCGCACCCGTCGCCACCCTGATGGAGACCGCCGCCAAGGCCCGGCGCAGCACCACCCCACCGCCCCTCACCCACTGGATCGTCACCTTCATGGGCCGCGACCGGGTCTACGACATCACCCGCGCCCGCACCAGCCTGGGTTACCAGCCCACGATCTCCGTGGACGAGGGCCTGCGTCGCATGGCCCGATCCTGACTTCCCGGTACCGGAAGGAAATTCATAAAGCAGCGCCGGCCGGAGGTCGCCTTGGCGCTCATACCCGGCGGCTGCCCCGGCTCATCGGCCGCGACCGCGCACTCGAAGCGTTCCTGAGCCGCACCCTCTGGCGCTCTGAAAGATTTTATGCATAAGCTGCGCAGGTGAATGACGGAGGGGTCAGGGCGGGTGAGCGGGTGCTCGACCTGTTCGCCGGGGCGCGGTTGACGCCCACGCAGCGGCGCATCGCGCACTGCCTCGTGGAGCATGCGGGCAAGGTCGCCTATCTCTCCGCGGCCGAGGTGGCCGACCTGGCCGGGGTCAGTCAGCCGTCGGTCACGCGGTTCGCCATCGCCCTCGGGTACGAGGGGTATCCGGCCCTGCGGCGGGTGCTGCGGGAACTGACCGACGGCCCGGACGGGGGACTCGTCCGGGAGCACAACGCCATGCAGGGGGCGATCGCCGCCGAGGCGGAGCACCTCGGGCGCCTCTGCCAGCAGCTGGAACGGCTCGACGACGTACGCCGTGGGGCCGAGCTTCTGGTGGCCAGCCGGCCGCTTCCGGTGCTGGGGCTGCGGTCGGCCGCGCCGCTGGTCGGGTATTTCGGGTACTTCGCCAGCAAGGTGCACCCGGACGTGCGGGTGCTCGACTCGGGTGGCACGTCTCTGCTCGACCGGCTCGATCAGGCCCGCGCGGCCGGCGCCGATGCGATGCTGGCGCTGGTGTTGCCGCGCTATCCGCGTGAGTCGCTGGAGGCGGTCCGGGAGGCCAGGAGCATGGGGTACGCGGTGGTGGCGATCACCGATTCGGCCGTGTCGCCGGTCGCCGAGCACGCGGATGTCGTGCTGCCCGCCGCGGTCGGCACGCGGCTGGTGTTCGACCTGCACACGGGGCCGATGGCGATGGCGATGGTGGTTCTTCAGGCGATGTGTGACGCCGACCCCGAACCGGTGCAGCGACGGCTGGAGCAGTTCGAGGCGACGGCCACGCGCCGGCAGATCTTTCAAGCGTGAGGAAGGGCGACGATGTCGGAGATCCGGGCACCACGCGGCGCGGCGTACACCGCGAAGGGCTGGCCGCAGGAGGCCGCCAAGCGGATGCTGATGAACAACCTCGACCCGGACGTGGCCGAGCGCCCCGAGGACCTGGTGGTCTACGGCGGCACCGGGCGGGCCGCGCGCGACTGGCCGTCCTACCACGCGATCGTGCGGGAGCTCGACGAGCTGGACGGCGACGAGACGCTGCTGGTGCAGTCGGGTCGTCCGGTGGGTGTGTTCCGTACGCACGAATGGGCCCCCCGCGTGCTGATCGCCAACTCCAACCTCGTCGGTGACTGGGCGAACTGGCCCGAGTTCCGCCGCCTCGAAAATCTGGGCCTGACCATGTACGGCCAGATGACCGCCGGGTCCTGGATCTACATCGGCACTCAGGGCATCCTTCAGGGCACGTACGAGACCTTCGCCGCCGTCGCTGCCAAGCGGTTCAACGGCACGCTGGCCGGCACGCTGACCCTCACCGGCGGCTGCGGCGGCATGGGTGGCGCGCAACCGCTCGCGGTCACCATGAACGGGGGCGTCTGCCTGATCGTCGACGTCGACCGCACCCGCCTGCAGCGCCGGGTCGACACCCGCTACCTCGACGAGATCGCCGACGACCTGGACGATGCCCTTGCCCGCGCTCTCGCTGCGAAAGCGGAGAAGCGTGCCGTCTCGATCGGGGTCGTCGGCAACGCGGCGCTGGTGTTCGGCGAGATCCTCACCCGCGGCGTCGAGGTCGACGTCGTCACCGACCAGACCAGCGCCCACGACCCGCTCTCGTATCTGCCGGTCGGCATCGAACCGGCGGACGCGGCCGAGTACGCCCGCAAGAAACCCGAGGAGTTCACCGAGCGCGCCCGCGGCAGCATGGCCAAGCAAGTCGCCGCGATGGTCGGGTTCCTCGATGCCGGGGCCGAGGTGTTCGACTACGGCAACTCGATCCGCGGCGAGGCCCAGCTGGCCGGTTATCAGCGCGCGTTCGCCTTCCCGGGCTTCGTCCCGGCGTACATCAGGCCGCTCTTCGCCGAGGGCAAGGGTCCGTTCCGCTGGGCGGCGCTCTCGGGCGACCCGGCCGACATCGCCGCCACCGACAAGGCCATCCTCGACCTCTTTCCGGAGAACGAGTCGCTGGCACGCTGGATGAAGATGGCCGAGGAGCGCGTCGCGTTCCAGGGACTCCCCGCCCGCATCTGCTGGCTGGGCTACGGCGAGCGGGACAAGGCCGGCGTCCGGTTCAACGACATGGTCGCCTCGGGCGAGCTCAAGGCGCCGCTGGTGATCGGCCGCGACCACCTCGACTCGGGCTCCGTCGCCTCGCCCTACCGCGAGACCGAGTCAATGCTCGACGGCTCCGACGCGATCGCCGACTGGCCGCTGCTGAACGCGATGCTCAACACGGCCAGCGGGGCGAGCTGGGTGTCGATCCATCACGGCGGCGGCGTGGGCATCGGCCGTTCCATCCACGCCGGGCAGGTCTGCGTGGCCGACGGCACGCCGCTGGCCGGGCAGAAGATCGAGCGCGTGCTCACCAACGACCCCGGCACGGGGGTGATGCGGCACGTCGACGCGGGCTACGAGTCGCAGGCCGCCGCGGGCGTGCACCTCCCGATGCGGCGGGAGGCTCCGTGACCGCGACGTTCGCCGAACTCTGGAACGGGATCGCGCCGATCGGGCGGGCCCGCAACGGCGGCTACCTGCGGTACGCGCTGGACGAACCCGAACTCGTGCTGCGCGACTGGTTCCGCAACCAGGCCGCGCGCCGCGACATGCCGGTCACCGACGACGGCAACGGCAACCTGTTCGCATGGTGGGGCGATCAGTGGGGCCACGACGCGGTGCTCACCGGCTCGCACTTCGACTCGGTGCCGCACGGCGGGGGCTTCGACGGCCCGCTCGGCATCGTCAGCGCGTTCCTCGCCATCGACGAGATGCGCCGCCAGGGCCGGGTGCCGCGGCGGCCGATCGCCGTGGTCGCCTTCGTCGAGGAGGAGGGCGGCCGGTTCGGCGTGCCCTGCCTGGGATCGCGGCTGCTGAGCGGGGCGATCGAACCCGAGCAGGCGGCCGCGCTGACCGACCGCGAGGGCATCACGTTCGGCGAGGCCCTCGGGGGTACGCCGGCGGGGCGCCTGCCCGGGCTCACCGGCCGGATCAACGCGCTGGTGGAGCTGCACATCGAGCAGGGCCGGGCGCTCGAGGTGCCGGTCGGGGTGGCCAGCGCGATCTGGCCGCACGGGCGGTGGCGCTTCGACTTCACCGGCATCGGCGACCACGCCGGCACCACGAGCATGACGGACCGGCGGGACCCGATGCTGACCTTCGCGTACACGGTGCTGGCGGCCAACAAGGAGGCCCGGCTGGCCGGAGCGACCGCCACGATGGCCCGGGTCGAGGTGGAACCCAACGCCACCAACGCGATCCCGTCGCTGGTGCGCGCGTGGCTGGACGCGCGGGCGGCCGAGACGGGCACGCTCGACGGGCTGGTCGACGCCGTGATCAAGCGGGCCCACGACCGGGCCGGACGGGACGGCACCGAGGTCGCGGTGACCCCGGAGTCGTACAGCGCCGAGGTGACGTTCGAGAAGCCGCTCGCCACGCGGATCGCCTCGCTGCTGGGCGACGTGCCGATTCTGCCGACGGGCGCGGGGCACGACGCGGGGGTGCTGTCGGCCCACGTGCCGACGGCCATGTTGTTCGTGCGCAACCCGACGGGGATCTCGCACTCGCCGGCCGAGCATGCCGAGGAGGAGGACTGCGTGGCCGGCATCGGCGCGCTCGCGCGGGTGCTGGGCGACCTCACATGACGGTCTATTTCGCTCCGTACGCCTGGACGGGCGGCCGCCTGGCCCGCAACGTCCGCATCGAGGTGCGCGACGGCGTGATCACGAAGGTCACGCCCGACTCAGCCGGATCGCGGGTCGTCTCGGACGGCTTGGCCGGTGACTCGGCAGACGTGCCGGCGGTATCCGCCCCCGACAGCGCACATGCCGGCCGGGGGACGTCGGCCGTCCGCCTTTCCGGCCTGGTTGTTCCGGGCTTCGCCAATGCGCACTCGCACGCCTTTCATCGGGCGCTGCGCGGGCGCACCCACGCGGGTGGCGGCAGCTTCTGGACCTGGCGCGATCTGATGTACTCCGTGGCCGGCCGCCTCGATCCGGACAACTACTACGCGCTGGCCCGGGGCGTATATGCCGAAATGGCGCTGGCCGGCATCACCGCGGTTGGCGAGTTCCACTACCTGCACCACGGCCCGGACGGCGTCCCCTACGACGATCCCAACGCGATGGGGCGCGCGCTTGTTCAGGCGGCGGCCGACGCGGGCATCCGGATCACGTTGCTGGACACGCTGTATCTGACGGCCACTGTGGACGGTAAGCCGTTGGAGGGTGTGCAGCGGCGCTTCGGCGACGGCGACCTCGACGCCTGGTCCGAGCGAGTAGCCGGCCTGCGTCCCTCGCCGCACGCGCGGATCGGCGCGGCGCTGCATTCGGTGCGGGCGGTCCCCGCGTCCGAGATGACGCGCTTCGCCGATCGGACCGCGGGACTGCCCGTGCATGTTCATCTGTCCGAGCAGCGCGCGGAAAACCAGCAAACCGTCGCCGCGCACGGCTGCACGCCCGCCGAACTGCTCGAGCGCAACGGAGTCTGGCGAGAGAACACCGTCGCCGTGCATGCGACGCACCTCACCGACCGCGACATCGACATCCTGGGCAATCACCACGTCTGCTTCTGCCCCACGACCGAACGCGACCTGGCCGACGGCATCGGGCCGGCGCGACGGCTCGCCGAAGCGGGCGCGAAACTCAGCCTGGGCAGCGACAGCCACGCCGTGATCGACCAGTTCGAAGAGCTGCGCGGCCTGGAGATGAACGACCGGCTCGCCAGTGAGCAGCGTGGACGCTTCACCCCGGCCGAACTGATCGCGGCCGCCACCAATCACGACGCGATCGGCTGGCCCGATGCCGGCGAGATCGCCGTGGGCCGCCGGGCCGACTTCGTGTGCGTGCGGCTCGACAGCGTCCGTACGGCCGGCGCCGATCCCGCGCAGGCGATCCTCGCCGCTACCGCTGCCGACATCACCCACGTGATCGCCGACGGCCGCGTGATCGTCGCCGACGGCCACCACCGGACGATCGACGCGCCACGAGCGCTGGCCGAAACGATCGCCGAGCTGACGGATGAGCGCAGCGCTCAAGGCAGCACCACAAACGCTCAGCGCGGCGGACGGCTCGCTCAAAACGACACCGAGCGCGCGGATGATCGCGGTCGACTCGCTCAAAGCGTCACTCCGCACGCCGAGGATGGCCGCGCATGAGCATTTTGATCGACAACATCGGCGAGCTCGTCACCAACGACGAGGGCGAGGGGCTGCTCGGTCTGCGGCGTGATGTCGCCGTGGTGGTCGAGGGTGATCGCATCGCCTGGATCGGGCCGTCCGCGCAGGCGCCGGCCTCCGACCGGCGGATCGAC
This sequence comes from Paractinoplanes polyasparticus, assembly GCF_019710575.1. Taxonomy (GTDB): domain Bacteria; phylum Actinomycetota; class Actinomycetes; order Mycobacteriales; family Micromonosporaceae; genus Actinoplanes; species Actinoplanes polyasparticus. The sequence goes on along the minus strand of NZ_JAHWFK010000072.1, from coordinate 13,677 downwards.
GCCGGGGGCGGCGCCGCGCTACCGGGCTTTGTGGACAGTCACGCGCATCTGGTCTTCGCCGGTGACCGGGCAGCCGAGTTCGGCGCGCGAATGGCCGGCAAGCCCTACACCGGCGGCGGCATCCGCACCACGGTCGCCGCGACCCGGGCCGCGAGCGACGACGACCTGCGGCGCAACGCCGGCCGACTGGTCGCGGAGGCACGCCGGCAGGGAACCACGACGATCGAGATCAAGAGCGGGTACGGGCTGAACGTCGACGACGAAGCCCGATCGCTGCGGATCGCCCGCGAGCTGAGCGACGAGACGACCTTCCTGGGCGCGCACGTCGTGCCGGCCGGCAGCGACCCGGGCGAGTACGTCGACCTGGTGCGCGGCTCGATGCTGGCGGCCTGTGCCCCGTACGCGAAATGGGTCGATGTCTTCTGTGACCGCGGAGCGTTCGACGAGGAGCAGACGCGCGCGGTTCTCACCGCGGGTAAACAGAAGGGCCTGGGCCTGCGCGTACACGCCAACCAGTTGACCGAGGGGCCCGGCGTGCGGCTCGCGGTCGAGCTGGGTGCGGCCAGCGCCGACCACTGCACGCATCTGAGCAGCGCGGACGTCGACGCATTGGCCGGTTCAGCGACAGTCGCGACCTTGCTGCCGGGCGCCGAGTTCTCGACCCGCTCGCCCTATCCCGACGCGCGCCGGCTGATCGACGCCGGTGTCACGGTCGCGCTGGCTACCGACTGCAACCCCGGTTCCTCGTACACGTCGTCGATGCCGTTCTGTATCGCGCTCGCCGTCCGGGACATGCGGATGACCCCGGCCGAGGCCGTGCACGCGGCGACGGCGGGCGGGGCGCAGGCGCTGCGCCGCGACGACATCGGCCGGTTGCGCCCCGGCGCCCGAGCCGACCTGACGGTGCTCGACGCGCCGTCCCACCTGCACCTGGCCTATCGGCCCGGCGTACCCCTGATCAGCAGTGTTCTGCACAACGGAGTCCCGTCCAACCACCCCACCGCCGGCCCCTGACCTGACTAAAGGCTTGCTCTCATGAATGTTGTAGTAGTCCAGCCCACCGGCGTAACCCCGGCCGATGTGCTCGCGGTCGCCCGCGGTAACGCCCGCGTCGAGATCGCCCCCGAGACCGTCACGGCCATGGCCACCAGCCGTGAGATCGTCGACCGGATCGAGGCCTCCGGCCGTCCCGTGTACGGGGTGTCGACCGGCTTCGGCGCACTGGCCAACACGTCCATCGCCCCGGAACGCCGCGCCGAGCTGCAGCACGCGCTGATCCGCTCCCACGCCGCGGGCATCGGCGCGCCCATGCCGCGCGAGGTCGTGCGGGCCATGATGCTGCTGCGCCTGCGCTCGCTCGCGCTGGGCCGCTCGGGTGTGCGCCCGCTGCTCGCGCAGGGCCTGGCCGACCTGCTCAACCATGACATCACGCCCTGGGTGCCCGAGCACGGTTCGCTCGGCGCCTCGGGCGACCTGGCCCCGCTCGCCCACTGCGCGATCGTGCTGCTGGGCGAGGGCTGGGTGATGGGCAAGGACGGCGCGCGGATCGCCGCCGCCGAGGCCCTGCATGCCGTCGGCCTGGAACCGCTCGAGCTGGCGGCCAAGGAGGGCCTGGCCCTGATCAACGGCACCGACGGCATGCTGGGCATGCTGCTGCTCGCGATCGACGACGCCGAGCACCTGTTCGCGATGGCCGACGTCACCGCGGCGCTGGCGATCGAGGCGATGCTCGGCTCGGAGCGGCCGTTCCTGCCCGAGCTGCACGAGATCCGGCCGCACCCGGGCCAGTCGGCGTCGGCCGCCAACATCCTGAAGCTGCTGCAGGGTTCGGCAATCATGGACTCGCACCGGGACGACCTGGCCCACGCGGTGCAGGACGCGTACTCGATGCGCTGCGCCCCGCAGGTGGCCGGCGCGGCCCGCGACACGCTCGACTTCGTGCGCACGGTGGCGAGCCGCGAGCTGGTGTCCGTTGTGGACAACCCGGTCGTGCTGCCCGACGGCCGCGTCGAGTCGACCGGCAACTTCCACGGCGCCCCGCTCGGCTTCGCCGCCGACTTCCTGGCCATCGCCGCCGCCGAGGTGGGCGCGATCGCCGAGCGCCGCGTCGACCGCCTGCTCGACGTGACCCGCTCCCGTGACCTGCCGCCGTTCCTCTCGCCCGACGCGGGGGTCAACTCCGGCCTGATGATTGCCCAGTACACGGCGGCCGGCATCGTCGCCGAGAACCGCCGCCTGGCCTCACCGGCCTCGGTCGACTCGCTGCCCACGAGCGGCATGCAGGAGGACCACGTCTCGATGGGCTGGGCCGCCACCAAGAAGCTGCGCACGGTCCTTGACAACCTGACCAGCCTGCTCGCCGTCGAGCTGATCTCCGCCGTACGCGGCCTGCAGCTGCGCGAACCACTCGTGCCCTCGGCCGCGGGCCGGGCCGCGATCGCCGCCCTGGAAGCCTCCGCGGGCCGCCCCGGCCCCGACCTTTTCCTGGCCCCGGCCCTCGAGGACGTCCGCGCCGTCGTCGCCGGCCGCGCCCTGCGGGCCACGATCGAGGACGCCGTCGGCCCGCTCCGCTGAGCCACCGGGCTCACTGACGTGATCGTGTCGGTTCCGGGCCACGACTGCGCCGGCACCTGCTCGCTCGGCTCCCTGAGCGCGGCCACCGGCGGACACCTGCCCGACCTCTTCGTGGAGGCGCAGGCGGGGCGGCGCCCGGCGCATCGGGGGCGTTGATCAGGCGGCGGGGTCGGTGCCGGCCTTCCATGGGCAGTCGTTGACCTCGGGCTCGACCACGACGAACGTCTTGGCCGCCGCGATCGGGCTGGGGGCGCTCACCGGCTCGCTCGCGAAGAGCACGGAGAGACCCACCAGCGCTGTGGCCGCGACGAGAGCGGCGAAACGGAGCTGCATGAAAGTTCCCCCAGTCGATTTCGGCAGGCGCTCCCTCAAGCATGTCTCAGCTTGTTGACAGCTTCCTGAGAGCGCCCCTAGCTCGTCACCTCGCGGGCGATGACCTTGGAAAGCTCGCGGAACGCCTTGCCCCGGTGGCTGATCGCGTCCTTCTCGGCGGGCGACAACTCGGCGTTGGTGCGGCTCTGGCCGTCGCCCAGGAAGATCGGGTCGTAGCCGAAGCCGCCCTCGCCGCGGCCGGCCCGCAGAATGCGCCCGGGCTGGCGGCCCTCGACCAGATGCTCGCGGCCGTTGGGCAGCACCAGCGCCGCCGCGCAGACGAAGGCGCCGCCGCGCTGCTCGTCGGCCACGTCGGAGATCTGGGCGAGCACCAGCTCGAGGTTGGCCTGGTCGTCGCCGTGCCGGCCGGACCAGCGGGCGCTGAACACGCCGGGCATGCCGCTGAGCGCGTCGACCGCGAGGCCCGAGTCGTCGGCCACCGTGGGCAGCCCGGTGCGCTTCGCGCCCTCGCGGGCCTTGATCAGTGCGTTCTCGCCGAACGTCAGCCCCGTCTCGGGCACGTCGGGATAGCCCTCGAACTCGGCCAGGCCGACCAGCGCGATGCGGTTGGCGCCGAGCGACGAGTCGAGGATGCGCTGGAGTTCGACCAGCTTCTTGTGGTTGGCCGTGGCCAGCAACAGCTTGGCGCTCATGCGGCCAGCGCCTTCTGCTGGGCGGCGGCCAGGTCGGCGCAGCCGGCGACGGCCAGGTCGAGCAGCGCGTCGAGCTGCTCGCGGCGGAAGACGCCGTCCTCCCCCGTGCCCTGCACTTCGACGAAGTCACCGTCGCCGGTGCAGACCACGTTCATGTCGACCTCGGCCTTGACGTCTTCGGTGTACATCAGGTCGAGGCGGGGCTGGCCGTCGATGATGCCGACGCTGACGGCCTGGATCGAGCGGTGCATGACCTTGTCGACCCGGCCGGCCAGGGACTTGCGCTCGGCCAGCCAGCCCACCGCGTCGTGCAGGGCGACGTAGGCGCCCGTGATGGCGGCCGTGCGGGTGCCGCCGTCGGCCTGCAGGACGTCGCAGTCGAGGACGATCGAGTTCTCGCCCAGGGCCTTGAGGTCGATGCAGGCGCGCAGGCTGCGGCCGATCAGGCGGGAGATCTCGTGCGTACGGCCGCCGACCTTGCCCTTGATGCTCTCGCGGTCGCCGCGGGTGTTGGTGGCGCGGGGCAGCATCGAGTATTCCGCGGTGACCCAGCCGAGCCCGGAGCCCTTGCGCCAGCGCGGCACGCCCTCGGTGACGCTCGCGGTGCAGAGGACCCGGGTGTTGCCGAACTCGACGAGCACCGACCCCTCGGGGTGGATGCTCCAGTTCCGCGTGAGGGTCACCGGGCGCAGTTGGTCGGCCTCGCGGCCGTCGGGGCGTGCCATGCCCAAACCTTATTAGGCCGACGACCGGACCGCTGCGCCCGCCCCACGCCTGTGGATAACTATCCGAGCGTGGGGCCGGCCGGCCGGGGCACAGCCGGGCGCAGCACCGCGGTGGGGCGCTTGCGGCCGGCCAGCGCCACCTCGGGCAGCGCGCCGTGGGCCCGCAGGAAGCCGTCGACCGCCTGCGGCCAGCCGAAGTTCTCGGCCCGGGCGCGGGCGGCGGCGCGACGTTCCTGCTCCGGGCGTTCCATCAGGCCGCGTACGCCCGCGGCGAAAGCCTCGGGTGTGCCGGGCACCGCGACGCCGGCCTCCCCCACGACCTCGGGCAGGGCGCTCGACTCGTTCACCACGACCGGGGTGCCGCAGGCCAGCGCCTCGAGGGCGGTCATGCCGAACGTCTCGACCGGACCGGGAGCCAGCACGACGTCGGCGCTGGCGAGCAGCCCGGCTACGGCGGTGCGGTCGGCGATGTGGCCGGTGAAGCGGACCGGCAGGCGGGCCGCACGGTAGGCCAGCGCGGCCCGTCGTACGCCGTCTCCGGCCACGGCGAGCACGGCGGGCACCTTGTCGTTGCGCAGCGCGGCGATCGTGTCCACGGCGAGCTCGGGGCGCTTCTGCCCGGAGAGCCGGCTGGCGAAAGCGATCAGCAGCTCGCCGGGACGGGCGTAGCGCTCGCGGATGCTCTCGTCCCACCGGGACGGGTGGAACCCGTCGAGGTCGACACCGAGCGGCACCTCGGTCAGATTGGGCACGCCCAGCCGGCGGAACTCGGCCGCCGCGAACGAGGTGGTGCAAATGATCTGGTCGAAGAACTCGGCCGTCCGCAGGTTGAACTTGTCGGCCAGCGCGTCCCGCTTGGGCACGCCCCAGACGCCCAGGAGGCCGGCCAGGCTCTCGTGCGAGACCATCATCGAGCCGACGCCGCGCTGCCGTGCCCAGCCGCCCGTCCAGCGCAGGCTGGTGCGGTCGGAGACCTCGAGGCGGTCGGGCTCGAGCTCCTCGAGCAGCTGGGTGAGCTCGCGCCGGCTCGTCATCACGCGGTAGCCGCCGGTGCGCGGCAGCGGGGCGCTGGGCAGCGTGATCACGCGGCCCTGCGAGGTCATTTTGTCGGAGCGCTCACGTCCGGGAACGATCAGCACCGCTTCGTGCCCGGCGCGCTGGTAGCCCTCGCCGAGATTACGAAGCGCGGTCCGCAGGCCACCCGAATGGGCTGTCACGAAGTTGGCCAGGCGAACAATGCGCATGCAACAACTCCAAGATCACGATTCGCTGGGTGCTCCCGTGCTCGGACCGCACCCCCGCCCGGCCCAGGACTCAGAGATCGTAACGGGCACCTGGACGCACGACCTCAACCGGTCCGGTAAACGCGGCCACGGCGGCATCCACAATAGATGCCTCCGAGACCCACGCGGGCACGAGATGGGTCAGCAGCAGTTTACCGACGTCCGCCTTGGTCGCCGCCTCGCCCGCCTCGCCGCCGGTCAGGTGCAGGCCAGGCGGGTTGTCGGCGCCATCGGCGTAACTCGCCTCACACAAAAACAAATCCGCACCCGCGGCGAGTCGCAGCAGCGGCTCGCACGGCGCCGTGTCCGAGGAGTACGCGAGCACTCGCCCAGCGTGCTCGATCCGGACGCCGTACGTCTCGATGGGATGGTTGACCCGGTCGACGGTGACCGTGAAGGGACCGATCGGGAACGTTCCCGGCTGGAGACCGTAGAACGTGTAGACATCGTCGACCGTCTCGTTCTCCTGGCTGTACGCCGAGGAGATGCGCTCGGCCGCGCCGAGCGGGGCATAGACCGGCACCGGCGGCCGCGGGCCGGCCGGGTCGTAGCGCCGGACGACGATATAGGTGCAGGCGTCCAGCATGTGATCGCAGTGCAGGTGGGTCAGGATGATCGCGTCGATCGAGTTCATGTCGGAGTAGCGCTGAAGCGCGGACAGCGAACCCGATCCGAAGTCGATGAGCAGCCGGAATCCCTCAGCCTCGACGAGGTAGGCGGAACAAGCCGACTCGGGGCCGGGAAAACTGCCGGCACAGCCGAGAACGGTCAGTCGCATGCGGGTCCCTCTGACTCACGCTGGGTCGAACAGGCCCCGCCCGACCGGTCCGTGCTGAACTTTTCAGACCAGTCAATCACGGAGCGAAGCGTACGCCGGGGCCTGCGCGCCATGTAAACGTCTGATCGATTTGTCGCTAAATCGACAACGTACATCACACCGCCCGTGACCTCGACCATTAACGCAATTCCCGTTACGTCCGGTGAGTCGTTTGCGTTGCACAAAGCGAGGACTTCAGAGGACGGAACAGACGGAGGCAGCGTGAGCACGGTCCAGAAAGACCGCACCACGCGCACCGAGGCGGCGGAGATCATGCCGTTCGGTGGGTGGGAGAGTACACCGGCGCGAGCGGGCCTGGACGACGATGAGACGCTTTTCCGTTTTCCTGCCCCCGATGACCCCGCACCCAGCACGGCCCGCCTGCTGACCATGGCCGTAGGGGCAGCCGCTCTCGGCTTCGCCGCAGTCGGCGTGGGAGCGCTCGCATTTGTCACGCTGCTGGGCGGGGCGCCGTTCTGGTATGTGCCGACGCTCGCGCTATTCGGATTGCTGAGCATTGCTCTCACGGTCGGCGCGTTCCTGTCGATCCACCGCGCCTTCCTGCCATGGCTCCTGCTCGCTTGCGCAGCCGGGCCACTGACAGTCGACATTCTGATTGCGGTCCTTTACTAGGGCGCATCTGGTGGATCACGCGGGACCGCGCTAAGCCCAGAGCTGCCCTTCAAGGGCCTCTTCGGCGTCGTTGAGTGTGCCGCCGTAGGCGCCGGTCGAGAGGTATTTCCAGCCACCGTCGGCGATCACGAAGGCGACATCGGCGCGGCGGCCCGCCTTGACCGCCTCGTGGGCCACGGCCAGCGCGGCGTGCAGGATGGCGCCGCTGGAGAAGCCGGCGAAGATGCCCTCGACCTCGACGAGCTGGCGGGTGCGGAGCACGGCGTCGCGGGTGCCGACCGAGAAGCGACGGTCGAGCACGCTGGCGTCGTACAGCTCGGGGACGTAGCCCTCGTCGATGTTGCGAAGCCCGTAGACCAGCTCGCCGTAGCGCGGTTCGGCCGCGATGATCTGGATCCCGTCGACCTTTTCCTTCAGGAAGCGGCCGGTGCCCATCAGCGTGCCCGTGGTGCCCAGGCCGGCCACGAAATGGGTGATCGTGGGCAGGTCCTGCAGCAGCTCGGGGCCGGTGGTCTCGAAGTGCGCGCGGGCGTTGGCCGGGTTGCCGTACTGGTACAGCATCTTCCAGTCCGGATGCTCGGCGGCGACCTGCTTGGCGGTGGCGACGGCCTGGTTGGAGCCGCCCGCCGCCGGCGAGAACAGAATCTCGGCGCCGTACATGCGAAGCAGTTGAATCCGTTCGGCCGAGACGTTCTCGGGCATCACGCAGACCAGGCGGTAGCCGCGCAGCTTGGCCACCATGGCCAGGGCGATGCCGGTGTTGCCGCTCGTCGGCTCGAGAATGGTGTCGCCCGGGTGCAGATGACCGGACTCCTCGGCCTCGCGCACCATGTAGAACGCCGCCCGGTCCTTGATGCTGCCGGTCGGATTGCGGTCTTCCAGCTTGGCCCAGAGCCGCACCGCCGGCGCCCCCTCGGGCACCGACGGTGAGAGGCGGGGCAGGCCGACCAGCGGCGTGCCCCCCAAGGCGTCAAGCAGGCTCTCGTAGCGAGCCATCGTCAGCTCAGCCTTTAGTCGAGACAGCGGCAGCGAGGTGCTTGGACGGGCGCCCGAGCAGGGCGGCCGCCGCCGCGAAACCCAGGGCGCCGCCGGCCACGGCGGGCAGGATGGTGATCGAGTCACCGTCGCTGAGCTTGGCGTCGAGCGCGCCCAGGAAGCGGACGTCCTCGTCGTTGACGTAGATGTTGACGAAGCGGTGCAGGCCGCCCTCGGGGGTGATCAGCCGCCCCTTGAGGCCCTTGTGCTTGGCGTCCAGGTCGTCGATCAGCGCGGTCAGCGTCTCACCGGCGCCCTCGACAGTCTTGGCGCCGCCGGTGTAGCTGCGCAGGATGGTCGGAACGCGAACTTCGATAGCCATGGCTGTGAATGCTCCAAAAGGAAGGTCGAACTGAGGGCAGGATCGTCTACGGAGTGGTCGTCAACGACACTCGTAAACGACCGAAACCGGGCTCTGCCCGAACATGTACGACTGCACAGCGCTAGCCATCACGCGTCTACCGTCGCATCCACGATGTTGATCTCTTCCTCGGTCACCACGCCGTCCACTATGCGGAACGATCGGATCTCCTCCGAGTCGCTCTCGCGCGTGGAAACGAGCACATAGTGGGCGCCGGGTTCGCCGGCGAACGAGATGTCGGTGCGCGACGGGTAGGCCTCGGTGGCCGTGTGCGAGTGGTAGATGACCACCGGCTCCTCGTCGTTGTCGTCCATCTCGCGCCAGACGCGCAGCTGTTCCATGGAGTCGAACTCGTAGAACGTCATCGACCGGGCGGCGTTGTCCATCGGGATGAGCCGGGTCGGCAGGTCGCTGCCGATCGGGCCGGCGACGACGCCACAGGCCTCGTCGGGGTGATCCCGGCGGGCGTGGGCGACGATCGCGTCGACGATCGCGCTGTCGATGGTCAGCACGCTGTTCACATTACCGTGAGAATGCGGAGAGCCCGGCGTGGCGGCGCTCACTCGATTTCGGGCAGCGCGTTGAGCAGCGACTCCTGCAGGTAGCCGAGGTAGGCGTACACGCTGAGCTGGAACACGCGGCTGGAACCCGGGTCGTGCAGCACGGCGTCGTCGAGCTCGGCGCCCAGGTCGGTGTCGGCCTGGATGTCGAGCCGGGTGCCCATGGCCAGCCGGGCGTCGTTGATCGCCCGCAGCCAGGCCTCGGCCGCCTCGCCGTCGAGGCGCACCTCACCCTCGCCCTCGTCGGGCAGGGCGGCGAGAATGGCCCCGGCCTGGTCGATCTTGCCGGTCTTGAGCTCCCCCTCGGTATAGAGGCGGAACTCCTCCGAATCGTCCGGACGGTCCGGATAGATGTCGGGGAAAAGCCGGCTGACGACCGGATCGGTGTGATCCATGCCGTCGGTCAGCAGGCCGACCACTTCACCGGCGACCTTGCGCAGGACGCGCACCTCGTCGACCGCGAACGTGGCCACGCACGTGCTGCCGTTGCGTCGGAACATCTGCCCTCTCCCGCGGTGTTCAGTCCCGGTCAACCGTCGCCCAGAGACCGTATCCGTGCAGCTGATTGGCGTCCATCTCCATGCGCTCACGCGCACCCGAGCTGACCACCGCCCGGCCTTTCGTGTGCACGTCGAGCATCAGCGCCTCGGCTTTCTCCTTCGAGTAGCCGAAGAGCTTCTGAAAAACCCAGGTCACGTACGACATGAGGTTGACCGGATCATCCCAGACGATCGTCACCCACGGCCGGTCGTCAGCGGGTGCCTCCTCGATCTCTGGGCTCTCGATGGGAGCGACCTGTGGCAGCGCCATGCCCACCATGTTGCCACCGGTTCTGCCGCATCGGTGAACCGGAACACCGAACCGCAGGTCAGGACGCGGTTCGTAAGGGGCCCTCGGGCGCAATAGGGTGGGTTCCGTGAACACCTACGCCCCCGCGCTGATGACCGATCAGTACGAGCTGACCATGGTCAGCGCCGCCCTTCAGGACGGCACGGCCGACCGGCAGTGCGTCTTCGAGGTCTTCGCCCGGCGCCTGGCCAGCGGCCGGCGCTACGGCGTGGTGGCCGGGCCGGGCCGGCTGGTCGAGCTGATCCGGAACTTCCGGTTCGGCCCGGCCGAGATCGACTTCCTGCGCGGGGCCGGCATCGTCGACGAGACGACCGCCCGGTGGCTCGCCGACTACCGCTTCACGGGCGACATCGACGGGTACGCCGAGGGTGAGCTCTTCTTCCCGGGCTCCCCGATCCTGACCGTCAGCGGCACGTTCGCCGAGTGTGTGGTGCTCGAGACGCTGATCCTCTCGGTGCTCAACCACGACTCCGCGATCGCCTCGGCCGCGGCCCGCATGGTCACCGCGGCGCGGGGCCGGCCCATCATCGAGATGGGCTCCCGGCGTACGCACGAGGACTCTGCGATCGCCGCCGCCCGGGCCGCCTACCTGGCCGGGTTCGCGTCGACCTCCAACCTCGCGGCGGGCGCCCGCTACGGCATCCCGACCACCGGCACGTCGGCCCACGCGTTCACGCTGCTCCACGACGACGAGCCGGCCGCGTTCGCCTCCCAGGTGGCCGCCCTCGGCAAGAACACGACGCTGCTGGTCGACACGTACGACATCGGCCAGGGCATCCGGAACGCGATCGCCGTGGCCGGCCCCGACCTGCGGGCCGTCCGGATCGATTCGGGCGACCTCTCGGTGCTGGCCCAGCACTCACGCGAGCTGCTCGACTCGCTCGGCGCCACCGAGACCAAGATCGTCGTTTCCGGCGACATGGACGAGTACGCGATCGCCACGCTCGCCGCCGAGCCGGTCGACATGTACGGCGCCGGCACCGCGGTGGTCACCGGCTCCGGCGCGCCCACCGCCGGGCTCGTCTACAAGCTGGTCGAGGTCGAGGGACGCCCGGTCGTCAAGCGCTCCGAGAACAAGGCGACCGTCGGCGGCCGCAAGACCGCCGTACGCCGGCACAAGCCCACCGGCACGGCCACCGAAGAGATCATCGTGTCGCAGGGCGTGCCCGACCACGCCGCCAACGACCGGCTGCTCCAGCGCTCGTTCGTCGCCGGCGGCGAGGTGGTCGAGCTGCCGACGCTGCAAGAGTCGCGCGAGCACCTGCGGCAGGGCCTGATCTCGATACCGTGGGAGGGTCTCAAGCTCTCGGCCGGCGACCCGGCCATCCCCGTCACCATCGTCCCGACCAGCTAGGGGTTGTCCCGTGACACGAGCGCTGATCATCGTCGACGTCCAGAACGACTTCTGCGAGGGCGGCTCGCTGGCCGTCACCGGTGGCGCCGCCGTCGCCGCGGGCATCTCGCTGGTGCTGAGCAGGGCGGGCGACCGGTGGGACCACGTCGTCGCCACCAAGGACTACCACATCGACCCGGGCGCCCACTTCAGTGACCACCCGGACTACGTCGACAGCTGGCCGCCGCACTGCGTGGTCGGCTCGGGCGGCGCCGACTTCCACCCCGAGCTGGCCACCGACCGCATCGAGGCGATCTTCCGCAAGGGCGAACACCAGGCGGCGTACTCGGGCTTCGAGGGCAAGAGCGAGAACGGCGAGACCCTCGCCGCGTGGCTGCGCGAGCGGAATGTGACCGAAGTCGAACTGGTGGGCATCGCCACCGACCATTGCGTACGCGCTACGGCGCTCGACGCCAAGGCCGAGGGCTTCGACACGACCGTGTTGCTGGAGCTCACGGCCGGTGTCGCGGCCGGCACGACGGCGGCCGCGCTCGAACAGCTCAAGGCGGCGTCGATCGAGACCACCGGGCGGCCCGTCGTCTCGTCCTGATTTCCGCTTGATCAAGTAGTTGGTTTTTTGTCGCACCCCCGGGGCAGGATGAGCCCCGGAGGTCAGGAACCACATGCTTCTCAAGCCTTACCGAGACACCCTCGCCCTGCCCGGCATCCCATCCCTGCTGGCCGTGGCGACGCTGGCCCGCATCCCGATCGCGGCCGGCGCCGTCGTGCTCACCCTGCACGTGGTCACCGACCTGGGCCGGGGTTACGGCGCGGCCGGCCTGATCGGCGCGGCGTTCACAATCGGCGGCTCGGTCGGCGCGCCCGTCATGGGCCGGCTCATCGACCGGCGCGGCTTGCGTCTGGTTCTGGTGCTCACCACGGTCGCCGAGGTGATCTTCTGGTCGGCCGCGCAGGCCGTGCCGTACTGGACGCTGCTGGCCATGGCACTGTTCGGCGGGGTCCTGGCCCTGCCCGCGTTCTCGGTCGCCCGCCAGTCGATCAGCGCCCTGACGCCCGAGGCCCAGCGCCTGCCCGCGTTCGCGCTCGACTCCATCTCGACCGAGCTGTCGTTCATGACCGGCCCGGCCCTCGGCGTGCTGGTCGCCACCACCGCCGGGCCGCGCTGGGCGATGCTGATGCTCGCCGCGGGCATCCTGCTCTCCGGGCTCGGGCTGTGGCTGCTCAACCCGCCGGTGCGGGCCGCGCACGAGGCGCCCATCGCGGCCGGCCAGCGGGTGCCGCGGCGCAGTTGGCTCACTCCCCGATTCGTCGCCCTGCTGGCCGTGACGATGGCCGCGACCCTGGTCCTGTCCGGCACCGACGTCGCCCTCGTGGCCGTGCTGCGCGGCAACGGCGAGCTGGGCTGGGCCGGCCTCGTGATGACCATGTGGGCGTTCTATTCACTCCTGGGCGGTTTCGCCTACGGCACGATCCGCCGCCCGCTGCCGCCGGTGGTCCTGCTCGTCCCACTGGCCGCGGCCACCATGCTCGTCGGCATCGGCCACGCCCACTGGTGGCTGATCGCTCTGCTGCTGATCCCGGCCGGCGCCCTCTGCGCCCCACTGATCACCGCCACGGCCGACGCGATCAGCCGCATGATCCCGGCCGGCGCCCGCGGCGAGGCCATGGGCCTGCACAACTCGTCGCTCACGGTGGGCGTCGCCCTGGGCGGCCCGATCGCCGGCTTCGCGGCCGACCGCTTCTCCCCTCCCTGGGGCTTCGTAGCCGTCGGCGGCGCCGGCGTCCTGATCGCCCTGCTGGTCCTCCCCACCGAACTCCGCCGCCGCCGCAGAGCCGCCGCCGCTGACACAACGCCGGGCTCCGCGGCCGCCACGGGCTCACACGATGGCGAGCCGGCCAGGGCTCCGTCGCACCGCATGATCCACCCACGCGACGGCGAACCACTCGTCGAGGAACCGCCCGCCGTCGCCGGCGCAGCCGTGGCCGCCTACGCCGCCACCACCGAGCTGACCTACGCCCCAGCCACGACCGACCACGCAACGCCGACCAGCGACGACCCGGCACACCTCGCCCCCACCGACCCGAAGCGAGCCGCCTCCGACAACGGCCCATCCAAACAGGGCGACCCACTTCACGTCCGCCACCCCTGACCCACCCGGCGTCCGCTACGCAGCCGGCCGAACTCCGACGCTCAGGCCCCGCCGTTCAGTTTTGCCGCTCCCGCGCACGGCCGAGCCCCGGCCATCGCCGACCCGGGTTGACCACCCACCGATCGGCTGAAGGCCCTGACGGAGCCGCCCCCTCGCCCCTCACGGATCCGGACCCTCCGCCCCTGACGCAGCCGGACCGTTGCGCCCCCTTGGCGCAGCCCGGCCCCTCCGCCCTGGCGCAGCCCGGCCCCTCCGCCCTGGCGCAGCCCGGCCCCTCCGCCCTGGCGCAGCCCGGCCCCTCCGCCCTGGCG
>NZ_JAHWFK010000071.1 GCF_019710575.1 Paractinoplanes polyasparticus | reverse complement strand
CAGCCCGGCCCGTCCGCCCCTGGCGGAGCCCGGCCCCTCCGCCCCTGGCGGAGTTGGGCCGTTTCGCCCCTTGGCGCAACCAGCCCCTGACGAGGAGGGCCACTCCGCCGTCTCGGGCGCGGTCGGCTCGGCAGGCCGGCCGCGGCGAGGACGACCGCCCTCTCCCAGCGGGTGTGTGCGGCGGCAGGCGATGATCCAGTCGGGTAGTGCGTTAAGGGCGTCGGAGTCGGCGATCAGCTCGGTGAGGACGGCGGTTGATCAGCCGTTCGGAGCGGTACCGAGCCGACCGGCTGCCGGCCGTCAGGGGCCGATGATCAACCTTTGGGCCGCCGTCGAAGGATGAAGGTCGGATTCAACGGCACGAGCATGGCCATGCTCGCCGCCCAGTCGGCCAACTCGACCACGCGGGACAGCTCGTGAACGGCAGGGCCCCGGCCACAGCACTCGGCCATGAGTAGGTCGGCGAGCAAACACCGGTGGAGGATTTCGGCACGCAGCTTCGCCGCCCTCACTTAACACCCCTATTTGTCCGAGTTGAGGTTTCGGATGCCGATGAGCTGGCTGGGCAACGGCTCCACCACCGCCCTCTCCTCCCTCAGAGGCTCGGCTCAGAACTAACCCACGGCCACGACCGCACCCCTTCGTCCACTGACCAGCCCGACCCCGGCCTTGCCACCACCACGTCGTTCCGCGTCGGGCGCGCTCAGCTCCTTCTGAACAGCCGACAGGCCTTTGGTTGATGGACGGGGCGACGAGGCTCTTAGCGGCCCCACGCTGCCCGCCGCTTCCTGGCCCATCCACAGTCGGCTCGGCTCTCGCCCAGTGCGCCCGGCGCGCCTTCTTCGGGCGCGCCGGGCTGCTCCTTGGTGGTCGACATCGGCGGAGCCTGTATTCGCTGGGTGGCAGCGGCGAATCGGTCATGAGCGGCGGTGGCCCAGATCACCGTTGGCATGAGCGGTAGCGACTTGTACGTTTGTACTTGTACAGACGTACAAGAGTGAGAGAAGGTCGGCCGTGCCCTACGTGTTCCTGCTTATTGCCATCGCGGCAGAGGTGGCGGCGACCAGCCTGCTCAAGTCGACCGAGGGCTTTTCCAAGCTGTGGCCCACGGTGGCCTGCCTGACCGGCTATGTCATCTCGTTCGCGGCGCTCTCGGTCTGCGTGAAAGACCTGCCCGTCGGGGTCGTCTACGCGCTGTGGTCGGCGCTCGGGACCGCCGCCATCGTCGCCATCGGCGCGGTCTTCCTCGGGGAGCCCCTCAACACCGCTAAGGTCGTCGGCGTCAGCCTCATCATCGCCGGTGTAGTGACCGTGAACCTGGGCGGTGCCCATTGATCGACCCCACTCCCCCGCCCACCGGCGCGGCACTTTCCGACGCGGCATCCTCCGACGCGGTGCCCTCCGGTCAGGCGTCCTCTGGTCAGGCCGCCGGCGCACCGGCCCGTCGCGTGACCGCGGGCGGCCGTAGGCGAGCGGACCGCGAACCGGGCACCGAAGAAGCTTCGATCCTCGCGCGAGGCGGACGCAGACATGGCGACCGCGGAGCAGGCGCCGCCTCGCGGCCGGCTGCGCGGCGCAGTGGGGACCCGACGACCGAGGGCGACGACGAATCACCGGCAAGTGGACGGCGGCCTCAACGGGCGCGGGATCCTGAGGCGCGGCGCCGAGCGCTGGCCACCGCAGCCTTGGAGGTGATCTCCGAGGTGGGAATCAGCCGCACCACGCACCGCGCCGTGGCCGCTCGGGCCGGACTGCCTCTCGGCGCGACGACCTATTACTTCCCGACGCTCGACGATCTCATCGCCGCAGGGCTGCGGCTGTCCGCAGCCGACCTGCAATCCGATTTCCAGGAGTGGGCGGGGCGGCTCAGGGAAGCCTCTGACATCCCCGCAGCCGTCGCCGCGCTCATAGTCGAATATGTCACCGACCGTCAGCGTGCCCAACTGGAATGCGAGCTGTACGTGGCCGCCGGCCGTGACCCGGCCCTGCGCCCCCTGGCCATGGCCTGGCTCACGGGCATGCGAGACCTGCTCGAACCCCACGTAGGCGCCGACGCCGCCCACGACGTGGTCACCTTCTTCGACGGCGTGACGCTGCGCGCCCTGATCACCGGCCAGGAAGTAGACCTTCAGGCCCTCACCAGCGCGATCCGCCGCCTCACGACGCCCTGATCGAGCCCGCATACCGGCCAGCATCCAGACGCCGACCGGGCCGGACGGGCGAAGCAAGCGACCGGGCCGGGTGCCGGCGTACGGCTACGAGTGCAGAGGTATGCACGGTTTGTGCGTCGTACGCGAAGTGTTGGGCGTGAGGCTGATCGGGTCGTTGTCGGGCAGACGTTGGGCGCTGGCGATGGCGGCTCTTGATAAGCAGCGGTGGCTGGGTGTGTACCGGTTCCGAGCCCTGTACGAGGCCGGCGTTGTATCTGCGGCAGGCTCGACCCGGATCAGCTCGCCGCGCTGCACCGCTGGTACTTCGCCGTCTCGAGAAGGTGGAGGCGCCGTCACCACCATCGAGTTCCGACCCCACGCTCGAACGACAACGAGACGACGCGGCCGCCAAGGGCACGTCGCCCGCGAGCAGATCTTCGACGGCCTCCTGGCCCGCCTCGACGAACAGGCAAGTTGACGGCCGCTGTCAGCGCAGTCCCGCACGCTTGAGGATCTCCACGATGACGTCGGCCTTGCCTTGGACGTAGCCCGACATCGAGAGCGGATGCTGCGCCGCAGCAACGCTCTTCTGCGCAGCATAGCGATCCCGATCCTCGGGGTTAGCGCGAAGCCAGTCTCGAAAAATGACGTGGCGCAGGTACTCGTCGCAGTCGGGACCGAAGACATGCAGATTGACGTCATGACTCTCGGTCCACAGGCATCGATGCTCGTACCAGTGGGGATCTCGGGCGCGCAACTGGTAACCAGCAGCGGCCAGGTCGGGGACGTAGGCCTCCTCGTGGGCCGGGTCCGCCACGATCAGATCAATGTCGATGCGGTCTTTTGCGGGAAGACCCGGAACGGCGGTGGAGCCGACATGCTCCAGCGCGAGGACCCGCTTTCCGAGGGCCGCCCGAATGCGGGCCTCCTCGCGCCGGTAGCGCGCTGGCCAGCTCGGGTCGTAGGCACTGACGGTGATGGGTGCGTTCGGCGTGTCTGGCGACCGATCACCAACGACACGTTGCGCCATCTGTTCTGGCGTCGCGAACACAGACGGCGGCGGCAACGGAGGCATACGCATGCCGAGACGTTACCGTTCCAGATCAACTGCCCCATTTGCTCCGCCGACGCAGAAAAGTGACAGCCATCCTGGACGGCGCCGGACGGTCTGGTCCCTCGTCCTTGGGCGCCATCCGACGCTCCGGCTTTCTTCGCCGCCTACCAGGACCCCGTGATCCAGCATTGGCACCCTCGTCGCCCCTCCTCCGAACATCAGGTGAAGGAGTGGTTCGAGCAATACCGCCAAAGCTGGGACAGGAGAAAGGCGCAAGTTGGGCGGTAACGCGCGGCGGCGAGGAATTGGTCGGGCGCATGGCTTTGGGAAGCTTCAACCTCCATGCGGGCCTCGCAGGCTGCGCTTACTGGGTGCTGCCCGCAGCCCGCGGCGCCGGCATCGCGACCCGCGCGCTGGCGGCCGCTGGCGCCTGGGCACTCGACAACGCCGGCTTCTACCGGCTGCACCTGAGCCACTCGACCCGCAACCAAGCCTCCTGCCGCGTCGCCGTCAAAGCCGGCTTCCAACTCGAAGGCACCAAACACGGCGAGGCGCCCCACTCAGATGGCCGCCACGACATGCACCTCCACGCCCGCATCCGCGGCGATAAGTAGCGCCAACACCAAACGAGCAAGCCGCCAGAGCAGCGACGTCACGCGCAGCGGCTCATCATCGGCCAGCCGGCTCCGCGCAGGCTGCGCCACCAGCACAGCCACGCTCATCGGCACGGCACGCACACCAAGACAGCCACGCCTGTCGGCGTAGGGCACGCCGCCAGCAGAAGCCGGGCGCTGGACCAGCACGAGCAGCGGGTCGGTTTGGGCTTGGCGGGGTGTGGGGCCGGGCAGGCAGACGGAAACGGCCCGCTCTCGGTGAGAGCGGGCCGTTACCTGAACGCTGTCAGTCGCGGTTGGCGCCGGTGTCTTCCGGGTAGGTCGCGCCGCCGTCGGACTCGCGGGTCAGCGGGCGGGCGCCGCCCTCGGGCGGGCCGGCGATGGACTGTTCGCCCGCTGCCAGCTCGGGGAACTTCGCGTCGAACGCGGGGCGCTCGGAACGGATGCGGGGCATCTTGTCGAAGTTGCGCAGCGGCGGCGGGGAGGACGTGGCCCACTCGAGCGAGTTGCCGTGGCCCCACGGGTCGTCGACCGTGACCAGCTGGCCGACCTTGTACGACTTCCACACGTTGTAGATGAACGGCAGCGTCGACAGGCCGAGCACGAAACTGCCGATCGTCGAGAACGTGTTGAGGAACGTGAAGCCGTCCGACGCCAGGTAGTCGACGTAGCGCCGCGGCATGCCCTTGGTGCCCAGCCAGTGCTGCACCAGGAACGTGGCGTGGAAGCCGAGGAACGTCAGCCAGAAATGGATCTTGCCCAGGCGCTCGTCGAGCATTCGGCCGAACATCTTCGGGAACCAGAAGTAGATGCCGGCGAACACCGC
>NZ_JAHWFK010000070.1 GCF_019710575.1 Paractinoplanes polyasparticus | reverse complement strand
GCGGCGGGGATCCGGCTGCGGGCGGCGCTGAGCGCCTCGTTCTCGTTCGACACCTCCCTGGAAGGCGTGCTGCTGCTGGCCGACGGTCACGAGCTGCATGTGCTCGACGACGAGGTGCGGCGCGATCCGCGGGCCTTCGCCGACTACGTGGCCGTCCGCGGGCTCGACTTCCTGGACGTCACGCCGTCGATGGCCCGGCAGCTGGTGCCGGCCGGCCTGCTCACCGACGAGCGGCACCGCCCGCGGGTCGTCATGGTCGGCGGCGAGGCGATCGAGGAGTCGCTGTGGCGCGAGTTCGCCGCGGCGCCCGGCACGATGGGCTTCAACTTCTACGGGCCGACCGAGTGCACTGTGGACGCTCTGTGGGCCCGGGTGGACGGTGGCGACCCGGTGGTGGGACGTCCACTGCGCAACACCCGGGCGTACGTGCTGGGGGAGGGTCTGCGTCCGGCGCCGGTCGGCGTGACCGGTGAGCTGTACCTCGCGGGTGCGGGCCTGGCCCGGGGTTATGTGGGCCGGGCGTCCCTGACGGCCGAGCGTTTCGTGGCCTGCCCGTTCGGCACGGGTGAGCGGATGTACCGCACCGGTGACCTCGCCAAGTGGACCGCGGACGGGCAGCTCGTGTTCGCCGGGCGGGTCGACGAGCAGGTGAAGGTGCGCGGGTTCCGGGTCGAGCCGGGCGAGATCGAGCAGGTGCTGCTGGGTTCGCCGGAGGTCCGCCAGGTGGCCGTGATCGTCCGGGACGACCGGCTGGTCGCATACGTGGTCGGTGATGTGCCCGGTGAGCGGCTGCGCGAGCTGGCGGCGTCGCGGCTGCCGGACTACATGGTGCCGTCGGCGTTCGTGGGGCTGCCGGAGCTGCCGTTGACGTCCAACGGCAAGCTCGATCGCAACGCGCTGCCGGCACCGGACTTCGGCGGCGGCGCCGGCCGGGCGCCGGCCACCGTGGCGGAGGAACTGCTGTGCGCGGCGTTCGCCCACGTCCTCGGCCTCGATTCCACGGTCGGCGCCGACGACAGCTTCTTCGATCTGGGCGGGCACTCGCTGCTCGCCGTGCGCCTGGTGTCGCGCCTCCGCACGGTGCTCGGCGCGGAGGTGCCGCTACGCGCGCTGTTCGAGGCGCCGACGCCGGCCCGGCTGGCCGCACGGCTGGCCGCCGCGGACGCGGGCCCGGCGCGGCCGGCGCTGCGGGCGGGAAGCCGTCCGGAGCGGGTGCCGCTGTCGTTCGCGCAACGGCGGCTCTGGTTCCTGGCCGAACTGGAGGGCCCGGGCGCGACCTACAACCTGCCCACGGTGGTCCGGCTGAGCGGCGACATCGACGCGGCGGTACTCGAAGCGGCAATGCGCGACGTGATCGGCCGGCACGAGTCGCTGCGCACGGTCTTCGCCGTCGAGGACGGCACCCCGTACCAGCGGATCCTGGGCCCGGGCGAGCTCGGCTGGAGCCTGCGGACGGCCGACGTCGCCGGTGCCGATCTGGACGAGGCGATCAGGGAAACGACCGAGACCGCCTTCGACCTGGCCGTCGATCTGCCGATCCGGGCCTGCCTGTTCCGCACCGGACCGGGGGAGCAGGTGCTGCTGGTCGTGATGCACCACATCGCCGGTGACGGTTGGTCGATGGCCCCGCTCAGCCGGGACCTGACCGCCGCGTACGCGGCCCGGCTGCGCGGCGAGGCGCCGGAGTTCGCGCCGTTGCCCGTGCAGTACGCCGACTACGCCCTGTGGCAGCGCGAGCTGCTCGGCGACGAGTCGGATGCGGAGAGCCCGCTCTCACGTCAGGTGGCCTACTGGCGGCGGCAACTGGCCGGGGTGCCGGAGGAACTGACCCTCCCGGCCGACCGGCCCCGTCCGGCCACGGCCGGGCACCGGGGACACCGGATGCCGGTCGAGGTGCCTGCCGAGGTGCACGGGCGCCTCGTCGAGCTGGCCCGCGCCGAGGGCGTCACCACGTTCATGGTGCTGCAGGCGGCGTTCGCCGTCACCCTCTCCCGGCTGGGCGCCGGCGCCGACATCCCGATCGGATCCAGCAACGCCGGCCGTACCGACGAGGGACTGAACGATCTGGTCGGGTTCTTCGTCAACACCCTGGTCATCCGGACCGACCTGACCGGCGACCCGGAGTTCCGGCAGGTGCTGCGACGGGTGCGGGAGGCGAGCCTGGACGCCCTGGCACACCAGGACGTGCCGTTCGAGCGGCTCGTCGAGGAGCTGGCGCCGGCCCGGTCGCTGGCCCGGCACCCGCTGTTCCAGGTGCACCTGGCCGTGCAGAATCACGAGCGGTACGCCCTCGACCTGCCCGGCGCGCGGGCCGGTACCCGCACGGGACCGTCCGGCCCCTCGGTGGCGAAGTACGACCTGGATCTGGTGCTCTCCGAAGTCTTCGACGAGGCCGGCCGCCCGGCGGGTCTGCGGGGGTCGTTGCTGGCCTCGGTCGACCTGTTCGACCGGGCCACCGCGCAGCGTCTGGTGACCTGGCTGGGCCGGGTGGTCGACGAGGTGACGGCGGCGCCGCGGACACGGGTGCACGAGGTCGACATCCTGGACGCCGGTGAGCGGGCTCAGGTCGTCGAAGGCTGGAACGACACGGCCGCGCCGATGCCGTCCGGAACGATCCTGCAGTTGTTCGCGGCCGGGGCGGCAGCGCATCCGGATGCCGTCGCGGTGGTTTCGGGCGGTGTCGAGCTGACGTACGCGCAGCTGGATGCCCGCTCGGACGAACTGGCCGCGGCGCTGCCCGGCGCCGAGTCGGTGGTCGGGCTGTGCCTGCCGCGGGGCGTGGACATGGTCGCGGCGATCCTGGCGGTGTGGAAGGCCGGGTCCGCCTACGTGCCGGTCGATCCGGGTCAGCCGGCCGAGCGGATCCGGTTCGTGCTGGCCGACAGCGGCGCCAAGGTGGTGCTGGCGAGCCGCGACGTGGCCGTGGATGCGCCCGGCGTGCCGGTGGTGTGGGTCGACGAGGTGGGCGGCGGGACGTTCCGGGCCCGTCCGGTCGACGCGCGCAGCCTGGCCTATGTCATCTACACGTCGGGTTCGACCGGCACGCCCAAGGGTGTGGCCGTCACGCACGGCTCGCTGACCAACTATGTGACTTCGGTGTCCGAGCGGTTCGGCTGGTCCGGTACGGGCCGCCGGTACGGCTTGTTGCAGCCGCAGGTGACCGACCTGGGTAACACGGTGGTGTTCGTCAGCCTGGCCACCGGCGGCCAGTTGCACATTCTTGGCGAGGCCGCCGTCACCGATCCCGCTGCGGTGGCCGCGTATCTGGCCGAGCAGCAGATCGATTTCGTGAAGGCCGTGCCCTCGCACCTGATGGCTCTGTCGTCGGTGGCTGGTGTCGAGGGGGTTCTGCCGGGCGAGTCCTTGGTGCTCGGTGGCGAGGCCTCTTCACCGGCCTGGGTCGCCGACCTGCTGGGCCGCGGCCGCCGGGTCTTCAACCACTACGGCCCGACCGAGACGACAGTCGGTGTGGCAACTGCCGAGCTGACGGGCGACGGTGAGGTGCCGATCGGGTCGCCGATCGCCAACACTCGCTTGTTCGTGCTGGACGGGGCCTTGAGTCCGGTTCCGGTCGGCGTCACGGGCGAGCTGTATGTGGCCGGCGCCGGCCTGGCGCGAGGTTATGTGGGCCGTGCGGGCCTGACCGGTGAGCGGTTCGTGGCGTGCCCGTTCGGGTCGGGCGAGCGGATGTACCGCACCGGCGACGTGGCGAAGTGGACCACCGGCGGGCAGCTCGTCTTCGCCGGGCGCGCCGACGAGCAGGTGAAGATCCGCGGGTTCCGGGTCGAGCCGGGCGAGATCGAGCAGGTCCTGCTCGGCCACCCGGATGTCCGGCGGGCCGCGGTGATCGCCCGGGACGGGCGCCTGATCGCGTACGTGGTCGGTGACGTCGCCGAGCCGGAGCTTCGCGAGCTGACCGCGGCGCGGCTGCCCGACTACATGGTTCCCTCGGCGTTCGTGCTGCTGCCGGAGCTGCCGCTGACCGGCAACGGCAAGCTCGACCGGGCGGCGCTCCCGGAGCCCGCCCAGCCCGGCGAGGCGGTCGGCGGACGGGAACCGTCCAACGAGACCGAGGCGCAGCTCTGCGAGATCTTCGCCGAGGTCCTCCAGCGCGACCGCGTCGGGGTGCACGACAACTTCTTCGATCTCGGCGGGCACTCGTTGCTCGCGGTGTGGCTGCTGGCGCGGATCCGCAAGACGCTCGGCATCGAGATCACTGTCCGGCTGCTGTTCGAGGCGCCCACACCGGCGCAGCTCGCGGAGCGGCACGAGAACCAGAAGACGAACCGGCCGGCTTTGCGTCCGATGCGTGGGGAGAAGCACTGATGTTTCCGTTGTCGTTTGCTCAGCGCCGGTTGTGGTTCCTGGGCCGGCTCGAGGGACCGAGCCCGACATACAACATTCCCCTGGTCGTACGCCTGGACGGCGGCGCCGACCCGGCCGTCCTGGAGGCCGCGCTGCTCGACGTGATCGGGCGGCACGAGCCGCTGCGCACCGTCTTCGTGGTCGAGAACGGGGAGCCCTACCAGCGCATCCTGGAGCCGGCCGAGCTGGACTGGAGCCTCCAGGTCGCCGACGCGACGCCGGACGGCCTCACCGAGTCGGTGATCGAGGCGACCGAGTACGCCTTCGACCTGGCCGCCGAGACGCCGATCCGGGCCTGGCTGTTCCGGTCCGGCCCGGACGAGCAGGTGCTGGTCGTGGTGATGCACCACATCGCGGGCGACGGCTGGTCGGTGCGCCCGCTGCGCCGCGACCTGCTGGCGGCCTACACGGCGCGGTTGCGGGGCGAGGCGCCGCGGTTCGAGCCGCTGCCGGTGCAGTACGCGGACTATGCCCTGTGGCAGCGGGAACTTCTCGGCGACGAGTCGGACCCCGACAGCCTGCTCTCGCAGCAGGTGGCGTACTGGCGCGGGCAGTTGGCGGGCGCGCCCGAGGAACTGGCGCTGCCGGTGGACCGGCCCCGCTCGGCCGCCGCCGTCCACCGCGGCCACCGGGTCCCGGTCGACGTGCCCGCCGAGGTGCACCGGCGTCTGACCGAGCTGGCCCGGGCCGAGGGCGCGACCACCTTCATGGTGGTGCAGGCCGCGCTGGCCGTGCTGTTGTCGCGGCTGGGCGCGGGCGCCGACATCCCGATCGGCTCGCCGGTCGCCGGGCGCACCGACGTCGCCATGAACGACCTCGTCGGGTTCTTCGTCAACACCCTGGTCATCCGCACGGACCTGTCGGGCGACCCCGATTTCCGGCAGGTGCTGTCCCGGGTGCGGGAGACGACGCTGGAGGCACTGGCCCACCAGGACGTGCCGTTCGAACGGCTGGTCGAGGAGCTGGCGCCGGTCCGGTCGCTGACCCGGCACCCGGTGTTCCAGGTGATGTGTTCGCTGCGGGTGGGCGGCCGGTCGGCGGCGCAGCCGGGCGGTTCGGAGGAACTGATCCTGGAGCGGGCCGGTTTCACACCGTCCAAATTCGACCTTGATCTGGCCCTCACCGAGGCGTTCGACGACGACGGCGGCCCGGCCGGGCTGCGCGGCTCGCTGATCGGTTCGGTCGACCTGTTCGACCAGGCCACCGTCGAGCGGCTGGCGGCCTGGCTGGCGCGGGTGCTGGCGGCCGTCACGGCGGCGCCGCGGCGGCCGCTGCACGCGATCGAGTTGCTCGACGCGGCCGAGCGGGCCCGGTTGGTGTCGGGCTGGAACGACACCGCGGTGCCGGTGCGGGAGGCCACGGTCCTCGACCTGTTCCTCGAGCGGGTCGCCCAGTCGCCGGACGTGCCGGCCGTGGTTTCCGGCTCCACCGAACTGACGTACGCCCAGCTGGACGCGCGAGCCGACGGGCTGGCGTGGTTCCTGCGCGAGCAGGGCCTCGGCGCCGAATCGGTGGTCGGGCTGTGCCTGCCGCGTGGGGTCGACATGATCGTGGCGATCCTGGGCGTGTGGAAGGCCGGTGCGGCGTACGTGCCGGTCGACCCGGAGTATCCGGCCGACCGGATCGCGTTCATCCTGGCCGACAGCGGCGCCCGCCTGATGCTGGCGGCCGGCGACCTCGACGGGGATCCGGGCGTGCCGATGGTTCGCACGGACGATGCGCGGCTGCGGTCCCGGCCGGGGCCGGTGCCACGGATCGCCGGGGACACCCGCGACCTGGCCTACATCATCTACACCTCGGGCTCGACCGGCATGCCCAAGGGCGTCGCGGTCTCGCAGCGGTCGCTGACCAACGTGGTGGCGACGTTCGGCCCGATGATGGGCGCCGGCCCCGGCGTGCCGATGCTGCAGTTCACCTCGTTCAGCTTCGACGTCTCGGTGCTGGACATCGCGACCGCGCTGACCTCCGGCGCGACGTCGGTGGTGGCCACCGCGGAGCAGCGGGCCGAGCCGCGGTCGCTGCGCGAGGTCCCGCTGCGGGCGGCCAGCGTGGTGCCGTCGCTGCTGGCCGTGCTCGACCCGGCTGACCTGGCCTCGGCGGGCACGGTGGTATCGGCCGGCGAGGCGCTCGACCGGGTGGTGGCGAACCGGTGGGCCGACGGACGGCGGCTGGTCAACGCGTACGGACCGACCGAGGCCGCCGTGATCGCCGCGGCGAGCGTGGTCGACCCGCGGCGCACCGGGCCGGTGCCGTTCGGCCGGCCGATCGGCAACACCAGCATGTACGTGCTCGACGACGCCCTGAGCCCGGTTCCGGTCGGGGTGGCCGGCGAGCTCTACATCGCCGGCGCCGGCCTGGCGCGCGGATACGTGGGCCGGCCCGGTCTGACCGCGCACCGGTTCGTGGCGTGCCCATTCGGGTCCGGCGAGCGGATGTATCGCACCGGCGACCTCGCCAAGTGGGCCGCCGACGGCGAGCTGATCTTCGCCGGCCGGGTCGACCACCAGGTGAAGATCCGCGGCTTCCGGGTCGAGCCGGGCGAGGTCGAGCAGGCCCTGCTGACCACCGAGGGCGTGCGGCAGGCGACGGTGCTGGTCCACGAGGACCGGCTGATCGCCTACGTCGTCGGCGAGGTCACCGAGCAGCGGCTGCGCGCCGTGGTGGCGTCGCGGCTGCCCGACTACATGGTGCCGTCGGCATTCGTCATGCTGCCGGAGCTGCCGCTGACCCCGAACGGCAAGCTCGACCGCAAGGCGCTGCCGGCGCCCGAGTTCACCGGCGGCGCCGGCCGGCCGCCGGCCACCGTGCAGGAGGAACTGCTGTGCGCGGCCTTCGCGCAGGTGCTCGGCCTCGAGACGGCCGGCGCCGACGACAGCTTCTTCGCGCTGGGCGGCCACTCGCTGCTCGCCGTCCGGCTGCAGTCGCGGATCCGCGCGGTGCTGGGCGTGGAGGTGCCGCTGCGCACGCTCTTCGAGACGCCGACCCCGGCCGGGCTGGCCGCGACGCTGACCGGCGCGGACCGGGGCCGGCTCGCGCTGCGCCGGGCCGAGCGCCCGGCGCGGGTGCCGCTGTCGTTCGCCCAGCGCCGCCTCTGGTTCCTGGCCCAGTTGGAGGGCCCGAGCGCCACCTACAACCTGCCCATGGTGCTGCGCCTGGACGGCGACGTGCAACCGGCGGTGCTGAACGTGGCGCTGCGCGACGTGATCGGCCGGCACGAGACGTTGCGTACGGTCTTCGCCGTCGAGGAGGGCGAGCCGTACCAGCGGATCCTCGCCCCGGACGAGCTGGACTGGGCTCTGGAGGTCAGCGACGCCGCCGGCCCGGACGTGGAACCGGCGATCGTGCGGGCCCGGGAGCACCCGTTCGACCTGGGCCGGGAGGTGCCGGTCAAGGCCTGGCTGTTCGGGCCCGGCCGGAACGAGCAGACGCTGGTGCTGGTGGTCCACCACATCGCCAGCGACGGCTGGTCGAGCGCCGCGCTGGGCCGCGATCTGACGGCGGCGTACGAGGCCCGGCTGCGCGGCGAGGCGCCGTCCTTCGAGCCGCTGCCGGTGCAGTACGCCGATTACGCCCTGTGGCAGCGCGAGCTGCTGGGCGACGAGTCCGACCCGGAGAGCCTGCTGGCGCGGCAGGTGGCCCACTGGCGGCAGACCCTGGCCGGCGCGCCCGAGGAGCTGACGCTGCCCGCCGACCACCCGCGCCCGGCCGTGGCCGGTCATCGCGGGCACCGGGTGCCGTTGCGGGTGCCGGCCGAGGTCTACCGGCGGCTGTCCGAGCTGGCCCGGGCCGAGGGTGTCACCACGTTCATGGTGTTGCAGGCCGCGGTGGCGGTGCTGCTGTCCCGGCTGGGTGCCGGCACCGACGTTCCGATCGGCTCGCCGGTCGCCGGCCGCACCGACGAGGCCCTGGACGATCTGGTCGGGTTCTTCGTCAACACCCTCGTCATTCGGACCGACCTGTCCGGCGACCCGGAGTTCCGGGAGGTGCTGTCGCGGGTGCGGGAGACCACCCTCGACGCGCTCGCCCATCAGGACGTGCCGTTCGAGCGGCTGGTCGAGGAGCTCGCGCCGTCCCGCTCGCTGGCCCGGCACCCGCTGTTCCAGGTGATGTGCTCGCTGCAGGTCGGCGGGCGGGCGGCGCCGCAGCCGGCCGTCGAGTCCGGCGGCGCCGCCGCGTCCCGGTTCGACCTGCAGGTGGTGGTCAACGAGGTGCTCGGCGACGACGGGCGCCCGGCGGGTCTGCGCGGGTCGCTGATCGGCTCGGCGGACCTGTTCGAGCGGGCCACCGTCGAGCGGCTGGCGGCCTCGCTGGCGCGGGTGCTGGAGGCCGTGACGGCGGCGCCGCAGTCCCGGCTGCGCACGATCGACGTGCTTGACGCGGACGAGCGAACCCAGCTGGTGTCGGGTTGGAACGACACGGCGGCGCCGGTGCGGGAGGCCACGGTTCTCGACTTGTTCGGGGAGCGGGTGGCTGCGGCGCCGGATGCGGTGGCGGTGGTTTTCGACGGCGTGGAGCTGACGTACGGGGAGCTGGATGCGCGGGCCAACGGGCTTGCGTGGTCGCTGCGTGAGCAGGGTGTGGGCGCGGAGTCGGTGGTCGCGCTGTGCCTGCCGCGTGGCGTGGACATGCTCGTGGCGATCGTGGGTGTCTGGAAGGCCGGGGCGGCGTATGTGCCGATCGACCCCGACTATCCGGCCGAGCGCATCGCGTTCACGATGGCCGACAGCGGCGCCCGGTTGATGGTGACCGACGGCCGGCCGGTCGCCGCGCGGGCCGATGCGCCGCCGATCGTGAGCGATTCGCGGGCGCTGGCGTACGTGATCTACACGTCGGGTTCGACCGGGGTGCCCAAGGGTGTCGCGGTTTCGCATGGCTCGCTGGCGAATCTGGTTGCGGTGTTCGGGCCGTTGCTGGGTGCCGGTCCGGGTGTGTCGATGTTGCAGTTCGCGTCGTTCAGTTTCGATGTTTCGGTGCTGGATGTGGCGACGGCGTTGGCTTGGGGTGCGACGTTGGTGGTGGCCACGGAGCGGCAGCGGGCTGAGCCGCGGTTGTTGCGTGAGGTTGCGGTGCAGGTGGCCAGTGTGGTGCCGTCGCTGCTGGGCGTTCTGGAGCCGGGGGATCTGGCGTCGGTGCGGACGTTGCGGGTCGGTGCGGAGGCTTTGAGCGAGTCGGCGGCCCGGGCCTGGGCGCCCGGCCGTCAACTGATTCACACGTACGGGCCCACGGAGGCCACCGTCATCGCCGCGGCGAATGTCGTGGACGCCGAGCAGCACGGCCCGGTCTCCTTCGGCCGGCCGATCGCCAACACCCGCATCTACGTCCTCGACGAGACCCTG
The DNA here is from genome assembly GCF_019710575.1 of Paractinoplanes polyasparticus. Classification (GTDB taxonomy): domain Bacteria; phylum Actinomycetota; class Actinomycetes; order Mycobacteriales; family Micromonosporaceae; genus Actinoplanes; species Actinoplanes polyasparticus. The sequence goes on along the minus strand of NZ_JAHWFK010000070.1, from coordinate 30,068 downwards.
AACCCGGTGCCCGTCGGTGTGACCGGTGAGCTCTACATCGGCGGCACCGGCCTGGCCCGCGGCTACGTCGGTCGCGCGGGCCTGACCGGCGAGCGCTTCGTAGCCAACCCGTTCGGCGCCGGCGAGCGGATGTACCGCACCGGCGACCTGACCCGGCGGACCGCGGACGGCCGGCTGGTCTTCGCCGGCCGCGCGGACGAGCAGGTGAAGGTGCGCGGGTTCCGGGTCGAGCCGGGCGAGGTCGAGGCGGTGCTGCTGGCCGACGAGGCCGTGCGGCAGGCCGCGGTGATCCTGCGGGAGGACCGCCTCGTCGCCTATGTCGTCGGCGAGGTCACCGAGCAGCAGTTGCGCGAGCTCGCGGCGGCGCGGCTGCCGGACCACATGGTGCCGGCCGCGTTCGTCGTCCTGGTCGAGCTGCCGCGGACCCCGAACGGCAAGCTCGACCGCCAGGCGCTGCCCGCACCGGAGTTCGCGACCGGGGCGGAGACCGGCCGGGCGCCGGTGACGGTGCAGGAGGAGCTGCTGTGCGCCGCGTTCGCGCAGGTGCTCGGTGTCGACTCGGTGGGCGTCGACGACAGTTTCTTCGAGCTGGGCGGCCATTCGCTGCTGGCGGTGCGGTTGCTGTCGCGGATCCGGCGGGTGCTGGGGCTGGAGGTGCGGATCCGGACGCTGTTCGAGACGCCGACCCCGGCCGGGCTGGCCGCCTCGCTGAGCTCGGCCGAGGCCGGCCGGGCGCGACCGGTGCCGACGGCGGGGGAGCGGCCGGATCGGGTGCCGCTGTCGTTCGCGCAGCGCCGCCTGTGGTTCCTGGCCCAGCTCGAGGGCCCGAGCCCGGCCTACAACATCCCGATGGTGATGCGCCTCGGTGGCGATGTCGACCCGGCCGCGCTGAACGGGGCGCTGCGCGACGTGATCGCGCGCCACGAGCCGCTGCACACCGTCTTCGCCGTCGCCGACGGCGAGCCGTACCAGCACATCCTGGACCCGGCCGAACTGGACTGGAGCCTGGCCACCGGCGACGTCGCCGCCGAGGACCCGGCCGCCGCGATCGCCCGGGCCACCGGGCACGCCTTCGACCTGGCGGCCGAGGTGCCGATCCGGGCCTGGCTGTTCCGGACGGCACCGGACGAGCAGACTCTGGTCCTGGTGATGCACCACATCGCCGGCGACGGCTGGTCCCGCCAACCGTTCCTGCGCGACCTGGCCGCGGCCTACGAGGCACGGCTGCGCGGCCACGCTCCCCAGTGGACGCCGCTGCCGGTGCAGTACGCGGACTACGCCCTGTGGCAGCGGGATCTGCTCGGCGACGAGTCGGACCCGCAGAGCCTCGTCTCGCGCCAGGTGGCGTACTGGCGGGAGACCCTGGCCGGCGCGCCCGAGGAGCTGGCGCTGCCGGTCGACCGGCCCCGTCCGGCGATGACCGGCCACAGCGGGCACCGGATGCCGGTGGACGTGCCGGCCGACGTGCACCAGCGCCTCGTCGAGCTGGCCCGGGCCGAGGGCGTCACCACGTTCATGGTGTTGCAGGCGGCCATGGCGGTGCTGCTGTCCCGGTGGGGCGCCGGCGTCGACATCCCGATCGGCTCACCGGTCGCCGGGCGTACCGACGAGGGTCTGAACGATCTGGTCGGGTTCTTCGTCAACACCCTGGTCATCCGGACCGACCTGTCCGGCGACCCGGAGTTCCGGCAGATCCTGTCCCGCGTGCGGGAGACGACGCTGGAGGCCCTGGCCCACCAGGACGTGCCGTTCGAGCGGCTGGTCGAGGAGCTCGCGCCGACCCGGTCGCTGGCCCGGCACCCGCTGTTCCAGGTGATGATGACCGTGTGGAAGGCCGACCGGGCGGTCGCCGAGCCCGGCGCGCGCGGCGCCGCACGGCAGCCCGGGCCGGACACCGAGACCGAGGTGTCCAAGTTCGACCTCGAACTGATCGCGCGGGAGACGTTCGACGCCGACGGCCGCCCGGCCGGTCTGCGCGGCTCGCTGATCGGCTCGACGGACCTGTTCGAGCCGGAGACCGTGCGGCGGTTGGTGACCACGCTGCAGCGCGTCCTGGCCGCGGTGACCGCGGCGCCGCAGGTGCGGCTGCGCGCGATCGAGGTGCTCGACCCGGCCGAGCGGGACCGCCTGCTGACGGGCTGGAACGACACGGCCGCCCCGGTACCGGACGCCTCGGTCCTCGACCTGTTCGGCCGGCGGGTCGCGGAGTCGCCCGGCACGGTGGCGGCGACCGCCGGTGAGGCGTCGCTGACCTACGCCGAGCTGGACGCCCGGGCCGGCCGGCTGGCCGCCTTCCTGCGTGGGCAGGGAGTGGGCGCCGAGTCGATGGTCGGCCTGTGCCTGCCCCGCGGCACCGACATGCTCGTCGGGATCGTCGGCGTGTGGAAGGCCGGCGCGGCCTACGTGCCGATCGATCCCGGCTACCCGGTCGACCGGATCACGTTCACCCTCGCCGACAGCGGCGCCCGCCTGGTGCTGACCGCCGACGACCTCGACGGCGACGTCGGCGTGCCGGTGGTACGCCTGGACGAGACCGGCGGTGACCCGGTGCCGGCGCCGGAGGTCTCGATCGATCCGCGCTCCCTGGCCTACGCGATCTACACGTCGGGCTCGACCGGTGTGCCCAAGGGCGTGGCGATCTCGCACGGCTCGCTGGCCAACCTGATCGCGGTCTTCGGCCCGCTGATGGGCGCCGCACCGGGCGTCCCGATGCTGCAATTCGCGTCGTTCAGCTTCGACGCCTCGGTGCTGGACGTGGCGGTGGCGCTGGCCACCGGCGCGACGCTGGTGATCGCCACCGACGAGCAGCGGTCCGAGCCGCGGTCACTGCGCGATCTGCCGCTGCGGGTGGCCAGCGTGGTGCCGTCGCTGCTCGGCGTGCTCGAACCGGCCGACCTGGCCGGCGTGCACACGATGATCGCGGGTGCCGAGGGCATGAGCGAGGCCGTGGCGAAGGCGTGGGCCCCGGGCCGGACGCTGCTGCACGCCTACGGTCCGACCGAGTCGACGGTGATCTGCGCGCTGGGGCCGGTCGACCCGCGGCGCGACGGTCAGGTGCCGTTCGGCCGGCCGATCGCCAACAGCCGCGTGTACGTCCTCGACGAGGCGTTGAATCCGGTGCCCGTCGGCGTGGCCGGCGAGCTCTACATCGCCGGCACCGGACTGGCCCGCGGCTACGTCGGCCGGGCCGGTCTGACCAGCGAACGGTTCGTGGCGTGCCCGTACGCGCTCGGTGAGCGCATGTACCGCACCGGCGACCTGGCCAAGTGGTCGGCGGACGGGCAGCTGGTGTTCGGCGGCCGCGCCGACCAGCAGGTGAAGATCCGCGGATTCCGGATCGAGCCGGCCGAGATCGAGGCCGTGCTGCTGGCCGACGAGCGGGTGCGGCAGGTCGCCGTCATCGCCCGCGACGAGCGGTTGGTCGCCTACGTCGTCGGCGACGTCACCGAGCCGCGGCTGCGCGAGCTGGCCGCGGCGCGCCTGCCGGAATACATGGTGCCGTCGGCGTTCGTGCTGCTGCCCGAGCTGCCGCTGACCCCGAACGGCAAGCTCGACCGGCGGGAGCTGCCCGCCCCCGACTACTCCGGCGGCGCCGGCCGGGCGCCGGCCACCGTCCGGGAAGAGCTGCTGTGCGCGGCGTTCGCCGAGGTGCTCGGCCTCGATGCGGTCGGCGTCGACGACAACTTCTTCGCGCTGGGCGGCCATTCGCTGCTCGCGGTGCGCCTGGTCGAGCAGCTGCGCAAACATGGCCTGTCGATGCCGCTGCGGACCCTGTTCACCATGCCCACCCCGGCCGAGCTGGCCCTCGCGGTCACCACCGAGCAGATCCCGGTGCCCGGCAACGCCGTCCCCGAGGGCACGCGGGAGATCACCCCGGCGATGCTGCCGCTGGTCGAGCTGACCGATGCCGAGGTGCAGCGGATCGTGGCCACGGTGGACGGCGGCGCGCCGAACCTCGCCGACGTCTACCCGCTGCTCCCGCTGCAGGAGGGCATGCTCTTCCACCACCTGCTCGCCACCGGCGAGGCCGACGCGTACGTCTCCATGCGGGTCATCGAGTTCGACACCCGCGAGCGGCTCGACGGCTTCACCGACGCGCTGCGGCATGTCGCCGACCGGCACGACATCTACCGGACCGCGATCCTCTGGGAGGGCCTGCCGGAACCGGTGCAGGTGGTCTGGCGGCGTGCGGAGCTGCCCGTCGTGGAGCACGTGCTGGACGGCGTCGCCGACGGCGACGCGGCCCGGGCGCTGACCGCCGTGGTCGGCCAGCGGCTCGACCTGAGCCGGGCCCCGCTGATGGACCTGCACGTGACGGCCGTGGCCGGCGGCCGCTGGCTCGGTGTGCTGCGGATGCACCACATCATCCAGGACCACATGGGCATGGACCTGGTCATCGGCGAGATGCGGAAGATCATGGCGGGCCGCGCCGACGAGCTCGAGCCGGCGTTCCCGTTCCGCAACTTCGTGGCGCAGTCGCGCGCCGTACCGCGCGAGGACCACGAGCGGTTCTTCGCCGGCCTGCTCGGCGACGTCACCGAGACGACCGCGCCGTACGGGGTCCTGGACGTGCACGGCGACGGCAGCGAGGGCGAGTCGGCGGTCGTGCCGGTGACCCCGGAACTGGCCGTCGGTCTGCGGCAGGTGGCCGCGCGGCTGGGCGTCAGCCCGGCGACACTGCTGCACCTGGCCTGGGCTCGGGTGCTGTCGGCGGTTTCCGGCCGCGACGACGTGGTCTTCGGCACTGTCCTGTTCGGACGGATGAGCATCGGGGCGGACGCCGACCGCGGTGTGGGCCTGTTCATCAACACCCTCCCGGTGCGCGTGCGGCTGACCGGCGATCTGCGGACCGCGGTCGGGTCGATGCGCGAACAGTTGGTCGAGCTGATCGGGCACGAGCACGCGCCGCTCGTGGTGGCCCAGCAGGCCAGCGGCGTGCCGGGCGACGTGCCGCTGTTCACCTCGATCTTCAACTACCGCCACACCGGGTCGGCGCCGGCCGCGGACGACGCCGGCCCGGCCGGGCCGGGCGGAATCCGCACCGTCTCGTCCGGCGACCGCAGCAACTATCCGCTGAGCGTGGCCGTCAACGACTCCGGCCCGGCCGCGCTGAGCGTGACGGTCCGCGCGACCGCACCGATCGATCCCCGGACGGTCGGCACGCTCCTGTGCACCACGGTCGAGAACCTGGTGGCGGCCTTGCAGCGCGGCGCGGACGTCGAGTTGCGGGCGATCGATGTGCTGGACGCGGCCGAGCGGTCGCGGGTGGTGTCGGGCTTCAACGACACCGCCGCGCCGGTGCGGGAGGCCACGGTGCTGGATCTGTTCCAGCAGCGGGTGGCTGGATCGCCGGATGCGGTGGCGGTGGTTTGTGGCGACGCGGAGCTGACTTATGGCGAGTTGGATGCGCGGGCCAATGGTTTTGCGTGGTCGCTGCGTGAGCAGGGTGTCGGTGCCGAGTCGGTGGTGGCGTTGTGTCTGCCGCGTGGTGTGGACATGTTGGTGGCCATTGTGGGTGTGTGGAAGGCCGGTGCAGCCTATGTGCCGATCGACCCGGGCTATCCGGCCGAGCGCATCGAGTTCACGATGTCCGACAGCGGCGCCCGGCTGATGGTGACCGGTGGCATACCGGTGGTCGAGCGTGCGGATGCGCCGCCGGTCTCGACCGATGCGCGGGCGTTGGCCTATGTGATCTATACGTCGGGTTCGACCGGTACGCCGAAGGGTGTGGCGGTCTCGCATGGTTCGCTGGCCAACCTGGTGTCGGTGTTCGGCCCGCGGTTGGGCGCTGGTCCGGGTGTTTCGGTGTTGCAGTTCGCGTCGTTCGCCTTCGACGCGTCGGTGTTGGATGTGGCGGTGGCTCTGTCGACGGGTGCGACGTTGGTGGTGGCCACCGAGGAGCAGCGGGCCGAGCCGCGTCTGCTGCGTGATGTTTCCGTGCAGGCGGCCAGTGTGGTGCCGTCTTTGCTGGGGGTGCTGGAGCCCGGCGATCTGGCGGAGGTGCGCACGCTGCTGGTCGGTGCGGAAGCCATCGACGAGCAGACGGCGCAGGTCTGGTCAGCGGGCCGGCGCCTGATCAACACGTACGGCCCGACCGAGGCGACCGTGATGGTCGCCGAGAGCGAGGTCGATTCGAGCCGGGAAGGGCCGGTGCCGTTCGGCCGTCCCATCGCCAACACCCGGCTGTACGTGCTCGACGAGGCGCTGGACCCGGCACCGGTTGGGGTGGCCGGTGAGCTCTATATCGCGGGTGCCGGGCTGGCCCGGGGCTATGTGGGTCGTTCCGGCCTGACAAGCGAACGCTTTGTGGCGTGCCCGTTCGGCCCGGGGGAGCGGATGTACCGCACGGGCGACCTGGCCCGGTGGACCGAGGATGGGCAGCTGGTGTTCGCCGGTCGGGCCGACGAGCAGGTGAAGGTCCGTGGGTTCCGGGTCGAGCCGGGCGAGATCCAGGCCGTGCTGGCCGCTCACCCGCAGGTGGCCCAGGCCGCCGTCATCGTCCGGGACGAGAAGCTCGTCGCCTATGTCGTCGGTGACGTCGCGGCGGACGACCTGCGAGCCGTCGCTGCGGCTCGCCTGCCGGAGTACATGGTGCCGTCGGCGTTCGTCATGCTGGCCGAGTTGCCGCTGACCCCGAACGGCAAGCTCGACCGCACGGCGCTGCCTGCCCCGGAATTCACCACCGGTACCGGCCGTGCGCCGGCCACCGTGCAGGAAGAACTGCTGTGCGCAGCATTCGCCCACGTGCTCGGGCTCGACGCCGTCGGCGCCGACGACAGCTTCTTCGCCCTCGGCGGCCACTCGCTGCTCGCCGTCCGGCTGTTGTCGCGCATCCGCACGGTGCTGGGCGTCGAGGTGCCGCTGCGCACGCTCTTCGAGGCGCCGACCCCGGCCGGGCTGGCCGGGGCGCTGACTGACGCCGCCCAGGGCCGGCTCGCGCTACGACGCGCCGACCGCCCGGAGCGGGTTCCGCTGTCGTTCGCTCAGCGCCGTCTGTGGTTCCTGGCCCAGCTGGAGGGCACCGATCCGGCCTACAACATCCCGATGGTGGTGCCGATGGGCGCCGACGTCGACGTGGCGGTGCTGAACTCGGCCCTGCGCGACGTGATCGGCCGCCACGAGCCGCTCCGCACCGTCTTCGCGCTCGAGGACGGCGAGCCGTACCAGCGGATCCTGGAGCCGGCCGAGCTGGACTGGGGTGTGCAGGTCAGCGATGTCGACACCGCGGATCTGAGTCCGGCGATCGCCCGGGTCACCGAGTACGCGTTCGACCTGGCGCGCGAGGTTCCGGTCAAGGCGTGGCTGTTCCGGCCGGCCCCGGCCGAGCGGGTGCTGGTCCTGGTGGTGCACCACATCGCGACCGACGGCTGGTCGAGCGTGCCGCTGCGGCGCGACCTGACCACCGCGTACGAGGCCCGGCTGCGCGGCGAGGCGCCGTCCTTCCCCGCACTGCCCGTGCAGTACGCCGACTACGCCCTGTGGCAGCGCGAGCTGCTGGGCGACGAGTCCGATCCGCAGAGCCTGCTGTCGGCCCAGGTCGGCTACTGGCAGCGGCAGCTGGCCGGCGCGCCCGAGGAGCTCAGCCTGCCGGTCGACCGGCCCCGCCCCGCGGTGGCCAGTCACCGCGGCCATCGCGTGCCGCTGCGGGTGCCGGCCGAGGTCTACCGGCGGCTGTCCGAGCTGGCTCGGGCCGAGGGCGCGACCACGTTCATGGTGCTGCAGGCCGCAGTGGCGGTGCTGCTGTCCCGGGTCGGCGCCGGCACGGATCTGCCGATCGGGTCGCCGGTCGCCGGCCGCACCGACGACGCGATGAACGACCTGGTCGGCTTCTTCGTCAACACCCTGGTCATCCGTACGGACCTGTCGGGTGACCCGGAGTTCCGGGAGGTGCTGTCGCGGGTGCGGGAGACGACCCTCGAGGCTCTCGGCCGGCAGGACGTGCCGTTCGAGCGGCTGGTCGAGGAGCTCGCGCCGTCCCGCTCGCTGGCCCGGCACCCGGTGTTCCAGGTGATGTGCTCGCTGCAGGTCGGCGGGCGCGCCTCACTGGAATCCGCGAGCGGGTCCGGCGGCGCCGCACCGTCCAAGTTCGACCTCGAGGTCGTGGTCGGCGAGGTGCTCGACGACGAGGGTCACCCGGCGGGCCTGCGCGGTTCGGTGATCGGTTCGGTGGACCTGTTCGAGCGGGCCACCGTCGAGCGGCTGTCGGCCTGGCTGGTGCGGGTCCTCGACATCGTGACCGCGGCGCCCCGGACGAGCCTGCACGGCGTCGACATCCTGGCGTCCGACGAGCGGGCCCAGCTGGTGTCGGGTTGGAACGACACCGTGGCGCCGGTGCGGGACGCCTCGGTCCTCGGCCTGTTCGGGGAGCGGGTGGCTGCGGCGCCGGATGCGGTGGCGGTGGTCTTCGACGGCGTGGAGCTGACGTACGGGGAGCTGGATGCGCGGGCCAACGGGTTCGCGTGGTCGCTGCGTGAGCAGGGTGTGGGCGCGGAGTCGGTGGTCGCGCTGTGCCTGCCGCGTGGCGTGGACATGCTCGCCGCGATCGTGGGTGTCTGGAAGGCCGGAGCGGCCTATGTACCGATCGACCCCGACTACCCGGTCGAACGGATCACGTTCGTGCTCGCCGACAGCGGCGCCCGGCTGATCGTGGCCGCTTCGGAGTTCGCCGCCGAGGTGGGCGTGCCGGTGGTGCGCCCCTCGGCCGTCGAGCGTACGGATGCGCCGCCGATCGTGAGCGATTCGCGGGCGCTGGCGTACGTGATCTACACGTCGGGTTCGACCGGGGTGCCTAAGGGTGTCGCGGTTTCGCATGGCTCGCTGGCGAATCTGGTTGCGGTGTTCGGGCCGTTGTTGGGTGCCGGTCGGGGTGTGTCGATGTTGCAGTTCGCGTCGTTCAGTTTCGATGTTTCGGTGCTGGATGTGGCGACGGCGTTGGCTTGGGGTGCGACGTTGGTGGTGGCCACGGAGCGGCAGCGGGCTGAGCCGCGGTTGTTGCGTGAGGTTGCGGTGCAGGTGGCCAGTGTGGTGCCGTCGCTGCTGGGCGTTCTGGAGCCGGGGGATCTGGCGTCGGTGCGGACGTTGCGGGTCGGTGCGGAGGCTTTGAGCGAGTCGGCGGCCCGGGTCTGGGCGCCCGGCCGCCAGTTGATTCACACGTACGGGCCCACGGAGGCCACGGTCATCGCCGCGGCGGACGTGGTCGACGCGCAGCGGGAGGGACCGGTGCCGTTCGGCCGGCCGATCGCCAACACCCGCCTGTATGTGCTGGACGACGGCCTCACGCCGGTTCCGGTGGGGGTGACCGGTGAGCTCTACATCGCCGGCACCGGCCTGGCCCGCGGCTATGTGGGCCGGGCCGGGTTGACCGCCGAGCGGTTCGTGGCCTGCCCGCACGCGCCGGGCGAGCGGATGTACCGCACCGGCGACCGGGCACGGTGGACCGCTGATGGCCGGCTGGTCTTCGCCGGCCGCGCGGACGAGCAGGTGAAGGTGCGTGGGTTCCGGGTGGAACCGGGCGAGGTCGAGGCGGTGCTGCTGGCCGACGAGGGCGTGCGGCAGGCCGCGGTGATCCTGCGGGACGAGACGCTGGTCGCCTACGTCGTCGGTGACGTGACGGCGGAGGACCTGCGGGCCGCGGCGGCCGAGCGGCTGCCGGACTACATGGTGCCGACCGCGTTCGTGCTGCTGGAGGAGCTGCCGCTCACGCCGAACGGCAAGCTCGACCGCAAGGCGCTGCCCGCCCCCGGCTACTCGGCCGGTGCCGGCCGGGCGCCGGCGACCGTGCCGGAGGAGCTGCTGTGCGCCGCGTTCGCCGAGGTTCTCGGAGTGGAAACGGTGGGCGTCGACGACAGTTTCTTCGAGCTGGGCGGCCATTCGCTGCTGGCGGTGCGGTTGCTGTCGCGGATCCGGCGGGTGCTGGGGCTGGAGGTGCGGATCCGGACGCTGTTCGAGACGCCGACCCCGGCCGGGCTGGCCGCCTCGCTGAGCTCGGCCGAGGCCGGCCGGGCGCGACCGGTGCCGACGGCGGGGGAGCGGCCGGATCGGGTGCCGCTGTCGTTCGCGCAGCGCCGCCTGTGGTTCCTGGCCCAGCTCGAAGGTCCGAGCCCGACCTACAACCTGCCCGTGGTGGTGCGACTGGGCGGGACGGTGGACCCGGTCGCGCTCGACCGGGCGCTGCGCGACGTGATCGGGCGGCACGAGCCGCTGCGTACCGTGTTCCCGGCGGCCGACGGTGAGCCGTACCAGCACATCCTGGCTCCGGCCGAGCTGGACTGGCGGCTGCGCATCACCGACGTCGCCCACGCCGAGCTGGACCCGGCGATCGCCCGGGCACGCGAGCACACGTTCGATCTGGCAGCCGAACCGCCCGTCCGGGCGTGGTTGTTCCGGTCGGACGCCGGTGAGCAGGTTCTGGTCCTGGTGGTGCACCACATCGCCACCGATGGCTGGTCGACGGCGCCGCTCGGCCGGGACCTCTCCGCGGCCTACGCCTCCCGCCGGCGGGGCGAGGTGCCGCGGTTCGAGCCGTTGCCCGTGCAGTACGCCGACTACGCCCTGTGGCAGCGTGACCTGCTCGGCGACGAGTCGGACCCGGGCAGCCTGATGTCGCAGCAGACGGCGTACTGGCGGCAGACGCTCGCCGGCTCCCCCGAGGAGCTGGCGCTGCCGGTCGACCGGGCTCGCCCGGCGGTGGCGAGCCACCGCGGGCACCGGATGCCGGTCGAGGTGCCGGCCGACGTGCACGAGCGGCTGGTCGGGCTGGCCCGCGCCGAGGGCGTCACCACGTTCATGGTGCTGCAGGCCGCCCTCGCCGTCGCGCTGTCGCGGCTGGGCGCCGGCGCGGACATCCCGATCGGCTCGGCGGTCGCCGGCCGCATCGACGAAAGCCTGAACGACCTGGTCGGTTTCTTCGTGAACACCCTGGTCATCCGTACGGATCTGTCCGGCGACCCCGAGTTCCGGCAGGTGCTGCGGCGGGTGCGGGAATCCACCCTGGGCGCGCTGGCCCACCAGGACGTGCCGTTCGAGCGTCTGGTCGAGGAGCTGGCGCCGGCGCGGTCGCTGGCCCGGCACCCGCTGTTCCAGGTGATGCTGACCGTGCAGAACAACGAACGCGCCACCCTCGACCTGCCCGGCGCCCGCGCCGGTGCCCGTAAGCCCGCGGCCGACGGCGGGTCCGTCGTGTCGGCGGCCCGGTTCGACCTCGAACTGGCGGCGCGGGAGACGTTCGACGCGCAGGGCCGCCCGGCGGGGCTGCGCGGGTCGCTGAACGGCTCGATCGACCTGTTCGAGCCGGCGACCGTGCAGCGGCTGGTCACCACGTTGCTGCGGATTCTCGACCTCGTGACGGCGACGCCGCAGGTGCGGCTGCACGGGGTCGACGTGCTGGATGCGGCCGAGCGGTCGCGGGTGGTGTCGGGCTTCAACGACACCGCCGCGCCGGTGCGGGACGCCACGGTGCCGGATCTGTTCCGGCAGCGGGCAGCCGAGTCGCCGGATGCGGTGGCGGTGGTTTGCGGCGACGTCGAGCTGACCTACGGCGAGCTGGAGGCGCGGGCCAACGGTTTCGCTTGGTCTCTGCGTGAGCAGGGTGTGGGTGCGGAGTCGGTGGTGGCGTTGTGCCTGCCTCGTGGCGTGGACATGTTGGTGGGGATTGTCGGGGCGTGGAAGGCCGGGGCGGCGTATGTGCCGGTCGATCCGGGTTATCCGGCTGAGCGGATCGCGTTCACGCTGGCCGACAGCGGCGCCGAATTGATGGTGACCGAGAGTCTGCCGGTGGTGGAGCGTGTGGATGCGCCGCCGCTCACGGGCGACGCCCGGGAGCTGGCGTATGTGATTTACACGTCGGGTTCGGCCGGTACGCCGAAGGGTGTGGCGGTGTCGCACGGCTCGCTGGCCAACCTTGTCGGGGTGTTCGGCCCGCGGATGGGCGCCGGTCCGGGTGTTTCGGTGTTGCAGTTCGCGTCGTTCGCCTTTGACGCGTCGGTGTTGGATGTGGCGGTGGCTCTGTCGACGGGCGCGACGTTGGTGGTGGCGACCGAGGAGCAGCGGGCTGAGCCGCGTCTGTTGCGTGATGTGGTGGTGCAGGCGGCCAGTGTGGTGCCGTCTTTGCTGGGGGTGCTGGAGCCCGGCGATCTGGCGGAGGTGCGCACGCTGCTGGTGGGCGCGGAGGCCATCGGTGAGCAGGCGGCTCGGGTGTGGTCGGCGGGTCGGCATTTGGTGAACACGTACGGTCCGACCGAGGCGACCGTGATGGTGGCTGAGGGTGAGGTCGATCCGGCCCGGGAAGGGCCGGTGCCGTTCGGCCGTCCCATCGCCAACACCCGCCTCTACGTGCTGAACGACGGCCTCGCGCCGGTTCCGGTCGGGGTGGCCGGTGAGCTCTACATCGCCGGTGCCGGGCTGGCCCGTGGTTATGTGGGTCGTCCGGGTCTGACGGGTGAGCGGTTTGTGGCGTGCCCGTTCGGCGCCGGGGAGCGCATGTATCGCACCGGTGACTTGGCCCGGTGGACCGAGGACGGGCAGCTGGTGTTCGCCGGTCGGGCCGACGAGCAGGTGAAGGTGCGTGGGTTCCGGGTCGAGCCGGGCGAGATCGCGGCGGTCCTGCTGGCCGATCCCGAGGTGCGCCGAGCGGCGGTGATCCTGCGCGACGAGCGCCTGGTCGCGTACGTGGTCGGTGACGTGACCGAACAGCACCTGCGGGAGCTGGCCGCGGCGCGGCTGCCGGACTACATGGTCCCGTCGGCGTTTGTCATGCTGGCCGAGCTACCGCTGACCGCGAACGGCAAGCTGGACCGCAACGCGCTGCCCGCCCCCCACCACTCGACCGGCGCGGGCCGGGCACCCGGAACCGTGCCGGAAGAGCTGCTGTGCGCCGCGTTCGCCGAGGTGCTCAGCGTCGACACGGTGACCCTCGACGACGGCTTCTTCGCCCTCGGCGGCCACTCGCTGCTCGCCGTCCGGCTGCTGTCGCGCATCCGGACGGTGCTGGGCGTCGAGGTCCCGCTGCGCGTTCTGTTCGAGACGCCGACGCCGGCCGGGCTGGCGGCCTGGCTGGCCGGCGAGCAGACCGGCCCGGCGCGGCCGGTGCTCGCGGCCGGTGACCGCCCGGAGCGGGTGCCGCTGTCGTTCGCTCAGCGCCGCCTCTGGTTCCTGGCCCAGCTGGAAGGGCCCAGCCCGACCTACAACCTGCCCACCGTGATCCGGCTGGGCGGCGACGTCGACGCTGCTGTGCTCGACGCGGCCCTGCGGGACGTGATCGGCCGGCACGAACCGCTGCGCACCGTCTTCGCCACCGCCGGCGGCGAGTCGTATCAACGGATTCTGGAGCCGGCCGACCTCGGCTGGAGCCTCGCGGTCGTCGACGTCGACGCCGACGACCTGAGCCCGGCGGTCGCGCGCGCTTCGGAGTACGCGTTCGACCTGGCCCGCGAGGCGCCGATCAAGGCGTGGCTGTTCCGGACCGGCGCCGACGAACAGACGCTGGCGTTGGTGGTGCACCACATCGCGACCGACGCCTGGTCGATGGGTCCGCTGACCCGGGACCTGAGCACCGCGTACGAGGCCCGGCGGCGCGGCGAGGAGCCGCCGTGGACGCCGCTGCCCGTGCAGTACGCCGACTACGCCCGGTGGCAACGCGAGCTGCTCGGCGACGAGTCCGATCCGCAGAGCCTGCTGTCGGCCCAGGTCGGCTACTGGCGGCGGCAGCTGGCCGGCGCGCCCGAGGAGCTGAGCCTGCCGGTCGACCGGTCGCGTCCGGCTGTGGCCGGCCATCGTGGACATCGGGTGCCCGTGCGGGTCCCGGCCGCGACCCATCAGCGTCTGAGCGAGCTGGCCCGCGCCGAGGGCGTCACCACGTTCATGGTGCTGCAGGCGGCGGTAGCGGTGCTGCTGTCGCGGCTCGGCGCCGGCGCGGACGTCCCGATCGGCTCACCGGTCGCCGGTCGCACCGACGAGGGCCTGAACGACCTGGTCGGCTTCTTCGTCAACACCCTCGTCATCCGCACGGACCTGTCGGGCGACCCGGAGTTCCGTCAGGTGCTGTCCCGGGTACGGGAGACAACCCTGCAGGCCCTCGGTCACCAGGACGTGCCGTTCGAGCGGCTGGTCGAGGAGCTGGCGCCGTCCCGGTCGCTGTCCCGCCATCCTCTGTTCCAGGTCATGCTGAGCGTGCGCAAGGCCGAACGTGCGGCCACGGAACCGGGCGAACGGCAGCCGGTCGCGGAGACGACCTCCGCGGCGGCGAAGTTCGACCTGGACCTCGGGCTCACCGAGGCGTTCGACGTCGACGGCCGCCCGGCGGGGCTGCGCGGGTCGCTGATCGGCTCGATCGACCTGTTCGAGCCGGCGACCGTGCGGCGGCTGGTGGCCATGCTGGTGCGGGTGCTCGAGGTCGTGACCGGGAACCCGGGCGTACGCCTGCGCGGCGTGGACGTTCTCGGCGTCGACGAGCGGTCCCAGGTGCTGACGGGTTGGAACGACACCGTCGCGCCGGTGCGGGAGGCCACGGTGCTGGATCTGTTCCGGGAGCGCGTGGCCGAGTCGCCGGATGCGGTGGCGGTGGTTTGTGGCGGCGTCGAGCTGTCCTACGGGCAGCTGGATGCGCGGGCCAACGGTCTGGCGTGGGGGCTGCGCGAGCGAGGCGTGTCCGCCGGGTCCGTGGTCGGGCTGTGTTTGCCGCGTGGTGTCGACATGCTGGTCGGGATTGTTGGGGTGTGGAAGGCCGGTGCGGCTTATGTGCCGGTCGACCCCGGCTATCCGGTCGAGCGGATCGCTTTTGTCCTGGCTGACAGTGGCGCTCGGCTGGTGGTGGCTGAGGACGACTTCGGTGGGGTGCCGGTGGTGCGTCCGCAGGAGGTGGTGGGGCGTGTGGATGCGCCGCCGCTCACGGGCGACGCCCGGGAGCTGGCGTATGTGATTTACACGTCGGGTTCGACCGGTACGCCGAAGGGTGTGGCGGTGTCGCACGGTTCGCTGGCCAACCTGGTGTCGGTGTTCGGCCCGCGGTTGGGCGCTGGTCCGGGTGTTTCGGTGTTGCAGTTCGCGTCGTTCGCCTTCGACGCGTCGGTGTTGGATGTGGCGGTGGCTCTGTCGACGGGTGCGACGTTGGTGGTGGCCACCGAGGAGCAGCGGGCCGAGCCGCGTCTGCTGCGTGATGTTTCCGTGCAGGCGGCCAGTGTGGTGCCCTCGCTGCTCGGGGTGCTCGACCCCGGCGACCTGGCAGACGTGCACACGCTGCTGGTAGGCGCGGAAGCCATCGACGAGCAGACGGCGCATATCTGGTCAGCGGGCCGGCGCCTGATCAACACGTACGGTCCGACCGAGGCGACGGTGATGGTGGCTGAGGGTGAGGTCGATCCGGCCCGGGAAGGGCCGGTGCCGTTCGGCCGTCCCATCGCCAACACCCGCCTCTACGTCCTTGATGAGGCCTTGGAACCAGCACCGGTCGGGGTGGCTGGTGAGCTTTACATCGCGGGCGCCGGGCTGGCCCGCGGCTATATCGGCCGTCCGGGTCTGACCGGTGAGCGGTTTGTGGCGTGCCCGTTCGGCGCGGGGGAGCGGATGTATCGCACCGGTGACTTGGCCCGGTGGACCGGGGATGGGCAGCTGGTGTTCGCCGGGCGGGCCGACGAGCAGGTGAAGATCCGCGGTTTCCGGGTCGAGCCGGGCGAGATCCAGGCCGTGCTGGTCGAGCACCCGCAGGTGGCCCAGGCCGCCGTGACCGTGCGGGACGAGAAGCTCGTCGCCTATGTCGTCGGTGACGTCACGGCGGACGACCTGCGAGCCGTCGCTGCGGCTCGCCTGCCGGAGTACATGGTCCCGACCGCGTTCGTGATCCTGGCCGAGCTGCCGCTGACCCCGAACGGCAAGTTGGACCGCAACGCGCTGCCCGCG
This sequence comes from Paractinoplanes polyasparticus, assembly GCF_019710575.1. Classification (GTDB taxonomy): domain Bacteria; phylum Actinomycetota; class Actinomycetes; order Mycobacteriales; family Micromonosporaceae; genus Actinoplanes; species Actinoplanes polyasparticus. The sequence goes on along the minus strand of NZ_JAHWFK010000070.1, from coordinate 14,177 downwards.
CCGGAACTCACCACCGGGACCGGCCGCGCGCCGGCCACCGTGCAGGAAGAACTGCTGTGCGCCGCGTTCGCCGAGGTGCTCGGTCTCGAGACGGTCGGCGTGGAGGACAGCTTCTTCGCCCTCGGCGGCCACTCGCTGCTCGCGGTGTCGCTGGTGGAGCGGCTGCGGACGGCGGGCCTCACCGTGTCGGTGCGTGCGCTGTTCGAGACGCCGACCCCGGCCGGGCTGGCCGCCTCGGCCGGTGGACCGGCGGTCGTCGTGCCGCCGAACCTGATCCCGGCCGGAGCGCGGGCCATCACCCCGGCGATGCTGCCGCTGGCCGACCTGACCGAGCTCGAGATCGCCCGCGTGGTGGCCTCGGTCGACGGCGGCGCGGCCAACGTCGCCGATGTCTACCCGCTGGCCCCGCTGCAACAGGGGCTGCTGTTCCACCATCTGCTGGCCGACGGCGGCCGGGACGCGTACCTGACGTTGCGGACCTTCGAGTTCGCCTCGCGGGAACGCCTGGACGGGTTCGTGGCCGGCCTGCAGGCGATCGTGGACCGGCACGACATCTACCGCACGTCGATCGTGTGGGACGGGCTGCGCGAGCCGGTGCAGGTGGTGTGGCGCCGGGCCACGTTGCCCGTCGTCGAGCACGCGGATCGAACGCCGCCGGTCGAGGCCGGGCCGGTTCCGCGTGAGGTGCTCGACGCCCTGGCCGCCGAGGTCGGCACCGGATTCGACCTGGGCCGGGCGCCGCTGATGGATCTGCACGTCTCGGCGGCCGGCGACGGCCGCTGGCTGGGCGTGTTGCGGATGCACCACGCCGTGCAGGACCACGTGGGCATGGACACGCTGATGCGGGAACTCCGGCTGATCATGGCCGGCCGGCTCGACGAGCTGACTCCGGCGTTGCCGTTCCGCAACTTCGTGGCGCAGGCCCGCTCGGTGCCGCGGGAGGAGCACGAACGCTACTTCGGCGCGCTCCTGGGCGACGTCGACGAGCCGACCGCGCCGTTCGGGGTGCTGGACGTGCGCGGTGACGGCACGTCGTCGTCGACCGTGGCCCTGCCGGTGCCGGACGAGACCGCCGCCGCCCTGCGCGAGGTGGCCCGGCGGCTGGGCGTGTCGCCGGCGACCGTGCTGCACGTGGTGTGGGCGCGGGTGCTGGCCGTGCTGTCCGGCCGCGACGACGTGGTGTTCGGCACGGTGCTGTTCGGCCGGCTCAACGCCGGCGAGGGCGCCGACCGGGTCCTCGGCCCGTTCATCAACACGCTGCCGGTGCGGGCCCGCACCGCGCACACCGGGGTGCGCGCCGCGGTCGAGGCGATGCGCGGCCAGCTGGCCGCGCTGCTGGAGCACGAGCACGCCCCGCTGGCCGTCGCGCTGCAGGCCAGTGGTCTGCCCGGCAACACGCCGCTGTTCACCTCGCTGTTCAACTACCGGCACGTGGGCGGTGGCGAGCGACCGGCGAACCCGGCCGCGGACAGCGGCATCCGCAGCGTGCACGGGCTCGAACGCAACAACTATCCGCTGACGGTGGCGGTCAACGACCGCGACGGCGCGCTGAGCGTCGCCGTCGAGGCCCGAAGCCCGATCCCGCCTCGGCTGGTCACCGGGCTGATGGTCAGCGGGCTGGAGCGGCTGGTGGCCGCGCTCGCGGCGGAGGTCGACGGTCTCGCCCCGACCGCCCTCTCCACCGTCGACGTCCTCGACGGCGACGAGCGTGCCCGGCTGCTCTCCGGTTGGAACGACACGGCGGCGCCGGTGCGGGAGGCCACGGTGCTGGATCTGTTCCGGGAGCGCGTGGCCGAGTCGCCGGATGCGGTGGCCGTGGTGTCCGGCGGCGTCGAGCTGACCTACGGGCAGCTCGATGGGCGGGCCAACGGCTTGGCGTGGCTGTTGCGTGAGCGGGGTGTGTCGGCCGGGTCCGTGGTCGGGCTGTGTTTGCCGCGTGGTGTCGACATGCTGGTCGGGATCGTTGGGGTGTGGAAGGCCGGCGCGGCTTATGTGCCGGTCGACCCCGGCTATCCGGTCGAGCGGATCGCTTTTGTCCTGGCTGACAGTGGCGCTCGGCTGGTGGTGGCTGAGGACGACTTCGGTGGGGTGCCGGTGGTGCGTCCGCAGGAGGTGGTGGGGCGTGTGGATGCGCCGCCGCTCACGGGCGACGCCCGGGAGCTGGCGTATGTGATTTACACGTCGGGTTCGACCGGTACGCCGAAGGGTGTGGCGGTGTCGCACGGTTCGCTGGCCAACCTGGTGTCGGTGTTCGGCCCGCGGATGGGCGCTGGTCCGGGTGTTTCGGTGTTGCAGTTCGCGTCGTTCGCCTTCGACGCGTCGGTGTTGGATGTGGCGGTGGCTCTGTCGACGGGCGCGACGTTGGTGGTGGCCACCGAGCAGCAGCGGGCCGAGCCGCGTCTGCTGCGTGATGTTTCCGTGCAGGCGGCCAGTGTGGTGCCCTCGCTGCTCGGCGTGCTCGAGCCGACCGACCTCGCCTCGGTGGGCACCTTGCTGGTCGGCGCGGAAGCCATCGGAGAGCAGACGGCGCGGGTCTGGGCCGCAGGCCGGCGTCTGGTCAACACGTACGGCCCGACCGAGGCGACGGTGATGGTGGCCGAGGGCGAGGTCGATCCGGCCCGGGACGGTCCGGTGCCCTTCGGCCGGCCGATCGCCAACACCCGGTTGTACGTCCTCGACGCGTCCCTCAACCCGGTGCCGATCGGCATCGCCGGCGAGCTCTACATCGCGGGCGCCGGGCTGGCCCGTGGTTATGTGGGCCGTCCCGGTCTGACCGGCGAGCGATTCGTCGCATGCCCGTTCGGACCGGGGGAGCGGATGTATCGCACCGGTGACCTGGCCCGGTGGACCGAGGACGGGCAGCTGGTGTTCGCCGGTCGGGCCGACGAGCAGGTGAAGATCCGCGGTTTCCGGGTCGAGCCGGGCGAGATCCAGGCCGTGCTGGCCGCTCACCCGCAGGTGGTTCAGGCGGCCGTCATCGTCCGGGACGAGAAACTCGTCGCCTATGTCATCGGTGACGTCACGGCGGACGACCTGCGGGCCGTAGCCGCGGCCCGGCTACCGGAGTACATGGTCCCGACCGCGTTCGTGAACCTGGCCGAGCTGCCGCTGACCCCGAACGGCAAGCTGGACCACGCGGCGCTGCCGGATCCGGAGTACGCGAGCGGTGCGGGCCGGGCTCCGGCTACGGTGCCGGAAGAATTGCTGTGCGCCGCGTTCGCCGAGGTGCTCGGTCTCGAGGCGGTCGGCGTGGAGGACAGCTTCTTCGCCCTCGGCGGCCATTCGCTGCTGGCCGTGCGGCTGGTGTCGAGGATCCGCACGGTGCTGAACGCCGAGCTGGCGGTGCGGACCTTGTTCGAGACGCCGACACCGGCCGGGCTGGCGGCCCGGCTGGCCGGCGAGCAGACCGGCCCGGCCCGGCCGGTGCTCACGGCCGGCGACCGCCCGGAGCGGGTGCCGCTGTCGTTCGCGCAGCGCCGCCTCTGGTTCCTGAGCCAGTTGGAGGGTCCGAACCCGACCTACAACATCCCGATCGTGATGCGTCTGCCCGGCGACGTGGACCCGGTCGCGCTGAACGCGGCGCTGCTCGACGTGATCGGCCGGCATGAGCCGCTGCGCACGGTCTTCGCGGCCGCCGACGGCGAGCCGTACCAGCGCATCCTGGAGCCGGCCGAGCTCGGCTGGAGCCTGCACGGCGGCGACGTCGACGAGGCGGACCTGGGCCCGGCGATCGCCGCGGCCACGGAGTACGCGTTCGACCTGGCCGCCGAGGCGCCGATCAGGGCCTGGCTGTTCCGGCCGGGCGTCGGCGCGCCGGTGCTGGTGCTGGTGACCCACCACATCGCCAGCGACGGCTGGTCGAGCGGGACGCTGCGCCGCGACCTGACGACGGCGTACGACGCCCGGCGGCGCGGCGAGACCCCACAGTGGACGCCGCTGCCGGTCCAGTACGCCGACTACGCGCTGTGGCAGCGGGATCTGCTGGGCGACGAGGCGGACCCCGGCAGCCTGATGTCCACGCAGGTGGCGTACTGGCGGGAGACCCTGGCCGGCGCGCCCGAGGAGCTGACGCTGCCGGTGGACCGGCCGCGTCCGGCGGTGTCGAGCCGCCGGGGTCACCGCGTGCCGGTGGACATGCCGGCCGGGGTGCACCGCCGCCTGGCCGAGGTGGCGCGGGCCGAGGGCGTGACCACGTTCATGGTGCTGCAGGCCGCGCTGGCGGTGCTGCTGTCGAGGCTGGGCGCCGGTTCGGACATCCCGATCGGATCCCCGGTCGTGGGCCGTACGGACGAGGCCCTGAACGAGCTGGTCGGGTTCTTCGTCAACACCCTGGTCATCCGGACCGACCTGACCGGCGACCCGGAGTTCCGGCAGCTGCTGGCCCGGGTGCGGGAGACCAGCCTGGACGCTCTGGCCCACCAGGACGTGCCGTTCGAGCGCCTGGTCGAGGAGCTCGCGCCGGTGCGGTCGCTGGCCCGGCACCCGCTGTTCCAGGTGATGCTGACCGTGCAGAACGGGGAGCCCGGCCGGACGTCGCCGTCCGACGGCGAGCTCACCACGACGGCGAAGTTCGACCTGGACGTCACAGTCGCCGAGACCTTCGACGAGGACGGCCGGCCCGCGGGCCTGAGCGGCTCGTTGCTGGCGTCGGTCGACCTGTTCGACCGGGCGACCGCGCAGCGTCTGGTCACCTGGCTCGGCCGGGTGGTGGACGAGGTGACGGCGACGCCCGAGTTGCGGCTTCACGATGTCGGCATCCTGGACGCCGCCGAACGGGCTCAGGTCGTGGACGGCTGGAACGACACCGTCGCGCCGGTCCCGCCGGGCACGATCCTGGAGCTGTTCGCGGCCGCGGTGGCGGCGCATCCGCACTCCGTGGCCGTGGTCTGCGACGGCGCCGAACTGACGTACGCGCAGCTGGACGCCCGGTCCGGCGAGCTCGCCGCGGCGCTGCCCGGCCCCGGCTCGGTGGTGGCGCTCGGCCTGCCGCGCGGCGTGGACATGGTCGCGGCGATCCTGGCGGTGTGGAAGGCCGGGGCGGCCTACGTGCCGGTCGATCCGGGCCTGCCGGCCGAGCGGATCCGGTTCGTGCTGGCCGACAGCGGTGCCGCGGTGATGCTGACCACGCGTGACACCGCCGTCGATTCCGGTGGCGTGCCGGTGCTGTCGGTCGACGAGGTGGGCGGCGCAGAGTTCGCGGCCCGTCCGGTCGATGCGCGCAGCCTGGCGTACGTCATCTACACGTCCGGCTCGACCGGGACGCCGAAGGGTGTGGCCGTCTCGCACGGCTCGTTGGTGAACCTGGTGTCGGTGTTCGGGCCGCTGCTGGGCGTGGACACCGGCGTCGGGATGCTGCAGTTCGCCTCGTTCGGCTTCGACGCGTCGGTGCTGGACGTGGCTGTGGCGCTGGCCCGCGGCGGCACCCTGGTGATCGCCGGCGACCGGGAGCGCACCGAGCCCCGCCTGCTGGCCGAGCTGCCGGTCCAGGTGGCCAGCGTGGTGCCGTCCCTGTTGTCGGTGCTGACGCCCGACCAGCTGCCGGTCGGATGCCTGGCCGTGGGGGCCGAGGCGATCGGGGAGCAGGCCGCCCGCGTGTGGTCGGCGGACCGCCGGCTGGTGAACACTTACGGGCCCACCGAGGCGACCGTGATGGTGGCCGCCGGCGAGGTCGACCCGGGCCGGGACGGCCCGGTGCCGTTCGGCCGGCCGATCGCCAACACCCGTCTCTATGTGCTGGACGACGCGCTCAACCCGATGCCGGCCGGCGTGGCCGGCGAGCTCTACATCGCCGGCGCCGGGCTGGCCCGCGGCTATGTGGGCCGTCCGGGCCTGACCGGCGAGCGGTTCGTGGCGTGCCCGTTCGGCTCCGGCGAGCGGATGTACCGCACCGGTGACCTGGCCCGGTGGACCTCGGACGGGCAGCTTTTGTTCGCCGGGCGCGCGGACGAGCAGGTGAAGATCCGCGGGTTCCGGGTTGAGCCGGGCGAAGTTCGTGCCGTGCTCACCGGGCACCCGGACGTGATCGAGGCGGCGGTGATCGTCCGGGACGAGCGCCTGGTCGCGTACGTCGTCGGTGACGTCGACGAGCAGCGGCTGCGGGAGCTGGCGGCGGCGAGCCTGCCGGACTACATGGTGCCGTCGGCCTTCGTGCTGCTGGCCGAGCTGCCGCTCACCCCGAACGGCAAGCTTGACCGCAAGGCGCTGCCCGCACCCGACTACACGACCGGTGCGGGACACGCGCCGGTGACCGTGCAGGAGGAACTGCTGTGCGCCGCGTTCGCCGACGTCCTCGGTGTCGACGTGGTCGGTGTCGACGACAGCTTCTTCGACCTGGGCGGGCACTCGCTGCTCGCGGTCAAGCTGGTGTCGCGGGTCCGGACGGTGCTGGATGCCGAGCTGCCCGTGCGGACGCTGTTCGAGGCGCCCACGCCGGCAGGCGTGGCGGCCTGGCTGGCCGCCGCGGAGACCGGACCGGCACGGCCGGTTCTGAAATCATCGGAGCGCCCGGAGCGGGTGCCGCTGTCGTTCGCGCAGCGCCGCCTGTGGTTCCTGGGTCAGCTGGAGGGCCCGAGCGCGACCTACAACATCCCGATGTTGATGCGTCTGGGCGGCGATGTGGACGTCGCCGCGCTCCAGGCCGCGTTGCGGGATGTGATCGGCCGGCACGAACCGCTGCGCACCCTGTTCGCCGTCGAGGACGGTGAGCCGTACCAGCGGATCCTGGAGCCGTCAGAGCTGGACTGGAGCCTTGAGGTGGGCGAGGTCGACGCCGCCGACGCGGCGCCGACGATGGCCCGGGCCACGGAGCACGCGTTCGATCTGGCCACCGAGGTGCCGATCAAGGCCTGGCTGTTCCGGGCCGGCCCCGACGAGCAGGTGCTGGTGCTGGTCATGCACCACATCGCCAGCGACGGCTGGTCGAGCGCGGCGCTGGGCCGCGACCTGTCGGCGGCGTACGCGGCGCGGCTGCACGGCGACGCGCCGTCCTTCCAGCCGCTGCCCGTGCAGTACGCCGACTACGCCCTGTGGCAGCGTGAGCTGCTGGGCGCCGAGTCGGATCCGGAGAGCCTGCTGTCGCAGCAGGTGGCGTACTGGCGGCAGGCTCTGGCCGGCGCGCCGGAGGAGCTGCCGCTGCCGGCCGACCGTCCGCGGCCCCCGGTGGCGAGTCACCAGGGCCACCGGGTGCCGCTGCGGGTCCCGGCCGACGTGCATCAGCGCCTGGTCGGCCTGGCTCGCGCCGAGGGCGTCACCGTCTTCATGGTGTTGCAGGCCGCAGTGGCAGTGCTGCTGTCCCGGCACGGCGCCGGCACCGACGTCCCGATCGGCTCGGGCAACGCGGGACGCACCGATGAGGCGCTCAACGACCTGGTCGGCTTCTTCGTCAACACCCTGGTCATCCGGACCGACCTGTCCGGCGACCCCGAGTTCCGGGAGGTGCTCGAGCGGGTACGGGAGACCACGCTCGGGGCGCTGGCTCATCAGGATGTGCCGTTCGAGCGGCTGGTCGAGGAGCTGGCGCCGGTGCGGTCGCTGGCCCGGCATCCACTGTGTCAGGTCGTGCTGACGCTGCAGAACGTCGAGCGGGCCGTGATGGAGCTGCCCGACGTTCAGGTCAGCGGCGGTGTCGCGATGGCTGGCGGCGACGCAGCGGTGGTGAAGACCGACCTCGACCTGATGATCGGTGAGATCTTCGACGGTCAGGGCCGCCCGGCCGGGCTGCGCGGCTCGCTCACCGGGTCGGCCGACCTGTTCGACCGGCACACGGTGGAACGGTTCACCCGCGGCCTGGTACGTGTCCTCGATCTGGTGACGGCCGAGCCCCGACTGCGTCTGCGGGCGATCGACCTGCTCGACGCGGCCGAGCGGACGACGATGCTGGGCACGTGGAACGACACCGCGGCGCCGGCCGGCGACCCAACGGTGCTCGAGTTGTTCCGGCGCCGGCTCGCGGAGTCGCCGGACGCGGCCGCCGTGCTGGCCGACGGCGTTGCATGGTCGTACGCGGAGCTGGAGGCGCGGGCGAACCGGGTGGCCTGGCTGCTGCGCGGCTACGGAGTCGGCGCCGAGTCGGTCGTGGCGGTCGTGATGGATCGCGGCCCGGATCTGGTGACGGCGCTGCTGGGCGTGCTGAAGGCCGGGGCGGCGTACCTGCCGATCGACCCCGGCCACCCGGCCGAGCGGATCACGTTCATGCTGGCCGACAGCCGGGTGATCGTGGTGCTGGGCAGCTCGGACGCGCTGGACGACCTCCCGTTGCCGGGCGTGCTGCCGGTGGCGCTGGACGACCCGGCGACCCTGCGGCGGTTCCCCGAGACCTCACCGGAGACGGCGGTCAGCCCCCTCAACCTGGCGTACGTCATCTACACGTCGGGCTCGACCGGAACGCCGAAGGGTGTCGCGCTGACCCACGCGGGCGCGGCGAACCTCGCCATGGCGCAGGTGCACCGGTTCGGGGTGGGAGCCGGCGCCCGGGTGCTGCAGTTCGCGTCCATCGGATTCGACGCGGCCACCTGGGAAGTGCTGATGGCGCTGGGATCCGGGGCGACGCTGGTGACCGCCCCCGCACGGGAGCTGACGCCCGGTGGTGGCCTGGTCGAGGTGCTGACCCGGCACGAGGTGACGCACGCGACGCTCCCGCCGGCCGTGCTGGGCGTGCTGGATCCGGCCGCCGTGCCGGTGGGCACTGTGGTGTCGGCCGGCGAGGCGCTGGACCGGGCGCTGGTGGACCGCTGGGCGGTGGGCCGGCGGCTGGTGAACGCGTACGGGCCGACCGAGGTGACCGTGTGCGCAACGATGTCTCAACCTCTCGAGGCGGGCGGTGCCCCGGTGATCGGCACGCCGGTCACCAATGGCCGGGTCTTCGTGCTCGACGACGGGTTGAGCCCGGTGCCGGTCGGGGTGATCGGCGAGCTGTATGTGGCCGGCGCGGGTGTGGCGCGGGGCTATGTGGGCCGGGCCGGGCTGACCGGTGAACGGTTCGTGGCCTCGCCGTTCGGTGCCGGTGAGCGGATGTACCGCACCGGTGACCTGGTGCGGTGGACGGTCGACGGGCAGCTCGTGTTCGCCGGCCGGGTGGACGACCAGGTGAAGATCCGCGGGTTCCGGATCGAGCCCGGCGAGATCGAGCAGGTGCTGCTCACGCACCCGGAGCTGCGTCAGGTCGCGGTCCTCGCCCGGGATCAGCGCCTGGTCGCGTACGTGGTCGGTGACGTTGACGAGCAGCGCCTGCGGGAGCTGGCGGCGGCGCGGCTGCCGGAATACATGGTGCCCTCGGCGTTCGTCGCGTTGGCGGAGCTGCCGCTGACCCGCAACGGCAAGCTGGACCGCAAGGCGCTGCCCGACCCCGACTTCACCTCCGCGGCCGAGGCAGGCGGCGGCCGGGCGCCGGCGACCGTGCAGGAGGAACTTCTCTGCGCCGCGTTCGCCCACGTGCTGGGCGTCGACTCGGTGGGCATGGACGACAGCTTCTTCGACCTCGGCGGGCACTCGCTGCTCGCCGCGCGCCTGATGTCGCGGATCCGCACGGTGCTCGGGGCCGAACTGCCGGTGCGGACCCTCTTCGAGGCGCCGACCCCAGCCGGAGTATCGGCCTGGCTGACCGGCGCCGACGCCGGTCCGGCCCGGCCGGCGCTCACGGCGGGGAACCGCCCGGAGCGGGTGCCGCTGTCGTTCGCGCAGCGCCGCCTCTGGTTCCTGGGCCAGCTCGAAGGGCCCAACCCGACCTACAACATCCCGATGGTGATGCGCCTGGGCGGGGACGTCGATGCGGCGGTGCTGAACGCGGCGCTGCGCGACGTGCTCGGCCGGCACGAGTCGCTGCGGACCGTGTTCGCCGTCGCCGACGGTGAGCCGTACCAGCGGATCCTCGACCCGGCCGAGCTCGGCTGGAGCGTCCAGGTCGGCGAGGTCGACGGCGCGGAACTCGGCGCGGCGCTCGGGCGGGCCCGGGAGTACGCGTTCGACCTGTCGCGGGAGGTGCCGGTGCGGGCCTGGCTGTTCCGGCCCGGACCCGACGAGCAGGTGCTGATGGTGGTGGTGCATCACATCGCCGGTGACGGCTGGTCGATGGCCCCGCTGGGCCGGGACCTGTCGGCGGCCTACGCGGCCCGCAAGCGCGGCGAGGCGCCGTCCTTCGCGCCGCTTCCCGTGCAGTACGCCGACTACACGTTGTGGCAGCGGGACCTGCTCGGCGACGAGTCGGACCCGGAGAGCCTGCTGTCGCGGCAGGTGGCGTACTGGCGCGAGACGCTGGCCGGCGCGCCCGAGGAGATCATCCTGCCGACCGACCGGTCCCGGCCGGCGGTCGCTAACCACCGCGGCCACAACGTGCCGCTGTGGGTGCCGGCCGAGGTGCACCGGCGGCTGGCCGAGCTGGCGCGGGCCGAGGGCGTCACCACGTTCATGGTGCTGCAGGCCGCGCTGGCGGTGCTGCTGTCCCGGCTGGGCGCGGGCACCGACATCCCGATCGGCTCCCCGGTCGCCGGTCGCACCGACGAGGGCGTGAACGACCTGGTCGGGTTCTTCGTCAATACCCTGGTCATCCGTACGGACCTGTCCGGCGATCCCGAGTTCCGGCAGGTCCTGGCCCGGGTGCGGGAGACGACGCTGGGCGCGCTCGCGCACCAGGACGTGCCGTTCGAGCGGCTGGTCGAGGAGCTGGCGCCGGTGCGGTCCCTGGCCCGGCACCCGCTGTTCCAGGTGAGTCTCGCGGCGCAGAACAACGAGCGGCCGGCCCGGGAGGGCGAGGGCGGACCCACTGGGGAGACGGCGGTGAAGTTCGATCTGGACGTCGCCGTCTCCGAGGTGCTGGACGACGACGGCGGACCGGCCGGGCTGCGCGGGGCGCTGATCGCGTCGGTCGACCTCTTCGACCGGTCGACCGCGGAGTGGCTGGTGGCCAAGCTGGTGCGGGTGCTCGAGGTCGTGACCGAGCACCCGGGCGTACGCCTGCGAAGCGTGGACGTTCTGGACGCGGCCGAGCGGTCGCGGGTGGTGTCGGGCTTCAACGACACCGCGGCGCCGGTGCGGGAGGCCACGGTGCTGGATCTGTTCCGGCAGCGGGTGGCCGAGTCGCCGGATGCGGTGGCGGTGGTTTGTGGCGGCGTCGAGCTGTCCTACGGGCAGCTGGATGCGCGGGCCAACGGTCTGGCGTGGGGGCTGCGCGAGCGGGGTGTGTCGGCCGGGTCCGTGGTGGGACTGTGTTTGCCGCGTGGTGTCGACATGCTGGTCGGGATCGTCGCGGCATGGAAGGCCGGCGCGGCTTATGTGCCGGTCGACCCCGGCTATCCGGCCGAGCGGATCGCCTTCGTCCTGGCCGACAGCGGCGCCCGGCTGGTGGTGGCTGAGGACGGCCTTGGCGGGCTGCCGGTGGTCCGCCCGCAGGAGGTGGCCGGGCGCGTGGATGCGCCGCCGCTCACGGGCGACGCCCGGGAGCTGGCGTATGTGATTTACACGTCGGGTTCGACCGGTACGCCGAAGGGTGTGGCGGTGTCGCACGGTTCGCTGGCCAACCTGGTGTCGGTGTTCGGCCCGCGGATGGGCGCTGGTCCGGGTGTTTCGGTGTTGCAGTTCGCGTCGTTCGCCTTTGATGCGTCGGTGTTGGATGTGTCGGTGGCTCTGTCGACGGGCGCGACGTTGGTGGTGGCGACTGATGAGCAGCGGGCTGAGCCGCGTCTGCTGCGTGATGTTTCCGTGCAGGCGGCCAGTGTGGTGCCGTCGCTGCTGGGCGTGCTGGAGCCCGGCGATCTCGCCTCGGTGCGCACGCTGCTGGTGGGCGCGGAAGCTATCGGTGAGCAGGCGGCTCGGGTGTGGTCGGCGGGTCGGCGTCTGGTCAACACGTACGGTCCTACCGAGGCGACGGTGATGGTGGCTGAGGGCGAGGTCGATCCGAGCCGGGACGGGCCGGTGCCGTTCGGCCGGCCGATCGCCAACACCCGCCTGTTCGTCCTCGATGAGGCGCTGGACCCGGTGCCGGTTGGGGTGGCTGGTGAGCTTTATATCGCGGGTGCCGGGCTGGCCCGCGGCTATGTGGGTCGTCCCGGTCTGACCGGTGAGCGGTTTGTGGCGTGCCCGTTCGGCGCGGGGGAGCGGATGTATCGCACCGGTGACCTGGCGAAGTGGGCCGAGGATGGGCAGCTGGTGTTCGCCGGTCGGGCCGACGAGCAGGTGAAGATCCGCGGTTTCCGGGTCGAGCCGGGCGAGATCGCGGCGGTCCTGCTGGCCGATCCCGAGGTGCGCCAGGCGGCGGTGGTGCTCCGGGATGAGCGCCTGGTCGCGTACGTGGTCGGTGATGTCGCCGAGCAGCGGTTGCGGGAGCTGGCGGCGGCGCGGTTGCCGGACTACATGGTGCCGGCCGCGTTCGTGACCCTGGCCGAGTTGCCGCTGACCGCGAACGGCAAGTTGGACCGCAACGCGCTGCCCGCGCCGGAACTCACCACCGGGACCGGCCGCGCGCCGGCCACCGTGCAGGAAGAACTGCTGTGCGCCGCGTTCGCCGACGTGCTCGGCCTCGACACAGTCGGGGTGGACGATGGCTTCTTCGCTTTGGGCGGCCATTCGCTGCTCGCCGTCCGGCTGCTGTCGCGCATCCGGACGGTGCTGGGCGTCGAGGTCCCGCTGCGCGTTCTGTTCGAGACGCCGACGCCGGCCGGGCTGGCGGCTTGGCTGACCGGTGCGCAGACCGGCCCGGCGCGGCCGGTGCTCGTGGCGACTGCCCGCCCGGAGCGGGTGCCGTTGTCGTTCGCGCAGCGACGCCTCTGGTTCCTCAGCCAGCTGGAAGGACCGACGGCCACCTACAACATCCCGATGGTGATGCGCCTCGGCGGCGACGTGGACGTCACCGTGCTCCAGGCGGCGCTGCGGGACGTCATCGGCCGGCACGAGTCGCTGCGTACGGTCTTCGCGGTCGACGACGGCACGCCGTACCAGCGGATCCTGGAGCCGGACGAGCTCGACTGGAGCCTCGAGACCACCGAGGTCGCGGGCGCCGAGCTGGGCCGGGCGGTCGGGCGGGCCCGCGAGCACGCGTTCGACCTGTCCCGCGAGGTGCCGGTCAAGGCATGGCTGTTCCGGCCCGGCCCGAACGAGCAGATCCTGGTGCTGGTGATGCACCACATCGCGAGTGACGGCTGGTCGATGGCCCCGCTCGGCCGGGACCTGACGACGGCCTACGCGGCCCGCAAGCGCGGCGAGGCGCCGTCCTTCGCGCCGCTTCCCGTCCAGTACGCCGACTACACCCTGTGGCAGCGGGATCTGCTGGGCGACGAGTCGGACCCCGAGAGCCTTCTGTCCCGGCAGGTGGCGTACTGGCGAGAGACCCTGGCCGGCGCGCCCGAGGAGCTGATGCTGCCCGCCGACCGCCCGCGGCCGGCGGTGGAGACCAACCGCGGCCACAGCGTCCCGCTGCACGTGCCGGCCGAGGTGCACGACCAGTTGTCTCGCCTGGCCCGCGCCGAGGGCGTCACCACCTTCATGGTGTTGCAGGCCGCGCTGGCGGTCACGCTGTCACGACTGGGCGCGGGCACCGACATCCCGATCGGCTCCCCGGTCGCCGGGCGCACCGACGAGGCCGTCAACGACCTGGTCGGGTTCTTCCTCAACACCCTGGTCATCCGCACCGACCTGTCCGGCGACCCGGAGTTCCGGCAGATCCTGGCCCGGGTCCGGGAGACCAGCCTGGACGCCCTGGCCCACCAGGACGTGCCGTTCGAGCGGCTGGTCGAGGAGCTGGCGCCGACACGGTCGCTGGCCCGGCACCCGCTGTTCCAGGTGATGCTGACCGTGCAGAACAACGAGCGCTCCGCGTTCGACCTGCCCGGCGCGCGGACCGGCGCGAAGACGCCGTCGGCCGACGGCCTGCCGGTCACCGCCGCGAAATTCGACCTGGACGTCACCGTCGCCGAGGCCTTCGACGATCAGGGCCGGCCCGCCGGGCTGAACGGATCGCTGATCGTGTCGGTCGATCTGTTCGAACCGGCGACCGCCCTCCGGCTGGCCGACTGGCTGGGCCGGGTGCTGCGGTTCGTCGCCGCGTCGCCCGACGCCCGGCTGGGCGCGGTCGACATCCTGGACCGGTCCGAGCGGGAGCGGGTGCTGCACGGCTGGAACGACACCTCCGGTCCGTTGCCGGGGGTGACGTTCCCGGTGTTGTTCGAGGAGCAGGTGCGGCGGACGCCGGA